>JAKISP010000050.1 GCA_021648525.1 Gammaproteobacteria bacterium
GAAATGAAGAAGAAAACACGTTTTCTTGCCTAAATACCGTTATGAAGTCGTTATTTTTGAAGGATAACCTTCAAAAAATGCAAAACCAAAAATTGACTGCTGAATAGTGTCGTCGTGCAAAGGTCTCATTAAAAAAATACCCAGTTGAGCCCTTTACTTT
The DNA here is from genome assembly GCA_021648525.1 of Gammaproteobacteria bacterium. GTDB lineage: Bacteria > Pseudomonadota > Gammaproteobacteria > SZUA-140 > SZUA-140 > SZUA-76. The sequence goes on from JAKISP010000050.1 coordinate 161, forward strand.
GTCTGAATTCAACACGGTCACTTGTTTGACAGCGGGGCTGATACTAGAATGCATCCCTTCCTGATTTAATCATTTGAAAATGTGACTAGTGAGAGTACTACGATGAATTGTGCGGTGTATAAAAGTGAAAAGAAGTCTGATTACTATGTCTACCTTAAGCGGGTTGATGAAGAAGCGGTAGATTTTTCCTGTATTCCTGAGGCGCTTGACAAGTTGTTGGGTACTCTTGAATTTGTGATGGACTTAGAGTTATCCGAGGCGCGAAAGCTGGCGCAGGCTGATGTAACAGAAGTGATTGCCTCTTTGCGAGAAGAGGGCTTCTACCTGCAAACACCACCTAAACATGAAGTAATAAATTTCATAGAAAATAGCAAGTTGTGAACGCTGTTTTAGGTTTTTCAAAATACTGCCGATAGACGCCCAGGGGAGTAAGCCTGAGATATGGGTACTTAAGTTTGAGCACAATTCTTTATTTAGAGGAGAATGGTCATGACGGAATCGACAACATTAGACGATGATGAGGTGCCAAAGTGGGATATCGCTCTGGAAGGGTTGGTTAATGAGACTTACCGTATGAAGGGAGCTGCTTTAAATATAGATGATTTTCAGAAGCTCGCTGTTGATAACAGAATTCGCTTTGATGATATTATGGTGACCATGTTTGAACTCTGTATTTACGCCAGATGGCAATATAAGAATGATCAGGAAGAGGTGAATATCACACGAGAAACATTAGATCAGCTATTTGTGAATGGTCGATTGCAGGAAAAGGATATGCGCGATTTTTCAGGGGACTGGATGCCGTTAGCGTAAAGTTGTATTTAGCAATGGTAATATTACAGGAGTGACTGAATATGTTGCGTCATGGACCGCTTTCTCTAAAACCGTTTTTGATATCGTTATTGTATGAAACCTATGATGATAAACAGGCGAACTTGCAGATGGCAGACTTGAGGGATTTGGCGGCAGAATATTCAATGCGCCTGGATGATGTGGTTAGTACTCTGATTGATCTAGTAAATGAAGGTGGTTGGCATTATCAGAATGAGAATGGAGAGTCTACGACGCTTAACGAGGAGCTATCAGGGGGAGAGGGGCGCTTGAGTGATAGTGACCTGAATAAAATGACTGGCAGTTGGTCGCCAGTTATTGCCGAGGAAGGCTAATTTAACGTTTTTGTAAAGATATTTTGATGTGCTGAGTCATTGATTGCAATCACGCCAGGATGTTTTAGTTTGCGCTCTGGCGAGATCGCATAAAACTCTTCATGAATTTTATCGGTAGAGCCGATTGAAATAACGTTGTGCTGTCGCTCAATGTCCCTGGTAATCACCGTTGGCGCCGCGAAAACCCCAACACCTGCTTGCCCAAAAGTTTTAATCAATGCACTGTCATCAAATTCACCGACAACGATAGGTTGAATCTCCAGACTATCAAACCACTGCATGATTTCACGCCGGATTGCATTTCCCGCCACGGGCAGGAGCATAGGTGCCTGGTCTAGCGAGTGCGGAAATTCAGCCTGATATTTTTCTGCCAGTACAGGCGCTGCAAAAAAAGAGATACCACAGGAGCCTAAATGGTGATTGAATGCGCGTACATTCATTGAAGGTCTGATTGGACGATCTGAAATAACCACATCAAGTTTATGTGCTGCGATATCAGTCAGCAGATTATCAAGGCTATCTTCGTGACAGATAATGCGAACAGGCTCGTCGAGCTGAAGTGCTGGTTCTATCAGGCGGTGAGCAATCAATTTCGGGATCACATCGGTGATGCCAATTGATAAACGTAGCGGACTACCATCAACTGCACGGTTTGAAAGGACGTTCTGTAACTCAGCGCCGAGCAGAAAAATATCATCAGCATACTCAAGCGCAGTGCGACCCGCTTCTGTCAGCACTAAATTCCGGCCAGATCTGGAAAAGAGCTTTTTACCCACTGACTTCTCCAGCAGGCTTAGCTGGCCGCTGATAGTTTGCGGTGTTAGATGTAGCTGTTCGCTGGCACGCGCAATGCTGCCTTCTTTTGCTACTACCCAGAAATAGTGAAGATGTTTGTAATTAATGCTATTCATTTTATGGTGCCTGGAGTCGAATTAATCGATCACTAGAGTGGAATTAATCGATTTTTTCAAATTCAAAAACCATTTATAATATCTTTTTGAGATTATAGCCAGTAAAAACTGATTCTATCCGCAGTTATTTTATGCGGTTATGGGTTGAGACGCAATTTATTGTCGTGTTGCTGGTCTTATTGGTGTGATATTCGTACTATCCGGTTTTATCAGGATGAGCTCGAGTAGTCGAGCTTTATCATTGATTCCCTATTTTAAATGAGTGAAATATAATCATGACAGGCGCGATCATATTTGCATCTGCTACCTGCATATTGCAGTTCGCAGCGTTTTACTTTGCACACATTCGTTCATTTCATGTGAGCGTGATGGTCTCGTTATTGATCATCGATATCTGTTTTCCTGTTTATCTGTTTATGACGAGGGACTGGTATAATCAGCTGATTGTTCAGGGGGATATTCTTACCTTTGGTGTCTGGATTCACTTTATGCTGGTGATTACTCTGTATGTGCTGTATGTCGTACAGGTTCAGGTTACGAGGACGATTATTGCTGGAAAAGAAAAAACTGAGCGCATTACCGCACTCAAAGAAGAACATCGGGCACAAGGGCTGGGTATTCTGGTGACACGGCCGATGATGATCTTTACCGGTGCATTACTAGCGCCTGAAGTGGTCACGGCAGTAGTAGGGAGTTAGTCGCGATTGTTTAATTTTTATTGAACATAGTATGTATATGCTGTTTTTCTCTGCTTTGTTAATCAATATTCGAATTAGGCCGAATAAGTGGCTATGAGGGGATTCCCAGGCTCAGGCTGGTTGTGTGAGCTGTTTATTTGATTATTGTGATTCCTCAACTGGTTATGGAGTGGGGAACAATGCAGACAGTGCTAGTGATCAATTCGAAAGGAGGTAGTGGCAAAACGACCATTGCATCGAATCTTGCAAGCCTTTTTGCAGCGTCATACTTAAAAACAGCTTTAATGGACTATGACCCACAGGGTTCTAGTCTTTACTGGAACAGTATCCGTCAGCAAGGCAATTATCCTGCCATACATGTAGTTGATGCGAGTCATTTAAAGGTGGGTTTAACCAGAACTTTTCAACTTCGTATCCCAGACGATATTGAGCGGGTCGTGATTGACGCCCCGGCGGGAATGTGTAGCAAAATGCTCACTGAAATGGTTTCCAGGGCTGATGTGATTGTGGTGCCAGTACTGCCATCTCCAATTGATATTCATGCCTCATCTGAATTTATTTATGAATTGAAGTTGATTATTAATGCATGTCGTCGGACTAATACTGTGTTAGGTATTGTAGCGAATCGAGCGCGTAGCGATAGTGGCCTGTATGAACCTTTGAAATGTTTTCTGGGCGAACTTGATATCCCTTTTATCACCACATTGACCGATACTGACAGTTACATTAGTGCCGTTGAGAGAGGGATGGGGATTCATGAATTGAAACCGCAAACAGTTAAGCTTGAATTATCGCAATGGTTACCACTGGTTAAGTGGTTGGCTGACACGAGAAGCGCAACAGCGGCACCATTGTCTACTGGTGCTGGAATGGCGATAAATCATCATTAGTCACAAATATTTAGTATGGGGCTGGATTTAATTCCCAATAATCGATTGGGGTAAAGTTACGATCTAAATTACCGACATAATTCAAAAGATTAACGGGTAATAAAAAAACTGAGGTCGAGCCTGTTCATGAGTGACGTGGAAAAGCCAACTTCTCTTAATAGTCATGTATCTGAGGCGCTGCCTGGCGCACTTGCACGATCTTTAGTTCAGCAATGTCGTGTGCATTCTGAACATTATGTGAAGACACTGTTTGAACCGCTGGTTAAACAGCTGGATGATGATCTGTTTAAGCTTGTCGATAAAACACAGGAGAGTGAAAAGGCGCAGCTTTATAGTGATGCGATGCTCAAGTTACGTAGTGAAAGAGAAGGGTTAGCCCAGCAATTTACCTTGAATTACTCGCAGTTCCTTAGTCTGGCGCTGAATCCTGAATCATCTGGCATTGATGCTGAGGATGGTACGGGCGGGCTTTCGCTGGTTGACGATGCTCAGCTTGAAGAGTCTTTAGTGATTAATCAGATCACAGTAAAGATTTTTGAGGAATATAGCGACGAGCTTTATGCACTTGAACAGCGCTTAAGCCTGATGTTGCCAGATCTGAAAATGGATGAAGGTCAGATTCCCTTTGGCTCCGCCCCTATCTGTAATGCCTTTGAAAGGCTGTTACATTCACTGGCGTTCGATATAAAAGTAAAGCTGGCGATTTACCGATCTCTTGAGCGTACATTATTAGCGTCTATAGGGACGCTTTTGGGTGAATTGAATAAAACCCTTCTTGAGGCGGGTGTGCTACCTGAGATAAAAAGAATAGCGAAAAAAAGTGAGTCTACTGAGCGCGCAAAAGAATTAACTTTTGAAGTGCAGGCAAGGGAAGGTGAAGAATTTGGCAGTGGCAGTGGCAGTGGCAGTGGCAGTGGCAGTGGCAGTGGGTCAGTGCATGGCTTCCAGGGTGTCCAGCAGTTATCGGGCTTGTTTGCTGATGGTTTGTCTGCTAATTCAGGGCAGCAGGCGCTGCTTGATACTCCCGTAACACCACAGCTGGTTGAGGCGCTCTCTGGCCTGCAAATCGCTAATGATCTATTAGCGGTTGGTGCGGAACTATCTAGTGACGAGTTTAAGGCGAGGATTAAAGCGCAGCTGAATGAACGTGAAGGTGCGCCAGCAGCGGGTATCAGTCAGCTAGATGACGAAACGATCGATGTTATCAGTATGATTTTCGATGACCTGATGGCCGAGGATAGCCTGCCTGATTTTATTAAGGCTTTGATTTTTCGTCTACAGATTCCTGTATTAAAAGTTGCCATTATTGACCGTGTTTTTTTCGCTGAAAAAGAGCATCCAGCAAGAGTGTTGTTAAATGAGTTGACGATCGCAGGGCAGGTTGCCAGTGCTGGTGAGGACGATGACGAACATGCGAGTGCTATCTATCAAAAGATCGAATTTGTTGTGAGTCGTTTGGCGAATGAGTTTGAGGGGGATCTTGATATCTTTGAAACTTGCCTGGTGGATTTACGAGAGTTTATGGCCGAACAGGAGGCGGGCTTTCAACAGATACAAAAGGAGATCGGCGTACTGGTGCAGCAGAGCAGTTTTGAAGCAAAAACCAGAAAAAATATTGCCGAAGAGATTGCCACCCATTTGTTGAATCGAAATCTTCCCGATGATGTAAAAGTATTTTTAATGGACACCTGGCGGCAGGTCCTATCATATATTATGCTGAACGAGGGCGAGGAGAGTGAAGCGCTAAAGCGTGCAGAACAAGTCAGTAAGGACCTCATCTGGAGTGTTGAGCCGTTAGAAAGTCCCGAAGCGAGGAAAAAACTGTTATTGGTTGTGCCGCTTATTCTGGAAGCGCTACAGGAGGGCCTGGCGCTGATCGGTTATACTGATGCCCAGATTCAGGCCGTTCATGAGATGATTGAACGTTACCATATTGCCAATATTAGCGGGAATAGTATTGTGTCACCGGTAGTGCCCATTCATGATGATGATAAAGTAGAACCTGTTGATGAAATTGACCAGCTGCTGCAGGACCTGGCGTATGATCTTGATCTACCAGAAGGAGAGCGAGAGCGTTTGGGGAAAGATGATTTGTCTCTATCCGTGTCTGGTAATAGTGGTTCCAGTGATTTTGATCAAATGATGAAAGAGATGGGGTTTGATGAGGGGATGGCAGATGATGATGCCCCGCGCATCAATGATAGTTATACTATACTGGTTGCAGGGCTGGAAGATGGGGTCTGGATTGAGCTGGAAGATGATCGCAAAGTAGTGCAGCGTGTAAAACTGGCCTGGAAGGGCGATGAGTTTACCAAATACGCCTTCGTAAACTGGCGCTACAAAGTAGTGGCTGAAAAGTCGTATTATGCACTTGCAGATGAATTCAGGCAGGGCAATGCAGCAATTATTGAAGAATTACCCTTGTTCGACAGAGCTTTTGATAGTGTCTTTAGTAAGATCATGCAGCTTGCTGGGTAGTCGTTATTTTTGATTAAGGAATGTTAATAATGAAGCAAAGTTTGAGATGGCTGCTTGCAGCTATTTTTTTTGTCTCTCTCTCTGGATGTGTTGAAGAAGAGAAAGAAGATACCTCATGGGTGCTGGGAACATGGGAGCTAACACATAACCCGGAAGATGATGATAACGACAGATTGGTCTTTGATTCTGATGAAACGGTGACAGTACTGGCTGAAAAAGGCGGTAAGCTTGCCGGTAGCTACCAATATGCAGATGGCAAGTTGACAATATCACTGCCGACACAACGAAAAACCATTGAGGTCGAATTTGAAGTATCATCAGATTATGGCAAACTGATTTATGAATCAGGTGCTTATTATACAAAGAAATAGTGGCTTTACACCGTTGCCATCAAATAAGATGGGTGGTAAATGAGTCAATTTATCGGGTAGCAGTGTCTTTGTGCCCAATTTTAATCTGGAGGAAGTATGGCTGAAACAATAGACGAGATTACGATTGATTACTCAGAAGATGGCATTGAACTGGTTAAGCAGCTAGATAAAGAGGTGCTAACGAAGGGAGCATGGTCAACCATTATCTTTAAATACCAGGACTGGGATAAGCGAAAAGAAGAATATAGCCAGATTAAGTACACCATTCGTCGTTATCAGAAACGTAATGGTGAATATATGCAAAAGTCCAAATTTAATATCTCAAGCAAAGAGCAGGCAGGAAAAATCATTGATGCGCTACAAAAATGGACTGCAGAAGAAGATTAGTGCTGTTCTGGTTTTTGAAAAAAATAACGATAAGCTGAGAAGACTATAGAAATTCTAATGTTTACCGACACTATTTAATGTAGTGTCTTAAAATATAGACGGAATTTGCATTGTAGGTGGATAATGGACGGGCGTTCCAAAAACAAATCACTGGATGAGCTGTGGGAAAGTTCCTACCTCGCGGGCGGGAATGCAGCTTATCTGGAGCAGCTTTACGAAAATTTCTTAGAAGATCCCAACTCAATTGATGACACATGGCGAGAGCGCTTTGAGACGTTACCGAGTGTTAATGGCACAGCAAAAGATGTCTCGCATGAGGCAATCAAAGCGTCTTTTCGCCAGTTAGCAAGGCAACGCCCCATTCGTGTTGTCGCTGGCACATCTGCGATGAGTGCCGGAATTGCTGCTGGGATTAATTCTGGACAAGGTGTAAAGCAGGCGCAAATCCTGCAGTTTATCGATTCCTACCGATTTTTAGGGCACCTGCAATCAACGCTTGACCCGCTCGGTATGACAGAGCAGACAGCGGTGGTCGAACTGCGTCTGGCGCACTATGGCCTGACGGAGCAAGATCTCGAAACTACCTTTCAAACAGGCACGCTGTCAATCAACGGCGAAAACTGTGCGTCGTTACAAAATATTATTGATCACCTGAAAGCGCTCTATTGTGGCAATATTGGTGTGGAATACATGCATATTGCAGAGGCTGCTGAACGTAACTGGATTATGCAGCGTGTTGAGGCGGGTTATGGCCCCGGTACTTTGTCTGATGAGGCTAAAAAACAGCTGCTTGATCGCATTACCGCGGCCGAAGGGTTAGAACGTTATCTGCACACCAAATATACCGGGCAAAAACGATTTTCGCTGGAAGGGGCCGAGTCGCTGATTCCACTGCTGGATAAGATAGTCAAACGTGGCGGTAGTCATGGGGTGAAAGAGATCATCGTGGGTATGGCTCATCGTGGTCGCCTCAATGTATTGATTAATATTATGGGTAAAAACCCTGCGGACCTGTTTCTGGAGTTTGAAGGAAAGGCACGCAATAACACGGATGGTACGGGTGATGTGAAATATCATCTCGGTTTTTCCTCTAATATTAATACCCCTGGTGGGCCAGTTCATATGGCGTTGGCATTTAACCCATCGCATCTTGAAATTGTCGGCCCAGTGGTGGAAGGTTCGGTGCGCGCACGCCAGGAGGGGCGTAACGATAGTGATGGTGATCAGGTGATACCGATTGTCATCCATGGTGATGCGGCGTTTGCCGGGCAGGGGGTGGTGATGGAGACCTTTAATATGTCCCAATCGCGCGGCTATGCCACTAAAGGCACCATCCATATTGTGATCAATAATCAGGTTGGCTTTACCACCAGTAATCAAAAAGATTCACGTTCAACGCTATATTGTACCGACGTGGCGAAGATGGTCAACGCGCCCATCTTTCATGTGAATAGTGATGACCCTGAAGCGGTTCTGTTTGTGACGCAGGTAGCGCTTGATTATCGAATGGCTTTTCATAAAGACGTGGTGATTGACCTGGTCTGTTACCGTCGCCACGGTCATAGTGAAGCGGATGAACCTTCTGCCACACAACCACTGATGTACCAGCATATCAAGGCGATGAAAACGACACGCGCACTCTATGCCGATGTGTTAGTGGACGAAGGTGTGATTGATGAGGATGAAGCGAAGGCGTTTATGAATCGGTTTCGCGATGCACTGGATGCCGGCAATGGCGTGGTGCCCGAGTTTATTCGTGAAGAAGAGATTCAAAACCCCTATACCTTTGACTGGAAACCTTATCTTAATGGCGATATTACATCGCCGGTTGATACCCGTATCGAACTGACCAGGTTGCGCCAATATGCAGAAACAATGCATCAACTACCCGATGGTTTTGTACTGCACTCCAATGTGAATAAAATTTTTATCAGCCGTCATAAAATGGCGGCCGGTGCGCTGCCGGTTGACTGGGGGTTTGCCGAAAACATGGCCTATGCGACCTTATTGAAAGATGGTTTTAGTGTGCGGCTCTCTGGTCAGGATTGTGGTCGTGGTACCTTTTTTCATCGCCATGCCGTACTCTATAACCAGCAAGACGGAGAGACCCATGTGCCACTTCGTTATCTTGCAGATGAGGATGAAGAAAAGTCAGCCAATTTTCTGGTGATCAATTCGTTACTCTCGGAAGAAGCGGTACTGGCATTTGAATACGGTTATTCCACTACCGATCCCAATACCCTGACCATCTGGGAGGCGCAGTTTGGTGATTTCGCCAATAATGCACAGGTGGTGATTGATCAGTTTATTAGTGCAGGTGAGCAAAAATGGGGGCGCTTAAGTGGTCTGGTGATGTTGCTACCACACGGTTACGAGGGGCAGGGGCCAGAACATTCATCAGCACGTCTGGAGCGTTATATGCAACTTTGTGCGCAGCATAATATGCAGGTCTGTATGCCAACGACGCCCGCGCAGATGTTTCATCTACTGCGCCGCCAGATGTTAATGAATTGCCGCAAGCCACTAATCGTCATGACACCTAAAAGTCTGTTGCGCCATCGTCGTGCGGTGAACTCGCTTGAAGACCTTTGTGATGGTCGTTTTCAGACGGTGATTCCAGAGGTCGAAGCGCTTAATGATAATGAAGTAAAACGTGTCGTTATCTGTAGTGGTAAAGTTTACTACGATATTTTTGATAAGCGCGAGAAGGATAAACGCAACGATGTCGCGGTGATCCGTATTGAACAGCTCTACCCGTTCCCTAAAGAGGCACTAAAGGCAGAGCTGGATCGTTATCCCAGTGCGACTAAATTTATCTGGTGTCAGGAAGAGCCGATGAATCAGGGTGCGTGGTTTTCGAGCCAGCATCATATGCGTACAGTACTGGGTAAAGAGTTTTATCTTGAGTATGCAGGGCGACCCTTTTCGGCAGCACCGGCGGTGGGTTATATGCCACTCCATATTAAGCAGTTGCAGGATCTGTTAGAGGATGCTCTGGGTGAAAACTCAGCAGCGGCTCAATGATGAAATGCTGGATTAATTTAAAAAGGAAGACTCATGGCCATTGATGTAAACGTACCTAGCTTTCCGGAATCGGTGGCCGATGGCTCAGTGATCGCCTGGCATAAACAACCCGGTGACCAGGTAACCCGAGATGAAGTGCTGGCAGAGATTGAGACCGACAAAGTGGTTTTTGAAGTACCCGCACCGGAAGATGGTGTGCTGCTGGAGATTATCGAAAATGAAGGGGCAACGGTGTTGTCACAACAGTTGTTGGCACGGATTGATGTGGGTGCGGTGGCATCAAAACCGGCTGCCACTGAAACGGTAGCACCTGAAACAGAAGATAAAAAAGCCGCTGCTGTGGATGTTGCGATTGCTCCGGCAGCCCGCAAATTGATGGCTGAAAAAGGGATCGATGCGGCCCAGGTAAGCGGCAGTGGTAAGGGGGGGGGGATTCTTAAAGAGGATGTGCTTAAGGCGATTGACAGTGCGCCAGCAGCAAAACCAGCCGAGCCTGCTAAAGCAGCATCGGCTGCGTCTGTAGTGATAGATAACCTTGAAGGCCGCCCAGAAAAACGGGTGCCGATGAGCCGTCTACGTGCTCGCATAGCTGAACGTTTATTAGAAGCGCAACACAACGCTGCGATGCTCTCTACTTTTAATGAAGTGAATATGAAACCGGTGATAGAGCTGCGTGCGCGACATCGTGATGCATTTGAAAAGGCCCATGATGTGCGACTTGGCTTTATGTCATTTTTTGTCAAGGCGGCGGTTGAGGCGTTGAAGCAGATTCCTGCGGTAAATGCATCGATTGAAGGCACTGATGTGATCTATCACGGTTTCTATGATATTGGCATCGCGGTGAGTTCTCCTCGTGGTCTGGTGGTGCCTGTACTGCGCGACGTGGATCAGATGAGTATGGCTGAGATCGAAGCGAAAATCAGAGAGCTCGCACAAAAGGCACAGAATAAATCACTCTCAATTGAAGATATTACAGGTGGCACCTTTACCATTACCAATGGTGGTGTGTTTGGTTCGATGCTTTCGACACCGATTATTAATCCACCACAGAGTGGTATTCTGGGGATGCACAATATTCAGGATCGTGCGATGGTTGTTAATGGCGAGGTGGTGGTGCTACCGATGATGTACCTTGCACACTCGTACGACCATCGTCTGATCGATGGCCGAGAAGCGGTGCAGTTTCTGGTCAAGATTAAGGAGATGCTTGAAGATCCTGCGCGTATACTGCTGGAAGTGTAAGTACTTTTTGTAACAGCTTTAATCAGGGAGAGGGCTGCTAAAAAATGTCTAAACAATATGATGTTGTGATTGTTGGTGCGGGTCCTGCTGGCTATGTTGCTGCGATTCGCTGTGCACAACTGGGGCTGAAAGTGGCCTGTGTCGATAAATGGATTGGCGCTGATAATCAACCCACGCTGGGTGGTACCTGCCTCAATGTTGGCTGTATTCCATCAAAAGCACTGCTTGAATCTTCTGCTCGGTATGACGATATCAACCATTCCTTTGCCGACCACGGTATTACTGCTAGCGGGGTAAAACTTGATCTCGCAAAAATGATGGCCCGTAAAGACAAGGTGGTGAGTGATCTTACCCAGGGCATCGTTGGCCTGTTTAAAGCCAATGGTGTTCAGTGGATTCAAGGTAGTGGTAAGTTGCTGCCCAGTCAGCAGGTACAGGTGACGGCGCATGATGGTGCTGAAAGCGTGCTTGATGCAACCCATGTGATCCTTGCGCCGGGTTCTAGTTCGGTAGAGATTGGTGCTGCACCGTTAAAGGGAGATGTGATTGTTGATTCAACCGGTGCACTTGAATTCACAGAAGTGCCCAAACGCTTAGGTGTGATTGGTGCCGGTGTGATCGGCCTTGAACTTGGTAGCGTGTGGCGTCGACTTGGTTCCGAAGTTATTTTACTGGAGGCACAAGAGCACTTTTTACCCGTGGCGGATGAACAAATTTCAAAAGATGCGCTGCGTCAATTCAAACGTCAGGGATTAGATATCCGCCTCGGTGCGCGGGTAGTCTCGTGCGAAGCTGGCAATAAAGGTGTTGTGGTGCAATATCAGGATGGGAAAGGTGAGCATACCGAAACCGTTGATAAGATCATTGTCGCCGTTGGTAGGCGCCCTAACACCAATGGCCTTGCTGCTGATGAAACGGGGCTATTACTGGATGAGTGGGGCTTTGTTCATGTTGATGAACAGTGCCGTACCAATCTACCGTCAGTCTATGCGATTGGTGACGCGGTGCGTGGCCCGATGCTAGCACACAAAGGATCAGAAGAAGGAATGATGGTGGCTGAAGTGATCGCCGGTCAAAAGGCCGAGATGAATTACGATACCATTCCGTCGGTGGTCTATACCCATCCCGAGATTGCATGGGCCGGGATAACAGAGCAGGCATTAAAGGCGGCGGGTACCGAATATAATGTGGGCACATTTCCGTTTGCTGCCAGTGGGCGTGCGCGTGCCGCTGGTGACAGCATCGGTATGGTGAAGGTGATCGCCGATGCCAATACCGATCGCGTACTGGGTGTGCATATTATTGGCGCGCACTGTTCTGAATTGATTGCGCAGGCAGTGATTGCGATGGAGATGGGGGCGAGTAGTGAAGATCTGGCAATGACCGTCTTTGCCCATCCAACACTTGCCGAATCCGTTCATGAAGCCGCACTGGCCGTTGATGGGCGTGCGATTCATATTCCCAACAAGAAAAAGTATTAATCGCTTCGCCGTTATTAAATTTCAGTCCGCGCTGGAATGATGGCTGAATAATAGAGATGATAGTTAAAAAGGAACCGAGCCATGAATCTACATGAATACCAGGCCAAAGCACTGTTTGCAGAATATGGTATAGCCGTGCCAGACAATCGAGTTGTTAGCCATGCCGACGAAGCCGATGAGGCGCTTGCTGCACTGGGTGGCAGTCGCTGGGTGGTGAAGGCGCAGGTACATGCAGGCGGTCGCGGCAAAGCGGGCGGTGTTAAAATCACCGATAGCAAGGCTGAAGTGATTGAAGCGATTAAATCGATGCTGGGTACAAACCTGGTCACTTTTCAGACGGATGCCAAAGGGCAACCGATCAATCAGGTGATGATCGAAACACCCTGTGACATTGAACGTGAACTTTATCTTGGCATGGTGATCGATCGTTCACTGAAGTGCGTTACCGTAATGGCCTCAACCGAAGGCGGCATGGAGATTGAAAAAGTTGCTGAGAAGACGCCTGAAAAGATCCTTAAAATATCGGTTCATCCGATGGGTGACGTGATTCCTTATCAGGGGCGTAAGCTTGCCTTTGGTTTAGGGCTTGAAGGCAAGCAGGTTGGCCAGTTTGTGAAGATGTTAACCGCATTGGTACGCCTGTTTAAAGAGAAAGACCTGAGCCTGATGGAGATTAACCCATTGGTGGTGACTAAAGAAGGTGACATCCTCTGCCTCGATGGCAAGATAAATATTGATGATAATGCACTGTATAGGCATAGCGAATTGCAGGCGCTGCGCGATGCAAGCCAGGAAGATGCGCGTGAAGCACAGGCAAGCGAATGGGAACTTAATTACATCGCGCTCGATGGTAGCATCGGTTGCATGGTGAATGGCGCAGGCCTTGCGATGGCCACAATGGATCTGATTAAACTGCAAGGTGGGGAGCCAGCCAACTTTCTTGATGTCGGTGGTACGGCAGATAAAGAGCGTGTCGCAGAGGCATTTAAGATTATTCTGTCGGATGATAATGTTAAAGGGGTGCTGGTGAATATCTTTGGTGGCATCGTGCGTTGTGACATGATTGCTGCAGGGGTGATCGGTGCAATCAAAGAGGTTGGCATACAAGTGCCAGTGGTGGTGCATCTTGAAGGTAACAATGCTGCGCGTGGGCTTGAACTACTCGAAGAGAGTGGGCTGGATATTATTGCAGCCAAAGGGTTGAAAGAATCGGCTATCAGGATTGTTGAGGCGGTAGCGGCTGTGAACTAGTGGTACTGGTTCGTCGCTCCGGAATGGCGATAAAATTTCAGGTTTTATGATGGGCGAAATCATACCATTCAAAAAGAAAAACCCCGCAGTAAAGGCGAAAGGTGTCACCTTATGTCGTAGCGGATTTCACAAGTGGGTGATCGAAAGTAATAAACAGTTTGATGTAAAGCAGGGCAAACTCGTTACAGCCTACAAATGTAGCCGCTGTGGTGCGACTAAAATCAAAGCGCTTTGAGCCATTGGGGTACGTGATATCCAAAGCACTTCGTGGGGCAGGCTCAATGGGCGAGTAAACCGGGCGATGCGAGGCTTTTGGGGATTGGTTGAGCGGTAGCCCCCTGTGTTAGATAGATGTCCGGTCAGTTGAGTTGCTACTCATCACACCTGGGCAATTTCACCTCGGAGCGTACCCGCAGGTGCAGGGCGGCTTTGGCGAGAAGATGGGCACTGACAGGCGCGGTCATGAACAGAAACATGGTCACCAGCAGTTCATGCAGACTGGTTTCACCCCGGCTGCTGAAATAAATCATTGATGCAATCAGCAAGGCACCAAGGCCCAGTGTGGTGGCTTTGGTCGGGCCATGAAGCCGGGTATAAAAATCGGGCAGGCGTATCAGGCCGATAGAGCCTACCAGTGCAAAACCAGCACCGATAATCAAGAAAATTGAAATAATAATGTCGATCATTTTATCTTCCCTTTTATTCGATGATATCGCCACGCAACAGGTATTTACAGAGTGCTGTGGTACCAATAAAGCCAATCATCGCAATCAGCAGTGCGGCTTCAAAGTAGGCTGAGCTGGCCATGTAAATGCCCAGCAGTATCAGCAGCGCGATGGAGTTAATGTAGAGGGTGTCCAGTGCCAGAATGCGATCGGTGGTATCCGGGCCAATCACTACACGCCAGATATTCAGGACTAGTGCCAGAATGATCAGCGCCATGGCAATCAGAATAGCGGTTGCTAACATCCGAAAATCTCCTTGATGGGGGCTTCGTAGCGCGCTTTGATTTCTGCAATCAGGGCGTCTTCATCATCGACATCCAGGCTGTGCAACAGCAGCACACTATGGTCACCGTTGACATCAATAGAGACTGTCCCTGGTGTTAACGATATGGTGGCGGCCAGTACGGTAATGGCAAAGTCGTTGTTTATCTCCAGAGGATAGTGAATGAATGCCGGGCGCAGTTTACGACGAGGGTTCAGGATCAGTTTTGCCACCTGAATATTAGCGACCGTAATATCCCATAATACCAGCAGCAGAAAACGCATGGCGAGCCCCGGTTTATGTAAATGAAGCTGTTCCGCCCAAAAACCGGCGGTGGCCCAGGGCAGTATCAGTGCGATCAGTGAGCCCAGCAGGATATGTCCTGCGGATAGTGTGTTATTCAACAATAACCAGACTACCAGTAAAACCAGACTGAAGATGGGGTGAGGTACCAGACGTTTTAGCAGTTTCATTGTCCCACCTCCGTGCCAGTAACGGCTGATGCTTTCTGTGTGCCCAAAACACCTTCAATATAGTGCATCGGTTGCATCAGCTGTTCTGCCGTAGCGGTGGTGAAATCACTCACTGCATCGCCATAGAGTGCCAGTAGTGGGCTGGCCAATAACAGTGCGACTACTGCGATAAGTGAAACAGGCTCAGCCCGGATGCCGGTTGTTGCCTCATCATCAGTCTTTAAGAACAGTGCACTGCCGGTTCGGCTCAGGGCGATCAGCGCAAAAAAACTGGCGATTAATATCACTGACCAGAACCATGCCATACTGGGTGCCTGTATCGCTGCCTGTAATAATAACAGTTTGCCAATAAAACCACTCAGCGGCGGCAAGCCCACCACCGCCAGTGCGGCGATGAAAAACATGGTTGATAACAGCAGCGGCTGGGTTACTGTTGGCCCAACGCGCAGATGACTACCCACATCGCCCCGTTGACGGGCAATGACATCAGCCAGTAAAAACAGTCCGCCGGTGATCAGGGTGGAGTGCAGCAGGTAATAGAGAGAGGCTGCCATCGATTCCACGGTCAGCAGTCCGACACCAGCGATCAGGGTGCCCACCGATACCACCACCAGATACGCCACCTGTTGACGCAGGCAGCGGGAAGCCAGCACGCCAAATGCACCCAGCGAAAGTGTCACCAGACCCAGTGGCAATAGCCAGGGCTGGGCGAGGTTACTCAATACGCCTGCTTCAATACCAAATACCAGCATGAACATGCGGATAATGGAGTAGATACCCACCTTAGTCATAATCGCAAACAGCGCGGCCACGGGTGCCGATGCTGCGCTATAGGCACTCGGTAACCAGAAATAGAGCGGCAATAACGCCGCTTTCAGTCCAAACACGACCATTAACAACAGTGCTGAAACATGGATCAGGCGCAACTGTTCAGGTTCCGCCTGGCCAACTTTGACGGCCAGGTCTGCCATGTTGAGTGTACCGAGCATGCCATAAATCGTACCCACTGCGACCAGAAACAGCACAGAACCGGCAAGGTTGAGAATGACGTAATGAAGTCCGGCACGACTGCGTAATGGTCCGCCGCCATGCAGCAACAGGCCGTATGACGCAATCAACAGAATTTCGAAGAAGACAAACAGGTTGAACAGATCGCCGGTCAAAAAGGCACCGTTGAGCCCCATCAGCTGCATGTGGAATAACACATGGAAGTGCCGACCATCCCGGTCCTGACCATTACAGGCATATAACAGGCTGAACAGTGCCAACACCGAGGTCAGCAGTACCAGCAATGCACTCAGTCGATCCAGTACCAGCACGATACCAAACGGGGCAACCCAATTACCGACGGCATAAACCTGATAATCACCTTGTAGGCTGCTCTTCAGCAATGCAACCGAAATCAGTACCAAACCCAGCATTGCCAGCAGACTGACAGTGCGCTCCACTGCCCGTCCCAAACGTGCGGTCAGTAACATCAAAATTGCCGCTACCATTGGCAGCAGCACGGGCATAATCAGCCAATGGTTCATTTTTTACCTGTCTCCCCATCCACATGATCATTGCCCAGATCACCGAAGGCGCGAATTGCCAGTACCACCAGAAACGCGGTCATACCAAAGCCAATCACAATTGCGGTCAATACCAAAGCCTGTGGTAATGGGTCAGCATAGGCTGCCGCGTCGGGTGAAATCAGGGCGGCGGCATTGCTGACCAGTCGGCCAGAGGCAAACAGAAACAAATTAACGGCGTAAGAAAGCATCGTCAGGCCGATGACCACATCCATGGTGCGTGCGCGCAGCATCAGATAAATACCACAGGCGACCAGAAATCCGATCGCCGTTGAAATCAAAATTTCCATCAACGATTCTCCTTGTCATCAAGCACTTGTCCCGGTGCCATCGGACCACTTAACTTGCCCAGTTCAGCTAGAATCACCATGGTAATACCCACCACCGTCAGAAACACACCCAGGTCAAAGACCGTTGCACTTGCCACTTCGAATTTTCCCACCACCGGCCAATGGAGGTAGGTAAAGGTGGTGGTCATAAACGGATAACCCAGCAGCCAGCTGGCAACGCCGGTGAGCAGGGAGAGGATCAGCCCGATGGCAATCACCTTAAAGTAATCAATACGCAGTCGTGCCTGTGTCCATACAACCCCACTGGCCAGATATTGCATGACCAGCGCGATCCCCACCACCAGTCCGGCGATAAAGCCACCGCCGGGCTGGTTGTGTCCCCGCAGCATCAGATAGATAGCCACCATCAGCGCCAGCGGCAGCAGTGGTCGAGAAACGACTTCCAGTAACAACGGTGGTTTCGCTGTCGCCCAGCCGTAACGCCCCGGCGCATTGGGTTTGATCATCAGGTTTTGTAACAGTGCATGAATACCAATTGCCGCAATCGCCAAAACCGTGATTTCACCAAAGGTATCAAAGCCACGGAAATCGACCAGGATCACATTCACCACATTGGTACCGCCACCACCGGGCACGCTCTGTTCCAGATAAAAATCCGACAGCGTCTCAAAGGGTGAGGTCAAGATCGCCCAGGTCAGGCTCGCTACGCCAACACCCGCACCCCCGGCCAGCGCTGCATCCCGCCAGCGTCGGGAATAACTGGAATCAGCCGCTACCTCCTGGGGCATAAAATGCAGGGCGAGCAGCAACAGGATAATGGTCACGACTTCAACCGAGAGCTGGGTCAGGGCCAGATCGGGTGCTGAAAAGTAGACAAAAAGTAACGAGACGCATAAGCCCACCACACCAAGCATCACCAGCGCGGGTAAGCGGCGGCGGTGAAGTATTACCGTTCCGAGCCCGGAGAGCATTAACCCGATCAGGATCGCAATAGCGATCCCATTAACCGGAATAACGGCGCCTGATGTCGTCAGGTTAATAGCACCATGCTGCATTGCAGCATAGAGACCGACCGTAATCGCCGCCCCCACCAGCAGTGCCATATAACGCTGTAAAGAGCCATTTTCCAATAGATGGGTTATCCAGCGGGAAGTATTGATCAGGCTCTGAATTATCTTGTCAAAAATCTGTTTGGCGCCAAACTCACTGGGTAACAAGCGGTCGTGCAGGGCAAACAGGCGATGGCGTAGCAGATAGAACAAGCTACCACCCACCAGGGCAACAATGCTCATCACTATTGCCGTATTAAACCCATGCCAGATGGCCAGACTATATTCAGGTATCTGTGCCTGCAATACCCCTTCGGCGGCTGTTGCCAGCAGTGGGCCGACCGTAAAGGCGGGAAATATACCCACCAGCAGACAGAGCGTCACCAGCACCTCAACCGGAATTTTCATCCAACGGGATGGTTCGTGTGGCACTTTGGGCAGATTTTTAGGCTCACCATTGAAAAATACGTCATGAATAAAGCGTAGCGAATAGGCAACTGCAAATACACCGGCGAGGGTTGCCAGCGCTGGAATTAACCACGCCCAATCACCAAAGCGTTGCAACGCCAGGGTTTCAACAAAAAACATCTCCTTGCTGAGGAAGCCATTAAGCAGCGGCACACCTGCCATTGCCGCCGCCGCCACCATCGCCAGCACTGCCGTATAAGGCATATATTTAAACAAGCCACTGAGAATACGCATATCCCGCGTACCCGCTTCGTGGTCAATGATACCCGCTGCCATAAATAGCGATGCCTTGAAGATCGCGTGATTAATAATATGGAACACGCCAGCAACCGCCGCCAGCGGTGTGCCAAAGCCGAATAACAGGGTGATCAGACCCAGGTGACTGATAGTTGAATACGCTAACAAGCCTTTAAGGTCGTGCCTGAACAGTGCCACATAGGCGGCAAATACCAGCGTAATCAATCCGGCAGAGGTCACCAGGTAAAACCATAAATCACTGCCGGAGAGCGCCGGGTGCATTCTCGCCAACAGAAAAACACCCGCCTTGACCATCGTGGCTGAATGCAGATAAGCACTGACCGGTGTGGGTGCTGCCATGGCATGGGGCAACCAGAAATGAAAGGGAAACTGTGCCGACTTGGTAAATGCGCCCAGCAGGATCAGAATCAGGGCGGGTGTGTACAGATCATGGTTCTGAATCAATTCCGCCGAGGCCAGTACCACTGATAATTCATAACTGCCAACAATTTCACCCAGCAGCAAAATACCCGCAAGCAGACAGAGACCACCGCCACCCGTTAGTGCCAGTGCCATGCGCGCACCCTGACGGGCATCGGCACGATGGCGCCAAAAACTCACCAGCAAAAATGAAGTGAGGCTGGTTAGCTCCCAGAATATCAACAGCAGGATTAAATTTTCAGACAACACAACGCCCAGCATCGCCCCCATAAAGAGCATCATGTAGGTAAAAAACTTGGGCATAGAGTCTTTCGGTGACAGGTAATATGTCGCGTAGATTATGACCAATAACCCAATGCCAAGAATCAGCAAGGCAAACAGCAGACCCAACCCATCAAGTCGAAAAGAGAAGTAGAGACCAATATCCGCCATCCAGGCCCAGCTGCTCACCAGCGTCTCGCCAGCAAAAACCTGTGGTGCGAGCGTCAGCAATAAACCGAGTGCAGCAGCCGTGAGGGCACCCGCCATCAATGCTGCACCCATGCGGCCACGGGCTGCAGCCACGGGCACGAGCAAGGCACCCAGCAAAGGGATCAGAACAATCAATAAAAGGGTCATGGGGTAGTAAATCTACGTTTTTGTTAAAAAAGTAAGTGAGGCCTAAAGGCACTTTTCCGATCCTGTGAGCGGTAAAGGATGCCGAAATGCATGTAACCTGTTGATATACACGGGTTCTTGTGCTCGTATATCGAACAGGGTGGTATGAGTATCGACATTCCGAGGGATATTTTGGGCCTCAAGGGGCCGCGGGTCAATAAAATTAAATTGAATTGGAAGAGCAACCGCTCAGTATTTGCTGTTATTGGGGTAAGCGTAGACTTTGTTACCGGTAAGTAAGGGAATTATTAACCGTTCATATCTGCGCTTAAGATTCGTAACAGGGGGGAGGGCAAAGCCGCATTTTTTATAATGTTTTGCGTATGGCCCCTACGGCCTGCCAAATTTATAGTGTAAAACAAGCAGGCTGATCCCTCTGTTTTTTACTGCAATAGATGTTGACCATCACTTTGTTGAGAAAGTTGGTCGATTGAGTCATGTTGTCATTGTTACCATGGTAATAATGTGGGTGTGCCTATATTTTCACTTTATTCATTGGTTATCTTCCTGTGGTTGTTTCGTTGTTGTTAATCAGGCAGTGCTAAAATATTACCTTGAAAAAGGGACAAAAACAGGAAATAATTACCGTTTATTATCCCTGCTCTCTATGGATTCGATGGTTAATTAAATGGAAATCAAGGTTTGTAATCGCACATTACTAACGCGAGTTCGTGAGCGCTACTCACAGGCTGATATCGCAGGAAAACTGGATGTTAGTCCAAAAACAGTCAGGCTCTGGGAAATCAGAGAAGATGGCCCACCTGATTACCGCGCACCTCAATTACAAATGCTTTTGTTAGGAAATAAAACCCATACACAACAGGGTAGAGATTTTACGTTTATAGATCTCTTTGCTGGAATCGGTGGTATTCGAATGGGTTTTGAAAAAAACGGCGGACATTGTATTTTTACCAGTGAATGGGATAAGTATGCAGTTAAAACCTACTGTGAAAATTTTGCCACTGATCATCCTGTAGTTGGTGATATTACCAAAGTTGTAGTAGAAGACATCCCTGATCATGATGTGCTTCTGGCCGGTTTCCCATGCCAGCCGTTCTCGATCGCAGGCGTATCAAAGAAAAATTCAATGGGAAGAGTTCATGGATTTGAATGTCAAACACAAGGCACTCTGTTTTTTGATGTTGCACGAATAATTAAAGAAAAGCAGCCTAAGGCATTCCTTCTTGAAAATGTCAAAAACCTGATGAGTCATGATAAAGGTAGGACATTTCAGGTTATTAAAGAAACGCTCCAAGATGAATTAGGCTATAAAATATCACCAAAGGTTATTGATGCTAAAGGTTTTGTACCTCAGCATCGCGAGCGTATCTACATCGTTGGTTTTCGCGAGGATACAGATTTTTCATGGGATGCTTTTGGGCATAAGAAGAAAGATGCCATGACTATTGGGGATATACTCCACCCGCAAGATAGTAGTGAGGACTGCGAAAAGGAAACGCTCAGAAACTATATCGTTGGGAGAAAAGGAAAAGTTAACGATAAGTATATTCTTAGTGATAAGTTATGGAAGTATCTCTATGACTATGCGGCCAAACATAAGGCTAAAGGTAATGGCTTTGGTTATGGGATGGTGAAAAAAACAAGTATTGCTCGTACGCTATCTGCTCGCTATTACAAGGATGGTTCGGAGATTCTTGTTCACAGGGGAAGAGGGAACCCTCGTAGACTGACTCCACGAGAATGTGCTCGTTTGATGGGTTTTGATAAGCCGGGTGAGTCAAAATTTAAGATACCTGTTTCAGATACGCAGGCATATAAGCAGTTTGGAAATTCTGTTGCAATGCCGGTAATTGAAGAGATAGCGCGGATTATGAAGCCACATATCATGACGCTAATTGAAGAGGAAGAGCATAAAATTCATCAGTATGCACTGCTGGCTAGTGGTTGATGTTGTAAGTAAGAAAGTTCGCAGCCGGATGATGTCCGGTATTCGAAGCAGTAACACTAAACCCGAAGTGCTAACCCGTAAAGCATTGCATAGACTTGGTTACCGCTTTCGGCTTGATAGTCAAATTGGTAAAATCAAGCCAGACATTGTACTGCGTAGACTAAAAATCGCTATTTTTATTCACGGCTGTTACTGGCATCAACACAAAGACTGCAAACTGGCCTATTCAGACAGGCGTGTGTGCCGGGCATGGCACTTAACTAGTCAGATGAAAGTTCTGATACCAGGTATTCGCAGAGCCGAAGGTTAGCGAAAGGGCAAGGTTAACATCGTGAGGTGCTGGCTGGAGGAAGCCCAAC
>JAKISP010000010.1 GCA_021648525.1 Gammaproteobacteria bacterium
AGCCCAACCGTAGTAATCTTCATGTGGTCTCCTCCTGCTTCTGTTTGACGGAATCTACACTCCCATCATGGCGCATTATGACGCCGATTAGGAGGTGGGAGGAGACCATCTCATCGGGCTACATTTAATTTGTTTGAAGTCTATTTTCACTCAAAAACTGCCATGTGCGCGTAATATGCAATACATCAGTATCCTTTTTCATCGCTTTGGGGAATGGTGAAAAAGGTGCTGCGAGTCTAACAATGCGTTTGGCTGCGTCATCTAATATTTTATGGCCGGACGAACGACGCACGGTGATTTCTCTCACTGTCCCATTGGGGCGTAGCGCGACATCGAGGATGAGTGTGCCGGAGAGGTTTTTCTGACGTGCAGCTTCGGGGTAGTTGATGTTACCGATACGTTCGATCTTGCTGCGCCAGGCATCGAGGTAGGCGGCGTCGCGGAATTCTCGGGTGCGGGCTGAGATGAAACGATGTTTTTCACGCCCGGCGTAATTTTCCATGGTGCGGTTGATCTCAGCGCTAAGGGCTGCGATCTCTCTGCTACGTGATATCAGCTCGGCGGCGGTGATCTGCTTTTGCTGTTTTACCTCAGGAGTGAGTTCTGTGACGACAGTGTCGTGTGTGCTGGTCTCTTGCGTCATCACAACCTGAGAATGCCTGGCTTCCTGTGGTGGTGGCGAAGCAGCACTACTGCTGGCGGTTGCGCTGCCGGGGTCTGGAATATCGGCTGCGGTTGAGGCGGGATTTGCCAGGCGTGAGGTCTCTTCTGCATTACCGCCACCAGCCAGGTTTGCCTGGGCCAGTAATTCCGCATCTTCGATCTCTTCCTGGCTCTGTTGATGAACAAGGGTGATGTCGAGTGATGGCGCGATCTCATTTTTACTTTCATCTTCTGGTGCAAAGGTGATGCCGAGGATGATGATGGCGTGTAGTACGATGGCGAAAAACATTGTCAGGCCGAGTCGATCCGATGACGTGATACGAGATGGCACTGGTTGTGAGGCGGCGACCATGGTTACTTTTCCTGTTCGTTTTGCTGGGCGGTCGTGTCGTTTTTTCTTTTTTCAAGATGCTGCAGCATCGAGCGTACGATAATGCCACTGATGATGCCAAAAACGACTGCGGCTGTCATTAATAGCGGTAACAGTTTGAACAGGCCATCGTGCGGAATGAAGAGCAGGTAGGCGGTATAAAACTGGCCAGACATGTGCGCCATTGCGGCAATCAGGCAAAGTCCAATGGGCCCTGGCCCTTCACCGGGCAGGCGACTGGCGAGCCACAATACAATAAGGCTGGCGACAGCACCGCTAAAGCTCAACATAAAGGTGGGTGAAAGAAAGGTACCGATCAAAATGCTGCCGACCAGTACCCGTAACATTGTAACCCATACCGCCGTTCGCCAGCCATAAAGAATAAATACCGCAATGGTGATGACATTGGCAAGCCCTGGTTTAACCCCTGGCAGCGGACTGGGAAGGACACTTTCAATAATATGAATGGCGATGGCGAGTGCGGCCAGCCAGGCGATCAGGTGATCTTCCTGGGTGGTTTTGATGGTGATGCCAGTTTTTCTCTCGGAGGCGTTGTTGGGCTGGCCGCTCATCTGGTATTAAAAAATGATGCTATCAAAGCGCGGCTCTTCACCCAGTACCGCAATGCTGATGCGGTTCGGCAGGCAGGCGGCAAACTCGCCAGCATGTTCCAGCCAGCCGCTGTGGATACACTGTTTGCCACGGCAGGGTGAGGCGGCGAAACGGATCTTGCCATCTTTGATTTTAATGATGCTGGTGCCGAGTGCGCCGTCGATTTCAAGTGTGTGGTCGTGAGCGAGTGACACTTCGGTTGTTTCACTACCATTCATGATGGTGGCGTTAATGCCTGCTTCATCCCCCGTCCATTGGCTGATGTAGAGGTAGGGTAACAGCAGTGCGGCGAATAGTACTATGCAATAGTCGGCTCGGGTCATGTCTCGTTCCCAATGATTTTGATCTGTGCATCATCGATCTCAAGACGAATCCGCTGTGCCATTTTCCTGGTCATGTAGATGGTGAGATCATTGCCGATCAGCATCACTTCATCAATGCCCATCTGTTTGGCAATCTGTGGCCACTGTGTTGTACCGGCGATAAAAAGCGCAGTGGCAGCCGCATCGGCAGTGGCGGCATTGTGGTGAATCACGGTGACAGAGATGGCATCATTAGCGGGATAACCGTTACGTGGGTCGATGATGTGGTGATAGCGCCTGCCATCAAAATCAAAAAATCGTTCATAGTTGCCGGAGGTAAAGATACTTTCATCACCATCAATTTCGATCGAGGCGATCACTCCCGCTTCGGTAGGGTGGCGTACGCCGATACGCCATGGACGACCGCCCTTTGAGCCAATTGCGCGTAGATCACCACCGGCATTGACGATGGCATTTTTGATACCTGCTCGCTTGAGTTGTTCCACTGCCCGGTCGATCGCGTAGCCTTTGCCAAAGGCACCAAAATCAAATTGCACGGCCGGGTTGTTGCTGGTGAGTGTTGTTGCGGTGAGTGTGATGTTGGCCATTGATGGTGCCTGTTTTAGCGCGGCATCAATCCTTTCTTTTGCGGGTGGTGCTCCGTCCGGGCGCTCATCGCTATGAAATCCCCATTGTTCAACTAATGAGCCAATAGTGGGGTTAAAAAGCTGATCGCTATTGGTAGCGAGTGTTTGCGCCTGTTGTATAAAGTGATGGGTCGCTGAGTCGATGGTGACGGTTTCGCCTTGCGCCAGTTGCTGGTTGATCAGGGTGAGTGGGCTGTCGTGCCATGCGTGCCATTGGCGATTGATTGTTGCGAGTTCAGTTTCGACGATCGTGACCGCTTGCTGTGCCACGGCCTCATCCTGATGAAGTACACTGACATCAACCAGCGTGCCAAGGGTAAATAGTTTTGCCCTGTGAACTTGCGGGGGTGCTTCGCTGCAGGCAGTTAAGCCCAATGTTGCGATCAGCAGCAGGTTTAACCAGCGAGGTTTCACGCCAGGCGCACCTCAATCGCATCCATCAATTTAGCGCTGATGTTAAGGTTGAACTGGTTATCGAGTTCACGAATCCCGGTGGGGCTAGTGACGTTGATTTCGGTAACGTAGTCGCCGATGACATCGAGGCCGACAAAGGTAAGCCCCTTTGCTTTGAGTGTTGGGCCGATCTCTTTGCATAGCCACTGGTCTCGCTCGCTCAGTGGCTGGCCAACGCCGGTGCCACCGGTCGCAAGGTTGGCGCGAGTTTCGCCATCGGCAGGGATGCGTGCCAGTGCGTAAGGGATCGGCTCACCATCGATCAGCAGGATGCGTTTGTCGCCCTGTAAAATTTCCGGCAGGTAGCGCTGAGCCATTGTCAGGGTTTGTCCGTTGTTGGTCATCACTTCGATGATGACATTGACGTTGGGATTATCTTCGGTGACGCGAAAGATCGATGCGCCGCCCATCGCTGAGAGCGGTTTGACGATGATGTCGCCATGTTCTGCAAGAAATGCCTTGATCCGTTCTGGTTGGCTGGTCACCATGCTTGGTGTGCAGCAGTGTGGAAACCATGCGGTGTAGAGTTTTTCATTGGCATCGCGTAGCGATTGCGGTTTGTTAACCACCAATGTGCCTGCGGCCTCGGCTTGTTCAAGCAGGTAAGTGGTGTAGATGTAGTCAATATCAAAGGGAGGGTCTTTACGCATCAAAATAACATCGAGATCGCTGAGCGGTTGGGTGACTGCTTCGCCTGATTCAAACCAGTTGTCGAGGCTGCTATTGACACTAAGTGGGCGAATCATCGCATATGCTTCAGTGTTATCGAGGAATAGATCATTCTGTTCCATATAGTAAAGCGACCAGCCGCGTTGTTGTGCTTCGAGCAGCATTGCCATGGTGCTATCTTTTTTGGGATTGATGGCACTGATGGGGTCCATCACGACGCCTAGCTTTATGTTGGGTTTACTCGTCATCTCGTCTTGCTCTTATTTGTGTTCAGCGATTTCGCGCGCCGCGGCCAGCATTGCAAGGCGTGCAATCACACCATAGGCGTAAAAGCGGTTGGCTTCGGCATCCGGTTCCATCTCCTGACACGGCGTAGTACAGGGCTCGGCAAAGGCGAGTGGCTCAAAATGCGCACCGGGTGCATTGAGATTTTCATTGGGGCCGCGGCGGGTGTGTACACGGTAGAAGCCGCCAACCACAAAGTGGTCGACCATATAGACCACCGGTTCGGCGACTGATGCTTCTTCACCCAGGGTCTCAAAGGTGTATACCCCTTCCTGTAACAATACCTGATTAACGTTGGCACCGCTTTTTGAGGCGGCCATTTTGTTGCGCTGTTTACGGTTGAGGCTCTGTATCTCTTCAACGGAGCTGGCGGTCATCACGCCCATACCGTAGGTGCCTGCATCTGCTTTGATCACCACGAAGGGTTCTTTGTCGATGCCGTACTGGTCGTATTTTTTCTGGATAGAGGCGAGCAATGAGCCGACGTTTTTGGCAAGGCACTCTTCTCCTTCGCGTTTTTTGAAGTCAATCTCTCCGCATTGTAGAAAGAGTGGGTCGATTAACCACGGGTCGATCCCCATCATTTCTGAAAACGCTTTGGCGATCTGGCGATAGTGGGTGAAGTGTTCGGATTTGAGACGTTTAGACCAGCCGAGTTCAAGTGGTGGTACCACTTCCTGTTCGATATCTTCGAGAATCTCTGGGCGGCCGCTGGAGAGATCATTGTTGAGCAGGATCATACAGGGCGAAAAGTCGCCAATGCCGACGCGATTACCTGAGCGTTCCAGCGGCTCCAGTGTGATGCTGTTGCCTGATGGCAGTTCGATTGTCTTTCTCTCTGTGATCTCTGCGGAGAGAGAGCCAAGACGGACCTCAAAGCCCGCCTTCTGCAGAATGTCCTGCAACGCCGCGATGCTTTCCATATAAAAAGTGTTGCGGGTGTGGCTTTCCGGCACGATCAGGATTTGATTGGCGGTGGGGCAGATGCGTTCAATCGCTGCTTGCGCTGCTTGAATACTGAGCGAGATCAGCGCTGGATTGAGGTTGTTAAAGCCAGCAGGAAAGAGGTTGGTGTCGACAGGTGCGAGCTTGAAGCCAGCATTGCGTAGATCAACTGAGGTGTAAAACGGGGCGTTTGTCAGTTGCCATTGACGTCGAAACCAGCCCTCAATGTCGGCCTGTTGATCCAGTAGAAGACGTTCGAGTTTTAGCAGCGGGCCGCTTAATGCGGTCGTCAAGTGTGGGACGGGGTCGTTTTGTGTTGTGTTCATGTTGATTATTTACTGCCTGCTTAATGCATTAATTTCGGTGGTTTTGTTCATATGATACGCCGCTTACGCTTGCTTGGCGATGTTCTGGTTTTTTTGATTTTTTATCTAACATGGTGAGTTTAAAGTGGTTATTTAATGTTAATAGTATTTTTTTCGGAAAATTTTCCGAAAATGAGTGAGTGTAAATTGGTCGATAATGTAGGTTTAATCTTACGTCAACTGTAAAATTTTACAGGTGTACTTGTCAGAAGAAACAGCGTAATTGTGTGGATATTCGGGATGACATGGAGTGTTTCCCTGCAATTATATGTGACGTCAAGAATGTGCAAAGCATAGATCCACTGCCAATGCACAGGTATGAATTGAAGATGCGCCAAATTACTATATCAGGGTTGTACTGTCTATGACCCCTTCGAACCATGACCCTGTCCAGGGTGAACAGGTTGTACTCCCGCAGGCGCTATCCCCGGAAAGAACCACTCAATTGCTGATTGATCTTGGACGTATTCGTGAATTGGTGGCGGAATGTATTGTTTCACCGTCAGATTGCAAAGAGGCGTTGATCTGTCGGCAAATTAGAGAGGTGAGTTTGCCGCTGTATAATTTGTCGCTTGCACGAGTTGTTGAGGTGCTCAATAGCGGTACTCAGTGTGCGGATGAGCAGGGGGTAGCTGTTTCGACGCGACGATTAAAGGCTTATGCAGCGGTGGTGGATGATGTGGTCTGCTATATCGAAAATTTACGCGATGGTTATCAGGGGGATGATGGTTTTCTTGAGAACATTGAAGATAAGATGGCGCTGAGTGATGCTTCGTTAACCCATTATGCTAAACCTTGCCTGCAGAATTGTCCGGTGGATGTGATGGCTGAATTTCTGGATGGTGTGGGTGCTTCATTACGAGATATTCGCTCTGTGCTTTCTCAGTGGGAGGCGGTGCCGAATCACCCCCCATTAGCAAGTGAGTTTTTACGCCATTTGCACGCGCTCAAAGGGGCTGTACTGGTGTATGGGGTTGAGGAACTGGTGAGTAATATTCAGTACCTGGAATCATGTGCGGTGGCTTTTTTGAAAGGTGAATTGAAGGCGAGTGAAAGGCTATTTGAATTGATGAATCGCTATGTTGCCCGTATGAATGTGGTGACGGATTTGCTGGAACAGCAGGCCGAGACCGTATTAATGACGAATGAAGCGGTGCTACCGATGTCGGGTGTCTTACCTGAGCGTGTTGAACCATTGCAGGATGCGGCTCAACCTGAGCCAGGTCTGCCATTAGCGCAAAAATTACCTCGTTTACGGTTTCTGGTTGAGCGCGCGAGTATCATGCTGGGTAAGTCCGTTCGATTGATGGTGACGGGTGAGGATGTGGTGCTGCCTGCCGAACTTATCGGTAAATTGATCGCACCACTGGAGTTGTTGTTGTGGAATGCGATTGACCATGGAATTGAGACACCGACGGTGAGGGCGGAGGCAGGTAAATCAAAAGATGGTGTGATAACGCTCTCTTTAACGCTCGACCAGGATCGCTCAATGGGCGTGATCACGGTTGCTGATGATGGGGCGGGTATTGATGAAGAGGCGGTACGTGAAAAGGCGTTGCTGAGTGGTTACGTAACGTCGAATCAGGAGGCACAGCAAGCGGCGCTGTCGGAGATGATTTTTCACCCTGGGCTCAGTACTTCACTGGTGGTTTCACCTGTCTCAGGCAGAGGAATGGGGCTGGATGTGGTGAATACCGAGGTGAGTCGTCTCGGTGGCCATGTGGAGGTGCAGACGGCGCGTGGACAAGGTGCTAGTTTTACGCTTTCTGTGCCGCTCTAGCGGTCTGCAGACTCGCTATCATTACCCCAGGTCGCCCCAGTATGTTTGCAGTGCGGCTAATGCCGCGATGCTGGCCGTTTCAGTGCGTAAGATACGAGGGCCAAACTGAATGCCCTGAAATCCGCTTTGAGAGGCGCGCTCGATCTCGTTTTCACTAAGTCCCCCTTCTGGGCCGATTAACAGTGATATTGGCCCGGAGGGGCGCGCTAGTTGGCGTAAAGAGTGTGTTGCTCGATGATGCAGCACGAATGGTTGTGTTTCAGCGTGATTGCCGCCAAGCCAATGCGCTAGTGAGGTGACGGGCTGGATTTCAGGGATGCGATTACGGCCGCATTGCTCGCAGGCGCTGATGATAACCCTCTGCCAGTGCAGCAATCGTTTGCCTGAGCGCTTCTCATCCAGTTTGACGCCGCAGCGTTCGGTGGTAAGGGGAATGATGCGATTAACGCCAAGTTCAACGGATTTTTGCAAGGTATAGTCCATTCGTTCACTGCGCGAAATTCCCTGGGCGAGTGTTATCTGTAGCGGCGATTCAGATTCACGTGGATTGAATTCGCCGACTTGTGCATGAATTACCTGTCGTTTAATCGAGGTGAGCGTTGCACTGTATTCGCCACCGTTACCATTAAACAGCGTGATCTCGTGACCGCTTTTGAGGCGCAATACTCGCCCGATATGGTTGGCTGCACTGCCTTCGATTATGATTTCTGAATCGGTCGTAATCGACGTTGTAATGTATATGCGGGGCATCTGCTGGCAGAGAGTCTATGTATAATGGTATCTGTAGGGGGATTGTAACACTTCGTCAGTATGCCTGTGATGTGTGCGGCGATTGTCCTTATGAAATCAGGGTTGTAGTGGCCAGGAAAAACGCTAAACTCTAGTCCCAATGAATAGCTATTTGGGCATGCTTGACCTGAAGGGTTGTTTCAGCTGAATTTGATAAGTTTTGTTTAAGGAGATCGAAAAATGAGTGTATTGGTAACCAGAGAAGCCCCAGATTTTACCGCGGTAGCGGCAATGCCTGATGGCAGCTTTAACGAGGAATACAAACTTTCTGATTCGCGTGGTAAGTACGTTGTCCTGTTCTTCTATCCACTGGATTTCACCTTTGTCTGTCCGTCTGAGTTGATTGCATTTGATCACAGAATTGCTGAATTTGAAAAACGTAACGTACAGGTAATTGGCTGTTCTGTGGACTCACACTTTTCCCATCATGCATGGAAAAATACGCCAATAGACCAGGGTGGCATTGGCAATGTGAAATACCCGCTAGTGGCTGATCTGACCAAAAACATCGCGCGTGATTATGATGTGTTACTGGATGAGGCCGTGGCCTTGCGTGGTTCATTTCTGATTGATAAAGAAGGTGTGGTGCGTCACCAGGTTGTGAATGACCTGCCGCTGGGCCGCAACATTGATGAAATGCTACGTACCATCGATGCGCTACAGTTCACCGAAGAGCATGGTGAAGTGTGTCCTGCTGGCTGGAAAGAGGGTGATAAAGGAATGAACCCAACGGCAGAAGGTGTGGCTTCATATCTTTCAAGTGAGTCTGACAAGTTGTAATAGCGGGTATAGACATGCTTTGAAAAAGCGGCCATCTGGCCGCTTTTTTTATGCTTGTTTGCTCGTTTTTTCGACTTCCTTTTTGTCGTTAGGCACTGCGCTTGCGGTTGTAATATCGATATCTTCAAGAATAGCATCGATGTCATCGGCATCAATATTAAGCTCTCCTTCGGGCGGTGAGATTTGGGATGGTTCTCTGGTCGATGTGTTAGCTGTCAGCAGGGCATCGATGTCATCTGTCTCGACTGCTTTTTCTGTGATCTCCTTTTCAGTGTCAGATGCTGGTTTTTCTGGCGCTTTATTCACACTTGTTGCTAGTAGAGCGTCGATGTCATCAGGGTCAAGTGCTTCATCACTGCTTTTTGTCTCTGGAGTTGATGGTGTCTCATTCGTGTTGGCGGCGAGTAGTGCATCAATATCGTCGGCTGCTGACGCGTCTATTTTTTCGGTCATTTCTGTTGGGGGTTGTGGTGTCGGAGTAATATTCAGGTCAAGATCGATATCCAGATCGTTCTCATCTGTTGCGGTCTCACTGGGGGCCTCGGATGATTCAGTGTCATTGCCCGTTATGGCATCACTATCGATACTAAGAAAAGGGTTGCCCTCTTCTTTTTTGGGTTCTTCCTGCTCGGCGAGGGGCGCTTTATTGGTTTCTGGTATGTCAGATAGTTCATTAAGGGGCTCGTCAACGGCTGCTGATATTTCATCAGCTGGCGCTTTAGCGGCAGGCTTCTCTGCGTGGTGACTGCTTGCTATGAGTTCTTCATCTATTGCTATTGGGGATTTATTCGGTAGTTTAGATGCCTCTTCCTGTGCTGCAGCATTTTCCTTTTCTTTTTTTGCAAGCATTTCCTCTGCGGCATCACGCCCACCGCTGAATGCAGAGATGAATTCGGCTACTGTTTCACGCATCTCTTTTTTGGCAGCATCGAGTTCTTTTTCCAGGCGGTCATTTGTTTGTTGAGTGGCGCTCAGTTCGTGTTGTAAGCGGGAATTTTCATTTTTGAGTTCATTGAGCTCTTCACCATTGGCTGTGTCAGTAGCGGACGTGTTCCTGTCGACGCTAATGGTGCCAGGTCTGGTATTGGACTCTGTCAGTGCGATGATGTTTTTGTCGAGTTCTTTTAGTGCCTCACTGTCTCTATCAGCATAGATATTCATCATGGTGATGTAGAATTCTATTTCTATGTCGCGAATTTTTTTTGCGGTGGCGCTGAGTGCATCGCTATCCAGATCGTGAGTTTCTTTGAGCTTGATCGATAGCACATTGAGACGTTCTTCTTTGTTCTCTTTTATCTTTTCAGTCAGCGCTAGCAGCGCTTTTTTATCTTTTCGCTGTTCTTTTACCTTTAAAAAAATAAGGATGCCGCATATGATTAATAAAAACAGAATGACTTCTGCGAGGATGAGTGATAGTGATGCATATAGACTATTCATGAGCGAGTGCTTCCCACGGTTTTTCCTGCGCCGACTTTGGCCGGGCTTTCCATTTTTTATATCCAAAGAAGATGCCGCCACCTAGTAGGAGGTTGAACATGACAAATGGAATTGAGATGGCTATCCAGTTAACTTCGTTGTCACTTGTTACTTCGGCTGCTGCGATAGGTGTTAATTCGTTGGTATCGGGTGTTCTAATTACTTCGGCTGGTTGTGTTTGTGCACCAAATGAGATGGGGCCTACGCGGCTTTCGACTGGGCGGCCATTGGGGCGTATTCCTGTGATCTTAATGGTAACGCTATGTTGCTGGTCGGAAGAGAAGTTACCTAAAGGTAGTTTCCATTCATTATGACTGCTGCGTGGAATATCGATGCGTTGAACTTCACCGGCACTATCTGAGATGATTGCCATCATATTGATTGAATCTGGGTTGATCATATCAGCTCGAGGAATGACGAATAGCGTTTCTATCTCGGCATCAAGGATCTTTTCGGGTTTGATTTTGGTGATCACCGGTGAGGCGTAGACATTGATCAGGTGCCTTTTTTCACGTTTAAAAGTAACCCCGTCAACCTGAGTGATAAGCTCGTGTTGACCTTCTGTGAGTGCATCACTAAGGTTGATGCTATAGGTGCCATCTTTTGCTTTTTGATCAACGACATCGCCGTCATCTTTTAGTTTGTGTCGCGTCTGGTTCTCTTTGTGTGTCTGTTGTAGTTTAATGTCAACAAAGCGATGAAAGGCTGGTTTGGTGATGACCTTGTTTTCGTTGGCGAGCGAAGCGAAATAGTATTGTTCATCATCCAGGTAGATATTGTTGGGGAATGAAGTGGTAACAAGTTTCAGGTCGGTCACTACCATTACGCGATTATCAGGATCGGTGTCGGCATCCACATACCAGGTACCACTAGCTGGGTTGGTGATGGTGATGAGATCGTAACGTGATTGATGGTGCCAGCTAACATTCTGCGGTGGGCTATTACGCCCAAAGACCTTGTCTTCAGGGGTTGTGACCATGGGTGGTTGCGCATCATTGCGGTTAAAAATTAATAATGTCATCTCATTGATGCTGCTATCGACGATGACTTTGTTTTCGATCAATGGCAGTGTGTCTGGTTGGGTTGTTTTTTCAAACATACGAAAGAAAATACGCTCAAGCCCTTCAGCGTCTTTTGCTTTTTCATACCAGCCATTAGATGAGGCGGCGAGTTGCTGTAGGAGAAGCTCATCCGCCTCACCTGAGAGTGCAATGGTGTGTACTGTTGCGCCAGATCTGGCGAGTCGCGGCACAATATTGTTAATGATGTTATCTCGAGACGCACGGTTTTTATTAGCGTCTTTGTCGATGTCGACGAGCCCATCGGTTAGCAGAATAATGGTGCGTTCAATTTCTGGGTTATCCTGCTTCCAGTCCCAGGTCGATTTCTGAAGGGTCTCCTCAATATTGGTAAACAATCCATTGGAGCGGATTGTGCCCGCTGCTTTGGTGGCACGTCGTTTCCATTGTTTATCAACGGGGGAGAGTGGTACTAGCATGTTGACGTGGCGCCCAAATGTCCAGACACCTGCCTGTGCATTGCTGGGTAGCAGGTTGGCAAGCAAGCGCAGGGCTGGGATGCGAAGGTTGCCGGGGTCGTTCCGTTTCATGCTGCCTGAAACGTCGATAAGGATTCTTATGTCGTGTGCAGCGGTGGCAGGTTTTGTTTTGGCGAGCACATGCGTATGCCAGCCAAGAAATAGAAAGGCTGTAATGACTGCAATCTTAAGTCCATTTTTTTTCAAAGCGCACCTGGTGAAAGAACGGTTCTTACATAACGACCATATCGGTGTAACCATTTGATTCTTTAAAAGTGGTGTTTAGCTGGTTGTGTTACATGTAGCTGTGACTGTAGTGCTGGTGTTTGTTGGTCGTCCGGTTGTGTGCTGCTATTATTTTGAATGCATTATTGCCATGCGGTTTGTATGTTATTTTTTCTGACGGTATACCTTCATTACTCGTAAAAACCATAATTATAAGGTGGTCATTACTGCTATAACACTATAATAAATATGTTATTTTCTTTGAAATAATACTTGCAAATTTGTTGAGTGATTTGCTATGTTACTTGTTGAAGGGGGATGCAGTGGCAAGGCATTTCTGACATACATACAGAGTTTGATTTTGAGGAGATGAGAATAATGTCTGATGCGAATATTTCGAAGACGGATGGCCTTTTTGTTATTGCTATTGCAGCAATTATTACTGTTCTAGGGCTGGTTGGCACTAACATCTAATATTTTGTTCGTGAGAGAGCCTCGGCTTTATTCACGAGAGATGATGTTTTAAGTAGTAAAGATTATCATTCGCTTACCCATTTGAACGATGTGGGTAGGCAAATCTCGGCGGTGGTTAGCGTTGAATTTCTGGCAGGTTGCTGAATGCCTTATCTGGGAGTTAACACCGCCGCTTTTTTATTCCCTTCTGTATAGTCTTTTTCCTGTTATTTTCTAAATTTTTTGTGTGCTCTCGCATCGCTTCCACACGGCATGTGTGGTGGGTGTTGTTATTCAATGAGATTGTCTGGATGCCCCACTATATGCTGACTTTGTGTACTAAGCGAGGCGCCTTGCACTTCCATGGCAATTTTCAGGGCAATTATAAAATAGCTGCGGGTGCTATTCAGTGCACGCTAAAAAATATTTCTGTGATTTAGGGTGTGTAGGGTACGCTGTCACTACAATGTAGGGCATTCACTTGTTTGTTGCTGCGAATTTAGGCTTGATTCTATTTCCTTCTTTATGTATGGTTTAAATACCTTTTAATAAAGAAGGGTACTATTTCCGGTTTAGCAGGTTAATTTGCTAATAAACGGGTCAATAAATACTTAAGTTCAATGTCGAATTAGGAGTGCTTTTATGTCAACGGCAGTTAATGTTAATAAAAATGATTCACTGATTGTTATCGCAACTACCGCTATCGTGCTTGGCCTGTGGGCGGTTGCGATTGCTATTGGCTAGTACAGTAACAGTGTAGATCTATTTGCAGTTGCTCATAGATTAACGAATAGCCAGTGTGATATTAATCGCACTGGCTTTTTTTTGCCTGTTATTGTTTAAGTATTTGTTGCTATGGGCGTGGTGTGGTTGATTCAGTTACACTTGCGCGATGCAGACTCGATTCAAGCTACTTAACACACTGTCGGATGGCAATTTTCACTCTGGGGATGCGTTAGGTGCGGAGCTGGGCGTTGGGCGGAGTGCTATCTGGCGGCATGTTCAAACGCTGCGTGGCTATGGACTCGATATTTATGCCGTGACAGGTCGGGGTTATCGGCTCAGAACGCCTCTGGAGTTGCTATGTGAATCACGAATTATTGATGGTCTGCCGCAGACGGCACGCTCTTTGATTGCTGATATTGATCTCCACCCGCTGCTGGATTCTACTAATAGTCATTTGATGCGTCCTGAGGCGATGGCGTTGCCTGGTGGTAGCGTTTGTCTGGTTGAGTATCAGACAGCGGGTCGTGGTCGTCAGGGACGTCGCTGGGTCTCTTCTTTTGGTGCTAATCTTTGCTTTTCACTGGTGTGGCATTTTAATGGTGGACCGGACGCGCTTTCTGGTTTGTCGCTTGCGGTGGCCGTGGCGCTGGCGGAAGGTTTGTCGTCTCTAGGGCTTTCGCGGCCAGGGTTGAAGTGGCCGAATGACCTGTATATAGATGGGCGGAAGCTGGCAGGTATTCTGCTGGAGATGAGTGGTGAGTTTTCTGGCACGAGCCGGGTTGTAATTGGGGTGGGGGTGAATATGAGAGCGCCATCGGCGATTGATGAATCAATCGACCAGCCGTGGATTGCGCTGGATGAGCTGTTGCCAGCGCCGGTGTCGAGAAATCAGGCGGCATCGATCTTGATTGCGGCGATTGCGGTGGCGATGTCTGAGTTCCAGAAAGAAGGTTTCGCGCCGTTTATGGCACGCTGGCAGCAGTGGGATGTGATGGCGGGTAAATCCATAACATTGCAGCAGACTCAAGGTGTTATTGAAGGGAGGGCGCGTGGGATCGACACGACGGGTGCGTTATTAATTGAGCGTGAGGGTGAAATTAGTCGTTATCATTCGGGTGATGTTTTTTTGTTACGCGAAGTGGCACCATCGTAAATGGCATTAACGCTGGAATTGTTATGATTTTATTGTTGGATATCGGTAATACCCGGATTAAATGGGGCTGTCTGATTGGTGGTGAGTTTCAGCCGGGTGGTGCGCAGTCGCGCGGCGCAGGTGATGTCGCAAGCATGGTTGCAGCGGTGCAGGCGAGGCACTGTCACCCTTTGCACGTGGTTATTTCAAATGTGGCCGATGATGCTTATCGTGAGCAGCTGTGCCGTGTGGTCAGTGAAACCTGGGGTTGCCAGGTTGAAGTTGCTGCGACGGAGGCTGCTGCTTTTGGTGTTGTAAATGGGTACGATGAGCCGCATCGTCTTGGCGTTGATCGCTGGTTGGCATTGATTGCAGCGCGACAGTTATGTGATGGTGCGCTGTGTCTTGTTGATTGTGGCACCGCTTTGACGGTTGATTTGCTAACGGCAGAGGGCTTTCATCTTGGCGGAATGATTGTTCCCGGTGTGTCGTTACTGCAGGATACATTAGTGAAAAATACAGAGGGACTGGATGTGATAAGCGGTTGCTGGGCGGGTGGCGAGGTGCGCTTTATGGCACGAAATACGGTAGATGCACTGTTGGCTGGCGCATGTTATTCGTCGGTGGCGTTGATTGATCGAGTGTTTGTGGATGCGCAACAATCGCTTGGTGAAGGTGTTTCATTGGTGTTGACAGGTGGTGATGCCAGTATGTTGAGGCCGCATTTGCAATGTGAAGGGGTGTTTGAGCCTGATTTGGTGTTAAAGGGAGTGGCGATGATTGCGGGAGCGGCGAGTCAATGAGGGCATTTGTACTGATGGTACTGGCGCTTAACGTGGCTTTTTTTGCGTGGCAATTTCTGGTGAAAGATGAGGTGGAGCCAGCGGTGTCAGAAGAGGTATTGACGCCATCTGCTGGCGTGAGTGGTGCAGCAACGTTGGCGTTAGTCAGTGAAGTGTCGTCAATTGCCATTGATGTGATTCCTGTTCAGCCAGTGGCGTTGGTCGAAGCGCCAGTGGTGGTACCAGACCCAGACCCCGTGGACCTTACTGATGCTGCAATACCATCTGTTACTAATGCAGAGGTTGACGAAGAGCTTGTTGCCCCTGCGTTAGTGGCACTTTGTTACAAAGCGGGGCCGTTTAAGCAGCGTGCGCAGCCTCAGGAATTGGTGGTGATGGCGGAACAGTATGGTTTTGATGTTGCGGTTACTGCGCGTGAGGTTGAAAGCCTGTTGGGTGAGTGGATTTATCTAACGGAGTACGCGTCGGTTAAATCGGCACGGGATGATGTGACGGCGCTTAAGGCTCAGGGGATTGTAGATGTTGCCGTGACGCGGCTGGAGAATGGTCAGTTGATTATTTCATTAGGAATCTTTGGGCAAAAAGAGACGCGAAAACGGCGCTTGCGTGAGCTGAGGGCGTTGGGTTATGTGAATTATCAAACTAAAAAGCGGTATCGTAAAAAAGAAGAGTTTTGGCTGGTGCTTTCAGGATTTGAGGGCGAGCAGCAGCGTATTATGGCCGATGAACTGGGTGTGACGCTTTCGGATCGTTTTCCGACCGCACAACTGATGCCAGTTGGTTGCATTAAATTGTAAACCCAGATCTCCCAACGCTCAATTCCCAGTATAATTAGCCGCAATATAATGCCCATCTAAACTAAAAAACAGATACAGGGTCTGTTTGCTGGCGTCACTCATTTTTTTGTTATTAAAAGTGATCACCCACTCAGGGCCATTTTTGTAACTCTTCTGTTCAATTGTGGCGGCTTCAAGGCCTGACCAGCTGTTATCTATTTTTCCTTTTTTTGCGAGTTGTTCAACTTTCATTGCGGCGCGGGTGGTGGCTTCTTCACTGTTGATTGTTTTGTGTGCGTGGCTATGGCCGCCATCTTTGTCGTGTTCATGACCGCTGCCTGCGATTGCTGGTGTGCCTAATAGTAGTGATGATAAAAAGAGTACTGTGATGATATTTTTCATGATTTCTCCATAATTTTTTAATTTGTCTACCCCAGTGTAGACCGAGGCCTGGCAGTGTTCTGTTAAAACTTGACCCGACACCCGAGGCTGTATTCCTTTAATTCTCAATTCCGTTAGTCGAGGGAGTCGTGGGTATTTTCCTTAATCAACTTCGCGGCGCGTGCTTCATCCATTTTAATATGTTCGTGTGCATGGTTATCTGCACTAAAGCCAAATTCATCCGGGTGCGTGGTGTGAGAATAGCCGTGCATCTGCATCATGAAAAGATAGATGCCAGCAAAGATTAAACCATAGTTTGAGATACGACTAAATAGCTGAAATGATGGTCGCTTGCGCCATCCAGCGAGTACGATCAGCATCACGGTTAGTGCGAGTATCTGCCCGGCCTCGATGCCGATATTGAAAGAGATGATATTCATCAATAGATCATCTTCACTGAGTGGCAGTTGTTGCAGGCGAGTTGATAGTCCAAGGCCATGAATTAAACCGAGTGAGGTGATCATCAATAAAAGATTCGGTGGTCTGACCTCAAGGTACTTACGAAAGCCATCGATATTGGCAAAGGCGATGTAGCAGACACTGAGGGCGATAATGGCATCGATCAAAAAATAGTTCACCTGAATGCCATTAAAGGTGGCGAAGATTAGCGTGACGCTATGTCCTAATGTAAACGCGGTGATGTACTTAACGATGTCTTTAAAACGGGTGAGAAGGAAGACGATGCCAAAGACAAAAAAGAGATGGTCGTACCCCGAGAGCATATGTGTGGCACCAATCCACATGTAGCGTAGATTACCACCTTCGATGATCGACTGCTTTTCAGCCTCGGACATGCCGTGGCCAAAGGCGGCTGTGGCAGCGAGCGTTAAGGTAATGGCAAGCAGCCATCGTGATTGTTTAAGTAGCGCTAGCATTGAAGCCTCTTTTTTAGTGTTTTTAAAGCAGTGATGAGTATCAATAGCAACGAATGAGGTGAGTGTCGGGTTAACAGTGTCATTGATGATGAAAAAAAGTATAACGAACCGGATGAGCTGATACTACCCTTACATTTTTATTTGCCAACACTGATGTCACTGGCGTGGTGTTTTAACCAGCCGACGATGCGCTTACTGAGTACCCGTTCCTGGCCCCTGAATGAGTGGTTGGCGCCAGTGATCTGAAATTTGCGATAGGCGATAAATTCACCTGTTTTACTGAGGGCCCCGCTGTTGGTCGCGGCGCGATTGAAGTCAGTGAGCGGTCTGTTTTTTGAGGTCCTGAGACCACTGCGACGGGCGGCGAGGGTACGTTTTTCTGAATTGTCGATGACGCTGTCGAGGTCGTTGCTGCCGTAGACATCGAGCATTGGCAGGTTTAATTTTTCAATTGACCGGGTCAGATCCATCCACTCTTCTTCACCTCGATAATAAGGCATGCTGATGCCAACGAAGGCAGTAATACCGCTATCTGGGGTGTTGGCGAGGAATGCCGCGCCCATTGTTGAGCCGAGGCCGTGCCCTAGTAGCACAATATTGCTGTTGCCGATGCTACGAAAATGCTCAATAGCGGCCTTGATACGCTCGGTGACACTGTTGAACGTATCCGCATAGTCGGCGGGTTGTCCACCTTTTTCAAAGACGGGTAGTTGAATCGAGAGTGTCGCCCAGCCATTTTTTGGTAGCGAGCGGCGCAGTGGCGAGATCACATCGGGCCAGTCGGGGTGACCGCCCATGCCGTGAAGTAAAATCACTCCGCCGCGCAAGGTTGCGGTGAAATTATCGTTGTAGAGGGCGATGAATTTTTCGCTGGGTGTTTGTAACCATCTAATTTCATTCGGGTTTGATGATTTCATCAGCACCTGTTCCCAGCTAATTTCCTGTGTTTCAGGTGAGTTTGCCGCATGTGCCCACGGTGTTAAAAGGTGTATTAACAGGAGCGTGAACAGTAAAAATGATGGGATAAGGCACGATAATAGCCTCCGTTGACCGCTATTTGCGCTGTCAGCGTGGTGATCGAATGTGGATGATAAACAGGCCATATCACTGAAATATATCGGTAACACCAGGAAAAACCGCACGATTATTCAGTCTGAAGAGTGAAAACAGGCGCGTTTTCGGGTAGAATTTCGGGTTCGTTTTTTGAGCTCAATCCATCTGTGGGATCAACCCCGTGGAATATATAAAAAAGAGGAACACCATGAAAGACTTCCTGATTGCCCCATCTATCCTGTCTGCTGATTTTGCGCGCCTTGGAGAAGAGGTGGATAACGTACTGGCTTCTGGTGCTGATGTTGTCCATTTCGACGTGATGGACAATCACTATGTGCCAAATCTGACCATCGGGCCATTGGTTTGTGATGCGCTGCGTAAGCATGGTGTGACCGCTGAGATTGATGTGCATCTAATGGTGAAGCCAGTTGATCGCATCATCCCTGATTTTGCCGCCGCGGGTGCGAGCTACATCACCTTTCATCCAGAAGCGAGTGAACATATCGACCGCTCATTGCAGTTGATCCGCGGTGAAGGGTGTAAGTCTGGCCTGGTATTCAATCCTGCTACCTCGCTTGATTGCCTGAAATATGTGATGGATAAGGTAGACATGATTCTGCTGATGTCGGTTAACCCTGGCTTCGGTGGGCAGAGTTTCATCCCTGCAACACTGGATAAGCTGCGTGAAGCGCGACAGCTGATCGACGACAGCGGTTATGACATCCGCCTTGAAATTGATGGTGGTGTGAAGGTTGATAACATTCGTGAAATCGCTGCAGCAGGTGCGGATACCTTTGTTGCCGGTTCTGCCATCTTTAATGCGGCCAATGAGTCTGATGCCAGCGATTACAATAGTGTGCTGGCTGCGCTGCGTGCAGAGTTAGCAAAGGCGCGTTAAACGTGAGTTTGAGCCGACAACCAACGCTGGTACTGATCGATCTCGACGGCACCCTGGTTGATAGTGTGCCAGACCTCGCTTACTGTCTGGATGAGATGATGAAAGCCCTTGGCCTTGCGCCGTGGGGCATTGAAAAGGCACGCGGCTGGGTCGGTAACGGGGTAGACCGGCTGGTGATGCGCGCGCTGACCAATACCTTATGGGAAGATCCGACGGAGGCGCTGTTCGCCAGGGCGCAGCCGATTTTTATGGCACTTTATGCGGACAATACCAGTGGCCGTAGCCGTCTTTATGATGGTGTGGTTGAGGGGCTGGATTTCCTGAAATCGGCGGGCTTTAAGGTGGGGTGTGTTACCAATAAGGCAGAGGCCTTCACGGTGCCGTTGCTAAAAGAGGTGGGTATTCATGACTACTTTGAGATCATCGTCAGTGGGGATACTACTGCGAAGAAAAAGCCGGATCCGATGCCGTTGTTGTATGCGGCAGAGAAAATGGGCGAAGCGGCTGAAGACTGCTTGATGATTGGAGACTCAATGCATGATGTTGAAGCGGCGCGTCATGCAAAGTTTCAGGTGGTAAGTGTGCCATACGGTTATAATCACGGTGTTGATATTCGTGACGCAAAGCCCGATGTGGTGATTGAATCGCTGGCAGAATTAAAGACGTTACTGAGTTAATTAAACGTTCAGGATTAAGTTGATGAAATTTGAAACACTAATGAAAATGATGCCGAAGAGCGGTGGCATACG
Organism: Gammaproteobacteria bacterium; assembly: GCA_021648525.1. GTDB lineage: Bacteria > Pseudomonadota > Gammaproteobacteria > SZUA-140 > SZUA-140 > SZUA-76. The sequence goes on from JAKISP010000010.1 coordinate 19,805, forward strand.
ATGGCGTGGCTAACAAACCACGACACCGTAACCCCAGTCTTTTGATATTAACGTTGATTAGTGATGCAGATGAAACATGAACAATTTGAAAAATTAAGTGCACAGGGATACTCCCGTATCCCGGTGATGCGCGAAGTGCTAGCGGATCTTGATACGCCGCTCAGTACCTATCTTAAACTGGCCAACGCCCCTTACACCTATCTATTTGAATCGGTGCAGGGTGGTGAGACCTGGGGCCGTTATTCTATGATTGGCCTGCCTGCGCGTACCTTGATGCGGGTGTTTGGGCATGAAATTTGTGTTGAGCACGATGGCAACGAGATTGAGAAGGTGACGGTGGCGGATCCGCTGGCATGGATCGAATCGTATCAGGCACGTTATCACGTGCCTGAACTCGATGGCCTGCCGCGTTTTACTGGCGGCCTGGTGGGGTACTTTGGTTATGACACGATTCGTTATATCGAACCGCGCCTGGTTAAATGCCCGAATCCCGATGAACTGGGTACGCCAGATATCCTGTTGATGGTCTCCGATGAGGTGGTGGTGTTCGATAACCTCGGCGGCAAGCTCTATATCATCGTGCATGCAGACCCAGCTCAGAGCGATGCACTGGTGCAGGCAGAGCAACGCCTTGATGAATTGCAGGGGCAGCTGGCGTGCGAGATTCCACGTAAAAATATCTATAGTGGTGAACCATCAATGAGCGAGTCAGACTTTATTTCTGGCTTTACTCAGGAAGGGTTTGAGTCGGCGGTTAATCGAGCTAAAAAATATATCGTTGAAGGGGATGTGATGCAGGTGGTGCTGTCGCAGCGTCTGTCGGTGCCGTATCAAGCAGAGCCACTTGATCTTTATCGGGTGTTGCGTAACCTGAATCCATCGCCCTATATGTATTTTTTGAATCTTGGTGAATTCCAGATTGTCGGTTCATCGCCTGAGATTTTGACGCGCCTTGAAGAAGGTGTGGTAGAAGTGCGGCCAATCGCAGGCACGCGTCCACGCGGTGAAACACCCGAGGCAGATCATCAGCTTGAAGTCGAGCTGCTGGCTGACCCAAAAGAGCTGGCGGAGCATCTGATGTTGATCGACCTGGGGCGTAACGATGTCGGCCGTGTCGCGGAAACTGGTTCGGTTAAGTTGACCGAGAAGATGTTGATCGAACGCTATTCGCATGTGATGCATATCGTCTCTAATGTGAAGGGCAAGCTAAAAGAAAACCTGTCGGCGATGGATGTTTTGCGTGCCACTTTTCCAGCCGGTACGGTGAGCGGTGCACCAAAGATTCGCGCGATGCAGATCATCGATGAGCTGGAGCCGACTAAGCGTGGCATCTATTCCGGTGCGGTTGGTTACCTCGGCTGGAACGGTAATATGGATACCGCGATTGCGATTCGTACGGCGGTGATCAAAGATAACAAACTCTATATTCAGGTGGGTGCCGGTATCGTTGCCGATTCTGTGCCGCGCAATGAGTGGGATGAGACGATGAACAAGGGACGCGCGATGTTCCGAGCGGTTGCCATGGTGAGTGGACCAGGGGTGAGCGACGAAGGAGACCAGTCATGTTGTTGATGATCGATAACTACGATTCGTTTACCTATAACCTGGTGCAGTATTTTGGTGAACTCGGTGTGCAGGTGGAAGTGCATCGTAATGACCAGATCACGCTTGAACAGATTGAAGCGTTGAAGCCAGAGCGTATCGTGATCTCACCGGGGCCCTGCACGCCGAATGAAGCGGGGGTATCGCTGGCAGTGGTTGATCACTTTGCTGGCAAGTTGCCGCTGTTCGGGGTTTGTCTTGGCTATCAAAGTATTGGCCAGGCCTTTGGTGCAAAGGTGGTGCACGCCAGGACCATCATGCACGGCAAGACCTCGATGGTGCGGCATCATGATGTTGGTGTTTTTAAAGGGTTGAAAAACCCGCTAGAAGCGACCCGTTACCATTCTCTGGTGCTGGCGGCTGATAGCCTGCCGGATTGCCTGGAAGTGACCGCATGGACCGAAGATGAAAATGGCGAACTGGATGAGATCATGGGTGTGCGCCATAAAACACTCGCGATTGAAGGGGTGCAGTTTCATCCCGAATCGATCCTCACCGAATGTGGGCATGAGATGTTGAAGAATTTTTTAGAGGCGTCTGTTTAAGCATTAAAATGTAGCCCGGGCTGAGTTTCAGGCGAAACCCGGGGATGCGTGGCGTTGTTCTCCCGGGTTTCGCCTGAAGCTCAGCCCGGGCTACGTTGGTAGGTTTAATGGGAGAGAAAAGTATGGACATGCAGGCGGCAATTGGTGCGGTGACAGAAAGGCGTGATCTCTCCGAGGGTGAGATGAGTGATGTGATGCGCACCATCATGACCGGTGATGCAACGCAGGCACAGATCGGTGGTTTTCTGATTGGCCTGCGTATGAAGGGGGAAACGGTTGATGAGATCACTGCTGCGGCGAAGATCATGCGTGAACTGGCAACGCCGGTGACGGTCTCTGGCCCTCATCTCGTTGATACCTGCGGTACCGGTGGTGATGGAGCGAGCACCTTTAACATCTCAACGGCGAGTGCTTTTGTGGTGGCGGCAGTGGGCGGCAAAGTCGCGAAACATGGCAATCGTTCTATCTCCAGTAAATCAGGCAGTGCCGATGTGCTGGAGGCGGCGGGTGTGCGCCTTGATCTGAATGCGAATCAGGTCACGCAGTGTGTCAATCAGGTTGATGTCGGTTTTATGTTTTCGCCGCAACATCACGGTGCGATGAAGCATGCGATCGGCCCGCGTAAAGAGATGGGCGTGCGTACGCTGTTTAACCTATTGGGGCCACTGACTAACCCAGCCAATGCACCGAATCAGGTAATGGGGGTGTTTAGTGGCGAGTGGGTTGAACCGTTGGCCGAGGTGTTGGGTAAGCTGGGCAGCGAGCATGTGATGGTGGTTCACGCCGATGACGGTATGGATGAGATCAGTATCGGTTCGGCCACGCAGGTGGCTGAGTTGAAAGATGGCAAGGTAACGACTTATAAAATCTCTCCAGAAAATTTTGGTATGACGATGGGTGATTGCAGCACACTTGCAGTGGTGGATGCCAATGAAAGCCTGCAGGTGATTCGTTCGGTATTGAATGGTGAGAAGGGTGCTGCGCATGACATTGTGGCACTCAATGCCGGCGCAGCAATCTATGTGGCAGGCCTCGCCGATTCACTTGAAGTGGGTGTTAAAAAAGCGCAGGCGGTGATGAATGATGGCAGCGCCAATGCAAAGCTGGACCAACTGATTAGTTTTACCAAAGCGCTATAGATATTAGCAATACAAAGATAGGGTGTTAAACAATGGCGCAGGCGGATATTCTAAAAAAGATTCTGGCACGTAAGCGTGAAGAGATCACTGAGCGTAGTGCGTTGGTTTCAGTCAATGCGCTTAAACAGCAGATTGAAACGGCGTCACCTGTGCGTGATTTTACGGGGGCGATGCAGGCAAAGCTTGGTGCTGGAAAGTCTGCTGTGATCGCTGAAATTAAAAAGGCATCGCCAAGCAAGGGCGTGCTGCGTGAAGACTTCCACCCTGCCGAGATTGCAGTGTCTTATGAAAAAGGTGGTGCGGCCTGTTTGTCAATTTTGACTGATCGTGATTTTTTTCAGGGCAGTGAAGCGTATCTGCAGCAGGCACGTGCAGCGTGTAGCCTGCCGGTAATTCGTAAAGATTTTATTATTGATGAATATCAGGTCTATGAGGCGCGTGCGATTGGTGCGGACTGTATTCTGCTGATCGTTGCCGCACTGGATGACGCGCAGCTGATATTGCTAGCAAACCTTGCCAAGCAACTTGGCATGTCGGTATTGGTTGAGGTGCATGATGCGGAAGAACTTGAGCGTGCCAAAGTGTTGAAAACGCCATTGTTTGGGGTGAATAATCGTAATCTTAAGACCTTTGAAGTCTCATTGCAAAATACCATTGAGCTGTTGGTTGCGATGCCTGATGGATGTATCGTGATCACAGAGAGCGGAATTCGCGTACACGCAGATGTGGAATTGATGCGTAAAAATCATGTCAATAGCTTTCTGGTTGGTGAGGCGTTTATGCGTTGTGAAGATCCCGGTAGGCGTCTGGCGGAGCTTTTTGTGTAGTTGTTTATATTTGTGACTAAAGCCGCGCAATATCGCGTCGATAAGTGATAAATATAATCAGGTAACAGGGAGGATGGCTCTTTAAACCAGGGATAGCCGCTCTGTTTTTCTTTGACTAACAAAAAGGAAGACGTGATGCCTAAGGGAATCCTACAGGCCACGATGTGTGGCGTTTTGTTTGCGGCGACAGGTTCCGTGGTTGCGGCCCCATTTAGCTCTTTTGATCCTCGTTCATATGGCATGGGTGGTACGGGTGTCGCTTCTGGCACTAGCGCCAATGCTGGTTTTTTTAACCCCTCATTATTAGCGACAGCGGACGAAGACGAGGACTTTAGTCTTGAGTTTCCGATTATTGGTGGGCGTGCAGCAGATCCTGGTGATTTGATAGATGCGATTGATGATTTTGATAGCAGCAATTATATCGATCAATTTGATACCGCGCGCCAGGCAATAGATGCTGCGATTACTACAAATGATGTGGCGGCTCTTGATAATGCTCGGCAGCCTATGGTTGATGCGACTAATAATCTGATTACAGGGCTGGATGCACTTAATAATAAGGCGTTGATCGCAGAACTTGAGGCTGGATTAGTGGTGGGCATCCCGAGCAAAAAATTTGGAGCATCACTCTATGTTCGTGGTTGGGTGGTTGGGGGAGCGCAGGCGGTTATTTCGTCAGCGGATCTCGCGGTTCTTCAAACCATTTCTGATTCACTGGCAACGTTAACTATTGCTGATTCTTTAACGGGTGACCCGATTCTTACTTCTGCGATTGATGTTCGTTTTGCTGGTATCAGTGAAGTGGGGTTGTCGTTGGCGCGTGAATTCAATATTGCTGGGCATGATATTGCGATCGGTATCACGCCCAAATATGTCAGTATTGAGACCTATGATTTTCGTATCGGTGACGAATCGGATCCGACAACGATCAGCCTGGATGAGGCTGAAATTGATCTGGATAGTGGCCAACTCGATGATTCTGGTGTTGATCTGGATGTTGGTATTGCGAGAGACTTTGGTAATGGCTGGAAGGCCGGCCTGGTGGTGAAAAATTTAATCGGGCAGGAATTTAAGACCGTTCGGGGCAATATATTTGAGCTTAAGACCCAGGCCCGGGTGGGTGTTTCTCACCAGACTGAGTGGACGACAGTCGCGTTTGACCTGGATCTTATTGAGAATGATCCTGTTATTAAAGATAAGGATACCGGTCTGGGGTTCGATAAAGAGACCCAGTATGCAGCCATTGGTGCTGAATTTGATATGTGGGATGTCGTTCAGTTTCGCGCTGGCTATCGTCATAACATGAGTGATAGTGATACCAGTATTATGACGGCCGGGTTTGGATTGTCACCATTTGGGGTACATATCGACGTGGCAGTAGCGGGTAACGATGATGAACTGGGCGGCTCGTTACAGTTAGGCTTTCGCTTCTAGCGCTAATTGCAGATTCCAGGAGCAGAAACGGCGCAGTTGATGAATTAACCGCGCCGTTTTTATGTTTATCGACTGGCTTTAGCGAGTGCCAAAGACGACGATCGTTTTGCCCTGAGCCGTGAGCAGATTTTGTTCTTCCATGCTTTTCAGAACGCGGCCGGCCATTTCGCGAGAGCAGCCCACGATGCGGCCAATCTCCTGGCGGGTGATCTTGATCTGCATCCCGTCTGGGTGGGTGATGGCATCGGGTTCCTTGCAGAGATCAAGCAATGTGCCAGCGATGCGCCCTGCGACATCCATAAAGGCGAGTCTTCCCACCATGCCGCTGGTGCGGCGCAGGCGAAGCGCCATCTGTGAGGAGAGTGCAAAGAGGATATCAGGATATTCGGAGGCGAGGCTGCGGAATTTACTGTAGTTGATTTCGGCTAGTTCGCATTGGCTTTTGGCGCGCACCCAGGCACTGCGCTTTTTCTGATCGTCGAATAGCCCCATCTCGCCGAAAAAATCACCCGCATTGAGATAAGCGAGCACGATTTCATTGCCGTCATCTTCATCCTCAATCAGCACGGTCACAGACCCCTCAACTATGTAGTAGAGAGAGTCTGGTGCATCACCCGCATAGATGATCACGCTTTTGGCAGGATAACGCCGACGGTGGCAGTGTTGTAAAAAGCGATCAATGGTTGTTGCGAGCTTGTCAGGTTTCTTTTCGATCATAGCCATAGCCTTACTTCGCCTTTGCATCAAGTTGGAATTCGGTGTTGAACAGCAATCTGTCATTACGTATCAATATTGGGTCTCTCAAGGTGTATCATACATCCTTATCGGTAGATTGCGTTATTTGAAGAGGGTTATTGATGAAGGTTAGTGTGAAGTGGGTGCAGGATATGATGTTCCTGGGGGAGTCTGGCAGTGGTCACACGGTGGTGATGGATGGCCCGCCTGAGGCGGGAGGGCGTAATATGGGGATTCGCCCGATGGAGATGTTGTTGCTTGGTACGGGTGGTTGTACTTCATTTGATGTGATGAGTATTTTGAAGAAATCGCGTCAGGCGGTGACTGATTGCATCGCTGAAGTAACGGCAGAGCGTGCCGAGACGGTACCGCAGGTCTTTACTAAGATTCACATCCATTTTGTGGTGACTGGTAAGGGGCTTTCTGAGAAATCGGTGGCACGGGCGGTCTCATTGACTGCAGAAAAATACTGTTCTGCATCGATTATGCTAGCTCAAGTGGCTCAAGTAACGCATGATTTTGAAATTATTGAAACCAAATGAAGCTTTTATGCGAACCGTTGATTAGAAGGGCAGTAAGATGAAAAAACCAGCCGCAACAGGTGGCATGCGTCATGTGGCGCTCTATGTGAGTGACCTTGATGCGTGTGTCCATTTTTATACGCAGATTCTGGACATGGCAGTGGAATGGCAGCCGGATCCCGATAATATCTATCTCTGCTCCGGGTGCGACAACCTTGCATTGCACCGTGCGCCGGAGGGATTTGACCCGCAAGAAGGGCAGCAGCAACTTGACCACATCGGTTTTATTCTAAAAACAGCGGACGATGTCGATGCCTGGTTTGAGTATATGAATCGCTTTGAGGTGAAGATGAAGGCGATGCCGCGTACCCATCGAGATGGCGCGCGGAGTTTCTATTGTTACGATCCGGGCGGCAATCTGGTGCAGATGATCTATCATCCACCTATTTCGGGTAAGTGTGGCTGATTAGGGTTAGCATCTAATTTATTGTTGATTCCGCTGTTTTTAGGTATCTTTAGATTTATGACTAATAGAAACTATACCCCGTTTGATCGTCTGGTGATGAATTTTGATCACGGCGTCCGTACCGTTTTTGGCAAGCCAGAAGTGACCGAACGTCCCAATCCTGCAGAAGGGATTGCCGAGGCTGAGCTGACGGCTGCTGAAACGCAGTTAGCGATTCGTTTGATGCGAATCAATCACGCTGGTGAGGTTTCGGCGCAGGCGCTGTATCAGGGGCAGGCGATGACCGCTAAATTGCCAGAAGTACGTGAAAAGATGAAGCGGGCGGCGCAGGAAGAGAATGATCACCTTGAGTGGTGTGAACGGCGCGTGACTGAGCTGGGGAGTCACACCAGTCTGCTGAACCCGCTTTGGTATGGCGGATCATTGGCGATCGGTGCGTTGGCGGGTAAGGTGGGTGATAAATGGAGTCTCGGTTTTGTTGCCGAGACCGAGCGTCAGGTGATCAGTCATCTCGAAGAGCATCTGGAACAAATTCCTGAGAAAGACCTCAAAAGCCGCAAAATTCTTGAGCAGATGAAAGAAGATGAGGTGCATCATGGTAATATGGCGGTTGAGGCGGGTGGCGCGGAGTTACCTGCGCCGGTGAAGGGGTTTATGCAGTTGACCTCGAAGTTGATGACCCGGTCGGCTTACTGGCTTTGATTTGCACTTTTAGGTGGCCCGGACTGAGCTTCCAGCGCGCCTGAAGGAAGTGCCCCTGGGGTAAAATCCGGGAGGGCAGTGCCATATATCCCCATGTTTCACTGAAAATTCAGCACGGGCTACTCGTCATCTGTTTTTATGGTAGCTGCCGCGCCAGCAACGTTACCGGATGAATTACCTCGATTTTTAAACCAGCATCGCGTATCCCTGCTGCAATATGCAGCGCGCAACCAATATTCGAACTCACTAAAATAGCTGGGCGCATGGTATCCAGCTGACGCAGCTTGTTATCACGTAGTTCATCTGCGATTGCTGGGTGGCGAATCATATAGTCACCAGCGGCACCGCAGCAGTTCTGGTTATCGGGCAGTGGCACCAATGTTATGTCGGGGATTCTGGATAGCAGTGCTGCTGGGGTGTGGCCCTGCTTTAATACATGGTTAAGGCTGCACGGTAGATGAATCGCGATCTGTTTGCTGAGTGGGCGTAGTGCCAGTGTTTTTGGCCATTCAATTTGTGCAAGGAATTGACCGATTTCCATGATAGGTGCATCGTTACACCCCATTTTTTCCAGTTTTTGTAATGTGCTACCGCAACCGCTGGCACAATAAATGAGTGCGTCGATGTTGAGATCGCCAAAGGCGTCGCAGTTTTCTTTGGCTAACAGGTCTGCCTGCTTTAAATCGCCACGGTGCAGGTGTAGTGCGCCACAGCAATTTTGTCTGGCTGGCAGGTGAACACCGTAGCCGAGGTGAGTGAGTAGTCTAATCGCCGCATGAATGGTGGTGGTGTCGAGGCTATCGCCCATGCAGCCAACAAACAGTCCAATCTCCCCTTTTTGCTCGCCAATCGGTGGATGGTAGCTGAGTGTTGGCAGCGCAGAACCTAATTCTGGCAGTATGCCTTCAAGGCGTTGTAGGCCTAATGGGCGAAGTAAGCCGCTGTGGCGGGTTAGCCAACCGAGGCCACTGCGCTGGTAAATGCGTAGCAGGCGGCTGAGGTTGCGGCGGTGAGTCGGGGCTGTAACAAAACGCTGCATCATTTTAGCCGTGCGTCCGCTGGGCACGGTGGTTTCATTGATAATGGTGGCACGAGTCGCTTCGATCAGCTCGCCATATTTGACCTCGGAGGGGCACATCGCTTCACAGGCGCGACACACCAAGCAGCGATCGAGGTGAGCGATCAGTTTTTCATTCAGCGGTAGTTTTTTTTGCGCAAGCCCCTGCATCAATGCGATGCGACCGCGTGGCGAGTCCCCTTCGTCCTGCCATTGTTGATAAGTGGGGCAGTGCGGTAGACAGAGGCCGCATTTTACGCAGCGGTCTGCTTCTTTTATAAAGGTGGATTTGTCCATGCTGTGCAGGGTAAAGGGTTGCGCAGGAAGATCAAAGAAAAAGATTGAGTGAGAGGCCGTTTCCCTTTGCGCTTTACTCATTTCCCTTGTATCGTCGCGCTTATGTATTTTAAACGCCATGTTTTTTTTTGTACTAACCAGCGCGATGATGGTCGTGACTGTTGTCAGCGTTTTGGCGCGTCCGAGGTTCGTGATTATGCGAAGCAGCGGGTAAAGGCATTGGGCCTCTCTGGCAAGGATGGGGTGCGGGTTAATTCTGCCGGTTGTCTTGACCGTTGTACTGATGGCCCAGTGTTGGTGGTCTACCCTGAAGGGGTCTGGTATAACTATGTCGATAAAGACGATGTCGATGAGATCATTGACGAGCATCTGGCCCATGGCCGCGTGGTGGAGCGTCTCAAAATCTAATTTTGTCCGCTCATTTGTATTGATAAGCCAGAACATCCCTTGTGTCCGGTCGTCAATTTCTGTAGAATTCCCGCTCTTTACAGATTCTAGGGTTCTTCGGCAAAGGTCGGGGAAAGGCCGGATACCCGATTTGGAGTTGGAAATAGATGAAGACTTTCAGTGCAAAAGCAGAGAGCGTAAGACGCGATTGGTACGTTGTGGATGCCGAAGATAAGACCCTGGGTCGTTTTGCGTCCGAGATCGCGCTGCGTCTGCGTGGCAAACATAAAGCGGAATACACCCCGCATGTGGACACTGGCGACTATATTGTGGTTGTGAATGCAGAAAAAGTGCGCGTGACCGGTAATAAAACAACCGATAAGATTTACCATCGTCATACAGGCTATATTGGTAGCCTGAAATCGATCAGCTTTGAAAAGCTTCAGGCAGAAAAGCCTGAGCGGATCATCGAACTGGCCGTAAAAGGAATGTTGCCAAAGAACCCATTGGGTCGTGCAATGTTCAGAAAGCTGAAAGTGTATGCAGGTGCCGAGCATGGCCACGCTGCACAGCAGCCTAAACCACTCGATATTTAAGTAGTCAGGAATTAAGAAATGACAGATAAGGTACTTTGCACCACCGGGCGTCGCAAGAGTTCAAGTGCACGCGTATTCATGACGCCTGGCGGAACAGGTCAGATCACTGTTAACAAGCGCACGTTAGAAGAATACTTCGGTCGTGAAACCTCTCGTATGGTTGTACGTCAGCCACTGGAGACTGTTGATATGCTGAATAGTGTTGATCTTAATATTACTGTTGTGGGTGGTGGTAATACTGGTCAGGCCGGTGCGATTCGTCACGGCATTGCACGTGCACTACTTGCTTACAATGAAGAGCTACGTAGCCCACTACGTCGCGCAGGATTTTTGACGCGTGATGCGCGTGAAGTTGAGCGTAAGAAAGTGGGTCTGCACAAGGCGCGTAAGCGTCCTCAGTTCTCGAAACGCTAATAAAAGCGCTCTGCGCTATTTTTTATTAGCGCAGGGGAAAAAGAAAAGATACAAAAGGAAAGGGAAGGCATGGACGCCTTTGAAAAATTAGAAGTCTGGAAGCGCAGTTGTCGTTTATCAGTTGAGTTGTATACGCAGTTTCGAGATTGCAGAAATTTTGGGTTTCGAGATCAGATAACCCGTTCTGGATTATCAGTTCCCTCCAATATTGCTGAAGGCTATGAGCGTAATTCTCGAAAAGAGTATTTACGTTTCTTAAAGTATAGCTAAAGGTTCTAGTGGTGAGTTGCGTACGCAGCTTTATATAGGGCGAGAAGCGGATCTTTTGCCAAAAGAAGTTTTTGAGTCTTTTCATCAAGAGGCGGTAGAGATTTCAAGAATGCTGCAAGGCATTATCACAAAGTTGCAGGAGTAGTCGAGGCTTTTCCTTTCCCCTTTTATCTTGTGCCTTTACCCTGAATTATTGGGAGATCGTCCAACGGTAGGACTACGGACTCTGACTCCGTCAATCCAGGTTCGAATCCTGGTTTCCCAGCCAAATATATAAGCCCGCGAAAGCGGGTTTTTTATTTTCATCGCTTTATACCCTTTTTTATTGTGAGTCTTTTGAGTATAGTATTGCCAGCTTTGGAGTGCGGTGAATTAAACAGGAATGTTGCTAATTTACAACAAACATTAGCTATGCGTTGTAAATTGTGATTATTTATGCAAAAAAACGTTGCATTTCTGTTTTTATCGTTGTATATAAACAAACTGTTGTTTAACGTTAACCAACATTAAAGGGTTTAGCGACCCGAAATATCTATAGGGGAGAATTATAAAATGAATAAAAAATTAATTGCTTTGGCAGTTGCAGGTGCATTTGCAAGTTATGGTTCTGTGGCAACAGCCGCGAGTGCTACCATAAGTGGTTTTGCAGATATCATCTATACTGCTGCTGATGATGCTGCAGGCCCAGCTGTGGGTGTAGCCGGCAAAAATACCTCGGAAGGTAAATTTGCTGCGGATGCTGAAATTGATGTGATTGCAACAACAGGTGCGGTAACAGCGCGTATTGATGTTGATTTGGATCTTACTGGTGTGGGTGATTCCGGTACGCTTGAGCAAGCCATGTTTGCATGGGATCTTGGTGCGGTTACCCTGATCGGTGGTGTGTTCAATAACCCAATCGGCGCTGATGCAGAAGATGCACCAGACATGGATTTCACCACGCATAGTGTTGTTTACAGTGTTCTCGACAGTCAAACTCAGAGAGACGGTAATAACATTACTGGTGTGGCGCTTGCTGGTGCTGTGGGCCCCGTTACCTTAACGGGTGCTTTCCTGAATGATATTGGCGGCGCTAATGAGGAGAATTCTCTTGCATTTGTTGCTAACTATTCGCCAATTTCAGATCTTGATCTTGAGCTGGGTTTTGTGACCCAGGACGATCAAGTGGTTGGAGCAGCGGCTACAACCGCCGGTGATGTAGCTAACTTCAATGTAACCTACGGCATTAGCGGTTTTGTTGTAGGCCTGGATTACTTGACTGCATCGAATGTTGTTGATAGTGCCTATACTATCTGGGGTGGTTATACCCACGGTGATTTCAACTTTAAACTACGTGCCGAAAGTGTTGGCTGGGAAGCGACTGGTATGGAAGATCACGATGCAATCACTTTCTATGCTTCATATGCAGCAAACGAAAACCTGAGCATCGCGCTGGAATATAAAGATGGTGATCAAGGTGCTACCACTGCGCCTGGTAATACCGCTAATGCCATTAGTGGTATTGCACAGGATGGTCTGGCTACACTGGAATTCATCGCAACGTTTTAATTGCGGCTGAAATTTAAAGTGGCTTAAAAAGCCGAGCCTGATGGCTCGGCTTTTTTATGCCTGAAAGAGATAAGATTGATTGGGAAAAACCTGCAAGTAAAGCGCGGCAATAATTACTGTGGTTATTTTACAACGGTAAACGATAAGTTTTTTAGTGGGAAATATTGTTTTTTTGTTCTAACCGCTGTATATAAACGATCTGTTGTTGAGTGTTGACTAACATTAACGGGTTTAACGACCTTGTGATTTTCTAGGGGAGAGGGTGTCATAATGAATAAAAAGCTTATTGCTTTGGCAGTAGCGGGTGTGATTTCGGCCTATGGGACGGCTGCAAACGCAGTGGAAGTGAGTGGTTTTGCCAATATTAAATACACTATTACAAATGATAGTGCAGTTAAGAATGAGGGAACTGCAACCGAATATAACAGCAAAGAAGATAAATTTGCGGTAGATGGTGAAATTGATGTGATTTCTACAGTAGGCGCGGTCACGACGCGTGTTGATGTTGATCTTAACCTTACTGGTAATGGTGATTCTGGTACGCTTGAGCAAGCCATGTTTGCCTGGGATCTCGATGCGGTTACTTTGATTGGTGGTGTTTTTAATAACCCAATCGGCTATGAAGCTGAAGATGTGCCGGATATAATCTTTAATGTTCATGGTGCGGTTTATACTGCGTTGGACAGCCAGACTGAGCGAGATGGTGACAATGTCACTGGTTTGGCGGTTGTGGGCGCGCTTGGCCCTGTGACACTGACAGGTGCTTTTTTAAATGATTTACAGGATGTTAACGAAGAAAACAGCATTGCATTTATTGCAAACTACTCGCCAATAGCGGGTCTTGATCTGGAGCTTGGTTTTGCTACGCAAGCGGGTAATGCTGGGCTTGGCGATACTGCTGGATTAAATACTTCCGTGGGTGATATAACCAACTTCAATGTGGCTTATACCGGCGTGAAAAACCTGACGGTTGGTCTAGATTACCTTATGGGTGATGTGGTGCTGGATTCTGCTTATGATCTCTGGGCAGGGTACTATTTTGGTGGTGGTTTTTCTGCGAATGTGCGTCTCTCAGAGGTTGAATACAGCAATAGCGATGTCGCGACATTGAATGCTGGCCTGGGGGGGGCAGCGGCAGTGAGTAGTGCACTGGAAGGTGTTGGCCTCCCTGCGGGCGATTCAGAAACAACTACGCTAAATCTGACGTATAAAGTTTCGAAAAACCTGAAGGCGGCGCTTGAATTTTCAAGTACAGATGTCACTTTGTTATCAAGCCCTACAACTAATAATGATTTAGTCACGCTGAAGCTGCTAGCAACATTCTAATAGCATTTTAAAAATAGGTGGTTTAAAAACCGGGCTCAATAGCCCGGTTTTTTTGTAAAGCGAGGGTGGAAATCGGATGGCGATGGTTGCTATTGGTTCGTGAATTTCTGTAAACTGCATCAGTTTTTCCTGGCGCTGGTTTTGAGGCTATATCGAGTCGTCGTTGCTGAATATGATTTCTTTATGCTGTTGCCATTGAAGCGTGATGGCGTCTATTTTTTGAATAAGAGGGTCAATAGAGTGAATAAGAAAAAAATAGCGGTATTGGTGGCGACTGGCATGTTGGCGGCACCGCTGATAGTGCAGGCGGAGGATGTTGAGGTTTATGGTGATGTTCGCCTGTCGATAGATATGTCGCAGAATGAGCAAGACCCAGTGACTGGAGGAAAAGACGATAGTGCGCTGTCAGTGAACAGTAACACTTCCAAGCTCGGTTTTAAGGGGAGCGAGAAGCTGAGCGATAACCTCTCTGTTATCTGGCAGTATGAGACCGAGGTTGAACTCGACAATGGTGATCTGAGCGTCAAGGGGCGTGATACTTATGGTGGCCTGAAAGGGAGTTGGGGGTTGTTAAAGGCAGGAAAGTTGAGTAACCCAATGAAACAGTCTTCTAGCAAAATCGATATCTTTACTAATACACGTGCCGATCATAATATGATTGTTGGCTATGTTAATGGTGTTAACACCTTTGATAACCGTTTTGACAATACCATTTGGTACTCCACGCCAAAATTTGGCGGGGTGAAGCTGGATCTGTCGTATACAACGGATAGTGCGGGCAGCAAAGAGGATGCGCTGCCTGGTAAGCTGATTTCTCCGCAAAAAAACGTGACCAGTTTTAGCCTGAACTATGACAAGGGGCCGCTCTATGTGGCAATCGCGACAGAGGCTCGGAATGACGCCAAACTTAAAGACAATGGGCAGTATGAAGATGTGGCCGCAACCAAATTAGTGGGACGCTGGGATTTTGGCCAGGGTACGACCGTGGGATTCATCTATGAAGATGCTGAAAATTCAGCGGGCGCAGAGACTTCTACAATGACCCTCGCCTCCGCATCAGGACAGGCGCGTACTGCGTTTTACCTGAATGCAGCTCATAAGATCGGTAACACGACGTTGAAAGCCGCCTACAGTCAGGCGGATGATCTTGATAACATGGCGGGTACGGGTGCTACCCACTATGCGCTAGGTGTATTTAAGTCGTATTCTAAAAATACAGAGCTCTACCTGCTTTACACGGCGACCAACAATGATGCTAATGCGAAATATGGCTTGAAAGACATGGCGGGTGTTGAGGGCAATACAATTTCTGCCCTGTCATTTGGCCTGAATAAGCGATTCAGTAGTAAATAACCGATACGCTGTTTATTGTCTAGTTGAGCGGGCACCTTTGGGTGCCCGTTTTTTTTGTGCGGAAATTAAGGGGTTAGCGCTGTTGGCACAAAATAGAGGTGCACTGGAATGCCCTGTTGTGCTATAAATTACTTCTTGTATCAATGGCTTTTTCTGCGTTGATGCAGGCTCGGGGGAGATAATAAAAAATATGACAAGACGTGGTGGGAGAGCTCGTTTAATCGGGCATTTGCTGGGGGGCGTTTTGGTGGGCATGTTATTGCCTGCTATGAGTGCTGTTGCCGGCGTCTACAACACCAAACACAATCTTGGCAGTAGCGGCCTGAATGCGGCCAGTAATTTTAGTGGTACAGAAGAGATCTGTGTCTTTTGCCATACCCCGCATGGTGGTGATGCGTCGGCGGCGGTACCCATCTGGAATCGTCAGCTGGATGCGGGCGGTTTTCAAACCTATGATCAGATGGGGACCACCACGCTAGATGCGAATGTTGAGCCGATAGGCTCTGTCTCCATTGCCTGCCTCTCCTGTCATGATGGCTCACAGGCGATGGATGCAGTCATTAATGAGCCAGGTTCGCTGGCTGATAACCCCTCTTTTTCTGCGGGTGACTGGAGCGGCCAGGCGGCGGCAGTTCAGGGGCGAATTGGGCCGGTTGATGTGGTGACAAATTTAGGTAAGGATCTAACGAACGACCACCCTGTCGGGATTCAATATGCAGGTGGCGGCTATTCAGAGAGCTACCCGGAGGGGCGACCAAGAGTCGATATTGACTTTAATCCGCCAACCTCAGAAGTGCTGAGTACGGGGCGGGTGTGGTGGGTAGATAGCCGTGAGCATCCCGAGTCTTCTTTTAGTAAACGAGATTTAAAGCTTTATTCTCGCGTAGGGACACGCGGTACCAATGTTGGTGAGCTGCAGCCTTATGTGGAATGTGCATCGTGTCATGATCCGCATGTGGACTACAATCCGACCTTTTTAAGGATTGACCCCGCTGGAAGCGCGGTTTGCCTGACTTGTCACGCGAAGTAAGTGATGGTGATGAAGTTGACTGCGCTGTGGATGCTACTGGGTTTAATGGCTGTGCCAGCCCTGGCCGAGCAAGTGGTGCTTGAACAGCGCCAGTCGGCGCTTGCTGCGGATGTATTTGCGGTGGTGGACGGAAAGGTCATTACACAGCAGACATTTGATACCTTTTTGCACGTGGGAAAACGACAGCGGTTTTACCATGGTGATATCCCTGAAGCGGAAGAGGCTGCATTTCGAAAGGAGGTGGCGCAGCGCTTGATTGATCAGGTGTTGATGCGCTCCGCGGTGAAAGAAAGAGGGGTAGTAGCAGAGCCAGAGCAGGTGAAGGTTCAGTTGGCGGCCATTGAGGCGCGCTATGAGTCGCGGCCGCATTGGCGGGCACAGCGAGAAGGATTCCTTGCAGAGTTATTGCCGCAGGTGGAAGAACAGAGTCAGTTCGAGCAGCTTGAGACGCAGGTGCGGAACGTGGTTGAGGTGAGTGAAACGGCGGTGGTGGCCTATTATCAGGCCAATTCCGAACAATTTACGACGCCGGAGCGACTGCGTGTTTCGCTGATTTTGTTAGGTGTCGAACCCTGGGCGCAGGCAGCCCAGTGGCAGGCGGCAATGGATGAGGGTGAGCGCTTAATTAAGCGACTGCGACAGGGCGGAGATTTTGCAGAGATGGCTCGCTTGCATTCAAGTGATGGCTCAGGGCTTAAAGGCGGTGATTTAGGTTACGTTCACAAAGGAATGTTGGCGGAAGAGGCGCAGCAGGTGCTGGATAAAATGATGCCGGGGGAGGTGTCGTCTGCCATTCGTTTGCTGAAAGGTGTCGCGATATTCAGGGTTGATGAGCGGGTTTCACCGGTGTTGAATCTGTTTGAACGGGTTGCACCACGCGCACGCGATTTGTATGTGCGTGAGCAGAGCGAAAAGAACTGGCGTGAGTTTATGAGTGAGATGCGCAGTAGTGCGGATGTACAGGTAAGAGATCCGTTGCTGTTACCAATTAGCGATGAGTAGTAGGGGGTTGTTCTGATTATCATGCGGTCGTTGCAAGTCGTATTTGTGACGTTAGATCAATGTGGGCTGGATGGCTAGGGAGATAGCATCCCGGCGTTTATACCTGTTAGCCTCGGTTGCGATGTTGTGCCCGCTCGCCGCGCCATTAGCCGCGCCTGTTGATCTGTCGGGTGATGTTGGGTATGCCTACCGTTTGATGAAAGGTGATAATAGTGAAACCGTGAGTAACCAGCTACGAGGTTCGATACGCGGCAGGTCTTACTTGGGGCAGCCGTGGATTGCGACTGTGGATGTCGGTTTGCGATTTACCGAGGATAGAGCCAATTACAGCCTCACTTCGAGTGCGCATGTTGATGGTAGTGATACTAAATTGGTGACCGGTGACCTGAGCCTGAATGTGATTCCGCAGAGCCGTTTTCCTATTTCAATCTCCTATCAGGCCAATGATAGCCGCGTTGATGCTACGCTGAATACCATCACCAGCCCACTCACGGCGGCGGGTAATCGTGAATTCAAGACCCGGCGTTTTTCGATTAGGCAGAATATTACGGCAGACAGCGCCAGCCGTTTTAAGTGGAACCTGGATTCCAATCAGTGGGATTCCAGTAATAGTGAAAAATACAGTGACTGGTTATTAGGTGGCAGTGCTGATTTTGGTTTTGATGACCACCGGTTACAGTTGCGAGGGAGTTATAAGTCTATTGACCGGGCCGCTTTAAGTCAGGAGACAACGAATACTACGCTGAGTGGTGATCATTTTTATCATAGCCCGACGCGGGCGCTCAGAGTGGACTCTTCTGTGGATTACTACCAGTATCAAACAGAAGGGGTAGCGTCCGATATTGTCTTTAGTAACGGTGAGCTTGATACGACCAGTTATCAGGCGTCGAGCTTTGTATTCTGGCGCCCCGTTGACCGTAAGCTGAGCGCGAGTGCAGGTGTGCGGGTGTTTAATCTGACCAGTGATGCTATTTCAACTAACACCGCAGAGACGACAATTAGTAATGAAACTGAGCTGCTGAGTCTGAATGCGAGTGCGGCTGGGTTGTATCAATATACAAAAAATGTCCGCTTTGATGGGAATGTGAACTTTTCCGTTAATGATAACGGTGTAGAAGAGAATAATGCGTACCTTGGGCGATTGGGCGCACTGTTACAGTCCGATATTCATGAAATTCCTTTGGGGATGATGTATCAGTGGCGTGCATCGGCTGCGGCACAGACACAGGGGATAGAAAGGAATAAGCAGTACCAGACATTGAGTGTTAATCTGGGGCACGATGCGAACCGTAGCTGGCTGAATGATGATAAAAGTTCTGCATTACGGTTTGGTTGGAGTCAGGCGGTTAATGCTTCGCTTGAAAGTGGTGATGAGGACGCGAACTCACAGCGGTTTGATCATTCGGTCAATGTCGGCTGGGATCGTTATGGTGATCGTGACAGTACTTATTCTCAGCTTACTATCTCGGATGCGCGCACCCTGGGTGATCGTGAAAGTGATCAGCAGTTGGTGAATCTACAGCTCACTCGAACGCAAAATATGACCCGACGTAGCACGTTAACGGGCAATATTACCGCGCAAAGTGTGCGCCAGAATTTTGCTGGTCAGGATGCGAGTGAGATATCAACAACCACGACTGGAGCGATAAATTATCAGCTTTCCAGCGTGTTTGGTATTCCTCGTTTTCGTTATGGGTTTGATGTTCGCGTGTCACGAGCATCTCAGGATTCGGGAGTTGATCGTGCCGAATGGGAACACCGACTGGATTATAGTGTCGGTCTAGTAGATACTAGGGCCAGTTGGCGCCTGATTGATGCTGGGGAGCAGAATTACACTTTGGTGTATTTTCAGGTTACACGACGTTTTTGACAGGCGTTGTAGGCCTCATATAATAAGAGTAAATTACGAGGAGAGAGTTTGATATGTCATCTAAGATCAAGCGTAATGTGTTGAAATCGATGATCATAGGGGTATTAGCGTATATGGGGGCTCTGGGGGCCCCGCAGCCTGCGCAAGCAGAGTATGCTGATATCGTGATCAATAACTATGCTGATGCAGCAGGAATGCGCCCTGCCGTTTTTCCGCATTGGTTCCACCGAATTCGTTTCCGTTGCAAGGTTTGTCATACAGACCTGGGTTTTGCGTTTAAAGCGGGTGGTAATAAAATCGATATGGCTAAAATTATCGATGGCAAGTTCTGCGGAGCCTGTCATAACGGTGAAATTTCATGGTCGGTAGAAAACTGTGCCATGTGCCATTCCGGGATACCGGGGCAACCAACCCATTTTCACGGCAGTACGGTGCAGCGTCTGATCGCCCCGGCGTATAAGCCACTTCAAGCCAACGACGCTAAGAAATAAGAGGAAGGCAAGCAATGAATCATAAAACTAAAGCTGTTTCCTTATCTCTGGCGATGCTGGTGTCTGCCTTTGCGTGGAATGCGCAGAGCCATGCAGATGAAGCGACCGGGGTGAAACAATCACCATTGATGTTGGCTGAGGTTTCGTCTGCCAACACCTTTAACGTTAACTTGAAGAAGCCTAAATCACGCAATCTTCCGCCTGCGGAAGACGGCATTCATGATCCAGAAAATGAAGCAACTCACTCGTTGCAGCATCCACTTGATGCCTATAAAGGGCTGCCAACAAGTGAATTTGGTAACTATGTTGACTGGGTGAAGGCGCTTGATGAGGGTAAATTGCGTCCGCGTTGGGATCGTTCCGATCCAAACGAAGAGCCATTTGTGCTCGATCTTGATATTGTACGTCCAGTGAAGGCGTCTGTGCCTGATGTGGTTTTTCCACATCGTCAGCACACCGAGTGGCTTTACTGCTCAAATTGCCATCCTGCAATCTTTATTCCTCAGAAGAATGCGAATCAGATCAGTATGTCCGCAATTCTTCTGGGTCAAAAATGTGGCGTCTGCCACGGAAAGGTTTCTTTTCCAATTGAGACCAAAACCTGTCGTAAGTGTCATTCTAAGCCTAAACCGGCTGGTTGGACGCCTCCTTTGAGTGAAGCAACACTGAAGAATCCCTGGAAATAACCGACACATTAATCAGAGCTATAGCATATTCTAAGGATTGATAATTAACGCCGGACGAACTCTTCGCCCGGCGTTCCCTATAATGTGTTTCAGGCAAGATTAATTGTTCAGTTAATTTTAAGGAAGTTGAAACCATGAAAACACCATTTCAAATGCGTTCTCCAGTGCGAGCAGGGATAACCTCTATTCTGCTTGGCCTGGCAATGCCCAGTTATGCCTTCGATGATGATTGGGGCGATGGCGGAACGCTTGAAATTGAGCGTATTTTTGTGGTCACTGCTCAGGATAAACCAGATACCCATCCGTTTTATGGTGTCGGCCATAAACGTGGCATGGAGGTGGATGGTGTACCCGGAAAGGAATTAGTGCTGACGCGTGGCAAGAGTTATGCCTTTCGAGTGGATACAGATATAAAGCATGATTTCTATCTGTCAACCGAGTCGGTAGGCTGGGGAGCCTCAGTGCTGGCAGAGGGGGTTGAAGGTAATTTTACCTATGACGGTATTGTTACCATCGAAACGGATAACAAAACACCCAAAGAATTTTTTTATGCTTGTCGTAACCATAAATACATGGGCGGCAAGATTCATATTGCGAATGCAGGTGAAGAAGATAAGGTAGAGCTTGGCAAGATCGATATCTCGAAATTGCCACCAACAAAGCCACCTAAACCTGTTTCAGAACGTACGGTTAAGCAAAAAATTAGCTTTGCAGACATGTTTGTTAGCCTGTCATCAGCGGCGAAACGCGTCGCTAATAGTGATAATGATAAGGCAAAAATCGCTTACACCGATGCACATGATCGCCTCAATAAAGCGAAAATAGCGCTGGATGCGGATGATCTTGTGCTGGCGCTGTTCGAAGTGGATGAATCACTGCGCTCGATGAGTACTGCGGCACGTCTGGTGCCAACGCCCGAGCAGCTAGAAGAGCAGAAACGTATATTTGTAGCCTTACTGGAAGAGGTGAGGTCATTTGAGAAGTCATATAAACGGAATGTTGAGCGTCTGGAGAAGAGTGGCCGAACCGATGTGCGTGATGACCTGAGTTATGCTGAATTAGAGAGTACGATAGAAGCTGCGGAAAGCCTTTATGAAATGAAGGAAATTGTTGCTGCGAATCGTTTGATGAAAAATTTACAGAAAGCGATTACATCAGCATTGGGTAAGATGCTTGACAACACCACAGTGGTATATGATAAAAACTTTGAGACGCCACTGGAGGAGTTTGAATACGAGCTTGCGCGCTACCTTAGCTATGAAGAGTTGATCCCGCTAGCGATCGAGCAGAAACGTCCTTCTAAACGAGCGATAGAGTTGATGGATCAGTTTGTTGTTAAAGGTAAGGACATTTATCTACAATCGAAACCGGTGATTGAAGGAAAGGATTATAAAAACGCGATTTTGATGTTGCAAGGCGCAACATTTCAGTTGAAACGTGCATTACGGATGGTAGGAGTGAGATAGCATGACGCAAGCTATGAGCGAACGATCACAAAAAATGCTGCCAATGAATGGTTGGTGGTGTGTGCTCGTGCTGATGGCCTGTTTTTGTTTTAGTACGTCGAGCCATGCGGCTGAGTCAGCGTTTACGGATGCTGCTAACCCTTCGGAACCAGGCATCACGGCCGTCTGGTCTCGCGGCCTGCATTTTCAGACTGAAGGTGAAGTGGTGCCACTGGCTGAAGATGGTATTCACGATCCTACTAATGATGCGGTCAAATTGTTACAGGAACCCTATGAAGCGATGGCTGAATTTCCACGGGATTCTCAGGGCATCATTGACTGGGTGCAGACACTACGCCAGGGATTGATTGATCCGCGGATGAGCCTGACTGGTGAAGAAGAGATGTTTCCGGTCGATTTTGATATTATTTTTAAAAATACGGGTTCAATGCCTCATGTCCGCTTTCCGCATTTAGAACATACTGAGTGGCTGACCTGTGCTAACTGTCATCCATTGATCTTTATTCCTCAAAAAGGCGGAAATCCTGTCTCCATGTCGGCAATTATTCAGGGTGAATATTGCGGTGTGTGTCATGGTAAGGTCGCCTTTCCACCAACGATGAATTGCGGCCGATGTCACTCCGTTCCAAATCAAGCCAACTTGCGGCGCTAATCGCACTGACATCCTCCCTTCTAATTGGGGGGTGTTCAATGCTGTCAAAAGACCCGGCTTCGAGCGCCACTCATGCATCAGTGCAACAGTCACTCTATGGCTGGCGAGAGATTGAAGGTGGGGTCGAGTCAGCATGGACAGATAATTCGGCTTTATCAGCTATTACTGGTCAGCGATACGTTCGTTTTGTTCGGCCGGTGCAGGTGGCGGCGCGCGGAAACTTTGTCTTTGTTGTTGATGCTGGCCCAGAATTGCTTTATCGCTATGATCTTAGCCGTAATGAGTTGAAGGTTGTATTGAATCTCAAGGGGGTTATGGCTGGTGAAGTCACGGATCTTTATGTCTACCCGGATCACTCATTTCTCCTGGTAGACCCTGATTCCGCACGTGTGCTGCACTTTAGTCGCAATGGGCGTCTAATTCGTATTTTCCAGGATGGTTTAAATCTGATTCGCCCTGTTGCTGTCACCTATGACGAGGAGATGGGGCGCGTATTGATTGCCGATGGCTCCAGTGATGACGTGCTGGTGTTTTCTACAACAGGGCAATTACAGGGCGTGATTGGCACACGTGGTGTTCAGGAAGGGCAGTTTTTAAATATTACGGCGATGACTTCTGGCGCTGACGGTATTTATGTCACGGCACGCCTTGGTCATCGATTACAGGTAATGGGGCGTGATGGTTCACATGTGAAATCATTTCAGTCTGATGCAGTGGTGTTTCCGTTGGCTGTTGCAGTCGATAGAAGCGGCAATACATTTGTGAGTGACTATCTTGATAACTCGATTAAGGTTTTTCAGGATGGCCTGTTTCTTGAGAGTATTGCTGGATCTGGTTTTTCACCTGGTCGTTTTAAGCGGATTAGCGACTTGTGGTACGACGAAGGTTTTCTCTATGCTGTCGATAGCCTTAACGGGCGGATTCAGGTATTAAGAGTTGAGGTGATTGAACCTGAAATAGAAACGTTTGTTGAAGATGAAATTGACCTGGAAACAGCACCTCCTGCAGCTGCTGAGGTGTTACCGTTAGGGGAGCCAGGTGAAGAGCTGGAACTGGAAACTGCGCAGAATGAACTGGAGGAATTGCAGGAGGAACTTGAAGCTGCTCGCTTAGAATTAGACGCTGAAGCTGACAGGCAGCCGGCCGAAGCCCCGCTTACTTCCGAGCCTCTTCCTGTTGAACCTGGTCAAGTGATTGATTCACCTGGTAGCGAAATTTAGAAATAAACATAATCATGATGCTTAACTCTCGCCAAGGGCTGGTTGTGCTGTTATGCCTGATTTTTTCAGGCTGCGCCTCCGCACCTGCTGTTCTGAAATATGACCTTGAAGAGGCGGCTGGGACAGTCTGGCCAGCCACCCCGGAGGTGGCACGTTATCAATACGTGGGGCAGCTAACCGGTGAAGAAAATTTCATCCATTCGAGTGATGATGTCTCAATGGGGCGTAAGGTTTTTGAATGGATTGTGGGTGTTGTGACCGGAGAAGAAGCCCCAACGGTTTTACAGCGTCCGCAATCTGGTACGGTAGATCGCGATGGACGTATTTATGTCACGGATGTGAGTCGTGCGGCAGTATATGTGTTTGATGGGCAAGGCGGTCGACTGGATGTGTGGGAGATGGCGGGTGAGGCGTTGCGATTTAAAACACCGATCGGCATAGCGGTGGTTGAAAAAGCGGAAGGTGTACGTGAAATTCTGGTCGTTGATGCGGATCTTAAACGTGTGGTGGTACTAGATCAGAAAGGTATCCCGCAGCGCCACTTTGGTAGTGATGTATTGACGCGGCCAACTGGACTGGCGCGGGATCCAGAGAGCGGCCAGCTCTATGTGGCGGATACTCACGGGCATGACATCAAGGTGTTTAGCGCAGATGGTGTATTGCTTAAAACGCTTGGAGTCAGTGCGAGGGGAGAAGGTCCGGGGCAATTTAACTCACCTACTCATCTTACTTTTGCGGCTGGCCAACTGTATGTGACCGATACACTTAATTCACGAGTGAAGATTTTTAGCGCGGATGGAGAGCTTGTGCGTATTTTTGGACGGCGCGGGATTTTTGTGGGTGACCTGCCGCGCCCCAAAGGGCTGGCGGTTGATAAAGACGGCAATATCTATGTGGTGGAATCCTATTATGATCATCTGTTAGTATTCAATGGTGAAGGGAACCTGCTTTTGCCGATTGGCGGCTCGGGTAGCGGCGTAGGGCAGTTTTACCTGCCCGCAGGTGTCTGGACTGACCACCGTGACAGGATATATGTGGCTGATAGTTTCAATGGTCGGGTCGTGATATTACAATATTTGGGGGGGGCATGAGAGGTCATTTTACAGGCACGTTATTGATCCTGTTTGCTGTTGTATCAATGGCAGAGTCAGCTTATGCTGCACGCATCTCAGATATCGCGAACACAAAACATAACTTTTCGGCGACAGTTCCACCGAGTGAGACGTCTCGTACGGTTCAGGCAGTCTCTGAATCTCAAATTTGTGCGTTTTGCCATACACCGCATGGGGCGACTAACGAAGCGCGTACGCCACTTTGGAATCGCACGCTTTCGACCGCAACTTATGCACCCTACAACTCAAGCTCGTTGGATGCAATAGATCTGGGGCAGCCAGAGGGAAAGTCTAAACTCTGTTTGTCATGCCATGACGGTACGCTGGCGATCGGATCTGTTAATGTATTAAATCGGGTAGAACTCAAAAAAGAGGGACGTGACATTCCTTTTCAGGGGACACGCCCTGATGGCAGTATTCCAGATGGACATGGTGAGTCAACTGGATTTACGCGCCGCATTGGTGTCGACTTAACCAATGATCACCCGATTTCATTTACTTTTGATAGTGCTCAGGCCGCGCGTGATGGTGAGCTCTATAACCCAGAAGTTGAATTGCATATTAGAGAACGTTCGCCAGGAAGCGGCCCGCCTTTCCCGCAGTCACAACATACAGGTGTAGCGGGTTATTTACCGTTGGAAGATGGCCAGGTGGAGTGTATCACCTGTCATGACCCGCATATTCGTTCAGATGATCCGAACGAAGGTAACATTAAATTCTTACGTGTTAACCGAATGCAACGCCACGCGGAGCCTGTTGACGGTCAGTTTAATGCGGACAACGATATTATCTGTATTTCTTGCCATGATAAAGAAGGATGGGTTGGGTCTGCGCATGCTAATCGTCTCGCGGCAGATGAAACTTATCAACTGCCTGCTGGTAATCTACGCGAATTCCCGCGAGATACTCAGGTGTGGCAAGCGGCATGTTTGAATTGTCATGACCCGCACACGGTTGAAGGTTCACGCCGGATTTTACGTGAGGGAACCGATGGGCCGACCAGGATTGATCCCGTGACCGGCGGTAAGTTTAAACAGGGCGGTAATCACGCAATTGAAGAAGTCTGTTTTGCCTGCCACTCACCCGATGGTGATGTGTTAGTTGGGCAGGGTAGTGTTGGTTTCCAGGTGCCGGATGTTAAGACTGATTTTGTGACACCAGGCAACACCCATATGCCACTGCAGAGTGCAGATCAACGCGCTGGTCGTGAAGTGCATTCGATTGGTAGCGGCAGAGATGGTGTGGAAGGAAAAACGCGAGGCCAGGATTTTGTTGAATCCCCAGAGATGATGGGTAAGGGGAATTTGATGAATCGTCACGTAGAATGTACCGACTGCCATAATCCTCATCGTGTCGCTAAAAATCGCATGTTCAATGCAAACAACGCGATTCCAGATGTAGAGGGTACGCATCCACATACACCCACTGATATTGCGGCTAATGGTTTAACCATGCACACCAACCTTGCTTCAGGGGTGTTAAGGGGGATTACTGGCGTTGAGCCTGTGTATGGATCCACTGCTTTTGGTAGCGAGCCTGTGAGTTTTACCCTTAAACGTGGAGACCCCGGAACGGGTGGGAGTACTGAGGTTGGCGCCCCTTATGTCACGCGTGAATATCAAGTCTGTCTTAAGTGTCATTCAAACTATACTTACGATACACCGCCCCCTTTAGGTTTGCACGGTGGGAGTACCGCGCCGGGTACGAATGCGATGTTTGAATACACCAATCAGGCGATGGAGTATCAAGCGCCTCCTTCCCATATGGGCGAGGTGAGTTCATTTCCAGCACCGGGATGGGGGCCATTTGTTGGTGTCGATGGCGAGGGAAACAGCGTTGATTTTGAAAATAACAATCATCGCTCATGGCACCCTGTGATGGATAGAACTGGACGTACTGCGACAGAACGGCTTGCCGACCCTGATGTCTGGCGTTCACCGTTTAATATCCCTGGCGCATTAGGGGAGCAAACGATGTACTGCACCGACTGCCACGGCAATAACACCGCGAGTGATACCGTTATTCCAAATGGTGGCGTTAATGGTGAAGTCTGGGGGCCTCATGGCTCGCAAAATAATTTTCTATTAAAAGGACCCTGGGATGATAATACCGGGCGGCAGCAGCCTGAGGGGCTGTGTTTCAGGTGTCACGAATTTGATCAATATGGCCGAGACTCAGGAATCGCGACCTCCTTAACCCCGCCCGTGCTTGCTAGTGGATTTAAAGTAATCAATAACGTGGCTTTTGGTTGTATTAATTTTAAGCTGGTTAATCTGCACATTGGACATAATAAATCCATTGCCCCGGGCGTGACTAATTTCCGTTGCACGCTTTGTCATATTGCGGTGCCTCATGGTTGGAAAAATAAAGTATTCCTCGCGAATCTAAATGATGTTGGGCTAGAGGCGAGCCTCGCGCCTGGCACGCAGGTGAGATATTTAGGGTTTGCGGGTAATACGAATAAAGCGAATGGAACCGGACGCTACTACGCTGGCCCGTACTACAATGGTGCCGCATTAAAAGTCAATACCTTTTCACGCAGTGGCGCCTGGCTTGAGACAGGTTGTGGCTCATCTGGAAACCCTGGTAATGGTGAACTTGGGTTTGGCTGGATGACGAGTCTTGACGAAACATGCGCATCATTACCATAAGCGGAGTGCTGCGCCGTCTGGCATCAACAAAGCTAACATTATTATGGATGTTACTGTTAGCCGTTGGTGCAGCGCTGAGTTACGATAATCCTGAGGATACTTCGATCTGGGTCTTGATCGTACCGATGTCACTGCTGGCGCTTAACCTGATCGCTGCAATTATCAGTAACCCCCGCATCAATCGACGTGGCGGTCTGCTAGTATTCCATCTGGGCTTGTTAAGTATTGTTGTGCTGGCTGCGATTGGTCGCCTGACCCATATGGATGGACGTGTTGAAATTATCTCTGGCGCTGAGTTCTCACCTGAAATAGTCACCGATATACATAGCGGTCCGCTGCATAGCGGTGCACTGGCTGATGTGAATTTTGTACAGGGGCCATTTACAGTTGAGTATCGTCCTCAGATGATGCGAGGCCTTACCTATAGTCAGGTTGCCCTGCCTGATAATAAAGGTGGGTGGCGAGAAGCAGTGGTGGGTGATGACCGCCCGCTCCTGGTTGAGGGATACCGTTTCTATACCACTTTCAATAAAGGGTTCGCGCCAATATTAAGCTGGACGAGTCATGATGGACGGGTGGCTGAAACTGGCGCTGTTCATATGCCCTCATACCCCTTGTTTGATTTTAAACAGTCAAATAGCTGGACACCTCAGGGAGGCGATGAAATTAAATTCTGGTTGCAGTTAGAAACCGGCCTTACCACTGAAGAGGCGTGGGTGCTCGATGGACGACGTGCGACAGGTACGCTGGTAGTTAATGTATCGGGTGAACGTACGGAATTATTACCGGGAGAGAGTGTCAAAATGGCGGGTGGTACATTACGTTACGAGCAGCTTACGACCTGGATGGGCTACAAATTATTTTATGACCCCACATTACAGTGGATGTTTCTCGCCGCATTTATCACGATTGCTGGGCTTGCCGCCCATTTTTGGCAAAAACTGGCGGCAGAACCACTGGGACTGGATGATGCGCTACGACATGAAAAACAGCATGCAAAAGGATCGGTGCCTGCATCGCGTTCGGCAGCGTAGCGGTGTAAGGAGATTGGAACGATGACAGAATTACCATGGTTATACGCAGGCATCGCAGCCTATGCATTTGCAGCTATCGCAGCGCTGGTGGGTGTGGCACGATTAGGCACAACGATGGCGACTGTTGGCGGGGTCAGTAGCGTCAGTGAAAGCCAGCGCAATAATGAAAGACTGGTGCTTTTATTGATGACCACGAGTGTGATTTTACTGACGATCACGCTAGCTGATCGCTGGCTGCGCATTGGCCATGGCCCGTTTGTAAACCTGTTTGAGTTATTAATCAGCCAGCTCTTTAGCCTTGGTCTGGTTTATACCATCGCTTACTGGCGCATCCCTGTATTGCGTACCACATCCGTGGTGGTGTTGCCGCTGATGGGTGTGTTAGCTGTGTGGGTCATGGTGCTTGAACCGTCAGATAGTGTATTCCCGCCCACTTATCACAACCCATGGCTATGGGCACATGTTGGCTTTGGTAAATTTTTCCTCGCCTTTTGTTTAATCGGCACCGGGTTAGCTGGCGTGATCTTACTACGTAGTTATGGCTTTTTTAAAAACCTGTTTCGTCATCTGCCTGATAATGTCATCCTCGATAAACTGGCGTGGCGATTTATGTTGCTTGCGCTGGTGTTTGATAGCCTGATGTTATGTGCCGGTGCGGTTTGGGCACAGGATGCATGGGGACGCTACTGGGCATGGGATGCGCTGGAAACATCATCATTCCTTAACTGGCTGCTATTAGGTGCCTCAATACATGCGCGCACAACCTATAATGTTCCTATCCGGTTAGGTGCAGTTCTGATTATCAGTGTTCTTGTTTTTGCATTTGTCACCTACTTTGGCACCCCTTTCTATAGCGAAGCGGCACACAAAGGGGTGATATAGCGGAGTAGATGGTGGACGTGGATAAGAAAAAAAATAGTAATGAAACGATAGTTACAACCCTTTCACTGTTAATGGTTGGAATTGTCAGTGCTGCGATTGTGATGTTGATGATGCAGGACGACCCAGGCAAGACGGGGGCATCAATCACACTGGAAGCACTACAGGGATCATCGGTCGCTCAACTACCCCCGCCCCCCGTAAATAACGCAATGTCTTCGGTCGAAATAGCAATACCCGCACTACAAACGCCAGTGCCGCAAGTGGCCGCACCTCAAACAGAAGAAGCGAAACGCATGGCTGAAATAACCACGCGTTTTGAACAGGCGGTGGTGATGCTACATGCCAGACAATATGAACATGCCGCAACCGCACTGCATCGAGTGATGACATTGGCGCCCAGAATGCCTGAAGTCTATGTGAATATGGGGTATGCAAAGTTAGGCCAGGCATTACCCAATGAAGCGCTGGTCTTTTTTGAAACTGCGACACAGCTAAAACCAGAGCAGGCGAATGCCTACTGGGGAATGGCTGTTGCGCTGGAAAATAGTGGTGACCTTGCGGGTGCTTTAGGTGCGATGCGTACTTTCCTGCACCTCTCATCCGGTGATGACAACTTCGCACGACGCGCACGCTCAGCACTGTGGGAGTGGGAAGAGGCACTCGCTCGCGGGCCGTTGCCGGAAGAAGAAAAAGAATTTCTTGAACGTGGGGCGTTGCAGTGGGAATCTCGCAATACGCCGCGTGATGATGCCGATAGTGGAGAGCAAACACTACAGGTGCAACCGCTTCAATAATAGAGTACTACTGAATGAAACACCTGACGACAATATTATTAACGCTTATGTTTGTAGGCTTTGCTGCTCAGGCAACCGCTGCACCGTTGCAGCCGTCCTTTCAAAAGGATCGGCACTATAAAGAAATTAATGGCGCACAATCGACTTACCAGGGTGAGAAGGTCGAAGTGCTGGAGCTGTTATGGTACGGTTGTCAAACCTGTTATGTCATCCAGGAGGGCCTTGAAAATTGGCTGGCAGGCACGGGTAAAGTAATTAATTACCGTCGTATGCCTGCAGTCGTACACGATAATATGATGCTGCTAGCGCGAGCCTTTTATGCGGCTGAAGTGTTAGGGATCATGAGTAAAATACATAAACCGCTATTTTCTGCGATTCATGAATCGCGTCGCCAGCTGATAACAGAAGCGGCCGTAGCCGAATTTTTTGCTGAGCAAGGCGTTGCAGAAAAAGACTTTACACGCGCGTTGAATAGCGCATACGTCAATGGAAAAATTCGACGTTCACGGATGATGAGTCAACGCTATGGGATCCAGGGAGCGCCATCGATTATCGTTGATAGTCGGTATCTGGTTGATCCTTCCCTGGTGCGTAGTCCAGAAGAATTTATTGATGTGGTTGATTTTCTGGTGAATAAAGTCAGGATGACTGTAAGAGAAAAGTGACCTTGTTCTGAGACGAAGCGCTTATTAATTTACAAAAGTGTTATCGAAATATCCTTACTCACAGAGAAAAAGAGCGACCACCGATCCCGCCTGGCCAGGCCGCAACCGGTGATGCCTCTGAAGAACGCCCTGATTGATCATATGCATTTTTTCTAAAGTCGATACTTTTCTATCCGATATTGAAATTATGAGAAAAAACAATCGGAAAAGCGAAGAGGTGAAGCCGCGGGTTGTATTGCAATATAATGCGTTTGACCGTATTTGTGGCATCCACCCCTTCAAATCCGCAGTTCCTGATGGCTTTGTTGAGTATGCAGTGAAGACTCGTAGTGGCGGCGAGGTGTTCTATTTTAATTTTGAACTGGCCCTGGAGATGGGGCTTCTATCTGAAAATAATCCTCAATCGTTAAATAAAAAATTAAGCCAAAAGCTGCTTGATACTTTTAGTATCGAAATAATTAATGAATATGAGATCGAAAATGGTGCACAGGTTCCTGTTGCTGATATTCGTTCTGAAAAATATATGGCGACGCGTTATCTACAGCTTCAACATCCAGGTCGATCAGGTTTGACCTCTGGCGATGGTCGTAGTTTATGGAATGGCTGTTTTACTGGAAAAGGAGTGACGTGGGATATTTCAAGTTGTGGTACCGGTGTTACCTGCTTAAGTCCGGCGGCTGCACATGAAGGGCGAAACGTTAAAACGGGTGATAAGAATGTATCGTATGGCAGTGGCCGTGGTGATCTACTTGATGGCGTTGGTGCCGCGTTGATGAGTGATATTTTTCACCGCAGTAAGATTGCCACTGAACGTACCCTGTTATTAATTGGTTATCCTGATGGCACCTCGGTGAATGTACGTGCTGCAAAGAATCTTTTAAGGCCTGCTCACTTCTTTCATCATTTAAAGCAAGGTCAGTATGAGCGATTAAAAGGGGCGGTTGATTACTATATTGATCGACAGGTTAGCAATGGTGAATGGCCAGTAGTACGAGGTGATGCACGTTATGCAGCAATGCTTGATCATGTGGCGAGATTATTTGGCAAGATGGCTGCTCGTCTGGAAAGTGATTATATTTTTTGCTGGATGGACTGGGATGGCGATAATATTCTGTGTGATGGCGGGATTATTGATTATGGTTCTCTGCGTCAATTTGGTCTGTTTCATCATGAGTATCGTTACGATGATGCAGAACGTATGTCTACTTCAATTACGGAGCAGAAAAATAAAGCAAAATATATTATTCAAACCTTTGCACAGCTCATTGATTATTTGATTTTTGGTAACAAAAGGCCGATTAAATTATTTGCTAAGTCTTCTGCCGTTAAGCTGTTTCTTGATGTGTTTTCACAGACGAAAAATGAGTTGTTACTGAACAAAATGGGGTTCACTGATAAAGCTGTACAGTTATTTTTACTCGATAAAAAAAATATTGGTGTGATTGAGGAATTTAGTCGTGTTTATTCAACATTTGAGCGGACTAAATCTATTCGTGGGCTTTATGCTGTGGGTGATGGTGTCAGTTGGGACGCGGTATTTTGTATGCGAGATATCCTTCGTGAATTGCCCGCCTGGTATCAGGCAGATGGTGACTGGATGACAGCAGAAAGTTTTGTTCAGATTATGCGTTCAGATTATGCTGAAGAGAAAGATGTTGAAATATCATCATACCGACGACGGCAGGTGCGCTGTTTTCAGCGCCTGTACTGGCGGATTGTGGAGAGCGTCGCTTCACTTTCCGCCCAGACTGAAGATGAGTTGATTGATGATATAGTGCTGCGTTCGGCGGTGATCAATCGATATGAACGTGTGACGGGTGATGCCTTAATTTATGTTGCGAAGCAGCTAATTAAGCTGAATAGCAGCGTCAGTAAAAATGTCCTGCACCAGATGTTTGAGGGGTTTGTTGGGCAGCAGGTGTTGATCCCCGGTAAGCTAACACCATTTCCATTGCCACACCCGGCAGGCAAGCCAACCACTGCATATTCCGGATATCAAAAACTATTTAAGGTCATTCGGGAGTGTCGAGAAGGTATTTAAAGTCTGCGATGCTGGGGGTTAATCGCTGGCTAATGAGCGCTTTTTTTTACTGGAAAATTTTTTTATCTGCATTTCTCTCTTGAGTGCGGCTGAGCGGCTATCCACCTGTTCATAATAATGAAGTTTTACCGGCCGGCGTGAACGTGTGTAGCGCGCCCCGAGGGTGCTGTTATTATGCTCATTTATGCGCCGTTCGATATCGGTAGTAATGCCGGTGTAGAGAGTGTTGTCGCGGCACTTAACGATGTAGACATGCCATAACCGTTGGCTGGTGGCTAGCATTGGATTGGCATTGGCTCAGGCATTAAGGTCAGGGATAAGTTGACTCTCTAGTTTTGATATTATGTCTTTGAGCCATAGTTTTCGTTTTTTCATACGCTTCAATAGTAATTGGTCTGCTTTGGTTTGTGATGAGAGTTGCGTGATGACCGCGTCAAGATCTCGGTGTTCAAGGCGAAGGGTGTTAAGACGAAGCGTAATGGCCTCTTTTTCATCGGTCTGTTGCATGGTTTAATTGTAATTGAATTTAGGAATAAAGAAATCGTTTGTTATCAAGTTTATCAAATCAGTGCGTGGTTGATGTCTGTGCTTAGCTGGCAATTGCCTGCCCATCAGTACCATCTAAATCTGAATGGTTGTCCTGGTTATTGCAATAGTCTATTTCGAGTATTTTGTTATTCCTGGCTGGTAGTGAAATACTGAACAGGCTGCCTTCTCCTGGTGTTGACTGGCAGTTGAGTGAACCGCCCAGGCGGCGTGTCAGGTACATGACGTAGGCAAGCCCAATGCTGTCATGCGTTAGCGTCTCTTTATCCTGTTTTTGAAACGGATTGAAGACCTGAGGTATTTCATCATCAGCGAGTGCCTTTCCATTATCGCGAATATAGAATAAACAGCAATCATCATGGGTTTCTGCGTTGATTTCAATGATGCCAGGACGACCGGGTAGTAAATGTTTAATGGCGTTGTCCAGTAAACTCGAAATGATCTGCTCAACTGCTTTTCGATCAGTTGATATGACTGGAAGGGAACCAATATTAATATGTGCATTTTTATTTTTAAGTTCAGGTCCAGCTATTTTTTTTAAATTATGGGCAATAATTTCCATATCTACATATTCTGGTTGTAGTTTTTGCAAGCCAGCATGTGAGAGTTTAATGAGTGCTTCAATCTCCCATTCAAGCTGGTTACTCGCCTGAATGATGGTGTTTACTCTTGTAATGGTCTCCTCGATGACAGCCTGGACTGTTTTATCTGGTGGTGTGTTTTTATTGCGGAAGAGGGCGGCTAGTTTTTCTGAGTTTTCTTTTATGACTGGGATCTGAATCATTAAATCATGTGATGCAATATGAGTGAACTGTTTTAGCTCATCATGCAGTGTATTTAATTCTATTGTTCTATCTTCAACCAGAAATTCAAGATGGTTTTTGTACTGCATGAGCTCTAATTCAATTGCTTTATGAGCGCTAATGTCATGAATGGTGCCGGTGAAAATACGCTCTCCTTTGTGAGGTGCTTCACTGACGCTTAGCTCAATCGGAAATAAGGTGCCATTTTTTCGCATCCCTTCAGTTTCTCGTCCAATACCGATCATCTTGCGTTTACCAGTGCCGAGATAGCGGCTGAGGTAGCTATCATGGCCGGACTGGTGTGGTTCGGACATCAGCATATCTAAATTATTGCCGACCATTTCAGGGACGTTATAACCAAAGAGTTTTTCTGCAGCTGAATTGGCACTTAAAATAATACCTCTCTGGTTGATGGTGATAATGCCATCGACTGAATGGTTGATGATGGCTCTATTTTTAGCCTCACTGTCATACAGCGAGTCAATGGAGCTTTGTAGTTCTTTAAAGGCTGTAGTATTTTTTCGGTAAAAAAGAATGATGAAAAATGCCATTGTCAAAATGGCGGTTAACTCGCCGCCTACTGTTAAATAGATACTTGTCTGTATCTTTGACAGGCGAGCCTGGAGTCGTTTATTCAATAGTTTTTCTGAATCAGCATAGAGTCGCATTGATTGTTCAATTGCTCGGCTGCCTTCAGAAAAATAGCCTTGAGCGGTGATCTGAAGTTTTTCACCATTTAATAACTTCTCACTTTTAGTGATGAATTTGTCGCTGATCTGGAAAAGTAGACTCATTAAGTGGATGATACGTTTTTCATCGTCAGCGACAGTGTCGACTGCGCGCATGGTACTGCGGTGGGCAATGTTGAGGTTGTTTTTTAATGTATGTAGTTCCTGTGTGAATTGACGGCTATTACCGAGTCTTTCGTTAAGAATAAAGCCCCCACCAATGCCACGTACGCGACCGAGCGATTCGCTAAGGTCGCTGATTTGATAGATGATCAGCTTGGTTAAAAAGTAGATATTGGGGTCATCATCAAACGCGAGCATTGAATTTTCGGCTGATTTTTTGATGATGTCCAGAGAATGGTTGACCAATGCACTGTGGCTAAGAAAAATTTCCTGTGGTGTATTGATTTCCGAAGCATCAAGGGTATATTTTGTCTGTAAATCGAGCTGTTTCAGCTCTTCATCAATGCCAAGTTCGATGCTGCGAGGTGAGTTTTTCAGTGTATTGATCTGGTTGCTTAGCTGTTTTTTTAATTGAGCTATTTCACTGTTCAGGTTTCCTTCACCATGGCGTTGTAGCTGTGTGATGCCGCGTATTTTCTGCAGTGTCATACTGAGATCAAACAGTGGCGTGAGATGTGATAGTCCGCTGAGTTCTGTTTGTGTATTTTTTAACTGTTGGTAATCTCTGATGTTATTGAGACCCAGTGCAATGATCATGACCAGCGCTGGAATTGCAATCGCGACCAGGTAATGCCATGTGCGCGGAGGATTGCTGACAATGGTATTCATGCGGCTATCAGACTGGATAAAATGGGCGTTGGGATATTGGGTTGGCACCTGTTATCCGCTGAAGATAGCTAGTGCCTGATATGGGTGCGTATGCTTGTTGTGACGACCTTTTCATCGAATCCATCCTTACGAAGCTCTGTCCCTGGACGTGGGTGGTGTTCAGGCATTACAATTCGCGCCCTGTGATTACATTTAATGTAACGGGATAGCAAATTTAAACTTTAGTGATTTGCAGATGGATTGTGATTTAACGCCAGGTTTATCTTAAGCTGTTTTGTTGTGCTTAGATTCAGGGGTTATTGTTGAGGTGGGGATTGTGTTGCCGCTCGTTGCCAAAGGTAGACATTGGGCCGTGTCCGGGGATGAACTGAACGTGGTCGCCAAGTGGTAAAAGGCGCTCTTTAATTGAGTTGATGAGTGTGTCGTGATCACCTTTTGGGAAGTCTGAGCGGCCAATGGATCCCTGAAAAAGCACGTCGCCAACAATCGCGAGGCCGTCATCTTTGTGAAAAAAGACCACATGCCCCGGGGTGTGACCAGGGCAGTGCAGTACATCCAGTGTGATATTGCCAAATGTGACCTGGTCACCGTGCTTTAACCAGCGATCAGGGGTGAAGCCTTCTAGTGGTGGGAAATTGAACATTTCACACTGTTGTGGAATGGCGTCGATCCAGAACTGATCCTCTTTATGCGGGCCTTCAATTGGCAGCTGGAGTTGTCTGGCTAATTCAGCAACACCGCCAATGTGATCCAGATGAGGATGGGTTACCAGAATTTTTTCGATCTCGACTCCCGCTTCGTTGACAACTGCCAAAATACGTTCAATTTCACCACCAGGGTCTACCACGGCTGCCCGCATTGTCTGCTCACAGTAAAGCAGCGAGCAGTTTTGTTGTAGTGGTGTTACGGGGATGATCTGGTATTTCATGATTAGTGTCTTTTGTCTGCTATTAATTGTATTGATATGAAAATGCATATTGTCTGAGCAATCGGCAAGATGCAACTTTAAGTCGCCAGGATGCCAGGATGCCAGGGTGGGGTTCAAGGAATGTGTGCGTGTTCCGACACAATAAGGGTATTCCGGTGGGCGTTTTATCTGGTTGTTTTGAACGTTCACCCGGTTGATCAACTAAGACAATATCTTTACTGGAGGGGTGATGGGCCTAATAGATGGATTGACGCGGCAGCTACGCTCGGTGATCGAATGGCAGGATACTGATCCTGATCAGCTCTTTTATAAATGGAGTGATAATGGCGATGAAATTAAAAATGCCTCCCAGCTGATCATTGGCCCCGGGCAGGGGTGTATTTTTGTCTATGAAGGGGTGCCAAAGGCGATGATCGTCAAGAGTGGCATTATCAACCTTGAAACGGATAATGTGCCGTTCTGGACCACCATCAAAAAGGTGATGAACTTCTTTGAGAGTGAGCATAAGGTCGGTATCTACTATTTTAAGACTACGCGCGTGCTGGATCAGAAGTGGGGCACTAACGCGGTCGTCAAATATGAAGACCCGAAATATCACTTCCCGGTGGGTTTGCGCGCCTTTGGTAATTACAGTTTTCGGATTCGTAAACCGGGCCATTTCTTTATTAATTTTGTTGGTAGCAATAGCGAGTTTACCGTCAGTCAGTTTCGTGAGGTGATGAACGCACGCATGGTGCAGCCGCTGACTGACCACCTCGCGCAAGCGCAATTTACCTATGTTGATATCGATGCCAATCGTGATGCGCTCGCTGATAGTCTGCTAGAGAAGTTGAAACCCAGCTTCACCAAACTTGGCTTTATGTTGACTGACCTGCGCATCGAAGGGACTAATTTTGATGAGGAGACGATGGATCGGATTAACCGCATCGCTAATATTACTGCCGAACAGCATGCGGCAGCGGCGGCGGGTATGGATTATGCGAGTCTGCAAAAACTGGAAGCGATGCGTGAAGCAGCCCGTAATGAAGGTGGTGGTGCGGGTGTTGGCATGGGTATCGGTGCGGGGATGGGGTTTGGACAGATGATGGCGAATGAGATGGGTGATTCGCTGGTGCCGAAGCAGAATGGTGCAGCGGAGCCTGTCAGCAGTGAAGACCCAGTCGCCAAATTGTCGCAGCTTAAGCAGATGCTGGATGCCGATTTAATTACGCAGGATGACTATGATCAGAAGAAAAATGAAATCATGAGTCGTTTTTAGGTTTGCAGAAAAATTATGGCTAACTGTATTAGTTGTTCTGCAGCCCTGCCTGCGCCGAGTAATGTCTGTGAATATTGCGGCCGTCGCAATGATGTTGATCTGCATGGGGTGCATCGATACACCGTGGTAAAGCCGAATGGTGAGCGCAGTTGTCCGCGCTGCGAGGTTGGATTGCATACCATTAACCTTAAGCATGATGGTAAATTCTTCATCGAACGCTGTGATCAGTGTATGGGGCTATTTTTCGATGTGAATGAGCTGGAGGCATTACTAGAGCAGTCGGTATCGAATGTTTTTGAAATTAACCAGCAGCGACTGAGCGCGATCAATAAGGAGCTATATCAGCGGGACAGTGCAAATAAGCCATCGAAACAGCAGGCCTTTTATGTGAAATGTCCGGTCTGCCGTGATTTTATGCAGCGCAAAAATTTTGGTGCGCGCAGTGGTGTGATCATTGATCGTTGCCATCAGCACGGGGTGTGGCTCGATGGCGGTGAGCTGAAGCGTTTGATGGAGTGGAAAAAAGCAGGCGGTCAGTTGCTGCACGAGAAGATGGCACAGGAGAGAAGCGCTGCGAAGGCGAAGCGCTATGAATCAGTAGCAGGAAGGGCTGAAGCGATAATTGATACGCGCGAAAATAAGCCGATTTGGGGCACTTCGGATGATGATTTTCTCTCCTCTGTTTTTAAAATAGTAGGAAAGCTCTTTTAAATGCGGGCTACTGCTATCTAAGTGTTTGAATTTTCGTTGTTATTTTTATTATTTATGACGCCGTTCTCAGTGCGCTCCAGGGAGTATCCCACGCTGTAAATACTGTGTTACGATTGTGTAACTATAGGTTAATTAATAGATTTCCGTCTAGTAGGGGATTAATAAAACCACATGCGTGAGGCCGGCGGAAGGAAGGCCTGCGTTATCGTGATCTGTCCAGCAGCCTACAAAATTCGGGTATCGCTGTGAAGGGGGAAGCAATGATCAAAGCTGGCAATGCTGTCAGGGGTGTACGCACTCCTGTATTGCTGCTGATGGTGGCATCACTGGCGGCGTGTGGTGGTGATTCCGCTACAGAGTCTAGTGGTAGTGGACCATATACGGTGGGTGGTACAGTCACTGGCGTGGCGAGTGGCAGCATGATATCGATCAGTAATCGAGTTAATCAGCAACTTGCGAATCAAAAGAATCGCATGAGTCTGAGGATCAATACGGCCTATATTTTTCCTGAAACAGTCGCCAGCGGTGATACTTATCAGGTGGTTGTTGAGGATGATCCACTGAATCAACGCTGTACTGTTAGTAATGGCTCGGGTCTGGTAAGCGGAGATGTTAATAATGTGAACATTCATTGCGTGTCCCCGCCGCAATATAGTATTGGCGGGAATGTGAGTGGTCTTAGTGGCTCGCTGATGTTGAAAATTAATGGCGCTGAAGCGATTACCCTGTTAGCGGATAGCCCTTATACCTTTCCGACACGTTTGATGAGTGGTACCGAGTACCAGGTCGCTGTCTATAATGAGCCAGCTAATCAAGATTGTACTGTCTCAAACGGGACTGGCACACTGAATAGTCATGTAGCGAATGTTAGTGTGAACTGTGTTTCAGATAGTTGGGTTCACCCTGCTCATCTGGCGGTGAATATTAGCCCTGATGGTGAAAATGCGATGTCTCCTCAGGTCGCGATGGATGATAATGGTAATACCGTTGTGGTCTGGTATCAGTTTGACGGGGTTCCCCTTCCCCCTAATGTCCTGCCCAGGACTCAGATTTACATGAGCGATTATAATATTACGACTCCAGATGCATGGACGCATCCTGCCGATTTAACTGATCATATTAGTTTCACGGGACAAAGTGCCATTAACCCGCAGGTGGCGATCGGACGTGATCAGACGAATACATTTGATGAGGTGGTTATTGTATGGTCACAGAAGGATACTGTCGGTAATAATTCTCAGCTGTTTATGAGTGAGTATCGAGCGAATAGTTGGAGTCATCCTGCAGGGTTAACATCGGGGTCTTATATAAACCCACTGGGTTCGTTCATTTATGATAATCCTCAGGTGGCAATGGATGATCGCGGGAACGCCATTATTGCCTGGACGCAGGATTCTGGTGTGGGGATTGATGTTGATAAGCCTCAGCTTTATGTGAGTGAATATCGAGGGGGTATCTGGAGTCATCCAGGGTCACGTTCGGCTGATACCTTTAGTCAGACGGGGCGTCCAGTGCGATTCACGCCGGCCGTGGCGATGGGCAGAAATCCCGCTACGGGGAGTGATGATGCAGTGGTTGTGTGGCGGCAACACTCGGGGGGCGCTTCTGGTGCATTTTTAATTCATCGGCGAGAGTATCGCGGTGGTGCCTGGTCCGCAGTACCTGATCCTCAATTTTCGTCTGGTGATGCGATTACACCATTTCAATCGGACAACCTGTCGAGTCCCAGAGTTGCGATGGATAACAATGGCAATGCGATTATTGTCTGGGAACAGGCAGTGCAGGAGACTCAACCGCATCCTTATTTCCCCGGCGCTTCCCCCGTTGATATTACCCATGTCTTTAAAAGTGAGTACAGAGAGAGGCTGGTGCCTGATCCACCCGGCCCTGATATTCTTGTCTGGTCCTGGCTTGGCCCTGTTGACCAGTTCGACAACATTAGCCAGAGTGGTTTAAGTGTGCAGAGTCCTGATGTTGTAATGAATGAGAGTGGTGAGGCAATGATTACCTGGCGACAGGAGGACAATTCAAGAAAACAGCGCATCTTTAAGAGTGAATATCGCGCCAGTGAATGGACACATCCGATAAGCCTTGCTGATAACATTAGCCTGGGTGATGAATATGGGGTTGCTGGTTATGATGTGGCGATGGCGGATAATGGCGATGCGATTATTGCCTGGCGGCAGTTTGATGGTTTTAAATATTCAGTTTATAAAAGTGAATACCGCGTTAGCGAAGGGGTATGGCGGAACCCAAAAGGGGTGATGGACGCGATTAGCTCTGAGGTTTCATCACCAATAGACTGTGATGAAAGAGGTGTGGATTGTTTCCCTGCATCTGTATCTTCAGATCCGATGATTGCAATGGATAATTCTGCCGCGCCGGGAGATGCTCTGATCTTATGGTCTCAGTCGGATATTGAAGCGACAACGCTTCCTGCTGCTGTTACGCAAAAAATATTTAAGAGTGAGCTGCGTTAAGGTGTTCATTTAAATTGCTGACAACATTGTATCGGGTTCAGTTGATCTGTCAGTATTAAGGGCAGGGCACGTCCTGTCGCAGAACATGACAGGAACGCTGAACCCGATAATCAGTGTATGACGATGTACCAGGGCTGATGCTGGGCACCTTTCTTCCTTTGATGTATCCGCTTCCTTCAAATCACCTGTTTAATGAGCTGTCGTTCGATTTACCCTGTTGTGTGGCTAAGGGTATTTGACGATATAATAAAAATCCAATGGAAATAGACGTGAATATCGACCCGGATGTCTCATGCTCAAAATGTGAAGCGGTCTGTTGTCGTCTGGAGGTGCTGCTGCTTGCTGATACGGGTGTGCCGGAGCAGTTTGTCGAGTTTGACCCGTGGGGTGGTGGCAGAATGCGTCGCCTTGATGATGGCTGGTGTGCGGCGTTAGATCGAAATACCCTGCATTGCACGATTTATGATCGTCGGCCTTTCATCTGCCGTGAACTGGATATGGGGGGTGATGAGTGTGTCTCTATTCGTAAGGATCATGCTTGACTGGTGAGAAGAAACATAAAGTCGACATGCGATACCTGTGTTATTTTACGCCGCTAATTAGCGATATTTTATGTGATGAATGAGATGAATATATTGGTGGTATGCACCTCGGGCGGACGAGGTGGGCTTGAACTTCATGCACGGCGCGAGGCTCGCTTTCTGGCAGATGA
The DNA here is from genome assembly GCA_021648525.1 of Gammaproteobacteria bacterium. Taxonomy (GTDB): domain Bacteria; phylum Pseudomonadota; class Gammaproteobacteria; order SZUA-140; family SZUA-140; genus SZUA-76. The sequence continues at coordinate 61,578 of JAKISP010000010.1, forward strand.
GGCCGGCATTAATTGTCATCTGGTTGCTCAGAAGAATAGCTGCATTGCAGAATGCGTGGCAGGTGGTGGCGTGACAGCGCTCTATTTGAACTGGCACTTTAAGGCCTTGCCACTGTTTAGTGCGATTAAGCTGGCGCGCTATATCGACGACAATGAAATTGATCTTGTTCACTTTCACTGGGGTAACGATCAGCCTTTTGTGGCAATGGCCAAATATTTCGCAAAGCGAAAACCGACGCTAGTCTATACCCGCCACATGGCGATTACGCGCCATAAAAAAGATCGTTACCACCGTTTTATTTATGGCCAGTTAGATCTGGTTTTAACGGTTAGTAACCAGGTTCGGCAAGAGGCGATGATGTATTTCCCATTAGAGCCGTCGCAGGTCAAACTGCTTTATTCAGGTGTGGCGGTAGCCAATGCTGAAAAGGCAGCTGAGCGTCGCGCACAGTTTAAAGGGGTCGCCAACAATCACGTCTTTAATATCGGTATGTTTGGGCGGGTTGAATATGGCAAAGGTCAGCATCTACTGGTTGAGGCGGTGGCAGTATTGGCCGAACGTGGGCTGGATGTCAGCGCAACAATTATCGGCCACGTGATGGATCAGAACTATGCTGATCAGTTAAAGCAGACGATCGAAGAAAAGAAGCTATCAGATCGATTCGAGTTTGTTGACTTCATTCATCACCCGATGGAGGTCATGCCCTGTTTTGATGCCATCACTTTATTGACCTATTGCGAAACGTTTGGTCTGGTACTGGTGGAGGCGATGCGGGCAGGTGTGGCGGTGATTGGTACCAATGCGGGTGGTGTGCCCGAAATCATTATTGATAATGAAACCGGTCTGTTAATTCCACCTGGTGACGCGGCTGCGTTGGCGGAGTCGCTTACTCGTTTATATGATGACGAGACGTTTAAAAAATCGTTGGCGCAGTATGGTCAGCAGCGCGCTGATACCTTGTTTGATGAAACGAATAACTTTAATGCCTTGATGGCAGTGCTTAAGGATGTGGATGGCACCATCAAGTCAAATAATGAATAGCCATGGTTAAGGTTATGAATCAATTTTATTTAACCCTTTTCTGTACTCAGGAGCCAGGGGGGTGCTGTCGTTGGATTTGAAAAACAGTTCAGCGGGAGACTAAATTCCCATCTATTTCAATCGATATATTTTCCTCTGACAATCACCCATTGTAGCTTTGCCCCTCGGGGTTGGGTGAAGGGATGGATAAATTTACAAAACCAGGCAGGGTGATCCTGAACTCTGTGATCCTCTCATCAGAGCGGGCCACAATGGTACCGTCATGTGATTCGACAATTGATTTAACGATGGCCAAACCCAGTCCGGCGCCTTCGCCACTGCGTTGACGTGATGGATCGGTGCGGTAGAAACGGTCGAAAATTTTACCGAGGTGTTCAACAGGGATGGGTATGCCGGGGTTCTGCACCACAACCAGGGCATCTCCATCTGAGTAGCCGAGTGTTACCGAGACGCTGCCACCTTTCGGTGTGTAGCGGACGGCATTGGAAAGTAAGTTGCTGAGTGCGCGGCGTAGCATCAGGCGATCTCCCTTTACGTGAGCATCGCCATCCAGTAGGAGTGAAACATCACACTCTTCAGCCCAGGCACTGTAATAATCGAACAAATTGCGCAGTTCACTTTTCAGATCAACCGCTTCTGTATTGGGTGGATTAAGACCGTTATCAGCCTTCGCTAAAAAGAGCATATCGCCGATCATTTGCGCCATGCGTTCGTATTCTTCCATATTGGAATAGAGAATTTCCTTATATTCGTCGGTATCACGTGTCTGGGACAGTGCAACCTGAGTCTGAGTCATCAAGTTGGTGACTGGGGTGCGCAGCTCGTGGGCGATGTCAGCAGAGAAATGGGAAAGATGGCTAAAAGCCTCTTCCATGCGTTGCAGCAGTTCATTGAACGACACGGCTAGTTCGGTGAGTTCAGCCGGAACCGCTTTAGGATTAAGGCGACTGTTTAACTCGTTGGCACTGATGCGGCTGAGCTGGTCAACCATATTGTGAAGTGGTTTGTGGCCATGCCGTACAGCAACCCAGCCCATCATGCCCATCACGATGACGCCGCAGGCCACCATCAGCCAGAGTGTGAGGCGAAACTGGGTGAGGAACTGAAGGTGGAAGTCGATAGCAACAGCGATCACAATGGTGTAAACGACGTTATTTTTTCCACTGACTTGCTGGGTTAAAACCCGGTAGTGATGCCTGTCGTTGCTCCACTGCCGTATGTTGCTGTGTGAAAGGTGGTTATTGTAAGGCAACGGAACTTGAGACAGGTCTGATTCGGTGCTGCTATACAGGGGTTTTTCTGAGCCATTACTAATATATAGCAGCGGGTTGTGATGACCGACGAGCATGTCGTCAAAACGCTGTTTAATGGGGCCCAGGTCATCATCGACATGCAGCGTGGCGAGTGACTGTTTTACCGCCTGGGCGACGACCTCAAGCTCTTTGCTGTCCTGGGTGATAAAATGTTCATTAATAGAGCGCTCGATAATCCAGCCAAAAGCGAGAAAAACCACCGTGGCAACAGCGCTGAACAGCAGGGTTAGCCGCAGTGTTAGCGAGGTGGGTCGTATCATCTTATTCTATGCCTCTTCGTCCGGCAGGTCGATCATATAACCCATGCCGCGTACTGTCTGAATCAGTTTGAGTTCAAAATTGTCGTCAATCTTGCCACGTAGACGGCGAATGGCAACATCAATGACATTGGTGTCGCTATCGAAATTCATATCCCAGACCTGAGAGGCAATCAAGGAGCGAGGCAGCACTTCACCCTGGCGACGCACCAGCAGCTCCAGGAGGGAGAATTCCTTGGCGGTCAGGTGAATGCGCTTGTTGCCGCGACGGGCACGATGACGCGCCAGATCCAGTTCCAGGTCGGCAATGCTGAGGCTTAACTCTGTGGCTGGATTGGCGCTACGGCGTAACAATGTGCGCACACGGGCCAGTAGTTCAGCGAAGACGAAGGGTTTGACAAGGTAGTCGTCCGCGCCCAGCTCTAGCCCCTTAACTCGGTCATCAATACTTTCACGGGCAGTCAGGTATAAAACGGTCACCTCTTTACCAGCCTCGCGCAATGATTGCAAAATCTGCCAGCCATCGATATCCGGCAGCATGACATCTAGAATCAGTAGATCGTAATCTCCTGTCATGGCCAGGTGGTGGCCATCCAGCCCGTTGTGGCTTAGGTCGACAATAAATCCGGCCTCGCTCAATCCCTGCCTGAGATATTCTCCGGTTTTAGCTTCATCTTCGACAATTAAGAGTTTCATGGGGCACCTCCATTAATTCTGGGCAAAACAGATTGAATTCAAAATTTGTCACATCAAGGCATGAATCGCAGGTAATGCCGAAAGGGGCACGTTGTAGCGAGTCTGTTACCAAAAATTGTAACGTCGATGGGATGGGCTCTGGATCAACAGGCTCGTTCTGAATTGCGGTATCCCACCTTCAAACAGCCTGGTCCATCACGCCTGTCATGAGTATGACAGTAACATTACAAAATTGTAATGCAGATGTCACCTCAGTGACAGTGTTACCCCTATACTCTTACTGCATCAGATTTTAGCCATATTAATATTAGAGATATCCGAGGAGTAATTCATTGTATTTTCGATTTCGATTTCGATATGGGTCTGGCTTACTCGTACATTTGTTGTTTGTCAGCGTGTTGATGCCAGGCGTGGCCACTGCTCAGGCAGTAGAGCCGCTCTTTCTGGACAGGGCCATTGCTGAGGCTTTGTCCAGCAACCCTGGCCTGGCCGCGATTGAGGCAAGAGCTCAGGCGCTAGCTGAGATGCCGGATCAGGTCGAGGCACTGCCCGATCCGGTGTTGTCGGTCAATCTTCTCAATCTGCCTCTGGATAGTTTTTCCTTTACGCAGGAGGCTATGACGCAGTTTCAGGTGGGTATTGCTCAAGCACTGCCTTATCCCGGCAAGCTGGCTTTGCACGCCCGGGTTGCTCGACATGAGGCTGGAGCGGCTGAGGCTGATCTGGAAGAGAAACGGCTACAACTGATACGTGATGTCAAAACCGTGTGGTGGAATATTTTTTACCTGGACCGGGCGCTGGAGGTGATTGCACGTAACCAGATTCTACTTGCGCAATTTGTCAATGTCACCGAGACGCGTTATACGGTTGGCCGTGGTTTACAACAGGACATCCTGCTGGCACAACTGGAACTATCCAGGTTGAGCGATAGCGCGATTCGTGTAGAGAACATGCGTGAAAACGAAGCGGTGCGCCTGAATGTGTTGATGGATCATCCGGCGGCAGAGACTATCCAGTTACCTGTTTCTGTCGATGAGGTTTTATTAACATTAAATAGTGCGGAAATCATACAGCAGCAGGCGGTCAACAGCCGACCAGAATTAGCCGCGCAGACGGAGCGATTAGGGGCTGCACGCAGCCGAGTTGATCTGGCGAAAGAGGATTATGCGCCCGATTTTAAAGTGGGTGCGGTGTATGGCCTGCGCAATGGTAATAACCCCAATGGCGGCAGTCGTGCTGACTTCGGCTCTCTCCTGTTCAGCATGAACCTGCCTCTTTATACCGGCAGTAAACAGGATCGCGCTGTTGATCAGCGGAATGCCGAGTGGATGCAGAAAAAATATCAGCTTCATGACCAGCGTAACCAGGTGGCCGCACAAGTACAGCAGGCGATGACCGATTACCGCCGTTCTGGTGAGCAAGCGCAGTTGTTCCAGCAGGAGATCATCCCGCAGGCACGCCAGACAGTTGACGCCATGCTGGCTGGTTATCAGGTGGGGAAGGTCGATTTTCTCAATCTGGTGCGCAGTCAGACCACGCTTTACAATTATGAGACCGAATACTGGAGTGCCCTGAGTGCAGCCAATCAGGCGATGGCGCGGTTGATCGCGGCGGTGGGTGAGGAGAATGTTTATGAATAAAATAACGGGTAGTATTGTGTTGGTAGCAACGTTTTCTATGGGGTTTGCTGGTAGTCATTTTTTGACAGAATTCACTGCTTCCCCCGTTAAAAATACAGAAAAGCAATCGACAGAACGCAAGGCGCTGTATTATCGCAATCCGATGAATCCTGCCATTACTTCGCCTGTATTTATGCAAGATGATATGGGCATGGACTATATTGCAGTCTATGCCGATGGTGGTGGTCGCGGTGATGCACCCGCAGGCACGGTTACCATTGATCCGGTGACCGTGCAGAACATCGGTGTACGCACGACATTAGCTGAAACGCGTGATCTCTCTCGGGCACTGAGCGGCCTGGGGCGTGTTGATTTCAACGAGGAACATCTGGCTCGTCTGCACCCCAAAACTTCTGGCTGGATCGAGGAGTTGAAGATTAATGAAACCGGTAAGAAGGTAAGCAAAGGCACTATCCTGCTCAGTATCTACTCGCCCGAACTAGTGGCCGCACAGCAGGAATACCTGGTGGCACTGAATAACTGGGAAACTGTGAGCAGTAGTGGCGTTTCGCAAATGAAAAGAAGCGCTAAGACCATACTTGATAGCGCTAAAGAACGCTTGCAGTTGTTCGACGTGCCAGTTCACCAGATCAAAGAGCTGGAACAGAGCCGCAAGATCAAGAAACAGCTGCATATCCACTCCCCTTTTGAAGGCCGGGTGATGAATATTGGCGCACGGGAGGGACAATATGTTACCCCTAAAAATGAACTCTATTTGATTGCCGACCTGAGCCGCATCTGGGTCAACGTCGATATCTTTGAAGATGAGCTGAGTTGGCTTAAAGAGGGGGATCGTGCCGAGATGCGAGTACGAGCTGAACCGGGTCGAACCTATAAAGGCAAGATCACCTTTATTCACCCAATTTTAAATCCGAAGAGCCGCACAGTACAGGTGAGGCTGGAGTTTGATAACGCCGACCTGTCACTTAAACCGGGCATGTTTGCTAATGTGACGCTTTACGTTGATACACAACCCAGTGCAGTGGTGGTACCCAGTGAAGCAATTGTGCGTTCTGGTAGCCGTGAACAGCTGTTTGTGGTGCGTGAACCGGGTAAGTTTGAACCGAGAGAAGTGACCCTGGGTGTGAGTGCCGAAGGGATGACTCAAATTTTGTCTGGTCTGGAAGCGGGTGAACAGGTGGTCACCTCCAGTCAGTTCCTCATCGATTCTGAATCCAAGTTGCGCGAAGCCACGGCCAAGATGATGGCAGTGATGGCGGGAGAAAGCATTGAATATAACATGGGTGATATGAATATGTCGATGGATGATATGGATATGGGTGACATGGAAATGGAGGAGTCTAACTAATGATCGTCAGTATCATTGAAGCCTCGCTGCGCAACCGTTTTTTGATCATTATTGCCACGATAATGATTGTGGTGGCTGGCCTGTGGTCGATGAAAAATACGCCGCTGGATGCGATTCCCGATCTCTCCGATGTGCAGGTGATCGTTTTTACCGAATACCCCGGCCAGGCACCACAGGTGGTTGAAGACCAGGTCACCTATCCACTCACCACGGCTATGTTGGCAGTACCCAGCGCCAAAGTGGTACGTGGCTACTCCTTTTTTGGTTACTCCTTTGTCTATATTATTTTTGATGATGGCACGGATATGTACTGGGCGCGCTCGCGAGTGCTGGAGTATCTTAACTATGTCAGCGGTCGCTTGCCGGATGGACTAACGCCATCACTGGGGCCGGATGCGACCGGTGTTGGTTGGGTCTATGAATATGCACTGGTCGATAAAACAGGTAATACTGATCTGGCCGAACTGCGCTCTATTCAGGACTGGTATCTGCGTTACCCCTTACAGACCGTTGAGGGAATCTCTGAGGTGGCCTCCATTGGTGGTCATGTTAAACAGTATCAGGTTGAAGTTGACCCCAATGCACTGCTGGCCTACAACATTCCGCTATCGAAAATTAAACACGCTATTCAACGTTCCAACAACGATGTCGGCGGTAAATTGATCGAGATGGCCGAGACCGAATATATGGTGCGCGGTCTGGGTTATATCCAGTCGATTGATGATCTGAACGTCATCCCTGTTGGTGTTGATGACAACGGCACCCCGATTCGATTACAGGATGTTGCGCATATACATCTCGGGCCAGAACTGCGCCGTGGTGTGGCTGAATTGAATGGTGAAGGTGAAGTGGCGGGTGGCGTGGTGATTATGCGTTATGGTGAAAATGCAATGGCTGTGATCGAGCGGGTGCGCGCTAAACTGGAAGAGCTTAAACCAGGCCTGCCCGAAGGGGTAGAAATTGTACCAGTCTATGATCGCGGTGATTTGATCACCCGTGCGGTGGATAATCTTAAAGAAAAACTGATCGAAGAGATTATCGTTGTCAGCCTTATCTGCATCCTGTTTTTACTTCATGCCCGTTCCGCGCTGGTGGCCATTGTTTCGCTGCCGATCGGGATTCTGCTGGCGTTCGTTTTCATGAAATGGCAAGGTATCAACGCCAACATCATGTCCCTCGGCGGCATCGCCATCGCCATCGGTGCGATGGTGGATGGGGCGATTGTGATGATCGAAAATGGTCACAAACACCTTGAAAAGATGGTGAAAGAGAAAGGACGAGAACTGACCTCGCCTGAACGATGGCAAGCAGTAACTGAGGCGTCGCGAGAAGTTGGCCCGGCACTTTTCTTTTCTCTGTTGATTATCACGGTCTCCTTTCTGCCAGTCTTTACCCTGCAGGCGCAGGAGGGACGACTCTTTGCACCCCTCGCGTTTACTAAAACCTATGCGATGGCTGCGGCAGCGATTTTAGCGATCACCCTCGTACCGGTGTTAATGGGTTATTTTATTCGTGGCAAAATCCCTGCAGAAGCAAAAAACCCGGTGAACCGGTTTCTCCATTTTGTCCATAGACCAACCCTGAGTCTGGCCATTCACTGGCGCTGGATAACGTTGGCGCTATCGCTTGTTTTGCTGGCTGTCACCTGGTATCCACTGAGCAAACTGGGTAGTGAGTTCATGCCACCGCTGAATGAAGGTGACATTCTCTATATGCCGACCACCTACCCTGGCATCTCCATCACCAAGGCCAAAGAGCTGTTGCAACAGACGGATAAGATCATTAAATCGTTCCCGGAAGTACACCACGTGTTTGGCAAAGTTGGGCGTGCTGAAACCGCCACCGATCCTGCACCGTTGGCGATGCTGGAGACCACCATTCGACTCAAGCCCAAAGACGAATGGCCGAATCCCGATAAGACCGTTAAAGAGTTGATGGATGAGATGGACGCAGCGATTAAATTCCCTGGCCTCTCCAACGCCTGGACGATGCCGATCAAGACTCGCATCGACATGTTATCGACGGGCATCAAAACACCCATCGGTATTAAGGTCAGTGGGCCAGATTTGAATGTGCTTGAGCAAGTGGGCAATGAGATCGAGCAGGCATTAAAACAGCTACCCGATACACTCTCCGCCTTTGCAGACAAGGCCGCTGGAGGGTATTACCTCGACTTCGATATCGATCGTAAAGAGGCATCCCGTTACGGATTAACCACCGGCGATGTGCAGGACGTGATTCAAACCGCCATCGGCGGCATGAATGTCACCTACACAGTGGAAGGGCTGGAACGTTATCCGATCAACCTGCGCTACCCACGTGAACTGCGCGATAATCTTGATAGTCTCAAACGAGTGTTGATTCCGACACCCACTGGCGCGCAAATCCCGCTATCGCTGGTGGCCGATCTGCAACTGCGTCGTGGACCACCCAGTATTAAGAGTGAAAATTCACGCCCTAACGCCTGGGTTTACGTCGATATCAAAACATCAGACATCGGTGGTTATGTTGCCGAAGCCAAAGAAGTGGTGGCCAGTCAGGTCAAAATTCCGCCTGGTTATAATCTTGTCTGGTCGGGGCAGTTCGAGTACATGGAACGAGCTGCGGAGCGACTGCGTGTCGTCGTGCCCGCTACCTTGCTGGTGATCTTCCTGCTGCTCTATTTTAACTTTCGCAATATCACCGAACCCCTGGTGGTGATGCTCTCTATCCCGTTTGGGTTGATCGGTGGCTTCTGGCTGATCTATCTGCTGGGTTTCAACATCTCCGTTGCAGTGGTGGTCGGCTTTATTGCGTTGGCTGGTGTGGCAGCAGAGATCGGTGTGCTGGTACTGACCTTTATCGACCAGGAAATCGCCAGGCGCCGTAAAGAAAAGGGAGAACGTTTAGAGGGATCTGAAATCATGGCTGCGGTGCACCACGGTACCTCTGAGCGTGTTCGCCCCATTGCGATGACAGCTACAGCGATTATCGCCGGGCTACTGCCGATCATGTGGGGCACCGGTACTGGTTCAGAGGTGATGCAACGCATCGCAGCACCGATGGTGGGCGGCATGATAACAGTCACGCTTCTTTGCCTGTTGGTACTGCCCGTCATTTACGGTGTGATATTGCAGCTGCAGGAAAAATACAAACATCCTTTATAAAAAGGGGTAAATAGTGAGAAAATGATTGTGATCGTTAAAAGCCCCGCTAAATCCGGCCGGCACCTGGCTTAGAGTGACCATATCAGTTCGTAAGGAGTTCGTGATTGAAAATAAAAAAGCATTTACTTATTTCTGAAGAAACGCCCTGGGGTGTAGTAGACGTGTGGCAGGAAGGGAGTGTACGTTCTCTTTATATTCAGGATCAAACAGCGCTTCAAAGCCAGTTAGATATGGCGCGAAAAGAAATATTGCTGTTGCAACACTGCCGAGCAATGATGAGTTTTTTACTTTTCCAGGAGCAACCACAGTCTATACTTCTTTTGGGTCTGGGTGGGGGCAGCATCATTCATTTTCTTAGGCACTGGTTTCCAGAACTCAAAATAACAGCGGTGGATATTAATGAAAAAATAGTGAATGTGGGTGAAAAATACTTTGATGTTTTAGAAACGCCTCAAGTGAGTATTGAGGTTGCTGATGCATTTTCCTACTTGTTAAAATCCAGAAAAAAAAATATGAATGTGATTTTGGTGGATCTCCATAATGGAAATTGTTTACCTGATTTTGTGTTTCAATATGATTTTATGGATCAGTGTTATCAGGCCCTGTCATTAGATGGGGTGCTAGTCATTAATATTCTAGTGAGTAATGACCAGGGTTTTATTGATATTATGACAGCAGTACGGAAATCTTTTAAAAATATCAGTATATATATCGCATTAGAAAATCAAAAAAATATATTATTGTTTGCGTTTAAATCCCTACGCACGCTGGATATTCATCAACTGTATATTAAGGCAGTCGAATGTCAAAAAATATATGGTATTGAATTTGAGGAATTTGTTAATAATCTTATCAAGGTTGATGCGCAATAATAATTTATGACAAATTTTATGATCAGGTGCATATCAATAAACTGAATAAAATTTTTCTTAAAAGGAAGCTAAATTGAAAACACTCGTACTGATTCCCGCCCGGTTTGATTCTAGCCGACTGCCTGGAAAACCACTAAAAAATGACACTGGTTACCCGCTTATACAGCATGTATATGAGCAGGCTAAAAAATCAAAATTAGCGAATGACATTGTGGTGGCGACTGATGATGAAAGAATAAAGAAAATCGTTAATTCTTTTGGTGGAAATTGCGAAATGACTTCAACGAGTCATGAAAGCGGGTCAGACAGAATAGCAGAGGTAGTAAGGAAACTGTCAGATGAATATGACGTTATAGTGAATGTTCAGGGTGATGAGCCTGAGTTAGAGCCTGAGGCAATTGACCTCGTGACCAGAATCCAGTATCAAACATCTCCATTCATGAGTACGTTGGCCTGTAAATTTCCTGCTGGAATCCAGGCGGGGACCGGTACGCCATTAGATCCGGCATGTGTGAAAGTAGTTTTAGGAAAAAAACTGGCTAATGTGTCTTCTGATACTGAGGCATATAAAGCGATTTATTTTTCACGAAGTGTGGTTCCATACCCTAGGGAAAACGGTGGGATACCTGTGCGTAATGAAGACTTTTTTATGCATATTGGCATCTATGCATACTCGAAAGATTCATTATTGGCGTTTACTGACCTCGAAAAATCCCGCCTTGAATCGCTAGAACAGTTAGAACAACTTCGCGTCATAGAAAACCATCTTGGCCTTCATGTGGGAATAGTTGAACATGCCATGCCTGGGGTTGATACCCCAGCTGATTATCAGGCATTCGTAAAGCGCCAGCAGGGTACAATTATATAGGAAAACATGGCTTTACCCCCGGTAAAGGAACTGGATTGATAAATGGGGAAACCGAAAAAAGTGGTTGCGCGGCAATAATATTTATTACAATTAAAAAATTAACAATTTATCAACAGGAGTAAATTATGAAACAGAAGAAATATACTGTATTGGCCTGGGTCTTCACCGGCATGTTGGCGTTTGTCTCACCGCTGCAGGCATCGGGTGACCATAGTGATGGCCATTCACATGGTCACGATGAAGCGACGCACACATCCCAGGACGAGATGTTCCTGAAGAAAAAGGAAATTGATGGTTACAGCGTCACTTTTCATATTATGAAAGCCAAACCTGGTAAAGAAATGGGTGGTAGCCATGACTTTATGATCAAGGTAGAAAAAGATGGTAAGGCACTCACCAACATTGTTATGAATACCAGAGTGAAGCATCCTGATGGGAAAGCAGAGAGTAAAAAAGCAATGAAAATGGGCGACTGGTTGATGGCGGGTTACGATCTAGGCCATGAAGGCAAACACCAGATGATGATCCTGTTCAAAACCGCCGATGGCATGAAACATAAAGGCGGCGTTTATTATTCCAGCCATTAAACAGGAATACATGAGATGGGTGGCCGCCGTAATATGTGGCTGTCCGTCTCCTCTATTGTGTTTTTGAGAAAACCGGCGGGTTAGATAAATTGGGTGATGTAAAAGAACAAGCTAAGGTGCGCTATTTTTATATAGACGTATGGCGTGGCATCGCAATTGTGATGATGATTGTTTTTCATTTCGCCTATGATCTCAGTTTTTTTAAATATATTGAAATTGATTTCAACAGTGAACCCTTTTGGCTCAATTTTCGTACCTTGATTGTTACAGTCTTTCTTTGTTTAGTCGGCATTAGCCTTCAATTAGCGGCGAAGCGTACACTAAATTTTCAACGTTACTTTCGTCGAGTGGGCTTGTTGGTTGGGGCGGCTGCACTTGTTAGTGTTGGCAGCTATTTCATTTTTTCAGATAACCTGATCTATTTTGGCGTGCTTCACTTCATTGCCGTAGCTAGTGTGCTAGGGCTTCTATTCAGGAAACTCTTCTGGATAAACCTTGTTTTGGGTCTGGTAATAATCATATCTGGTATTCAGTTTTATCAGGGAGTATTTGCACCATCATTCTGGTATTGGACTGGCTTAATGAGTGATCGGCCCTACCGAGTAGATTACGTTCCCTTATTTCCCTGGTTTGGTGTTGTTTTGATCGGCATGTTTTTGGCGCGTGTGATAGAAAATTATGAGCTATTGAGTGCCGCAAGCCGGGGAGGACACTGGATTGTCGATACACTGGCGTGGGGCGGCAGGCACAGTTTGTTGATTTATCTCTTGCACCAACCGCTGCTTTTTGGTGGCTTCTATTCAGTGATATTTTTCATGTCACTGAATAAATGAGAGTTAATGCTAGCCTGATACAGGTTAACTAAACCAGCTTGTTAAATAGCGGACGAAAACATTACAGAACTGTAATGCTGGTGTCACGTTGCCGACAGCTTTTCTGGCTTAGTATTAGAGACAGAAATTTTACGCTGATGTCTGCAAAACTGGATTCACCATCAGGATGGCTACCCGATTGCGTCGCAAACCACTATTATGGGACAGGGATTGATGGAAAAGTCCGAAATAAAAACCCCTGAAGAGGAGGTGCGTAATGACGCCGCTTAGTGATATCTGCCCAGTATGTGCTATGAAGACAGAACCTGAAATACCTTCTGTAGAGCACAATAAAATGTATTTTTATTTCTGCTCTGAACAATGTCGAGAAATGTTTATCGCCCATCCGAGTCTCTACAGCACAAAAATTGGCAAGGAGCGAAACGAAATTCTCAAGCGACGCACCATGTGCCTGGCCGAACCGTTGGACTGTGGAGTCAGGGATCTGCTCATCCCTTATTTAATGGAGATGATGGGCGTGAAGGAGGTGGTGGTCGAAGGTGACAGGGTACACATCACTTATGACCTGCTACAGGTGACAGAAAGCCAGGTTGAAAAAGCACTGGTTGAAGTTGGCATACAATTTGGCGACGGCTGGCTGGAGCGTCTGCGCCGTGGCTGGGCAGATAACAGTGAAGAGATCGAACTGGACAATCTGGCGGCACCGCCTGCGCCCCGTTATCAGCGCACGCCACTATAAATTTGATGGAGGTAATAGAAATGGATTGTCGAAAAGTGACCGCTATTATATGGCGTGCTGTGCTGGAGAAGGCAGAGCAAAAACTTCAGGTGATGTGTGCAAGGTATCAGTGAAGTGACAAAAGTTAATAAATACAAGTAACCAAAGGAGCATATCATGCCTGAAATTATTCCCAATTGGCACCCCATTTTCGTCCACTTTACAGTGGCATTATTGTCTCTCTCCGTAGGGCTTTTTATAGTGACGCCATTTGTTAAATCGCCACTGAAAGAACAATGGCAAACGGTTGCCCGTTGGGCGCTGTGGTTTGGTGCGGCGATTACAATTATCACTGGATTTGCCGGGCTTTATGCCTATAACACTGTTGCCCATGACACGCCTTCTCATCTGGCGATGACTGACCATCGCAATTGGGCTATCGTTGCCATTGTCATGTTTCTTGCATTGGCTGCCTGGTCTATTGTCTGGGTTCGCAAAGGTAAAAACCTGGGCACTGTCTTTGTGATCTGCATGGTGATCGCAGGCGGCGTTCTGGCTTCCACCGCCTGGCGTGGTGGTGAGGTGGTCTATCGTTATGGTCTGGGTGTGATGTCGTTACCACAGGCGGAAGGCGAAGGGCATAGCCATTCTCACGCGAATGGAGGCGGTCATGGTCAGGGTAACAACAGTACAGATAGCGGTCATGACGAGATGGGTGATATGACGATGGATTTTAGCGGCATGGACGAGATGAAACATGACGATGATCATGAGCATTAAAGAGCAAACAGTGTCTTTTGACTGTTCAGCTGAATAACCCTGAAATTCACACCTTCAATGAAGACCGTCCTTAACTATGTTCCGTGATTTAATAGAGGCACTTCCGGACGCCCTGGTGGTCACCGGCAGCGATGGCAATATTATCCATGTCAACGTGCTTGCAGAGGAGATGTTCGGTTATCAGCATGATGAGATCGTGGGGCAAGCGGTTGAGATGTTGATGCCTGAGCGTTTCCGGCAGGCGCACTGTAAGAGTCGAGACGACTATTCCAGGGCGCCCACCATCCGTCCAATGAATGAGTGTACGGGATTTTATGGTCAGCATAAGGAGGGACATGAATTTGCCATCGAGATCTACCTCAGCCCGTTGCGGGAACGCGGCAACGTATGGGGGCTGGCGGCCATTCGTGATATCAGCGCGCGTAAAAAAATGGAAGACGAGCTGCGCTGTGCACGAGATGAGCTGGAATTACGGGTCGAAGCGCGCACCATAGAACTGGCACGGATCAATGAGTCTCTTCGTCGGGAGATGGACGAACGCAACCGAATAGCAGAGCAGGCACGCCAGCTCAATGCTGAGCTGGCGCACGTCTCACGACTCAGTATCCTGGGTGAGATGACTTCGGGTATGGCACACGAGTTAAATCAGCCGTTGGCGGCCATCAGTAACTATTCCCAGGGGTGTGTCAGGCGAATGCGCAACGATCATGTCGATCTCCTGAGCCTCATTCCCGCCCTGGAGCGGGTGACAGCGGAAGCCTCCCGTGCAGCCGAGATTATTGCCCGCTTTCGACAGTTCGCCCGCAAAGAGGCACTACAGAAGCAGCGGGTAACGATGGATGAGCTGGTGCACAAGGCGGTTGATCTGGAGCGCTTCGAGGCGGAGGCCTGCGGTCTACAGCTCCATGTCGAACTGCAAGCAGAATTACCGCACGTGTTAGTGGATGAAATTCAGATTCAGCAGGTGATGGTTAACCTGATTCGTAACGCGATCGAAGTTACTGAGACTGCTGCCACGGCACAACAATCCGTTTTTGTGAAGGTATATCGCGCGAACGATGGCGAAAATGGTAACGTGGTGGTGGCTGTTGAAGATAGTGGACACGGTTTTTCTGAACAGCTAGGGCAACAGATATTTCAGCCTTTTTTCACGACGAAGCCAGAGGGGCTGGGGATGGGACTATCCATTAGCC
This sequence comes from Gammaproteobacteria bacterium, assembly GCA_021648525.1. Classification (GTDB taxonomy): domain Bacteria; phylum Pseudomonadota; class Gammaproteobacteria; order SZUA-140; family SZUA-140; genus SZUA-76. Next base: position 76,871 of record JAKISP010000010.1, read on the forward strand.
GCTCTATTATTGAAGCCCACGGTGGTCGCCTGTGGGCCGATTCGTCAGAGGGGAGTGGTGCGACCTTCTTTTTTTCTTTGCCTGCCAATGAGCACGAGTAGCGTGATAACGAAACAAACAACGGTCTTTATTGTCGATGACGACGACTCCGTTAGAGATTCATTGTGCTGGTTGGTCGAGTCGGTGGGGCTTAAAGCGCAGGCCTATGAATCCGCGACGGCTTTTTTACACGCTTATTACCTGCTTGATGATCATAATCGTGACGGCTGCCTGGTCTCTGATATCCGCATGCAGGGGATGAGTGGCCTGGAGCTGCAACTCCAGTTGCATGAGCGAGAGATTCAACTACCGATGATCTTTATCACCGGCTATGGTGATGTCTCCATGGCGGTTCAGGCGATGAAAGCGGGAGCAGTAGACTTTTTCACCAAGCCCGTTAACGACCAGTTGTTGGTTGAATCTATTCAACGTACGCTCTCTCAGGAGATAGAGGTAGCAGCACAACGTGGCCAGCTTGAGCAGATACAGGCACGCTTAGCCTCTTTGACACCACGCGAAAAGGAAGTGCTGGGCAAAGTGGTCGATGGCAAGCTCAATAAAGTGATTGCCGCCGAACTTAATGTCAGCAGCAAAACCATCGAGGCACACCGTGCCAAAGTGATGGCGAAAATGTCTGCCCACACCGTTGCCGAGCTGGTGCGTATGGTTGTTCGGGCTGAGTGAACACACCCCAGGTAAAAGTCCGGGTTCTGGCATATTTTGCGAACAACCCTTTACTGCTTATGTGAACAACTGAAGTGACAACTACCCTGACACAGGGGGTACCTTGTTTATGGTATTTCATAATTTATCGATTTCATCGACAAGTAACGTGTTTTTCCTTTCTGCCAAATTTACTGTGAAAAACAGGTGTCGCCTTTTACGTCCGCTTGACGATAACGCATCAATCAAATTTTTCTATTCATTACGTGCCAAGGTTGGGGTTAATTCTTCACCCCAATCTTGTATGACTAATTTCAATAGCCAAACAGGTTACCTGGCAGCGTGGGTTAAATGAAAACACCAATGGCCTCTTGCGACAGTACTGGCCAAAAAGTACAGACTTTAAAAAGGTCTCGGCAAATGATGTCACAGTCATTATCATTAATCTCAATAGTTTTTCGTAGAATTGTGTGAAAGCTATGGAGCTATACCCAGCCTGCCACAGTAAAAAAGCATACTATTTCTGAAGCCGTCAAATGAACGATAGCCTCTTACATTCGCCTTAACAGTTTGAATCTTTGAATTCAATCCCGCAGCCACCGTATTACTGATCGAGTATTTAAAGTAGGTTAGCATGTTGGATAAATGGTTTTTCACACAGTTCTACGAAGAACCTTTAAAATAAATGTAGCCCGATGAGATGGTCTCCTCCCACCTCCTAATCGGCGTCATAATGCGCCATGATGGGAGTGTAGATTCCGTCAAACAGAAGCAGGAGGAGACCACATGAAGATTACTACGGTTGGGCTAGACTTGGCAAAAGAGGTATTTCATGTCGTGTGCTGTAATCAAGCAGGCAAGCTAGTGAAGAAGAAAAAGCTAAAACGTGCACAGTTACTGGCAT
>JAKISP010000051.1 GCA_021648525.1 Gammaproteobacteria bacterium
ACGAGCAGCCAGGTGAATGCTGCTAGCGACGATGCGGAAGAAGACTCAAATGGTACCGTCACACTTAATAGTACGGACCTGGAGTTTGTTCAGGACGGAACAAAAACTCAGATAGTGGGCATGCGGTTTCCTGCTTTAGAGATTCCACAGGGTGCGACCATTATCAATGCTTTCCTGGAATTCCATGTCGATGAAACGAGTGGTGGCGAGATTGACCTGGTGATTGCTGCAGAAGTGGCGGCGCATGCTTCCACGTTCACTACTGGGTATCGGAATGTCAGTAACAGAGACAAATCTGTTGCACGTGTTGCCTGGGATAGCGAAGTGGACTGGGTTAGCATTGGCGCTCTGCAAAATAGCCCGGATATCAGCGTGCTTGTTCAAGAAGTGATTAGCCAGAGTGGGTGGGTTCAGGGGAATGCCATCGCGATGATTATTGCGGGTTCTCCTGGCGATAAACGCGTCGCAGACGCTTTTGATGGTGCGCCTTCAGGTGCGCCAACACTCAGAGTGGAGTACAGCCTGGGCGCTGAAATACCGATTGTTGAGGTGCCTGTGATTTCACCGGCGGGTGGGACATATGTCGATGGTGTGACGGTGAGCATCAGTAGTACCACTGTAGGGGCCGCACTTCATTATACGCTGGATGGCACTATCCCTGATGAAAGTGATGGCTTGTATAGTGTGCCGTTTGATTTGACAAATAGCGCACTTCTGACAGTGAAAGGTTTCTTAAGTGGTTATACCGCGAGTGCCACTGCGAGTGAAAACTTTACGATTACCGATTCCAGCATCAACACCGCGCCGGTATTAGCGGTTATTGGCGATCAACAGGTTAATGAAAACCAGCTGATGGTGGTGAATGTGAACTCGAGTGATGTGGATGGCACGGTCCCAGCATTCATTGCGGATCTCACCGCGCTGCCAGCGGGTGACGCCCGCTTTATTGATGATGGTAATGGTAGTGGACAGCTTAGCTGGACACCTGCTGCGGGTGATGCGGGTGATTATACCGTGACGATCAGTGCGATCGATGCGACAGATAATGCCCTGGTCGATAGCGAGATGTTGACCATCTCAGTGATTGCTGACCCTGACGTCTTGCCGATTGTAGAGGCTCCCGTCATTTCACCGATGGGAGGGGTTTTTACCGATAGTGTGACGATTAATATGAGTAGCGCTACGCCGGCTGCACTGCTTTACTACACGTTGGACGGGACGATGCCTGGTGAAAATGACAGCTTATATAGTGTCCCATTTGATTTGACGAGTAGCACCCTACTGACGGTGAAAGGTTATTTAGGCGGTTACACCCCGAGCACCACTTCAAGCGAAGATTTCACGATCATTGATTCCAGCATCAACATCGCACCCGTATTAGCCGCGATTGGTGACCGGCAGGTGAATGAAAATCAATTGATGGTAGTGAATGTGAGTGCCAGTGATACGGATGGCACTGTTCCAGGGCTGATGGCGGACTTAACTGCTTTGCCAGTGGGCGATGCTGGCTTTATTGACAATGGTGATGGCAGTGGGCAGCTTAGCTGGACACCTGCAGAAGGGGATGCCGGGAACTATGCGGTGACCATGAGTGCCATTGACGCACTGGATAATAGTTTAACGGACAGTGAAGTGGTGGTTATTGCTGTGACGGTCCCTTCGCCTGTTGTTGGCGAGCGGGTGACGACGCAACGCCAGATTATGAATAGTCGTGATGATGCCGAAGAGCGCGGCGATGGCACGATTAATTTTAGTAGCAGTGATCTTGAACTGGTACAGGATGGCATGGACACTCAAGTCGTTGGCCTACGGTTTCGTGATTTACAGATTCCTCGCGGCGTCATCATTACTCAGGCGTACCTTGAATTTCTTGTGGATGAGGTTAACACCGGTAGTATTGATTTAATGATTGCGGCACAAGCGACACCTGATGCACGTTCTTTCAGTAGCAATGTGAATGACATCAGTAATCGCGTGAAAACGATGGCCAATGTATCCTGGACTAATGAGGAAGACTGGAGTGTGATAGGAGAGACTCAGCAAAGCCCTGATATAAGCCCGCTGATTCAGGAGATCATTAATCAGGGTACGTGGCTTAATGGCAATGCGGTGGCAATCATTATCTCTGGTTCGTCGAATGGCATGCGTGAGGCCGACTCTTTTGATGGAAACGCCTCAGGCGCACCGAAACTAGTGGTTGAATACCGTTTAGCGCCATTTTCTACGCAAGGTTTAATCGCGACAAAAGGTCAGGTGAGTGATGGTGCCAGTGATGCAGAAGAAAATGGCAGTGGCGTCGTTCGGCTGACCAGCACTGACCTGGAACTGGTACAGGATGGAGCCGAAAACCAGATGGTCGGCATGCGGTTTGGTAATATGCAAGTGCCACAAAATGCGGTTATCACCCATGCTTACCTGCGGTTTCAAGCGGATGAAATGAGTACGGGAGCCATCGATTTGATGATCACTGCACAAGCGACGGCTCATGCGGCCGTGTTTACGAGCGATAGCGGTAATCTCAGCAGTAGGGCTATCACCGATGCGAGTGTTAACTGGGTTAATGAGGACGATTGGAGCCGCGTGGGTGACTTCCATCAAAGTCCTGATATTACAACGATTATCCAGGAAATTGTTAACCAGGAAGCGTGGGCAAACGGTAATGCCATGGCGCTCTTTGTGACGGGGTCATCGAGTGCTAAGCGAGTCGCTGAATCGTTTGAGGGGAATCCACAGGGTGCCCCAGTCCTGATCGTGGAATACCGTTTAGTGCCTTTTGAAGCCAATGACTTGATTACTCGGCAGAGTCAGATTAGCAACGGCAGTGATGATGCAGAAGAAAATGCTAACGGAACCGTTCGACTCAACAGCACTGACCTGGAACTGGTACAGGATGGGGCCGATAATCAAGTGGTGGGCATGCGCTTCAAATATTTAAAAATCCCTCAGGGCGCTGTTATCACGGCGGCATACCTTGAATTCCAGGTAGATGAAGCCAGTTCAGGTGTACTTGATTTAACAATGGCAGCCCAGGCGTCTGCTAATGCAGCGACTTTCACTAGTGATAACGGTGACATTAGCAACCGGATGATGACGGGTAACGGTGTTGTCTGGAATAATGAGGCGGACTGGGTCAACATCGGGAGTACGCAAAAAAGCCCTGATATTCGCCTGATTATTCAGGAAGTGGTTAACCTGGGTGAATGGATTAGTGGTAACGCACTCGCGATTATTATGATGGGATCATCGGCTGGCACACGCGTGGCAGAGTCTTTTGAAGGTAGTGTGAGCGGGGCTCCCCGACTCATTATTGAGTATCGTTACTAAGCTGAATGCAATGCATGTGAAATAAATAAATAACAAACAATAACTCGGAGTTGTCAACCGGGTGAATTTCACAGGTTCTTTATATGGCAATTTAGTGTAGTTTAGCCCCTACATAATAAAATAATAAGAAATGTAGTGATATTGGATGAGTCTGGATGATCGATGTGCTCCTGAAAAAAACGACTCGGAAATAAGGAATGATTTTGTGCGTTTATTAGCTGTCTTTGTAGCATTTCAGGATATGTTTGGTTGTGGTAAATACAACGTCACTAGATTGTTCTCGATATGTCTGTTTTTTGTATTTGTATCTTTACAAGTTGCTTTTCCTCCTTCATCTGATGCCGCTATTTATGAGTGGGATGCTTCAACGCATGTCATCATGGAAGGGGACTACAATGGCGATGGCCTTCAGGATATCTACTTATTAGCACTGCCTAAAAATGAAACGGTAACGATTCCGTATGGTATTGACCTTACGGTTGGTTTGGTGACTACCATTAGAGACATCGTGCTGGTCGACAATGGTGATGGCACTTTTACCGTTATCTACGATCCTGACTCAGGCGCAATTCAAAGTGTTAGCTGGACCGAATCCACTCTGCATGTGCTTGAATATAGCGACACTAATGCTGATGGCTATACAGATTTAATCATCAAGACAACGGATGGCAGTGAAACCCAGATAGTACTGCTTGCGCATGATACAGCAGTACCAATGCCTGCCGCGGTTGCCAGCGAGCCTACAAGCAATAACGTTAATAATGAAGCCATTGTGCCCGGCTTAATTTCAGGTAGCTTTAATGTCGGCCGTGGTGCTGCGAGCTATTCTGTTCCGATTGAGGTGCCACCGGGCATTACAGGTATGGTACCTACGCTCTCTTTAAGCTACTCCAGCCAGGGGGGGAATGGCATCGTGGGTATGGGGTGGTCGCTGGGTGGTTTGTCTGCGATTACTCGTTGCCCGAAGACGGTAGCACAAGATCAGCTGAAAGTGGGTATTAAGATCGATAGCAGTGATCGTTACTGCATTGATGGGCAGCGCTTAGTCAATGTTACTGGCAGTTATGGTGCAGATGGCACCGAGTATCGCACGGAGATTGATAGTTTTTCGCGCATTATTTCATATAGTACGCAAGGCAGCGGCCCTGCCTACTTTACTGTAGAGACCAAGAGCGGCCTCACGATGTATTACGGTAATACGCCAAATTCATTTGTAGAGGCTCAGGGCAAGTCAACGGCACTATTCTGGACAGTAAACCGCATAGAAGATAAGGTGGGGAATTATATTGAATTTGTCTATCATGAGAATTCTGCGACAGGTGAATCCTACCCGCTACAGATTAATTATACTGGCCATGGTTCGCAGTTACCGACTCGTGCCGTAGTCTTTTCCTATGACACAACGCGGCCGGATTCAAGAAAAGGTTATGTGGCGGGCTCTATAGTCGAACAGAATTGGCGTCTGACAAATATCAAGACTTATAGCAACTATGCAAACGATGAGCTGGTTCGTGATTATAGGCTGCAATATTTAGTCAGCACAGCGTCCGAATCTTCTCGCCTTGGTTCAATTACAGAGTGTGCCTTTAATACAGCCTGGAGCTGTTTTTCACCTGTTACATTTGAATGGTTACCGCAAGGTAATGTTGGAGATATTGCCAGTAATTTTAATATGATTAACACACCACTCGGTTTAAGCAATAATACCATAGTCAGTCTGTTAGGGGACTACAATGGCGATGGCCTGACGGACATTCTGCGGTGGGGGGATAACGTTGCCTTGAATGGGCTTTATCTATCCAAGGGTGATGGCTCGTTTAGCCTTGCCAGTAATTTTAATATGATTAACACACCGCTTGGTCACAGCAATAATACGATAGGCAGTCTATTAGGGGACTACAATGGCGATGGCCTGACGGACATTTTGCGATGGGGGGATAACGTTGCCTTGAATGGGCTTTATCTATCCAAGGGTGATGGCTCGTTTAGCCTTGCCAGTAATTTTAATATGATTAACACACCACTCGGTTTCAGCAATAATACCATAGGCAGCCTGTTAGGGGACTACAATGGTGATGGCCTGACGGATATTCTGCGATGGGGGGATAACGTTGCCTTGAATGCGCTCTATCTATCAACAAAGGGTAATTTTATAAGCTCTATTATTGATAGCTTAGGTAATGAGACCGCTATTGAATACAAACCAATCTCTGATAATTCTATTTATACAAAAGGCAGTGGAGCCCAGTATCCAGCAATGGATTATCAAGGGGCAATGTATGTCGTATCGAGTGTAACTTCAGACAATGGCGAGGGCGAGCAGAACCGTGTGGCTTACCATTATAGCGCCGCTAAAATAGACCTGGAAGGTAGAGGTTTTCTTGGATTCTCAGCGATTACGGCGACAGATCAAGCTAGCGGCGTTTCGACTACCACCACCTTTAGGCTGGGTTTCCCACATACAGGCTCTCTGATTTCCAGTGAACAGTACCTGAGCGGCGTGCTCTTAAATAGAACCGAAAACCAGCAGGCGCAGATTGATATTGATACCACCACCATGCCGCCAGTGGTTTTTCCCTATACCTCTCAAAGCATCGAGACCAGCTACGATTATGACAACAATCTAGCACTGGCCAGACTTACAACCGATAGTCTTTATGACTCATATGGCAACCTGATCAATGTCGTTGTTGCGAATGAAGAGCTATTCAATGATGTACCAGTCGAGACCATTACCACGACTACCAATAATCAATATGGAATCGATGCTGATGATGCTGAGGGAAAAAGACTAGGACGTTTATCGTTTGCCTCTGTTAAAAAAGATCGTGCCTCGGATGGTGCCACGTCAGCAAGAGAGTCGGGATTCGGCTATGATGCCACCAATGGTCAACTAACCTATGAAATACTCGAACCCAATAGCACTGTACCAGGTGTTAAGATGGAGACCTTCCACGAATATGACGAATACGGTAACAAAGTCCTTGTCAGGACACGTGACCCAGGAGGGGTCGAGCCAGATCGTGATGCAACCACGACCTATAGCAGCGACGGCTATTTCGTTGAGACAGTAACCAATGCACTGGGGCATAGTGAGACCCACAGCTATGAGCCTCGTTTCGGAAAACCGCTTAGTTTGGTTGGGCCTAATGGTCTGCCTACGACGTGGCAGTATGATGCTTTTGGGCGTGCAATATTGGAGACGCGTGCCGATGGTAATACTAGTGCTACATCAGTTCGTGACTGTCTGCCAGCGGACGGGTGTGATGGTACCGTCATTACCTCTATCCAAAGTGGTTCGGCCGAGACACGTACGTACTACGACCGACTCGGGCGCAAACTTCGAGACGAGAGCGGTGGCTTTAATGGCGCGGTATATGTAAAAGAGTACCGTTATGATGCCCGTGGTCGCTTACTGGGCGAAAGCAATAACTATAATAAGAAATTTGAAGCGAGTCAGCGCTTCTGGAGCTGTAATGTCTATGATGTGATGAGTCGTATTATCGCAGTCAGTGCGCCCGATGCGGCTAATTGTGACAACCCGACAGCCCTGGCTCCCTTTAAAGAGATCGCCTATAGCGGATTCCAGACCACCATCACACTCCATAACGGTACGGGTCCCTATGATACGGCTAGTCAGGTCAAAAAAGAGTGGCGTAATGCATTGGGTGAGCAGGTAAAGGTAGAAGATGACCTGGCTCAGTTGAACTTCCAATACAACCTCTATGGCAGCCTTGAGACTCAAACGGTTACGCCGCTGTTTACTTACGGGGTCGGTTTCGATGTTAATAAAACGGCCGTAAGCGGTGCCGTGCCGGTGGTAACCACGATGGAGTATGATCTGCGTGGTAACAAAATCTCGATGAACGATCCCGATAAAGGGCTTTGGGTCTATCATTATAACGCCTTTGGTGAGCTGGTAAGCCAGACCGATGCAAATGGCCAGACCATTGCGACGGCATATGATGCCCTTGGTCGTATTACCAGCAGAACTGAGGTTCAGCGCCCCAACCCTGACCCTGCCACGATACCCGACAGCGAATGGCTTGCGTTGAATGATGGCACCACAACCTGGGAGTACGATAATAGCTTACAGGGAGAGAAGGGGCTGGGTAAGTTATACCGTGTTTATAATAATGCTACCGCTTATAGCAAGACCATGAGTTATGACGCCCTTGGACGACCTAAGGATGTCACGACCCAGATCCTGTCTGAAAACTATGTCACTAGCACCAGCTACGATACCTTTGGTCGTGTCAATACCATTACCTACCCACATACACCTGACCCACCAGGGGGTACGCAGCGCTTTGCGGTAAAGCATCACTATGATGCCAATGGCTATCTTCTGGAGGTGCGCAATGCAACCACTAACAGCCCTTACTGGAAGGCCGCACTGGTTAATGCAAATGGCCAGGTGACAGGATTCAGTCTTGGTAGCGGTGCGATCACAGTGAAAAATTATGATGATGCTACGGGGCGGCTACAGCAAATTTCTACGACCGGAAATCTTCAACATCTGCGTTATCAGTATGATCGCCTTGGGAACCTTACCTTTCGATATGATGATAATCAGGGGTTAAGCGAGCGCCTTACGTACGATGGCCTAAACCGGTTGGCAACCCAAACAACATCCTTAGGTAGTGTTTCCAGTTTAAGAGGGTATGGTTATGACGCACTGGGTAATATTATTAGCAAGTCCGACTTTCATAGCGATTACCGTTATGGTGAAAATGGTGCTGGCCCACATGCGGTCACATCGGTTAGGAACCTCGGCCCCGCTCTGCCAATGGCAACCTATCGTTATGATGCCAACGGCGCGATGGTGAGTGGCGATGGACGCGAGTTGAGTTACAAGAGCTTTGGTAAGGTTCGTTCAATCGCCAAAGGGGCAGATCTCTATTCAACCTTTGCCTATAACGCAGATCAAATGCGCATCGTGCAGACCTCGAATAGAGGACTTACTGTCTATCTGGATCCGAGTAAGGTGAATGGTAACAAGCTTTATGAAAAGGAGATCAAGAACGGCATTACGACCCACATTAATTATATCCACGCCGCAGGAGGGGTGGTTGGTGAGTACCGAGTTAAGGAAGACGGTACAACATTAGTGGTGAGTGATGAAACACATTATCTGCATAAAGACCACCTGGGGTCAATTGATGTCATTACCGATGAGAGTGGCAATGTACTTGAGCGGATGAGCTTTAACCCCTTTGGTTCAAGGCGTGTGGTGAATACCTGGCGCGATCCCATTGGAACCGTTATCAATGGTCAATTGAGTAATCGCGGTTTTACTGGGCACGAGCACATGGATGATCTTGGTATTATTCATATGAATGGCCGTTTGTACGATCCGAAATTAGGCCGTTTTTTAAGTGCCGACCCGTATATTCAAACGGCAACGAATAGCCAGTCTTATAATCGCTATAGTTATCTGCAGAATAGCCCGCTGTCGGGGACTGATCCGAGTGGATATTTCATAAGCTTATTAGCCAATGCTGCTGCGGATGGTTATCTACGGAGAAATTATGGGTGGTATCGGATGGCAACGAGTATTGCAGCGGGATTAGTGGGTACATTTGCACCATATGCTGTGACTGCGAACGCGGCTTACAATACTCGGTTAATGGGCGGTTCAGCAGGGGATGTGTTTAGGGCGGGAGCGACAGCATATGCTAGTGCAGCAGCAGCGAAATGGGTTGGAGGGGAGTTCTCTGAGGGATTTGATAAGGCCTTTATGCATGGCGCTAGCCAGGGGTTGATTGGCGCTGCAGGTGGCGGCTCATTTCAGGATGGGTTTCTGGGTGGATTTGTGAGTTCGTATATTCAAATTGATGATTATTCTAAATTAGGATTTAAAACTGATCTTTCGCAGAGTATCGCTGCGGCGGTAGCAGGTGGCACGGTCTCGGTGATTGGTGGTGGTAAGTTTGGCAATGGGGCGGTGAGTGCTGCGTTTGTTTATATGTTTAATCATGCAGCTTCTAAAAGAAGAGAAATCAGAGAGAGGCAAAGAATAACCGGTGAGAAGCGAAGACTTCAGGCTAAAGTTGAAGCTCAAATGATCAAGAATGGAGCAAGGCGTGGAGTAGTTGGGACTTTAATGCCTGGCAGTGCGGCTGCTTTTAGTGGAAGCCCATATAATGAACTAAGGTTTGCTAATACGGTTAATTTGTTGAGAGGTTTATCGGCTACTCCGCAGGCAGGTTTGTATGGGGGGGGTCTATTAGGCCCTGTTGCGCCAGTAGTGGTTGGTATGGCACCTGTTGTTGGGGCTTTTGTGCATAGGGAAGCTGCTATTTTTGTTTATCGTAATCCTATTAGGATTATAGAGTTTACCGAAAGTATGTTTCCTGGTGTTCCTGCGCAAAGCATTACTGGTGGGGCAGGAGTCGCTGCAGGCTTTATAACAAACCCTCACGAATTGCTAAGATAGAATTTTAACGGTCTTTCTATTGTGAGTGAATGATATGCAAATATTGATGGGGCTTCTGTTCGTTGCATTGGGGGTTTTTACTATATATACAGGTGCATTGCGAGGCGTCGTGTTGCTAGGTGATGAGAAGTATATTATTGGTGGGATTTCAATTCTATTTGGTTTATTTGTTTTATTTTTAGCGGGTAATAGAAAACGTAGTTAATAGAAATGAGGAGCAAAACCCGGGTCAGACAGAGAAACTGCGATATATGTTCTTAGTGATCCGGTGCGGGCATCAGCCATTGGTACAGGGCTATTAGGGAATGCAATTGAAGGAAGTTCACCTTCATTCGGTAATCGATTGGAGAGTGTCGGTACTTTTTTTGGTACATTCTTTAGTATACCAACTGAATAGATGAGAAAAATGTGGAATGCAGATAAATGGATGAGAAAGTCATAGAAGTAATTGCATGGTTAATAGCAAGCGTGATTGGTTTATTTTTCTCAATCGAGAAACTGCTTGATTACTACCAGAGAGGAGAGATAGATATCCAGAGTAAAGGCATTTATTTTACTGGGGATATAGCATTAGTGATGGTTTTGATAATAACCATAGTTAGTGTTTTATTTTTCATGGCAAGTCTTAGTTGCTTTAAAAAAATGAGAAAAAAAGAAGGGAACAGGGGCGGAGAGTAAAAACCCGGGTCAGAGAGCAATAGTTTCTAATATAAAAGAAAATAAAAATATGAGGCAGAGAAGGGTAATTCTGTGGTGTCTGGGAAATAGAGCTGATGTGATATTGATGGGTTAACGAGAAAATCTATTTTCAGAAAACAACCGTATCAGAACAATTATTTTGTGTGTTTAGTGATAACGCAATATTGATGTAGATGAGTTTGAAGCCCTAAAAGATAGCGATAGAACCGTGAGGAAAGACCGGTTAATAACTGACAAAAGTCAATGAATGAGACTGGACGAACTAGAAGTGATCTCTTAAAGAGATAGGGCTGGGTATGAATAAATTAATTTATTGGGTTAATTTTTGTTTGGTAGGTGTTCTTTTTGTAAATACTAATGTATTGGCAGGCGGTGAAAAGGCAGGGATAGAAAATGAGCTTGAAGAAATGGTTCTTTTTTATGATCCTAAAGAACAGGAAAATTTTCGCAGTACGTTAGATAAGTCAAATATTCAATGCAGGTTAGATGATGACGGAGCTGTATGGTACAAACTTAAGGATAGAAATAGAGTTGAGCTTATAGAGCATGAAATCACGTTGAAGTATAAGTTTCAAATACATTCAATTTCATACCCAAATGATGATGAGGCTGCTCTATTTGTCAATGAATTAGAGGTAAACAATATAGGGTATATTTCTCGAGTACGTCACGGGATGAAGTGGTATGTGTGGGATGAAAAAGATGATTTTCGTGTTAGGAGCATTAGGGAGCTCGTGGCAAGGATGATTTTAGAAAAAAGAAGAAACAAGCGATTAAGAGAAAAGGGAGCGGTGATGGAAACTGAGTCCAGTTACCATTTAGACGATAATTAAAACATAGGTCAAAAGTGTGGAAGGATACCATCGATTTGGTTGGGGCCGTGGCGGAGCTGGTCCAGTTCTGAGGTATGGAAGAGGTAATGTTCATTATGATATTCCTTTCTCTCGTTTAAAGATGCCAAAAAGGTAGGGATGCAGCATGATATTTGGTGTTAAATCAGGGGGGATAATAAAAATTCAAGGTAAAAATTTTGAAGATCTATCATTAAGTGAGATAGGTTTAATGATAGATGCCGATTCGTCACTTTCTCCAAATGGTAACGAGTTTTTTTCAAGCTGTGCTTTGGACGTGTTTCTTCATAACACTGTTTTAGAATGCCCTGATCTTAAGACTTTACAAAAAGGGATTCTGGATAATATCTACCTGAATGTTCAAGGAGAAAAAAGCAAAAGAATAAATACTGAATACCTGAGGCAGCTATCGATTGATCTACGGAAAAGAGAATGAATAATTGGGGCAGAGTAACAATAGAAAAGCTGTAAAAACTGGCCGAATGCGCATAAAGATAACTCTTAAAGTTGAGGCATACAGATGGTGGTGGGTCATTCCAGGATGCATTTCTGGGCGGCTTTGTAGGCTCCGTGGTAAAAATTGAAGACTATAACAGGCTTGGGATTACCAATGAGATTGCGCAGGGGGTCACCGCAGCTGTGGTTGGTGGGACGGTTTCAGTGATAGGTGGTGGAAAGTTTGGCAATGGGGCAACGAGTGCTGCGTTTGTTTATATGTTTAATCATTTTGCACATGCTGGGGAAGAATCGAGTGCTGGTGGGTATTCCCCTGCAAGTGGTGACTATGCGACTGAAAATGGCAATGTTGTTTCTTTAACTGTTACAGATAATGGTAATGGATATACTGGCCTTGAAGATGCAAGTGGTATTAATTACGATTTTGATTATGTCACCGGGGAAGTTCGGCCGCTGGGAAGTGGAGCTGTCGAATCTGTGTATCCCGAGGCATATATAATACCTGCTGCTGGGCTTGCCAGAGCTGGATGGGCTATCAAAGTATTTCGTTACCCTAATGCTGGTGGTGCTGGACTAAATATTTTTAAAGCGAATCAGCGTAAATTTGCTTTAGAATTTCATAAATTCAAACATCAGGGAATAGAAAATTCACGCTTTCATTACCATCGAGGAAGTACTAAATCTCAAATGAAAAAACACAGACCATGGCAAGGTGGGTGGTAATGAATAATGAAACCCCTGTTTTTCCAATCACGGTTCATTTTTTAGAAGAAGATGATTATTGGATTCTTGATGATGTTGATGAGCTTGGTACAAATTTGGAGTGGTTTGATAGTAGTGATCCAAGCGAAAAGGCAACTGTCAAAGATAGTCTTGGAAGATCAGTTAGGTTAAAAGTAGAAAAACTTACAGTGACAGAGTTTTCTCTCGCAGGTAAAGCCTAATGGAAGAAATAGAGGCGAAAAAGAAAGCTGGGTTAGAACTATCGTTTCTAACTATAAAATCTAATAAAAAAATGAGGCAGTGAGGGGAGAAGCCTGTGGTGTCTGGGAAAAAGACCCCGCGGGAAAAGGGGAAAAGGGGTCGGTGACAAATGGGTCTAGTTATCATTTAAAAAGATGTTTTTTTATTGAGTAGTCCATGAAGTGTGAATAGAAAGCCGATGAACGGCTGAAGCGCGGTATAAGAAAAGCTGATTGCAAACTGACAAGAGTCAACGAATTATGAAACTGTTTTTTAAAAAAATTACCTGGGTATTACTGTTATCCACTAATCTAGCCATTGGATTGGTATCAGTGGCCCACGCCTTGCCCGGTGACCTGAAGTGGTCAGTCCCTACCTATGGCAATATCGGCTCGTCAGTGGCCATCAACCCCTTGCATGACTATCTCTATGTAGGCTCTGCCAACCACTATATTTATGCCTATGATAGTGCCGGTAACTACCAGTGGCGTTTCAAGACCGATGGACATGTAGGCTCTTCGCCAACAGTATCAGCCGATGGCGCAATGGTGTATGTTGGCTCATACGATGGATATATTTATGCACTCAATGCATTAACTGGCGTAGAAGTTTGGCGATTTCCAACCAACGGTGAGATCTATTCATCTCCAGCATTGAGTGATGGCGGCGTACTTTATATTGGCACCGCTAAGGATTACATCTACTCTCTTGATGCTGCGACCGGCGTTCAGCGCTGGCGATATAAAACTGGCAATCCAATGTTAACCTCACCCTCTATCGGTGTCGATGGAACCATCTATGTCGGAGATTCAGACGGTTATCTCTACGCCTTTTCAGATACTGCATCGGATGCGGAGCGAGTCATCTGGTCTTACCAGGTATCAACGACAGCGGGTGCGATGTCTCCATCAGTTGTAGCGGATGACAGGCTGTATATCGGTACCTTTTCAAACGAACTGCTAGCGATAGATCTTGATGTGAATGCAACACAGCGAGAGATATGGCGTGTAGACCTGGGTGGCCGTGTTGCATCATCACCTGCAGTTGATACGACGGGTCTTATCTATGTAGCGACGTATGATACGGGAACCCTGTACTCGATTGAGCCAACGGCAGGGGCTATCATGAGTTCTTTTGATACTGGCAGCCAGATTTACTCATCACCTGCAATTGCATGGGATGGTACTGTCTATGTGGGAACGCTGGATGGCAACCTTCACGCATTAGCATCATCGCAAAGTTATTTTACAGGTAAGTGGTCTCATACACTGGATAGTGCTGTTATTGCCTCACCGGCATTGGCTTCAGATGGTACCGTTTATATCGTCTCTAAAGAGTCATCACTCTATGCGATTGAGGATGATGGTTTGGGATTCGCGGGTTCGAATTGGCCTGTGTTTGGTGGTAATCCTCGCCATTCACGTGTGACCACTGCGTTATCAACTGTCGCTGTCGCCGATGCTGGGGTAGCCCAGGTTGTTGATGAGCAGACTATAGTGACTCTGAATGGTAGTGGCAGTGCCGCGGCTTATGCCTGGCGACAAACAGGCGGTCCTGTCGTGACGTTGAATGATGCAACGGCGGCGACCCCTACATTTACAGTTCCTGAACTAACGGAGTCAACCACGTTTACCTTTGAGCTGGTAGTAACGGATGCTGTGGGTGCCGCATCACCTGTCGATGAAGTGGTGATTACCGTGAATCCAGTGAATGCATTGCCGGTGGCGGATGCTGGGCCTGACCAACATACTCATTCTGGCCTGGGTACGCGCCGGCTTATCGGCAGCGGTACGGATGTTGATGGAACCATTGTTACCTACGAATGGGTTCAGGCCGGTGGGCCAGCAGTTGTTTTGAATTACACAAATGCCGAAATCCGCTGGTTTAGTATTCCAGAGGTATTCGCGGATACGGATTTAACCTTTGAGTTGGTGGTGACAGACAATGAAGGTGGGGCATCACTTGTGGCTGATGAAATGGTGTATACGATTAGCCCAGAGAATGTACCGCCTACGGCTGATGCAGGACCTGATCAAATCGTTCACGGAGAAGCGTTAGTTACATTAGATGCTAGTGGTAGCACGGATAGCGATGGAACTATTACCAGCTATGCCTGGCATCAGATAGAGACACCAGATCAGGTGATGGTGGCCTTGACAGGAGCGGACACGGCAACGCCATCATTTGTGGCGCCGCCATCAGGTCATCCCCTCATGTTCTTTCTTACTGTGGCGGATGAAGATGGGGCGAGAACTTCAGATGCTGTTAGGATAGAAATCAATAATTTTCCGATCGCTTATGATAGAAGTTTGAGCATTGATCAAA
This sequence comes from Gammaproteobacteria bacterium, assembly GCA_021648525.1. Classification (GTDB taxonomy): domain Bacteria; phylum Pseudomonadota; class Gammaproteobacteria; order SZUA-140; family SZUA-140; genus SZUA-76. The sequence goes on from JAKISP010000051.1 coordinate 15,058, forward strand.
ATATCCCTTTTAACAGTGTGCTAGCAGCGAGTGATAGCAATGGTGGCGGCACGTTGACATATAGCCTGGAGGTTACAAACCCAGGTATGGCTGGGTCAACGGTTGTTATTGACAGCAGTAGCGGTGCGTACACTTATACACCCATGACTGGATTTACTGGGGTGGATAGCTTCAGCTTCTTTGTTAGTGATGGACTGTTACTTTCCAATGTAGCAACAATCACATTAACAATTAATGATCCGCTCTTGAATCAAGATTCCTATCTGTATTCCTGGAGTCATGTGTTGGGTGGTACGGGTACTGATGTTGTCAATGATGTTGTGACAGATGCGCTAGGTAATGCATATTTGGTTGGGTATTTCTCTGGGACAGTGGACTTCGATCCGACATCAGGTGTTGATAATCACATTAGCGTAAGTAATTGGAGCTATTTTATAACGAAATTGAATGTCGATGGCAGTTATGGTTGGACGCGAACAATAGGTGGCTCCGGCGCATCAAACATGGCTATGTCAGTCGCAATAGACGGACTTGGGAATCCCTATGTGACTGGTCAGATCAGTGCGGCGGCAGCTACGTTAGACTTAGATCCAACAGAGGGGGTTGATAGTTTTCCAATTAGCGCTAATTGCTTTGTGACGAAGCTAAATACCGATGGTAGCTATGGGTGGAGTCATGTCTATGACGGAAGCGGTTGCTCTGCGAATGACGTTGTTGTTTCCAATGATGGGTCGCTGTATGTCTCAGGCAGTTATTCGTCTGAAATTGATTTTGACCCAAATGGTTTAGTTGAGCAGCATACTTCGATGGGACTTCGCGATCTTTACCTGCTGAAGTTGAATGCGAATGGAGGTTTTATCTGGGTATACACGGTCGGTAGTGTTGCCAATGACATTGGCAACTCGGTTGCAGTGGACAATGCCGGGAATGCTTATTTATTAGGCCACTTTGGCGGGGAAGTTGACTTTAACCCGGGCACCGCAGTTGATAGTTATATAAATACGGGCGCGTCTTATGAATACGATATTTTTGTAACACAAATTATGGCTGATGGACTATATGGCTGGACCCGAGCATGGGGTGGTAGTTCGATGGATTACGCAAGAGATATCGCTTTTGATGGCAGTAACGCACTTTATATTACCGGTGATTTTTCTGGGTCGGTGGACTTTGATCCAACGTCTGATAGTGATGTTCAGGTAGGAGGTATCGCTCATGATGCATTTCTGAGTAAGTTATATACCGATGGTAGTTACGGTTGGGCACGTACCTGGATAGGTAGTGGGTGTTGTGGCTATAGTTATAGTAGGAGTGTCGCTGTTAGCGTGTTGGGTGATATCTTCGTTGGCGGCAGTTTCGTGGGAAGTGTCGATTTTGATCCAAGTGCTTACGATGACACTCGTTTTGGTTCAAGTGGTGACTCTTTTGTGGTAACGATGAAGGCAGATGGTAGCTATGGTGGTGCCTGGACTATGGGTAGTATTCGCTCTGAAATAACGCACGGTATTGCAGTTACGGGCGATGGTTCATTTTATCAGGTGGGAACCTACAACAGTGACCCAGTGGACCTTGACCCTGGTGATGGGGTTGACCTCTATCCCGCTGTAAATCATTTAACGGATATGTTTGTGACTCATTGGACATATTTGGATTTAAACGCACCGCCGACGGCCGATGCCGGTCTCGTTCAGAATATCGATGAGCAGGTGTTGGTGACACTGAGCGGTAGCGGTAGCGATAGTGACGGTACGATTGCCAGCTACGCCTGGAGCCAGGCGGGCGGCACCGCAGTGACCTTGAGTTCGACCACGGCTGCTGCGCCAACTTTCACGGCTCCGACGGTAACAATCGTCACACCACTGATCTTTACGTTGGTGGTAACCGACAATGAAAGCGGCGCTTCTATTGCCGATACGGTGGTGATTACGATTAATCCAGTGAATGCCTTGCCCGTGGCTAATGCCGGTACCGATCAAAGCCTTGATGAGCAACTGCTGGTGATGCTGAGTGGTAGCGGCAGCGATAGTGACGGTACCATTGTGAGTTACGCCTGGGGTCAGGTGGGTGGCCCGGCAGTGACGCTGAGTGATGTTGCGGCGGTGAGTCCGAGCTTCACGGCACCGACGGTGGCAGTCGTTACCAGTCTGACCTTTGAGTTGGTGGTGACCGACAACGAAGGTGGTGTCTCCGCAGCAGCTAACGTGGTGATTACCGTCAATCCGGCAAACCCACTGCCAATAGCCTTTGCTGGTCCCGACCTGGGAGTTGAAGAACAGACTCTGGTGACTTTGCTCGGTAGCGGTTTAGACGATGGCTCCATTGCAACCTACGCCTGGAGCCAGACGGGCGGCACCGCAGTGACCCTGAGTTCGACTACGGTTGCCGCACCAATCTTCACGGCACCAACGGTAACGACTGTCACACCGCTGACCTTTGCGTTGGTGGTAACCGACAATGAAAGCGGCGTCTCCGTTGCCGATGCGGTGGTGATTACGATTAATCCAGTGAATGCCTTGCCCGTGGCTAATGCCGGCACCGATCAAAGCCTTGATGAGCAACTGCTGGTGATGCTGAGTGGTAGCGGCAGCGATAGTGACGGTACCATTGTGAGTTACGCCTGGCGTCAGGTGAGTGGCCCGGCAGTGATGCTGAGTGATGTTGCGGCGGTGAGTCCGAGCTTCACGGCACCGACGGTGGCAGTCGTTACCAGTCTGACCTTTGAGTTGGTGGTGACCGACAACGAAGGTGGTGTTTCCGCTGCAGCTAGCGTAGTGATTACCGTCAATCCGGTAAATACGCCTACGATAATAACGAGCAGCCAGGTGAATGCTGCTAGCGACGATGCGGAAGAAAACTCAAATGGTGCCGTCTCACTGAATAGCACTGACCTGGAGTTTGTTCAGGACGGAACAAAAACTCAGATAGTGGGCATGCGGTTTCCTGATTTAGCGGTTCCGCAGGGCGCGACCATTATCAATGCTTTCCTGGAATTTCATGTTGATGAAACGAGTGGTGGCGAGATTGACCTGGTGATTGCTGCAGAAGTGGCGGCGCATGCTTCCACGTTCACGACTGGGTATCGGAATGTCAGTAACAGAGACAAATCTGTTGCACGTGTTGCCTGGGATAGCGAAGTGGACTGGGTTAGCATTGGCGCTCTGCAAAATAGCCCGGATATCAGCGTGCTTGTTCAAGAAGTGATTAGCCAGAGTGGGTGGGTTCAGGGGAATGCCATCGCGATGATTATTGCGGGTTCTCCTGGCGATAAACGCGTCGCAGACGCTTTTGATGGTGCGCCTTCAGGTGCGCCAACACTCAGAGTGGAGTACAGCCTGGGCGCTGAAATACCGATTGTTGAGGTGCCTGTGATTTCACCGGCGGGTGGGACATATGTCGATGGTGTGACGGTGAGCATCAGTAGTATCACTGTAGGGGCCGCACTTCATTATACGCTGGATGGGACTATCCCTGATGAAAGTGATGGCTTGTATAGTGTGCCGTTTGATTTGACAAATAGCGCACTTCTGACAGTGAAAGGTTTCTTAAGTGGTTATACCGCGAGTGCCACTGCGAGTGAAAACTTTACGATTACCGATTCCAGCATCAACACCGCGCCGGTATTAGCGGTTATTGGCGATCAACAGGTTAATGAAAACCAGCTGATGGTGGTGAATGTGAACGCGAGTGATGTGGATGGCACGGTCCCAGCATTCATTGCGGATCTCACCGCGCTGCCAGCGGGTGACGCCCGCTTTATTGATGATGGTAATGGTAGTGGACAGCTTAGCTGGACACCTGCTGCGGGTGATGCGGGTGATTATACCGTGACGATCAGTGCGATCGATGCGACAGATAATGCCCTGGTCGATAGCGAGATGTTGACCATCTCAGTGATTGCTGACCCTGACGTCTTGCCGATTGTAGAGGCTCCCGTCATTTCACCGATGGGAGGGGTTTTTACCGATAGTGTGACGATTAATATGAGTAGCGCTACGCCGGCTGCACTGCTTTACTACACGTTGGACGGGACGATGCCTGGTGAAAATGACAGCTTATATAGTGTCCCATTTGATTTGACGAGTAGCACCCTACTGACGGTGAAAGGTTATTTAGGCGGTTACACCCCGAGCACCACTTCAAGCGAAGATTTCACGATCATTGATTCCAGCATCAACATCGCACCCGTATTAGCCGCGATTGGTGACCGGCAGGTGAATGAAAATCAATTGATGGTAGTGAATGTGAGTGCCAGTGATACGGATGGCACTGTTCCAGGGCTGATGGCGGACTTAACTGCTTTGCCAGTGGGCGATGCTGGCTTTATTGACAATGGTGATGGCAGTGGGCAGCTTAGCTGGACACCTGCAGAAGGGGATGCCGGGAACTATGCGGTGACCATGAGTGCCATTGACGCACTGGATAATAGTTTAACGGACAGTGAAGTGGTGGTTATTGCTGTGACGGTCCCTTCGCCTGTTGTTGGCGAGCGGGTGACGACGCAACGCCAGATTATGAATAGTCGTGATGATGCCGAAGAGCGCGGCGATGGCACGATTAATTTTAGTAGCAGTGATCTTGAACTGGTACAGGATGGCATGGACACTCAAGTCGTTGGCCTACGGTTTCGTGATTTACAGATTCCTCGCGGCGTCATCATTACTCAGGCGTACCTTGAATTTCTTGTGGATGAGGTTAACACCGGTAGTATTGATTTAATGATTGCGGCACAAGCGACACCTGATGCACGTTCTTTCAGTAGCAATGTGAATGACATCAGTAATCGCGTGAAAACGATGGCCAATGTATCCTGGACTAATGAGGAAGACTGGAGTGTGATAGGAGAGACTCAGCAAAGCCCTGATATAAGCCCGCTGATTCAGGAGATCATTAATCAGGGTACGTGGCTTAATGGCAATGCGGTGGCAATCATTATCTCTGGTTCGTCGAATGGCATGCGTGAGGCCGACTCTTTTGATGGAAACGCCTCAGGCGCACCGAAACTAGTGGTTGAATACCGTTTAGCGCCATTTTCTACGCAAGGTTTAATCGCGACAAAAGGTCAGGTGAGTGATGGTGCCAGTGATGCAGAAGAAAATGGCAGTGGCGTCGTTCGGCTGACCAGCACTGACCTGGAACTGGTACAGGATGGAGCCGAAAACCAGATGGTCGGCATGCGGTTTGGTAATATGCAAGTGCCACAAAATGCGGTTATCACCCATGCTTACCTGCGGTTTCAAGCGGATGAAATGAGTACGGGAGCCATCGATTTGATGATCACTGCACAAGCGACGGCTCATGCGGCCGTGTTTACGAGCGATAGCGGTAATCTCAGCAGTAGGGCTATCACCGATGCGAGTGTTAACTGGGTTAATGAGGACGATTGGAGCCGCGTGGGTGACTTCCATCAAAGTCCTGATATTACAACGCTTATTCAGGAAATTGTTAACCAGGAAGCGTGGACAAACGGTAATGCCATGGCGCTCTTTGTGACGGGGTCATCGAGTGCTAAGCGAGTCGCTGAATCGTTTGAGGGGAATCCACAGGGTGCCCCAGTCCTGATCGTGGAATACCGTTTAGTGCCTTTTGAAGCCAATGACTTGATTACTCGGCAGAGTCAGATTAGCAGTGGCAGTGATGATGCAGAAGAAAATGCTAACGGAACCGTTCGACTCAACAGCACTGACCTGGAACTGGTACAGGATGGGGCCGATAATCAAGTGGTGGGCATGCGCTTCAAATATTTAAAGATCCCTCAGGGCGCTGTTATCACCGCTGCCTACCTTGAATTTCAGGTAGATGAAGTCAATTCAGGTGT
>JAKISP010000011.1 GCA_021648525.1 Gammaproteobacteria bacterium
ATTCATTGGCAAGCAGGGGCTGATTGGGATAGTGCCCATTGTATTTTGCCACAATCTTGCAGATGGACGCTTGCTCGGTGGCGGACGTTTCATGGCAATGCCGGGCGACGAAATCCGGTAATTTTTCGAATTTATCAATGGCATACAGTGTCGGCATGACGCTTTTCCTTACGCTGAAATGAAACGGCCTTAAAACAAGGCTGTAAAATGACTGGGATCGTACCACGAAACCGTTAACCTGGAAAACGCAGTGGCGCGCGAAAAAAGTGAAACCCGGGGGCAGTCGGTTTCCCCGGCTTCCACTGCGTTTCATCCAGGCTACGTTGACATTAGCGTGCCGTTTTATAAAGAAAAGGGGTTATGTAGCGATTTATGGTCAATTTAAGGAGGGGTTAGGGGGGTGTTCCGAGTTGTTTGAGCCGGTTTTTGATGTCGCTGAGATGGCGACGGCTGATCGCCAGCAGGTCATTACAGCTGCGCAGTAAACGTGGGGGGCTTCATTATCTTTTGAAAGAATTTTCTAACCGATCAATAAAAATGAATGACTGTTGATTGCCATTAATGCATGTCACCTGGAAGAGAAGACTGGCGCATCTCTCATTAAACAGGATTGCCCCCTATTATTCTTGTTAAACCGATACAAACCATCTTTATGCCAAGGATGAGTTCCAGCCAGGCAGTCCGCCGAAATGACCCATCAGTTTTTTTTATGCCTGATGGAAAATATTGATGTTGATGGGGGTTGCAAAAAGAGGCGGGATGATGCTGGTTTATTTGCGGCGCATCCTTGCACCGGATAGCGCTGTTTATTTACCAGCACATGAACCAGCATACACCAGCACCACATATCCATGAGCACCACGCATTGGTTGTTTCATGGGAGGCAAAGGGGGTGTGATTAAGCTTGTCGATGATTAACCCGCCATTGGCTGTTAATGGGGCGCTCACAATGCTATTCAGGCTCTGTTGTACCGAGGTTGGCATCTGAGCGGGTGCGGTACCGGATTGCTCTGCGGCCTGCGCGCCAAATGGCAGGATGACAAACAGGGCAAAGATGGTGGCAGTGATGGTTTTTTTGAGTGAATTTTGCATGAACTTTTTTCTCCTCAGGAGTCTGAATAAGAAACATGATGCTTAGTATGCGCTTCATGGCTAAATTCATGTTACAAGCGGTGGGTGGAAAAGGCGGTGACGTTGGCTACGAAAGTGAGGTGAATTATTAACCGGCGAGGCTAATTTTATTAATTAAAGAGTGGGCTATCGATCCGTTTTGATAAGCGGTTGGTGGCAGTCGTTAATAGGTAACAGAGAAGCGGGTAAAGATAATGCGCTCAGGCAGCAGGCGGGTATTGGCGATATCGGTATTGTGGTAGACAAAGGTCTTGTCGAACAGGTTTTTTGCACCGACCGTGATGCGCCCGGCCTGTTTGCTCAGGCGGTAGCTGAGTGAAAAATCAGTGACCCAGAACTGGTCGGCACTGGCAACAATCTCCTGTAGCTCCGGTTGGTAGAATAGCCCGCTCTGCCTGACTTTAGTGGTGGTCATCTGCAGGGTCAGGCCGTTGTTAAAAAACAGGTTGGCACTGATGGGCAGTTGCTGGGTTTTAAGCGAAGGGATCCCGGTGGATGGGTCTCGCTGGTCAATACTTCTTTCTGCGGGCCGAGAGAATGCCTCATAGCGGTATTCGCTGCTGGCGGCTAACCAGCTAACAGGGGTCCAGTAGAGATAGGCGCGGTGCAGCCGTTCTCGCCATTTTGCCTCTACGATGTTATTAACCCCATTGATGGTGGAGCCGAACGGCACAACAAGGGCCCGTTTGGAAAGCTCTATTCCGCCAAAGAGTGTGCTGTGACGCCGTTCGATGGCGATGCCGTAGCGGCGGCTATCGGTCGCATTGATATCATCAAAAAATTGGTTAAAGCCGGCGACCTGGGTCGGTTCCAGTGTCTGGTTGTTGGCGAGATCGCGCTTGAGTGAACGAAATGCAGCCGCCCGGATGGTGGTGTGATGATCGGGCTGCCAGCTAATGCCCAGTTTTGGGTTTAGCTGGTTGCTATCTTTCAGGGTTGTCTGGACATCATCAATGCTAAGGCCCAGTGTCCAGGTGAAATTGTGGCGGTGTTTAAGTTGTGCATAGAGGTAGCCGTTACGGTATTTTGTGGGTCTTTGGGTGGTAATTGCACAGCTGCCAGGGCAGGGTTGCGGGGCGAAATTAAAGATAAGGTTATTCTTGCCATTAAAGATGCCTGCGCCAGCGGTGATGTTATAAATGCTTCTGTTATATAGATGTTGCAGTTCAATGCTGCTGCCGTTACTTGCCGCAGTGAATCCTTGTTTTGGAAAGCCCCCATCATCTTGTTGACGTTCATCGAAATTGCTGCTTAAGGCTGAGAGTAACAGTGTACTGCCCACCGCGAGGTCATGCCTTAAACCAAGCCTTAGAATGCGGCTGTCAATGAATGTTCTTTGGCTGCTGGAGAAGCGTAGTGGGTCATACCGCAGTGGTAGGTCGCCCTGTGCTGTCTGTGTATTGCGGTACTCAAACTGGACACTGGTGCGGTGGTTTAGCGCGGTCTGGAGAAAGAGGTTGTTGATCTCACGGTCGCGGTCCTGATTGGGACGAATCCCTTCATTGTAGTCGTTAAAGGTACCGAGGCTATATGAGTAACGGCCCCAGACACCGGAGTGAATCAGGTCGGTACTGCGGGTGTTGTAGGTTTTTCTGTTTTCTAAATTGCTGTCCAGGGAGGCGGCAATCGCATTCATCTGTAACGAGAAGCGGTTGCGGGTAAAGAGCGGGTTAAATTCATTGGCACTGGCGTTGCTGGGACCGGCGCCGTCGAGAATGCCGAGTGAGCTCTCGGCCAGTTGGGGTTGAATCGGGTTGAGGTTCAGTGGTTGCAGTAGCTGTGCCTGGAGCAGTTCGCTGACGCGCGCAATCTCATGGCGCGGCAGGGCGGAATAAGAGTCGGCCAGCAGGCGATGGGCGGAGTGGTTGGCGGGATCGCTGCTGACCGACTTCCACCCTTCGCTAAGTGCCAGTTGTGAAAAGCCGAGGTCGTTATAGATACGTGCCAGGCTGCTGCTACGCGCGGCGTGGTCCTGATCCAGCAACAGCCTTGAGCGGTAGACGGCACGGTTATCATTTAAGTGGATCGATTGCTGCAGGTCTTGCAGTGCCTCAACGGGACGGTTGAGCGTCTGTTTCCGAATCGCATCATAAAACCACGGGGTGGGGTCGTTGGGGTCGAGGGATTTTGCAAGGATAAACTGCTCTTCCGCCAGTTCGTTGCGCTTCTCTTCATAGTAGGCCTTGCCGAGGTAGCTGCGGATCAGCGCATTGGCTGGATTGAGGCTTGCGGCGATCTCAATCTCACGCCGACCATCGGTGAGTTTGCCGTTGCGGATCACCGCCAGGCCATGGCCAAGGCGCGGCAGTGGGTCGGCCTGGTTGAGGTGAATTGCCCGCTTAAAATAGCGTTGGGCCTGTTTCACTTCAAACTGGCCGAGGTGGGCAAAGCCAAGAATGGTCAGGGCGTGGGCCTGTGCTGGGTTGAGTCCGATCGCCTGTTGTGCGAGGATTTCAGCGTGTTCAAGATCACCGAGTGAGAGCAGCAGTTCTGCCTGTCGTGCCAGTAGCAGGCTGTTATCAGGGGTGAAGCGCAATGCGGTACGCAGGGTATCACGTGCTGCACGCAGATCAAACTGCGCCTGTTGCGCATAAGAGAGCGCAATGGCCGCCTCCGGCGAAGTGGGGTCAAGGGTAAGAGCAGCTTGCGCCAGTGTCATCGCCTCGTTGTTGCGGTTTTGGGTTAAGGCGATAATGGAGAGCATGGCGTGGGCCGGGGCGATATCGGCTGATTGCTGGATAATATTGTCGAGCAGCAGGCGCGCTTCATCGACACGCCCGACAGCGAGCAGGCGATCTGCTTCAACGATCAAGGGGTGGCTGAAGTCGCTATTGTCTGGGCCGCTTTGATGAGGCGATTTATCGATCACGCTGGGGTAGTAGAGCGACCATTGCACGGCATCTTCAGGGGTGATGTCGAATCGTCTCATCGGTGCTTCACCTGCACGCGCCGAGGCGGACTGGCCATCGGTGAGCAGGAGTTGGCCTTGTTCGTTTTCCAGCGCGACGCGCCCTTCAATTACGCTAACAGTGGTTTCGCCATTTTCAACGCGAATCACAAATTCAGTCCCTTCAACGGCGGCATTAACGTAGGGTGTTTTGATCTTGAGTGAATGAGGTGCCCGGGTGATAAAGTGCACCGCCCCTTTTAGCAGGTCTAACCAGGAGGCTTCTTCTGTTTCGCCGGTTAAAACAATGGTGGTGTTTTGATCGAGGCGAATGATCGTTTCATTAGCCAGTTCGAGTGCTGCACGACTGTTTTCTCGGACATGAATCATTTCGTTGGCGCAGTAGGTTTGCCCTTGCTTAACGGTTTGCCAGCGTTTACCGTCGGATGGCCTCGCTTCAACAATCCCCTGAACCGAAACCACGCGCGCGACCCAGTTTTCGCAGGTTGTTGCGATCACGGTGGGTGCGAAAAGCGTCAGTAGTAACCACAGCAATAGCCATTGGGTGATGGGTATCGCTGTGCAACGGGGGTGTTTTTTGTGCGGCTTCGAATTGATACTACTCTCCTTCAGTAGCATAGTTCTACCGTTAATTGAGCTGATTAACAACCTTTAGCTTTAATGTAGTGGTTTTTTTGCTAGCAAGAATCTATCGCTATGGCAAGGTATCGACGCACAAAATGAGATAATTTATCACGATAAATGGGCGTTTGAGTCGTTTTTTAACATCGCCAGAGGCAAAAAATGTCGTAGTGCGAGTCTTAAGTGACATTTTTTTGCGACGACCACCTCAATCCAGGTGCTTTTTATCTAGTTTGAATGAAGTGTTTGAGGAGGGTACGGAGTGATTGCGTTATTTCTTTATGATATTGATAGTGCCGTTCCATGGGGCGGGTGGTGGTGTGTTCTGATACGCCTGACAGAGCTGGTGGTAATAATGTGAGGCGTGATCCTGATGAGTGGTGATGAGGGTGTTGAACGCCTGCTGTGCTGCATTCCAGTCGCCACTTTTGAACAGTGTCAGCGCCGCTGAAAATTGCGTGCAGAGCTGTTGTTGTGTTGCGCTGGCATTACTGCGTAGCGAGATCATCTCATGCAGTGAGATCGGGCGTGATTTTCCTGCCAGAATGAATGTGCCAATGGGACGTGTTTGAAAACCATCCAGGCCATTCAATACATCGTCACTCACGAGCAGGCGGGTTTTAAACAGTTTGTTCATGCCTTCAATCCTGGAGGTGGTGTTGACGACATCACCGGTGGCGCGATATTCAAAGCGGCCAACGGCACCGACGTTACCGAGTAAAATTTCACCGCAATGCATGCCGACACGCGTGGGAAGTTGATGTGCTGGATTTTCGAGGTTAAAGCGCTCAACAGCATCAATTAGATCTATTGCGGCGCAGCAGGCGGCATGACGTAATGTGGACGAGGGCTCGTTGCTCGGCCACAGCGCCATGGCGGCATCACCGACAACATCTGAGATGTCGCCCTGATGGCGATGTATGGGGGCAAAGATAGTGGTGTAATAGCGATTCATTAATGCACCGAGTTCAGCGGGTGTCATCTGTTCGGACAGCTGTGTGTACTGTGCGGCATCGGTGTACAGGCAGGTGGCATAGCGCAGTTCACCGCCGGGGGCGAGCGGTGTGTTGTTTCTGGTTAAACGATCAATTTCCTGTTTGGGTAGATAATTGCTGAAGGCATCATGCATGTTGCGGCGTTCACGTACCGTATCGAGGTGTTTCCAGATGATGCCGGCAAAAAGAATCAGTGGCGCCTGTATTAATAATGGGATGAATAATGGTAACCACAGGTTGATGTAGCTAAATAAAGCCAGGCTCAGGAAAAAATAGCCCGTGGCAAGCAGTAGCACTGCCAGGGTAGCGCGAACTGCGCTTAGCTGGATCGCGAGCATGCCAATAAGCGCACCCCAGAGCAGCAATATGGTGAAGTGAGCCACTGGTGATAGCGTTTGAATGCTGCGCCCCTGGAGTAGATTAGCGGTGGCGGTAGCGGCAATTTCGACGCCGCTGATATCGAGGCCATCTTCGCGCGAATAGACACTGTAAAAACCATCTTTCTGTTCCCATTGTAGTTCTGCTGAGTAACCGATAAAGATCATTTTATCTTTTAGGTTGGCAAGCTGAGCCTGAAACTCGGGGCTATTTTTACTTTGAATGATCTGATAGAACGGGATGGTGGTGATGGTTCTTGGTGGTCCATAGTAGTTGAGGTAGTGGCTATGGCGTTTGTGATAGATGCGTAACAGGGCGAGTAGTTGATCTCTGTTTTGAAACGTCTGTTTTGAATCCTGGGCGGCAGTTGTTAATTTTTCCAGTAGTGTGGGTTCATTCGCAAAGAGGCGTTTTAGCTGGTGGATGAGTGTTGTCAGTTTGCGCTGTTCGAGCAGTTCCTGTTTTGTTGCTGGTAATGTGGCAATATGCTGCGGTGCTAGCGGTTGCAGTAACATGAGGAAGTCATCGTAGGCATCCAGGGTGTAGAGTTGCAGGGTGGCAGTCGGCAGGGTGGCTGCATCGCCTGCGCCGGGGGCAAAACTCCAGAATTGACTCACCTTGAGCGGTACCCTGGGCAGTGGAAAGGGGGCGAGTGCAGCAGCGGTATCCACCAGTAGTGGAATTGGCTGAATGCGACGGCGTATGGTGGTTGTCATATCTGGGCTGGCACTGTTAGTCGCCAGTTCTTTTTTCATGAATTCAAATAGAATGACATTGTTGGCTGCGAGGATGGCATCGGCAAAGGCCCTGTCCTGTAGCGGGTCTCTGGGTGTTTTAAATAGCATGTCATAGGTGATGCTTTTGACTCCCGCTGTGGTGAGTTTTGTGACGAGGTCTGCGTGCAGTTGGCGTGGCCATAATGCGGATTCGTTAGGTAGTCCAAGCTGGTCGGCTGAGCGTTTGTCGAGCGCGATGATCACAATTTCTCTGGGGGGTGGGATGGCGCCGCGTTGATGAAAGAGTGACTCTAGCCCGGTGTTTTCTTCTAGCTTAAGTGCCCATGTGCTAAGACCCAGCAGCGCGCCAAGCAGTCCGCCTAATGTACCCACAATTAGCCATTTTGACTGATGCTGCAATGAGTGCTCCTGGTCAGGGTTTTAAAGGATTGATGTATTCGTTTCAGGCGGCAAAAGCGTTTCACAGGTGGTTATCATGGTCTGTGATGCTGGCATCATTTAAGTCTATGCTGTATTGCTAATGCATCCACTGTAAAATTCATGTTTTTATTAGATACTTCAAAAGCATACATGTTTGTAAAGACGGGGTGAAGGGGAAGTTATTCAGGCTGCTATTAAACTGGATAATCGGTGCGTGTTATCATTATCGAGTAAACAACTATAATGAGACCTTATGTATGATACAAACGCGAAAGAAAAATGAGTCAATAATTTCCTGATTAAGGCAGAAAGCGCCGTTAATAGCGTGCTACTGACTCATTTTTAATGAAAAACAAGGCGGTATTAGCTATTTTACTCGTGATTGTATCGTGTGCAGGCCTTATAATAACCAGGGTTTTACTTGTTTGAATGGAGGCCGGATGGATCGTCAGTTGGCAAATATCCCGCTGTTTGCTGGATTGGAAGAGCATGAGTTGTCTGTTATTCACGGAGGGGCCAAAGTGAAGGGCTTTCCCAGGAATACCATTGTGATTCATGAGGGGGATGATTCTGATTCTCTATTTCTGATCCTGAGTGGCAGGGTGAAGGTGTTTCTCACCAGTGAAAAGGGACGGGAAGTGATCCTGAATACGCAGAGCGCGGGTGAATACTTTGGTGAACTAGCGCTGTTAGATGACCTGCCACGTTCGGCATCAGTGATGACGGTTGAAAGCTCGCAGTTTTGTGTGATCTCAAAAAAAGCCTTTCAGGAGGTGTTGGCGCATCATCCTGCTATTGCGTTGAAGGTGATCAAAAATTTGACGCAACGTATACGTGCGTTGACAGATAATGTTAAAAATCTTGCGTTGCTTGATGTTTATGGGCGAGTTGCGAGGACATTATTAAGTATTGCAGTCGAGTGCGAAGATGAGGAGGGTAAAATGGTGGTTGAGCCAAAGCCGACCCACCAGGATCTTGGTAAGATGGTGGGTGCGTCGCGTGAGATGGTTACGCGCATCATGAAAGATCTCGTTGTTGGTGGTTATGTGCATGTTGAACATGAGCGCATTGTGATTCATCAAAAATTGCCGCGTTCCTGGTGATAAACTGAGCTTTTCCATTCGAATGGTTGATGATTAAAGGTGCGTCGTAATGTGCTGCTGTAGCGGATGTGTATTGAGAGGCTGGGATGGCTGAGAAGAAGAAAAATAGACGACAGGCTAAAAAAGAGATTTTTGGCCATTTTGAGCAGTGTTTTGATGTGCCTAGGCTTGATTATGAAAAACGGGTTAAGCCGCTTCGTAATAAGACCAAGTTGTCTGGTGTGCTGGCGGCCGGTATCGTTTATGGGGCAGGTTTTTCGATTGGCCTCTTTGGCTGGAAGAGTGGTGCTGTTGATGTAACCGTTTTTTCCAAACTGGTATGGATTATGATGGTACCCGCGACCGTGGCCGGTTTTGTCACCTGGATGATGGTGAGTAACCGACGTGAGTATCCTGTCAGGAAAGAGGTCAATGCCTACATTGATAAGATTGAAGGGGAGGAGGGGATGTTGTGGCGTTACGCACCGATCCTGAGTGAGTTTCGCCCTGATGATCATGTTTCCAAACGCGTCTTGCAGCGCTCTCAGGATAAGAACTTCTCTAAGATTGACCCAGAAGATTACGGTAAAGCGGTGTTAGCGATTCATACTATTCTGGGAAATAGCAGTACCAACCCGCTTAGTTCGGAGGTGGCGGAAGCGGTTATAGCCAACCTTTCTCTGGCGGTGGCACCCGCTTATGTGGAAGAGCCAATTTATTAGGGGTGTTAAAATCACCGTTTGTGGCGGGTTCTGCCCCTTTCCCACGCTGGTGGCGTTGCCATTCGTCGTAATAAAACCACTATGACTGCTCATCGTGCCTTGTCAACATGAAAAATGTCTCAGAATCACGCTTACTCAGGCAATTGTTAACACTCCCTGGGATACGCATCATCATGAGGTGACCGCCTCATGATGAGCGAGATTTATTAGAGTGAGCTCCAGTCTGATTTTTTACGCCAGCGAATCTTTGGAATAATCAGGCCGATCATCATGCCGAGCAAGATGACGCCAGAGCCGACAATAAACCAGTCGCGGTCACTGCGATCTTTGAGGGAGCCATTTTCCAGTTGTAGTGCCTGATGGGCTCGCTCTAACTGGCGAGTCTGTTCTCTGAGAGATGTGTTTTCACTATCGAGTGTGAGTGCATTTGATGAGATGCTGCGCACGCGTGCAAATTCTTTAGACTGTTTTTCGTTGTCAGCGCTCAGTTTGTTAGTTTTGTTGTTTAGCGCGCTATGTTTACGGGTTAATTCAGAAAATTTGTCATTAAGCACTCTGTTTTCTGATTTGATACGCGCCAGCTGTTTTTCGTTAGCCGCAAGGCGTTCACGCGCACTACGTTGCTGCTCCAGGTAACGGGTGATGACCCACCCCTGGCTGCCATTTTTGAGGCGAACCTGAGAATAACCTGAATCGGTATTTGTCTGGATCAGTTCGAGCTGGGTGCCGCTGCTGAGCATGCGCAGGATCTTGTGCTGATTACTTTCACCGCTGCGCATGGTGATCTCAAGGCGATCGGTGATGTAGCGTGTTTCCGCATAGGCCGCAGTGGTGGCGACGCTGATAAGTAAAAAAATGACGATTTTTTTCACAATCGGTCCTTAAATTTTAATGGATAATATTAATCTGGTTTGTTATGGCGATGAGCATAGCGCTTATCCGTTAGCGCTTATCCGTTAGCGCTTACCTGTTGTCCGCGGTAAAAGTACACCGCAAGACTGGCGCCTAGCATATCAAGCATGACGTCTAAAAAGGAAGTATCTCGTCCAGGAGTGAAGCTTTGATGCCATTCATCGCTCACGCCATAGATTGCGGTCAAACAGAAGGCGAGTATCAGGCGCTTATTTAGCGTTATATTCCATGCAGTGAGTGACCAGCACCAGAGCCACGCGAGTAATGCAAATAGCGGTACATGCGCGCCATTGTAGATGATCGCTTTGATGGTGCCTGTGATCGGATCGACAGTTGCGGGTGAACCATCACCCTGAATGGAAGAAAGCAAAAAGATCACACCCATATAAAGGAATGGCAGAGCCAGGCACGCGCGTGGTACAGACATGGTGTGGATTTGATGCGACAGCTGTCGCACGTGGCTGATCATCTGATATCCGAATACTGTATCGGGTGGGTGAGTGGCTTTTGGTCAAAATGTACGTTACCTGCGGTGGTGCTGAGCCGTCCTTCGGCAAACCAGCGAATCGCAAGGGGGTAGATCTGGTGTTCCTGACGATAGACGCGTTTGGCCAGTGATTGTGCATCATCATTGGGCAGTAACGGCACGCTGCTCTGCAGAATCACCGGGCCGCCATCGAGTTCATTGGTGACAAAATGAATCGAGGCACCATGTTTTGCCACGTTAGCATCGAGCGCGCGCTGGTGGGTATTGAGACCTGGGAAAGCGGGTAGCAGCGATGGATGAATGTTTAGCATTCGTCCCTGATAGTGATTGACAAATGCATTGCCCAGGATGCGCATATAGCCTGCTAGTACTATCAGTGCTGGCTGATGTTGATCGATTGATGTTTGCAGTTCATCCTCGTATTCTGCGCGGTTATTGAAGGCCCTGTGGTCAACTACCTCGGTGGAAATGTTGGCCGCGCGTGCTCGCTCAAGGCCATAGGCATCGGGACGACTACTAATCACGGCGCGGATTTCGACCGGCAGGTCATCATGTTGAACCGCGTCAATAATTGCCTGTAAATTGCTACCATTGCCTGAAATCAGCACTACAACTGGTAGTGCTACTGCGTGCTGGTGATTGCTCATTTAGCGTTGGAGAGAATCACGCTTGCCGCTTCGTTCGGCGTTGACTGGATAGTGCCGATCTGCCACGCCTGTTCGCCCTGCTGCTGTAGCCGCTCGATGGTTCTGGCGGCATCTTCAGGTGCTACGCACAGCACCATGCCGATGCCGCAGTTAAATGTGCGGTGCATCTCTTCCACGGTGACATTGCCCTGCTGTTGCAGCCAGTCAAAGATCGCTGGGCGTGACCAGGCGCTGCAGTCGATATTGGCGCTGGTTCCTGCTGGCATGACGCGTGGTATATTTTCGAGTAGGCCACCGCCAGTGATATGTGACAGTGCATGCACCTCGATCTCTTTAAATAGTTCGAGTAATGGCTTGATGTAGATACGGGTCGGTGTCAGCAGGGTTTCACCGAGGGTGCTGTCGCCAAAGGCATCTGAGAGATTAGCACCGCAATGTTCGATGATCTTGCGTACCAGTGAATAGCCATTTGAGTGCGGGCCGGATGAGGCGATGCCGATCAACACATCATCCGCAGCAACCTTGCTGCCGTCGATGATCTGATCTTTTTCAACCACGCCAACACAGAAGCCTGCCACGTCGTAATCCCCTTTCTGGTACATGCCTGGCATTTCAGCGGTCTCACCACCGGTGAGTGCGGCGCCTGCTAGCTCGCAGCCAGCACCGATCCCCTGAATCACTTCAGCGGCGGCATCGACATCAAGCTTGCCAGTGGCGTAATAATCGAGGAAAAAAAGTGGTTCTGCCCCTTGTACAATCAGGTCGTTGACACACATCGCCACCAGGTCGATGCCGATGGTGTCGTGCTTGCCGGTTTCGATTGCGAGCTTTAGTTTGGTGCCAACACCGTCGGTGCCGGAGACCAGTACTGGCTGGCGGTAGCGATCTAGCGGTAGCTCGAATAGCGCACCAAAACCGCCCAGACCGGAGAGTACCCCGGGGCGAGTGGTCTTTTTTGCGGTGGATTTGATCTTCTCGACCAGCGCGTTGCCAGCATCGATATCGACGCCCGCATCACGGTAGCTAAGGGAGGTGGTCTCTACTGCTGGTTTTGTATTGTCTGAATTCACGGATCGGTTAACTTTGGCTATGATTTGGGTAAATTTGTTGGAGCACTGCCCCGGGCGCTATTCTAACGCAAATTTATGTGCCATGCTCGTGGCCTTGCAGCAGAAACCTTCCGTGAGTGCAATCTTTGTGGAAGGTCTCGATAGACTGATACAATAAAACCTATGATTGAAATTTTTAGCAGAGTCACTTTCCATGCCGCATATTCGATGCGGGCAGTGCAGCGACCCACTGATGCGCCTGGATTGGCGTGGTTGCGCCTGTTGTTTTTTCCTGGTTGCTGTTTTTTTGCACTGATTTTCTCGTTGAGTAGCCACGCCGCAGAGGTTGATGGGCTGTACGAGACTGAGGTGCTGGTGACCAGTCAGGCTCGTGATGAGCGCAATGAGGCGATCAGGGCTGCCCTGGATGAAGTGCTGGTACGTGTGAGTGGTGATCGCAACACGCCGCGCCGGGAGGCACTGAGAGGGCTTTATAAGCGTTCGTTGCAGTTGGTGCAGCAATATCGTTACCGTGCTTTGCCGCGACGCGCCGGCGCGCATGGCGAGTTGCCCGGCGGACTGACGCAAGTGTTGTGGGTCAGCTTTGACCCGGCCGCGATTGATCAGGCGCTGCGCAGGGCGGCCGTGCCGCTGTGGGGGCAGGTGCGCCCGGCAACATTGGTCTGGGTGGCGATGGATGATGGCGGGGTGCGCTCTTTGATGGGAGGCGATACCTTGCCGCAAGTGAAGCAGGTGATGCAGCAGCAGGCGCAGCGCCGTGGGTTGCCACTGTTTGTGCCGTTGTGGGATTTAGAGGATCAAATAGCGCTGCGCTTTACCGATGTCTGGGGTAATTTCCAGGATGCTATCTTGAGGGGTTCGTCACGTTACGCGACGGAAGCGATTCTGGTTGGGAGGTTGTTTCATCAAAGTGATGGTATCTGGAAATCACGCTGGACCCTGTACCAGGGAGGAGAAGCGGCACACTGGCAGGCGAGTTCACCGTTGCAGGCTGAAGTATTGTCGGCCGGTGTGGATGGCGTGGCGGATCATCTTGGGCGCCGTTTTGCCAAAGTGTTTGATGAATCGCAGAGTGTCCGTCTCAAAGTGGCGGTGAAAGATGTACTTTCACTGGAAGACTATGCGCGCACATCTCAGTTTTTACAGTCGCTCGATGAAGTGACTTCAATGCAGGTGGATAGTCTGGTTGATGAAACGGTGACGTATGATTTACTGGTGCGAGGAAACAGCGAAGGGCTGGCACAGACGATTAGCTTTGGGCGCACGCTAGTGGAAGTCCCGGCGGTGATCAATGTTGATGCAGGCGATGGTTTACAGACACCATCATGGGAAACAGTGGACGAGGCATATGATCAGTTGTGGTATCGCCTGTTGCCATGAGCCTGAGTCACGTCATTACGGTGTTGCGCGTGCTATTAGTATTGCCGGTGACCGCTCTCTGAATGGGTGGTTGATGGCATGATCTATTTGTACAGGTGATCACTAATTAAGTGGCGCCGGATATGTGTGGGTCTGGGGGCGACGTACGATGGTTGCACATGTTGAAAATAATCAGAACAGAAGTGATGGATGATGGCTGAAGCGCAGAAGTGGTGGATATTAATGTTGGTGGCAGGCAGCGGTGTGCTGCTCTACCTGCTAGCACCTGTGTTGACGCCTTTTTTGATTGCTGGGCTGCTCGCCTATATGGGACATCCCTTTGTGGTGCGTCTTGAGCAGCGAGGTTTTTCCCGTAACAACTCAACGTTAACGGTCTTTAGTGTCATCTCATTGCTGGTGTTAATGCTGCCGATTGTGATTATTCCTTTGTTGGAGCGCCAGGTCGGTGTCTTTGTGAGTAACTGGCCGGGTTATGTCGACTGGGTTCAGCGGGTCGCCTTGCCATGGGCTCAGGAGCATATTGGTTTTGGCGAACAGACCCTTAATCTGGACCTGTTAAAACAGGCCTTTGTTGATCATTGGCGTCAGGTTGGTGGCACGGCGATTGGTCTGGTTGCGGTGGTCTCTAAGTCAGGGCTGGCGGTACTGGAGTGGGTGGCTAACCTGGTGCTGATTCCGGTTGTTACCTTTTATCTGTTGCGTGACTGGGGTGATCTGATTGAACATCTTCGTTCGTTGCTGCCCCGAGCGGCTGAACCAAAGGTTTATCGCGTGACGATGGATTGTGATGAAGTACTCGGTACCTTTATGCGGGGCCAGTTATCCGTGATGTTGGCGCTAACGGTGATCTACACTGTAGGGTTGTGGATGGTGGGGCTTGATCTTGCTTTCCTGATTGGGCTACTGGCGGGTATCGTTAGTTTTGTCCCCTATCTTGGTTTGATTGTGGGTATTCTGGTTGCCGGTATTGCATCGATTGTGCAGGTGCATGATCTTTCGCTATTACTGTTTGTGATTGCAGTCTTTGGTGTCGGGCAGCTACTGGAAGGCTTTGTGTTAACCCCGTGGCTGGTGGGTGAGCGGATTGGCCTGCATCCTGTGATGGTGATTTTTTCTGTGATGGCAGGCGGGCAGTTATTCGGTTTTTTCGGTATCTTACTGGCACTGCCAGTGTCTGCTGTATTGGTGGTGTTGTTGCGTTACGCCCATGATCAATACCTTGACAGCAGTATTTATGGCGCGGATGAGGTGGTGGAGACTCATGTTGCTGTGGTCTCTGAAACGATAGACGAAGCGGTTGTAGGGGCGACAGAAGCGACTGTTTCTGACGTGCCAAAAAACAGGACAGAGTAGTTCTCTTTCAGACGTATGGCAAAACAGTTACCCCTGAGTATTCGGTTGCGTGATCATGCAACCTTTGAGAATTTTTCCCTTGCAGATAACCAGCAACTGGTGACCACGCTGCAACGTGCTATGGCACCTGATGGTGATACTACGCCGCTTTATCTGTGGGGCGTTTCAGGTTGCGGTAAGTCTCATTTGATGCAGGCTGCGTGTCATCAAATGGCGGCTCGTGCTGAAGTGGCGGTTTACTTGCCATTGCGAGATTATCAGATGTTTTCGCCTGAGATACTGGATGGAATGGAATCCCTCGCGTTGGTTTGCCTGGATGATATTGAGGCGATTTCTGGGCTGCGAGAATGGGAAGAGGCGATCTTTCATCTCTATAACCGGATGCAGAGTGATGGGGTGCTGTTGGTTGTTGCTGCTAATACAACACCGCAAGGTTTGGCGTTAGTGCTACCTGATTTAGCCACTCGACTGGGTTGGGGGTTAGTGTTTCAGCTCAATGAGCTGGATGATGAGCAGAAGGTGGTGGCGTTACAGGCGCGAGCAAAGGCGATCGGGATGCAGATGAATGATGATGTGGCGCGTTACCTTTTTAGCCGTACCCGGCGCGATATGCACTCACTGTTTTCACTGCTCGAAGCGCTTGATCATGCGACACTGGTGGCGCAGCGTCGCTTGACCATCCCTTTTTTGAAGGAATTTTTAGCACGCGACTTAACGCCACCTTCCTGAGGTTTCGCTGAATACTTTCATCAGGCCTGTAGTTTGAGTGCAGTCTCGGCAATCCTTTTCCCTAGCGCCCGGCAGAGTCGTTTCTCTTCTTCTGTAATAGGCAGTTTGCCATCATTACCGGCAAGGTGGCTTGCGCCGTATGGGGTGCCGCCACTCTGGGTGTTGAGCAGGTCGGTTTCACTATAAGGGATGCCGCTGATCAACATGCCGTGATGTAACAGCGGGATCATCATCGAGAGCAGGGTGCTCTCCTGCCCGCCATGCATTGAACCTGTTGAGGTAAACACGGCGGCCGGTTTACCGCTCAGTGTACCGCTCAACCACTGGCTCCCGGTGGTATCAAGAAAGTATTTGAGTGGGGCTGCCATGTTGCCAAAGCGTGTTGGACTGCCGAGCACTAGCCCGGCGCACTGTTTGAGGTCATCATGTGTGGCGTAGGGCGCTCCCTCATCGGGGATGGTCGCTTCAGTCGTCTCACACACGGTGGATACTGCCGGGACTGTGCGAATACGAGCGGTAACATCGGGAACCTCTTCGACGCCTCTTGCAATCAGTTGAGCCATTTTGGCGACATTACCGTAGCGGCTGTAGTAGAGCACTAAAATTTCGGCCATGTTAGATGATTTCCAGTACGTTTTCGGGTGGTCTACCCACGGCAGCTTTGCCATTGGTGATGACAATCGGTCGTTCGATTAAGATGGGGTGTTCAATCATGGCTTCGATCAGGCTAGCGCGAGATAACGCAGGGTCATTGAGGTTATTTTCCTGGTAGGCGGCTTCTTTTTGACGCATTAAACCACGTGGTTCGATATTTAGCAGGGTAAGGATCTGCTCCAGTTCATCCGCAGATGGTGGCGTCTTAAGGTATTCCACAATGGTCGGCTCAATCTCATTATCCTGGAGTAGCTGTAGTGTCTGGCGTGATTTTGAACAGCGTGGGTTGTGATATATTGTGGTGCTCATGTGTGGCTTCCCCTGAATGGTTCGTTATTTCTGATAGCGCTTATTCTAACGCGCCTTTTCTTGACAGCCTACAGGGTGAGGGTGATAATTTCTCTTTAAGGTATGTTCGATTAGCGTTGAACTGTGGTGGTTTCTCTTTGTTCAACAACGTGTTACCGGTGGTGGCTATGGCGGTGTGCTTTTTGAAAAAAATAAATTATCTATTCACGTTCTGGGTGGTGCTATTGGCCGGGTGTGCCAGCGCGCCGACACAGGAGATGAGTGACGCACGTCAGGCAGTGAGCGCCGCGCATGATGTTGGGGCGGCGGAGCATGCCAGTGAAAATGTCCAGCAAGCTGAACAGTTGCTAGATAAGGCGGAGCGTGAACTGGAACAGGGTGATTTTGGCGGTGCACGTGAAGATGCTGAGGCGGCCAGGGCTGAGGCGATTAAAGCGCAGGATATTGCGCAGGTGATGAGTGCGGCCAAGCTGGTGTTACAGTATGCTTCTCAGCGCGGCGTATTATCTAATGATGCCGCCACACTTTTTGATCAGGCGAGACTTGCTGTCGATGAAAATAGAGTACATGAAGCGATTCGCCTGGCCAACAAGGCGCGCCATCAGGCCGAACAAGATTTGAATCATTAATAACCCTTTAATTTTGTATTTCATAAACCTTGAATACTAACCCTGGCCGAGTGCGTATTACCTTTCTTTTTTTACGCTACTTAGGTGGGCGTTTTATGGAAGATAACTGCACGCGTACGGCAGCCGCTTTAAGTTACACCACATTGTTATCATTAGTGCCACTGCTGGCGGTAGTCTTTTCAATTCTCGCATTTTTCCCGCTATTTTCTTCGCTGATCGATGATATTCAGGGCTATATTTTTAGTAATTTTGTACCCGCTTCTAATGATCAACTACAACTGCATTTTCAGCAGTTTATTGAGACAGCGGCGAGCAGTGGTGGGGTTGGCCTGATGTTTCTCATGCTTACCTCTCTGATGTTGATGAACACCATTAACATTGCGTTAAATGATATCTGGCATGTTAAACCTGAGCGTCATTTCTTTTCGGCATTACTGATTTATGGCGGGGTGCTATTGTTATCGTCTATTTTATTCGCAGCCAGTCTATTGCTGACATCATATGTTGTCTCATTGCCATTAATTTCCGAAGGTGGCGGGGCGATTACAGGGATTAAAAACAGCGTATTAATGATCGCCCCGGTTGCAGTCACCGTGATGGCGCTTTTACTCTTTTATGTGGTGGTGCCAAACTGCAAAGTTTCATGGCGAGTGGGAATGGTATCCGCATTGCTTGCGGCGCTGTTATTTGAATTGGCAAAAAAGGGCTTTGCCTGGTACGTATTGGCATTTCCCTCGTATACCGTTATCTACGGCGCACTGGCTGTGATACCGGTGTTTCTTGTCTGGATCTATGTATCGTGGTTGGTGGTGTTGCTGGGTGCTGAGTTTTCTCGTTGCCTGACGACCTTTGAACAAGACCATCGAGATGGCAAGGTCACATGATATGACTGATTTAAATGGGCAGATAGATCTGAATTAACGCGCCGCCAAGTGGTGACTGTTTGATCTTTAGTTCGCCTTCGTAGAGATTCACAATATCGCTAACGAGAGAGAGGCCGAGTCCATGACCGGTGATCTCTTCTTCGCTTCTGCGCCAGCCACGCTGTACGACTTTATCTGACAGTGCCTGTGAGATGCCTGGGCCGTCATCGGCCACTTCAATCAAGAGTCGTCTTGTTCGGTTGTGGTGTGGTCTGTTGTTTTCGAGTGAAAGAGAGACATCAACACGCCCTTTACACCATTTGTAGCCATTGTCGACCAGGTTGCCAAGTAGTTCCATCAAATCGCCTTCTTCGATGTGAAGTTCGAGTGTTGAACTGACATCAAGGTTCCCCTGTACTTTTTTATCGGCATAGACCTTATCGAGCGCAGAGATCACTTTATTAGCGATACGCTCTGGATTAATGGGTGCCGTTAAGGCGGTGCGCCCAGAGGTGGCGGCGCGTTGCAGTTGATATTGCACAATTTGATCCATGCGCTCAATCTGCTCCTCCGTGGTTTTTCGTAGGGTTTCTATGGATGTGGTGGGTATTTCAATTGCGCCACGCAGGACTGCTAGCGGTGTTTTCAGGCTATGTGCAAGGTCACCCAGGCTGGCGGTATAGCGTGTTTCATGCTCGCTGTTGATTCGTATCAGTGCGTTGATGTTGTTGGTCAGGCCGCTGAGTTCCCTGGGGTAGAGGCCCTCGATCTCTTTGTGCATGCCTGCTTCAATCTCGCCAATCTCTTTGGCTGCCTTGCGCAGCGGTGATAGCCCCCAGCGCAGAATGAGTGTTAGCATTAATAGTAATACAATGGTTACCCCGCCCAGTGATACCCAGAGGTTATGGCGAAAGTTTTTTATTTGCTGATTGACCTTCTTAAGATCTTCGATGACGACAAATGTGTAGCCCTGGTTTGTTGTGTCATGCTCACCCCAGGTTAACCCAATACTGAGAGAAAGCAGCGAGTCGCCTGATGCAGAAACGATGCGTTCAAATTTTTGATCACCGCGTGAATAGCCATCATGTGACGCGATTTCCATGCCGATCATCGAAGGTGAAGACCATGGGATCTCTCCACTATTTTTAATGATTTTTGCATAAAGCCCAGATCCCTGCATGAAAAAGCGAGGTTCAGGTAGTTCATAGATCATGCGAATTTCACCCTGGTCATTTTCGTCGAGCGAGGCGATCAAGACGCTGAGGTGGATCATCATTCGTTCTTTGAGTGCATCCTCTGCGGTAACGCTATAAGTACGTTCAAGGGTGATGCCGGTGATGCTGAGAAAGCCTGCCAGAATAAAACCGGCAGCGACGAGCATGCGGGTGTTAATCGAAGGGGGTGTCATGGATTGTTGATATTGAAGCGATACCCTCGACCTCTCAGGGTTTCGATCGGTTTTATTGCGTTGTCTGGATCAAGCTTACGTCGCAGGCGTCCCACAAACACTTCAATTACATTGCTGTCGCGATCGTAGTCCTGCGCGTAGATATGTTCAGTCAGGACTGTTTTGGAAATCACCTGTCCTGCATGTAGCATCAAGTATTCCAGTACCTTGAATTCATAGGCGGTCAGATCGAGCAGGGTATCGTTTAGCATGACCTCCTGGCTGGTGGTATTGAGCGCAATGGGGCCTGAGGTGATGGTGGGTTGAGAAAGCCCGGCTGCACGACGTAGCAGCGCCTTGATGCGCGCTTCAAGCTCTTCTATATGGAAAGGTTTTACCAGGTAGTCATCGGCGCCTGCTTCGAGCCCTTCGACCTTATCCTGCCAGCGACCACGTGCAGTGAGGATCAGTATCGGAAAGCCTTTGCCCAGTTCTCTCAAACTGCGAATCATATCGATACCGGACATGTGAGGTAGTCCAATGTCGACCACTGCGACGTCAATGGGGAACTCTTTACCGATGTATTTACCCTCTTCGCCATTTTCAGCAACGTCGACGGCATAACCAGCATCGGTCAAACGTTGATGGAGTTGTTGGCGTAGTGCCTCTTCATCTTCAACTATTAAAACGCGCACAATCGATATCAGCCATTATAGATTGGGAAGCTTAAGCATACCCGGAAGGCGGTGGGAGAGGTAGTAGAAATAGAAGGGAAGTAAAAAACCCGGCCTTAAAGGGTGTTGGGGGGAAGACCGGGATAAAGGAAAGCGTAATCGCTACCTTTTTCTTATAGTCCGAGGATAAAGTCGGCCAGTATTTCGATGTTTGCATCAGAAACACGTGGTGAGTATGGAGGCATTGGAACGCCGCCAGTGACAGCAGTCCAGTTACCTTTGCCACCTTTTGTGATGGTGGTAATCAGGCGAGCACGATCAGCGCCACTGGCAGCAACATCTTTCCATGCTGGCCCAACAACTTTTTTGTCAACACTGTGACATGCCAGGCAGCCACTCTTTTTAGCCAGGTCAAGATCGGCCATTGCAGGTGCAGCAACGAGTGCTGAAGCCAGTACGGCAGCGGTAATAATACTTTTCATGATTTTCTCCTCAGTTTAAATAAATAGACATAATAGACTTTCAAAAAAGACGAAAAACAGAATCGCCTTTTAGTATGACCCCGTCCCCCAGGGTCTAGATATCCTGTCTCTAGAAATCACGATAGCTGAATGAAGCTGAATAAATCCTGAACGAAACTAAAGCTGTTAGCCTGTTGAAATGCAGAGTAATTTTTTTACCTGATGAAATATCATTTTAACCCAAGCGGATCGCTCGGGTCGATATGTGGCTGAAAAGGTTCGTTACGCTGCATGCTGGTGAGCTGGTATACCTTGCCAATCCAGTTGTTGAGCACCGCTTCCGCCGTGTCGTGCCAGGTGTTATCCAGGTTTTTAGTGATCAATGTTTCAGGAAAAGACGGCACGGCAGTGCCGCTGGCAAGTGCCTTGATGATCTGTAATTGATGCTCTTCCAGAATAGCGGCACTCTGTTGTGTGAAGTAGTTATCCGGGACAGGAGGATAATCATCTCGTTTGCTATTAATAAAGAGGCTGACTTCACGTTTATACTCTTTTAACAGGCTAATAATGTCGTATTCGGGGTGGCCCTGAAAAAAGACGATGCGAAATAGATCTTCGCTCACCGCAAGGTGTACCCCTGCTTCAGCGCTCTCAACCAGTACTTTTAGCCCAGCTGATTCAAACTGTTCACGACTGACATTGTTATAACGTGAGTGTGGTATGTCGAAGCGTGTATTGACGCCTGCAACCAGTGGGTGGTCGCGCTCTACCAGATAGTGAGGGTAGACCCCCCAGCGCTTGGTTCCCATATGATGGCGCTTCTGGCCGTAACGCGCTTGCATCACCGCATGCGTCGCAAGACAGGAGCAGAGTGTCGAGGTGACATTTTCGTACGCCCATTCGACGATCTCATCCAGCGGTTGCCAGAACGGCTCCATCGCAAGATCAGGCTGGGTGACATTGGCACCGGTGATGATCAGCGCATCCAGTCCTTGCTGTTTGATGGTCTCAAAGGTCTCGTAATGCTGGCTGACATGTGCGTGGCTATCTTCACTGCGTGGTAGCTCCGCCAATGTAAACGGATGCATGTAAAACTGTGCGATCTGATTGGACTCACCTACCAGGCGAAAGAACTGTCGTTCCGTGGCGGAGAGAGCGGAGTCCGGCATCATGTTCAACAGGCCGATGTGGAGTTCGCGGATATCCTGGTGGAGCGCATTATCACCCGGAATAATCGTCTCACCGGCTTCTTCGAGGCGCTTAAAAGTGGGCAGCTTACTATTAGCAACTAACGGCATATCGGTCTTTTAACTCTGTAGTGCTTTCTCAACCAGTGCCACGAAGTCCTGTTCGTTTTGCACCCTGGCAAGGTCGGTGGTGGTGATGGTGTAGCCGTATTGCTCTGCAATCGCTGCGTAACGCGGAATGCGTGAATAGAACAGGTGTGGGAAGACCCAACGTACAAAATCATCAGGATCGATCTGCGCCACATACTCCAGTGAGCGTTCGGTCATGTAGGTGGTGAGTTGTTCGTCGAGGAATGTCTCACGATAATAGAGAGGCTTGGGATCGAGCTCAGCACGACGGATCAGCTCCCTTTCGTCTTGCTCGGTTGCTTTAATATAGATGATCAGGGTGTTTTCACTCAGTATTCTTAGCGTTTTTTCATCATCTAACTCGCACATGCTACCGCCAGCATCATTAATGAAATGGTGGTAACCGTAGATCTCCTGCGCTTTGTTGATGAATTCTGGCACATCACGCATCGCCAGTACTTCTGCCTGATGGTGTAGCGCCTGACGACGTTTAAACTTCGGCAGCGCCAGTCCTCCCAGCTCAGGATTGCCCAGTTTACCCAGAAAACTGGCGACTGGCTTAAGATTGTCGACCGAAAGATTATTGGCGATGTAGATTGAGTCGGTACGCAGCAGATCACGGAGAAACTCAACCTGCATCGCCTGCTGCTTGATATTGTCAAGAATCGGCTCATCCAGATAGCGGGTACCGATGCGGTAATCTCCCGAATAGTGAAACCAGTTGTCACGCAGCATGGTCGAGAGGCGTGTTTTACCCACACCTGACATCCCCAGCAGCGTGATGCTTTTGTGTTCCCAGTCTCTGAATTCTGCAGTTGTGAGTTTCACCAGCAGGTGCTCCAAATCAATTAAGGCTAAATTAAAGCCCTATTGTAGAGTAGCTGTGAAAAAGTTTCAGGTGTTTGACTGGATTGGAGCTATCGTTAGTTATTATGGGGCTATAGATCATGTTAAAGTGAAAATGGCGCTCTGTCTTGTCATCTCGTCGAAGTGTAATCAGGGAGATTACAGGCTGAATAACACCCCATATTTATCTTGAAATATGAACATTAGATGAGCGAAGGTAAATTAATTGAATTAAAAACGGTTGTGGAAATATTACGCTGCCTGGGTGGCGTTTTCTACCGCCTCGTCAGGCTGGCTAGAAAGAGACCCAAATTGGGTACAAGGCGAAAAATATGGGTAGATAATGCATTCTAATCAAGAAAAAAATAAAAATAGAGTGGCTCTCATCACTGGTTCTACTTCGGGTATCGGCAGGGCGATTGCAGAGCAACTCTCTGATGATGGATTTACGATAGCCTTTCATTCAAAGTCATCCGTAACTGAAGGTGAGAGGCTGGTCAGTCTGCACCAGAATTCAACATATACTCAAGCCGATCTATCTGATCAAAATCAGGTGAAACATTTAATGTCAGATGTCCTGTCTCAACATGGGCGACTAGATGTTTTAGTCAATAATGCGGGAATCAATGCGGTGATCCCACATGATTCACTCAAAGAGGCATCTGTTGAAATATGGCGAAATCTCTACGAAGTAAATGTTATCGCTCCCTGGATATTAATTTCAGAAGCTGAAAATGCACTTAGAGAATCATCAACTCAAGACTGTCCAAGCAGTATTATAAACATCAGTTCACATGCGGGTGTACGCCCTAAGGGGGCATCTATTCCTTATGCTGCAACCAAATCTGCATTGAATCATGTCACTAAACTGTTAGCTTTAAGTTTGTCTCCTGATATTCGCGTAAATGCAATTGCACCGGGTCTGGTCGATACCCCAATGACAGAAACATGGGCTGAAGCACATAAATTATGGAAAGAAAAATCCCCGATGGGGCGTGGTGCTAAACCAGGTGAAATTGCTCATATTGCATCAATGCTTGTTTCAAGCAGCTACCTTACAGGCGAAATCATACTCTCTGATGGCGGTTTAAATCTCACATGAAGATGAATCGCCCAATCATGTGATCGAGCAGAAAAAAGAACTCAACAAATCGCTATGGTGGTTTTATTAAAAATAAGCCAGACAAAATACTCGAGCCGAGAGCTGCTGATACTAAGCGTTCAAGCGGTAGGAAAATGCCAGAAACACTTAAAATAACATCTCACCATCAGGACGCGATGTGATTCCAGTACCTTTAAAGCCTTGGGTGAAAAACGCGACAACTACCCGGGAAAACACCGTTTAAAACAGACCATGAATTTTATGGTTCTTCGTAGGTTTGTGTGAAATATCCGACAAAATATCATCCTGGAACCTGGGTATTTTTGCGGGGTAGAGCGCGGCTCAAATGTTTGTGTTTTATTCAAATGACCACCCAGGGGTGATCTATGATAGAGATGGATGACCGCAGCACATGGAGATTCAGCCTCGCACCGAAACTAAAAAAACTGATATAACAAGCAAGTAGCCCGGGCTGAGCTTCCAGCGAAACCCGGGGAATGTGGCACTGTCCTCCCGGGTTTCGCTGGAAGCTCAGCCTGGGCTACATTTATTTTAAAGGTTCTTCGTAGAACTGTGTGAAAAGTCATTTATCCAACATGCTAACCTACTTTAAATGCCCGATCAGTAATGGGGTGGCTGAGGGATTGAATTCAAAGATTCAAACTGTTAAGGCGAATGCAAGAGGTTATCGTTCATTCGACGGCTTCAGAAATAGTATGCTTTTTTACTGCGGGAGGCTGGACATGGCTCCATAGCTTTCACACAGCTCTACGAAGAACCAATTTATTTTATGCTAGTAGCGGTTGTGGATGAGGCGATGATGAGCGGTAGTGTGCTTGCCAGGGCTGTTTGCCAGCTCGTCGGTTGCAGGCCAAATACTCTTTTAAGATGAGCATAATCCAGACGTGAATTTTTAGGGCGCTCTGCAAGGGTTGGATAGGCGCTGGTTGGAATTGGGTGAATCTCTTTTACCGCGAGCGGGATATTGCTTTGTTCTGCAAGGCGAACTATTTCTGATGCAAAACCGTGCCAGCTGGTTTCGCCGCTACAGCATAGATGGTAGGTGCCACTATTTAATGCGATGGCATCGTCTTTAAGCTGGTTTAAAATTTGTGCGGTGGCATCGGCGATGAATTCGGCGGATGTTGGCGCGCCAATTTGATCATCAATAATATTTATTTCAGTTTTTTCTGCGGCAATTCGTAGAATGGTTTTAACAAAGTTATTGCCGTGCTCACCATAGACCCAGGAGGTGCGGAGGATGAGGTGTACGGCTTCTGTGGCTTTGATTGCCTGCTCGCCTGCGAGCTTGCTTTTGCCGTAAATATTCAGTGGCGCAGGTTTGTCCCCTTCACATCGGGGCTGAGTACCACTGCCATCAAAGACATAGTCGGTGGAGTAGTGAATTAATGTTGCATTGATGCGCTCGGCCTCTTCGGCAAAAATACCGGGGGCGGTACCATTGATGGCGAAGGCGAGGTCGGCTTCTTTTTCTGCCTGGTCTACGGCGGTGTAGGCGGCGGCGTTGATGATAATGTCAGGTTTTATTTCTCGGACGCGTTGACGTATTTGTTCGCTATTGGTGAGATCAAGGGTGGTACGGTCAAAGGCGAAAATCTCATTCTTTTCGCTAAGCGAATGCTGCAGTGCTGAGCCTACCTGACCGTTGGCTCCGCTGAGTAAAATTCCTGGTCTGGATGACGGCATTATTTTTCTTTGTAGCGTGGCAGGCGTTTTTGATCGATCTTGTTGAGTGGCCGGGCCTGTCGATCTTTTTCGGATAGTTGTGGTTGTTCGCTGGGCCAGGTAATACCAATGTCGCTATCATTCCATAAGATACTCATTTCGCTTTCTGGATGATATAGCTCGCTGCATTTGTAGGTAAAGAGCGCCTCATCACTGGTGACGCAGAAGCCGTGGGCGAAACCAGCGGGAATATAAAGTTGATGTTTGTTTTGTTCTGACAGGGTGATGCCGACCCATTGTCCAAAATGGGGGGAACCTACCCGCACATCAACGACGACATCAAATACTTCACCTTGCAGTACTGATGCTAATTTTCCCTGCCCATGAGGGTACTGCAGATGTAGTCCGCGCAATGTGCCTTGTTTTGACAATGAGAGATTGTCTTGCACAAAGGGGCCAGGAACCCCTGCTTGTTGATAACGGGTATGGTGATAGCTCTCTACAAAATAGCCGCGTTCGTCACCAAATACTTTGGGTTTGATGATGAGTACGCCGGGTAGTGATGATTCAATGACGTCCATGGTTAGTGGTGTTTCTCAAGTAGTGATAGTAGATAGGTGCCGTATTGGCTATTGCTGAGTGGTTGAGCTAATTGTGCCAGTTGTTGGTTGTCGATGTATCCCATGCGCCAGGCAATCTCTTCGGGGCAGGCAATTTTCACAGCCTGCCGCTCTTCAATCATCTGAATAAAGTGCCCTGCCTGCAGCAATGATTCATGCGTACCGGTGTCGAGCCATGCCATACCCCGGCCCAGTACTTCGATTTTTAACTGCTTACGATTGAGATAGGCACGATTAACATCGGTGATCTCAAGTTCGCCGCGTGGTGATGGTTTGAGTTGTCTGGCGATTTCGACCACTTGATTATCATAGAAGTAAAGGCCAGTAACAGCAATGTTGGAGGGCGGGTTTTGTGGTTTTTCTAAAATATCGTTGACGTTTCCCTGCTTATCAAACGACACAACGCCGTATCGTTGTGGGTCTCTGACTGTATAGCCAAAAATGGTCGCCCCTTCTTTTATTGTTGCCGCATTTTGCAGTAGTTTTGATAGTTTGTGGCCGTAATAGAGATTGTCGCCTAGAATCAGACAGACGTTGTCATGACCAATAAATCCCTCGCCGATGATAAAGGCCTGTGCGAGCCCTTCTGGTTCTGGTTGTTCAGCGTAGTTAAGAGAGATGCCCCATGTTGAGCCATCACCTAGCAGTTGCTGGAATAGTGGTAGATCCCGCGGTGTGCTGATAATTAAAATATCGGTGATACCGGCAAGCATTAGCGTGCTCAGTGGATAGTAAATCATTGGTTTGTCATAAACAGGTAGCAGTTGCTTACTGACGACCTTAGTGACAGGGTGTAAGCGGGTGCCACTGCCGCCTGCTAAAATGATGCCTTTCATGGTGTTCTCTCCAGTCCTAATCGTTCACCGCGGTAGCTGCCATCTAGTATATGCTGCCACCAGTCACTATTGTTAAGGTACCACTGCACTGTTTTGCGCAGACCAGAGTGGAAATTTTCCTGTGGTTGCCAGTTTAGTTCATTAGCAATTTTGCTGGCATCAATCGCATAACGAAGGTCGTGCCCTGGTCTGTCTTTGACAAACGTGACTAGTGAGTCGTGCGGTTTGTGAGGTGAATCTGGCAGTAGTTCATCGAGTAGTTCGCAGATGCTTTGTACTACTTCCAGATTGGTTTTCTCATTGTGCCCTCCAATGTTATAGCTTTGCCCTGGGCGGCCGTGAGAGAGTACATTGAATAGTGCTCGCGCATGGTCGTCAACGTAGAGCCAGTCACGTACATTCGCACCATCACCATAGACGGGTAGCGGGTCTCCTCGCATTGCTTTGAGAATGATGAGTGGAATCAGTTTTTCTGGAAATTGACAGGGGCCATAGTTATTCGAGCAGTTACTCATCACTACGGGCAGGCCGTAGGTGTGATGCCAGGCGTTAACTAGATGGTCTGATGATGCCTTGCTGGCTGAGTATGGCGAGCTGGGCTGGTACGGGGTTGTTTCACTGAAATACCCTGTTTCACCCAGTGAGCCAAAGACCTCGTCGGTTGAAATGTGATGAAAGCGGAAGCATTTTTTTGCTGCTTCGTCTAGTTGTTGCCAATAGTTGAGCGTCTGTTGTAGCAACACATAGGTACCGACGATATTGGTTTGAATAAATTCGGATGGCCCTTCTATGGAGCGGTCAACATGGGACTCCGCTGCCAGATGCATGATGGCATCAGGTTTGTGCTGCTTAAGTATTGACGCGATTTTTTTGCCGTCGCAGATATCAGTTTGTTCAAAGTGATAGCGGGAAGAGGTTGTCACCTCACTCAGTGATTCGAGATTTCCTGCATAAGTAAGTTTGTCTACATTAATAACGGTTACATCACGTTCTTTGATTAACAGTCGTATTAATGCAGAGCCAATAAATCCTGCGCCACCGGTTACCAGTAATTTCATTTTTTTAGGTTATTTGAATAGAAAGTCACCCCAGGTTGAAGTCCCCCGAGAAGCTTGTATGAACTTAAAATACTAGCATGGCTATTGCTAATGCAGCAAGGAATGGCCGCCGTCGAGTGGCGCAGGGTACGGGGTTGATCGAGGTGGTCTTTGTGTGATGAAACTGGGCCATTATTGATGGGCCCAGTTTTTGTTACTGTTTGCCTGCTATGTTGAGGTTATGCCACAATTTCTGCGTTGGTTTAGTCTGATTCATGGTGTAGAAATGAAAACCGGGTGCGCCGTTGTCGAGTAGCTTTTGGCACATTTCGGTCACCACTTCTTCGCCAAAGGCGACTAGCGATACCTTGTCATCGCCGTAACCCTCTAGCCGTTTTGCAATCCAGCGTGGTATCTCTGCGCCGCACATATCTGAGAAGCGTTTGAGATTGCTGTAGTTGGTGATCGGCATGATACCGGGAATGATCGGGATATCGACGCCGAGTTTTTCACAGTCATCGACAAAGCGAAAATAGGCATCGGTATTGTAGAAGTACTGTGTGATCGCTGCATTTGCCCCCGCTTTGACCTTGCGGGCAAAATTTACCATGTCTAGCTGCGCGTTGGGTGCCTGTGGGTGGAACTCCGGATAGGCGGCGACCTCGATATGAAAGTGATCGCCGGTTTCACTGCGAATAAATTCGACCAGTTCATTGGCATAGCGGAATTCACCGGTTTCACGCATGCCAGAGGGCATATCGCCACGTAATGCGACGATGCGTTTAACGCCAATCCCAACGTAACCATTGAGCAGTTCGCGAATCCCTTCCGCTGTCGAGCC
This sequence comes from Gammaproteobacteria bacterium, assembly GCA_021648525.1. Classification (GTDB taxonomy): domain Bacteria; phylum Pseudomonadota; class Gammaproteobacteria; order SZUA-140; family SZUA-140; genus SZUA-76. The sequence goes on from JAKISP010000011.1 coordinate 28,834, forward strand.
GATGCAGGAGAGGTGCGGCGCTGCTGCATAACCTTTTTCCTGAATCGCTTTTACCGTATCGAAAGTGCCTTCCTGCGTACTGCCACCGGCACCAAAGGTGACCGAGAAGTAGGCTGGATTTAACGTGGCCAATTCTGCCAGGGTTTTGCGCAGGTTCTCCACTCCCTTTTCTGTTTTGGGTGGGAAGAACTCGCAGCTAAAGTTTTGTGGATGTTTTTTTTGCGTGTTCATCTGGATGTTCCTCTGTCGATTAAAACGAAAACGGGGTGGTCGCCCACCCCGTTAGCGATGTGATCGATTAGTAGCGGTAGTGGTCTGGCTTGTATGGGCCTTCCACTGGAACACCGATGTAGTCTGCCTGTTCTTTGCTCAGGGTGGTCAGGTTGACACCGATTTTTGCCAGATGCAGGCGTGCAACCTCTTCATCCAGATGTTTCGGCAGGATGTGAACGTTGATTGCGTACTGTTCACGACGAACGAAAAATTCGATCTGCGCCAGCACCTGGTTGGTGAAAGAGTTAGACATCACAAAGCTAGGATGGCCGGTACCACAACCGAGGTTAACCAGGCGCCCTTCAGCTAGCATGATGATGCGGTTGCCGCCTGGTAGCTTGATGTGATCAACCTGTGGCTTGATGTTTTCCCATTCATACTGACGCATGCCGTTGATGTCGATTTCGTTATCGAAGTGCCCGATGTTACAGACGATCGCCTGATCTTTCATCTGGATCATATGGTCATGCGTGATAATGTCTTTGTTGCCGGTAGTGGTCACAAAGATGTCGCCGATTGAAGCCGCTGCATCCATGGTGACAACACGGAAGCCTTCCATCGCGGCCTGCAGTGCGCAGATAGGATCAATTTCGGTAATCATGACCGTTGCCCCCAGTCCTTTTAGAGACTGTGCAGAGCCTTTACCGACATCACCGTAGCCAGCAACGATGGCGATTTTTCCTGCGATCATCACATCAGTCGCACGCTTGATACCATCAACCAGTGATTCACGGCAGCCGTAGAGGTTATCGAACTTGGACTTGGTAACAGAGTCATTAACGTTCATTGCAGGGAATAGCAGCTCGCCGTTTTCAACCATCTCATACAGGCGGTGTACGCCAGTGGTGGTCTCTTCGGTAACACCCTGAATATTAGCGGCTTGCCTGGTCCAGAACTGGTTGTCTTCTTTCTGCATGCGCGCTAATACACCGAGGATGCATTTCATCTCTTCGTTGTCTGTGGTCTCGGGGCCAGGAACGACGCCAGTCTTTTCATATTCAACGCCTTTGTGAACCAATAGAGTTGAGTCACCGCCATCGTCGAGGATCATGTTGGCGGTTTCACCATTTGGCCATCTAAACGCCTGTTCGGTACACCACCAGTACTCTTCCAGCGTTTCGCCTTTCCATGCGAAAACGGGTACGCCAGAGACTGCAATCGCTGCGGCAGCATGATCCTGAGTTGAGAAGATGTTGCATGATACCCAGCGTACTTCAGCGCCCAGGGCCCTCAGCGTTTCGATCAGGACGGCAGTCTGGATGGTCATGTGCAGGCTGCCCATGATGCGAGCGCCCTTGAGTGGTTTTTCGGTACCGTATTTTTTGCGCAGTGCCATTAGACCGGGCATTTCGGTCTCGGCGATGTTCATTTCTTTGCGGCCCCACTCGGCTAGTGAGATATCGGCGATTTTATAATCGGTAAATTGAGACATTCGTTGTCCTCCAAATTTAACCGAGCGCCGTTGTTACTGAAATCTCATTCCGAGCCTGGCAGGTGTTCCCCATGAATCCTGGGGTCCTGTCGCAGCGCTCCTCAGAATGAGGGGGAATCTTTAAGTTTAGTTGAATTCTTCCTACCCTTAAGGGCACATGTGTATCGGTAGATCTGAGTGCGAAGTTTAATCCAGATTGGGGTGTGAATAAAACCCCAATCTGTGTGACTTGTTTAACGGTTCAGGCTATTAAATATTGACGGCGGCACGCAGTGCGTCAGCCTTGTCGGTTTTTTCCCAGGTGAAGTCAGGCTCTTCACGACCAAAGTGACCATAAGCTGCGGTGGTGCGGTAGATGGGACGCAGTAGATCAAGCATTGCAATCAGCCCCTTTGGACGCAGGTCGAAGTGTTCTCGAACCAGCTCAACAATTTTGTCGTTTGAAATTTTACCGGTACCAAAGGTTTCAATTGAGATTGAAGTGGGTTCAGCCACACCAATCGCATAAGAGACCTGAATTTCACAGCGATCTGCTAAACCGGCAGCAACCACATTTTTTGCTACGTAGCGCCCGGCATAAGCGGCTGAACGATCAACCTTTGATGGGTCTTTGCCAGAGAATGCGCCGCCACCGTGGCGTGCCATGCCGCCGTAGGTGTCAACAATAATCTTACGTCCGGTCAGGCCGCAATCACCCACTGGGCCACCCACTACAAAACGGCCGGTTGGATTGATGTGATATTGAGTGTCACCATTAATCCACTCAGCAGGCAGTACGGGCTTGATGATTTCTTCCATTACTGCTTCGCGTAGATCGTCGGTGCTGATTTCTGGGTTGTGCTGGGTTGAAAGTACGACTGCTTCGATGCCGACTGGTTTGTGATCTTCATAACGGAAGGTGACCTGACTTTTCGCATCTGGGCGCAGCCACGGTAGCGTGCCGTTTTTACGTACGTCGGCCTGGCGTTTGACTAGCTTGTGCGCGTAGTGAATGGGTGCTGGCATCAATACGTCGGTCTCGTTTGAGGCGTAACCAAACATCAGGCCCTGGTCACCCGCGCCCTGTTCGTGGTCGTCGAATTCATCAACGCCTTGTGCGATGTCGGCTGACTGTTTGTCGATTGAGGTGATGACCGCGCAGGACTCATAATCAAATCCCATTTCCGAGCTGTTGTAGCCGATCTCTTTAACGGTTTTGCGTACTACCGCTTGCATGTCAACCCACGCAGAGGTGGTGATTTCACCCGAGAGGATCACCATGCCGGTGTTGACCATTGTTTCGCAGGCAACACGTGCTGCGGGGTCCTGTTCGAAAATAGCGTCTAGTACCGCATCAGAGATTTGATCGGCAACCTTATCTGGGTGACCTTCAGAAACAGATTCAGAAGTGAAGAGATGTGATGTTGTCATGCCGTCCTCTTTGGAGTATGTGTTGCAGATTTTCGTCTGCCCATGAAGTGATCCTGTCCACGATGATTGTTTTTGTACCAATGTAAAGTTTGGCGATTGTAGCGGCTAGTGAATGATATGTCATTAGGTTGGCATGTGATACCCCTTAGAAATCAGGGTACTTGCTTTGCAGTGGTCTGCGTATAGTGGTGTTTAAGGAATATGCGTACCCAGTGGTACACCGACTGGAGGAAAAAAGATAAAGAATATGGCTGAGTGAAGATGAGGGAATTAATTTAGAAAGAATGGTGAGGCTATTACGTACGGTCCTTACTTAATTGAGGGGCTGAATAGTGCTATCGTGCAAAGGTCTCGCTTAGTATTTATTATGCCTGGCTGATAAGTTTTATACCGCCATAGAAAATTGCGCGATAGTGCTCGCTTTTATTTTTGTAGAGGAAGTTTGAGAATTATAGCTAACCTGAACAATGGATTTACCTGCTTTCTTCATAAAACCCTCAACTTCAATATTATGAGACTTACTCCCCCAGTCCTCTCCAATGACAAAAATATCGACACCTAATTCTTTGCATGCTGATGTGTATTCCAGCTCATGATAAGGACGTACAATATCAACACAACGTAAAGCTTTCAGCATTTCCATTCTCTGCTCCAGAGGGATGACAGGCGGCTTAAATTTATAACTCGCCACTACCTCATCCGAGGCGACCCCAACGGCGACCATATTGCCTAATGCTTTACAGTGCCTGAGTAACGCCAAATGGCCAACATGAAGTAAATCCCAGGTTCCAACTGTGTAGACAAGCATATATTATATTCTCACTCTAAATAAAACGAGACATGATAACATACTGTCGCTGTATTCTAAAATAGAAGCCTACTCTTCAGGATAACAATGACCACCGACCCCTCTAAAGCCCAGGAATCACAACCAGGTTCTATCCTCTCCTACGCTAAGGATTTGCCTAACCTTTGCTCGTTGGTAGGGCTAGCCTGCACCCTGTTCGCTATATACTTCAGCATATCAGGGCTGTACGCAGCCGCAATGATAGGCATGATCTGGGCCGTGGCTTTTGACTGGGCTGATGGCCTCATTGCTCGAAGAATGAAAGGCCGCACTGGAAATGACCGCGTTTTTGGTGGTCAACTCGATGTATTAATTGATATTGTTAGTTACGGCGTTGCTCCCGCTATTTTGCTTCTGAGTTACGGGGGGTTCGAACTTATTTACTTGCCTGGTGCATTTCTAATGTTGGCAGCGAGTGCATTACGACTGAGTTACTTCAGTACTTTTGGTCTTTCTGGTGGAACCCGATACAGGGGACTGGCCCTTGATAACAATAGCATTATTCTAGTATTTATCTTTTTGTTTGAGGGACTATTTAGCCACGGTATTTTTTCTATTATTCTCTATACCAGCGGAGTAGCACTCGCAGCCTTAAATGTATCCAGTATACAAACTCCCAAGCTATCTGGGAATCCTGTCAATGTCTTTATTCTCGCTGCTTACACTATAGGAATTACTGTAATTTATAGCTGGAAGATGTGGTGATGAAACGGTTTATGAGCATAACCGTTACTATGCTAATAACTAGATGAAATAATGCAACGAAATTTTGATTCCAAATTGCGCCGCGGCGCATATTTGAAGTATTACTACTAAAAATGGTGCGATCAATCATGGTCTCTGAATCGACCAATACCGCAGCATCACCATCAGTATCTCCAGGATCGATTGTGTTGTGAATCACAGATTTCCCGTGCAACACTTCATTATGGTTGAAATTTTAATTGAGAACAGTGAGCGTTTCACTTTCAGAATAAATAACGTCGCCAAATTTTTTCACTGAGTTTTCTTTAAAAACAGTATCACATAATGTAATTTCGCTGTTATAGGCTAACAACCTGCCATCACGTACCTCATTGCTATCATCACCATAGCCATTTTAGGAGGGCGTGCGAAGGGTGCCGAGGATAATTACCTGTCGCGTCAGTGGGTGGGTTTTGGCCGATGAGATTTTTATCTTCACACAGCACCTTAAATGGTAGCGTCAATATCGCAATTGATCTTGCCATTCATGTATCGTTTGTTGTTTTTAGTTTAAAGAAATAACAGATGATTCTGACTGGCACCTTTTGGCATGGATGCTAAATTATATCTAATGAAGTAATGACACAATCGAGTATTTCTATATCTGGGAAAATACTTTTCAAATTTCACTGTAACTCCGATGCCTCAAGCCGTGTATTATGTTTTTCCTTTAAGGGTTAAGAGGGCTGGTTTTTAAAAAATAAGGAGATAGCATGTCAATTTATAAATTACACTGGATTAGTGGTAGTGCCTATGCTTGGCGAGTAATGCTTGCTTTATCACACAAAAATATCAAGTATGAATCACAGATAATAGATGCAGCAACATGGGATCGCGAAGCATCAGGGTTCTTAAAATTAAACCCGAGAGGGAAAGTCCCCGTATTGGAAGATGGCGATAATGGCTTATCTGGAGCGAAAGCACCCAGAAAATCCTTTGTTTGGTTCTACTGATAAAGAAACGGGGATAATCTGGCAGCGAATAAATGAGACTGAGCAATATGCTATTGAACCTGTGCTAACGCTTGCGAAAGCGCTTATGCTGAAAACAGCACTCAATAATATTGATACGTGCAACGAAGGTGCAAGAGAAATCACGAAAGAATTATCGACAATTGATGCCTGGTTAGATAAAGGTGATTATTTAGCTGGGGAAATCTAGCAGTGCAGTCACTCATCCGATTATTCCTGAAATAACACGACGGTTCGAATCTTTATTGCCTAGATACCCAGGTGAGGTGATAGCTCATCTATGTGTTCAACACAATAATCTTTAAACAGCCGAACGATTCGCGACAGATTGCGGTTGCTTGGATAGACTGCAGACAACGTTGTTGATGGAAGGCGCCATTTCGGGATAACTTCGACCAGCCTGCCGTCGAGCAAAGCCTTGCCACAGATGGTAGATGGTATTTCAGCGATGCCTTGCCCGGCTGTAATCGCAGATAAAATGCCAGCATAATCATTCAGTGCAAGAACCGCCTGAATTTTCACTTTATGGACATTGTTGTTATTGACTAGCTGCAGCGAGACATTATTAAACCAGCCGCCAAAAACAATCATACGGTGGGCCTGTAAGTCATCAGGGTGATTCGGGGCACCACTGGTGTTTAGGTAATCGGGAGAGCTGACCAGTACATGTCGATAGCAGCAGAGTGGTCGAGCGACCAGGCTGCTGTCTTTGAGGTCCCCGACGCGTAATGCAAGGTCGACAGTGTCCTTGATAAAATCCACGTTCCTTTCGGTAATTAAAATTTTAACCGTCACAGCTGGGTAAGCAATTTGAAACGCGCTGACCAGGGGAATAACCAGTTGCTCAGACATGCCGGGCGGAACCGACAGGCGCAGGGTACCTGAAATATCTGCCTGCCGTTCATGTAGCATCAGAGCAGCGGTTTCGATTTCCGCTAGACCCCGACGGCAACAGGAATAGTAGACCTGTCCTAACTCGGTTAACCGCAGTTGACGCGTGGATCGTTCCAGCAAGCGTACGCCCAGTGCTTTTCCCAGTCCGCTTACCTTGCGGCTTACGGTAGAAACAGGCACGTTAAGGCGCTTAGCAGTCGCCGAAAAACTCTTATTTTCGGCGACCTTAACAAACAGGGCCATGGCATTCAGATCAGGAGACACGAAATTTCCAAATTTAGAATAAAGATTTGCTGATTGTATGTATATATATTCCAGGCCACAGGAAAGCTATAACATACTCCTTAATTATCACAATCAACCAATAAGGAGATTAATCTTGAACTCTCAATTAATGAAAATGATGGCTGTAGCGCTTTGCGTAGTCGGGCAAATTTCTATTGTGCATGCTGCTAGTTCAGAACAAAAAAACATCCACAAGGTGCTTAAAAGCTACGAGCAAGTACTCAATGCCAGTGACGTAGCTGGTGTCGCGAAGCTCTACACCAAAGACGGTGTTTTTATGGCGCAGCATAAGCCCTCAGTCGTCGGTATTTCTGCGATTAAAGCTGCCTACAAGTCCATATTTCAAGTCATTGACCTCAACATTAATTTCGATATTATCGAAATCGAAGTAATCGCCGATGACTGGGCGTTCGCTCGCACTAATTCAGCAGGCACTGCTACGGTTAACGCGACTGGCGATAAAATCCCCGAAGGTAATCAGGAATTGTTTCTGTTTAAAAAAAACCGGTAAAGGTGACTGGAAAATTGCACGTTACAGCTTTTCAACTACGAATCCTCGTTGATAGTAAAGGGTTCGATCTTAGTATCCAGAGTCATCGGGCACCCCTGAACCTCTGATAGAAATTCTCAAAATGCAAGAAGCCCTGGCTGTGTAATGGTGATAAAACAAGCCAGCACCCAACCGGTGAAACAGCCAGGGTTTATGCACAACCACCTGACTAATTGATGACCACAAATGACCTGCTAACGTCACAAGAGGGTCTATTGGCGATCAGGGGGCTGTATCTCTTACCGGTTATTTAAAGTCAGACTATCTTCTCAACAGCAATCATCAAGAATTGAAACGCTTAGGACTCTATCCATAGCATGGTTAGTTAATGTTCTGTTGATAAAAGCTGAAGTTGTCCAGGTGAGATGGGTGCTATTTCGTTATCATGGTAGCCAATGTCATTCTGTTTTGCTTTACAATGAACAAAAGTTTTTTGAATAAACTGCAGGGGTATATGTTAAATGCTCGCTCAATTTCTTAGAAAAAATGCTCGCACAATGCCGGTAAAATTATTGATGTTTATCGGCAATCTCTGGTCCCCATTTCGTGGCGCAGGCATAAAAATAGTGAAGGTCTCAGATGACTATCGATTGATGGAAGTCGAGATGAAATTGAAATGGTCGAACAAAAATTATGTCGGTACGCATTTTGGCGGTTCTATGTATGCGATGACTGACCCGTTTTATATGATGATGTTAATTAACAACCTCGGTCCAGAATATATTGTCTGGGACAAAGCGGCGAGGATTGAGTTTAAGAAGCCTGGCAAAGGAACAATCCGCGTTCGTTTTGAGTTTAGCGAAGAAGAAATCCTTGCTATAAAAGAAAAAGCAGATGAGTCTGGAAAATATATATTCGATAAGCCTGTTGATATAAAAAATGAATCTGATGAGATTGTCGCGACAGTGGTTAAGACCCTGTATGTTCGCCGTAGGCGTGATTGAAAAAACAAAACCTCAAGCGCTCATGATCGACAGGATCTTTGAACTTGTAGCTAGCGCTTACCGGAGGCATTTTGTTTTATTCGGCGTCAGGTATGGTCTTACCCGCATTCAGAATTCCATTGGGGTCAAATTGGTGCTTGATCTGGCGCATTAAGCCAAGCGTGACTTGATCAATTTCACGCCCTACAAATTCTCGTTTGGCAATGCCAACGCCATGTTCACCTGAAATAGTACCATTGAGTTTTAGCACCAGATCAAATACCGCGTCGAGACACTGTTCCGCATCTTTCATCTGCTGCGGATCATCGGGGTCAAGCAACAGGTTGGTATGCAGGTTACCATTACCGGCGTGACCAAAATTGACGATTGGAATGTTGTACTGTTTCGATAGCCGTTGCAGTTCGCGCGTTAATTCTGGCAGGCGCGAAACAGGCACCACGATATCTTCGTTGATTTTTTTAGGCGCGACGTTACGTAGCGCTGGAGAGAGCGCCTTGCGGGTATTCCACAGCGCCTGAATCTCTGCCTGGGTGGTCGCAGCGGTAAGCTCAATCAGGCCGTTGTTGCGTGCAGCATCGCTCACTTTTTTAACCGCTTCATCAAGGCTTGCGCTAAGTCCATCGACTTCAATCATCAACATCGCTCCGGCTCCTGTGGGCAGGTCCGATTTTGAGTAGTGACGGATCATCTCAATCGCAGTGCCATCGATAAACTCTAGCGCACAGGGCACAACCGCCTGCGCCATGATGGCTGAGACTGCTTTGGCTGCGTCGTCAATGGTGGTGTAAACCGCCTGCAGGGTACGTTTGGCCTCGGGTAGCGGGGTGAGCTTGAGGGTCGCCTCGGTGATGATCGCGAGGGTTCCTTCGGAGCCGATTAATAATCGAGTGAGGTCGTAGCCGACGACACCTTTGGTGGTATAGACACCGCAGCGGATTTCACGCCCATCACCGGTGATGGCGCGTAGCCCGAGTGTGTTTTCACGTGGCGTGCCGTATTTTACTGCGCGCGGGCCTGATGAGTTGTGAGCAAGGTTGCCGCCAATAGTACAGACTGCAGCACTGGTAGGATCTGGTGGCCAGAAGAAACCGTGTTCACCTGCGGCCTTTTGAACCTCCTGATTGGTAACACCTGGGGCCACCACCATGACGCGATTGGCAGGGTCGACTTTGATGATCTCGCGCATGCGCTCAAACGAGAGCACCACGCCACCAAACAGTGGCACGGTTGCGCCAGTGGTGCCGGTGCCTTTACCGCGCGCGGTGACGGCAATTTTATGCCGATTGCAGAACTGGATGACTTTGAGTGTCTGGGCGTGGTCCTGCGGGAAGAGTACCGCTTCCGGTAGTGCTTCACGGCGGCTATTGTCGTAACCATATGGCCAGCAGTCTGCGGGATCGTGCAGCAGATTTTCATTGCCGACAATGGTGCGCAGCGCGGCCAGTAATTCAGCCCTCATCTCGGTTTAGGGTGCTTCGATGTATTCAAAAACTTTTACGATTCCCTGGACGCCTTTCACTCGCTGAGTGATCCTGGCTGCGGTATCTCCCGCTTTGCGAGTCACCAGCCCCATCAGATAGACGATGCCGCGTTCACTCACTACCTTGAAGTGACCGCTGGTGACGCCTCTGGTGCTGAGTAGCGAACTTTTTACTTTGAAGGTGATCGCAGCATCGTTGTTTTGCACCTTGAGTCCAATTGGTGTGGTGATCTTGATTTCGTTGTTGACCTGTTTGATCTTCATATTTTGACGCGCGTGTGCTGCGGCTCGTTTGCGGTGCTGTTCGCTAGGTACCTGGCCGAGGAGAAGCGCGACGCCGTTGAACACGGTCACCTTGATACGCGCATTTTTTATCAGTTGGGTATCGGAGTGGATAGCGTTGGTGATCTTTAATTCGCTGGTCTGATCATCCAGGATGGTACCGGCACTACGCCGATCCTGGGTGACGATGGCGCTAGTCGCGGCACCTGCAACAATGATCGGCGCACATCCCTGTAGGGATGTGACAATGAGCAGGGTTGCAAGGGTGGCTCCAATGAGTCTCTTCACAATTAATTCTCCTGTCCCAGTAGTTGGTAATCGATAAGGTCGCACAGGCAGTGAATGGTTAATAGGTGGACTTCCTGAATACGGGCGGTATTATCGGCCGGTACACGGATCTCAATATCGTTTTCATGCAGGATTTTAGCGATTTCACCACCATCTCGACCGGTAAAGGCGATCACGTTCATTTCGCGTTCGTGCGCTGCGTGGATTGCGTTAACGACATTTTCTGAATTACCGCTGGTAGAGATGCCTAGCAGTACATCGCCGGGTTGCCCCAGTGCGCGTGTCTGTTTGGAGAAGACTTCGCTGAATGAGTAGTCGTTGGCGATCGAGGTGATGGTCGATGCATCGGTGGTGAGTGCGATGCAGGGCAGGCCGGGTCGTTCCATCTCGAAGCGATTGAGTAGTTCGGATGAGAAGTGCTGTGCATCGGCCGCTGAACCCCCGTTACCACAGGAGAGAATTTTATGTTCATTGAGTAGGCAGGCGGTTAATACATCCGCTGCGGTCACGATCGGTTGTGATAGCACTTCTGCTGACTGTAGTTTGGTTTCGACGCTGTCATTAAAGATGCGTTTGATGCGAGTTGCGTGATCCATAAGGGTGCAGTGTTGTCTCTTAATTTATCGTCTGAATGAAATGTTAACAGACCCTAATAGTTAGCCTGAAAAGCGTCCTGTATCCATTGGATGTCTGGTTGTGTTGTTGCCTGTGTTTCTGCGTGGATGGCAATCACGTCAAAACGAGCTGGCTGCCTTGCTGCTCGCCGGTTTTTCTGCAAATAGTGTAACGCACTCACGATTAACTTGTCTTGTTTACGCCGATCGACACTGGCGTGGGCACCGCCAAAGCGGTTGTTGCGGCGGTAGCGCACCTCAATAAAGACAATGCTGTCGTGGTGTTGCATGATAAGGTCGATTTCACCGCGTCGGCAGCGAAAGTTGCGGGTGATGAGGGTTAACCCCTGTTGTTGCAGGTATTCGAGTGCGATTGCCTCAGCGGCGTCGCCACTGGTTTGTGTGTTGCTCATAGCGCCGTCCATGGCATGTCCTTGAATGGTTCTAAAGTGGGCGTGCGATGCCTCGTTTGAATCGTGCCCAGGGCAATTGCCGGAAAATACGATTAGATTCGCCCAGACTCAGTGAGCCAGTTTCGCCGTTATAACGTTCATAGCGAAAGGTGGCCATATGTTTGATTCTCGGAATGAGGTGATAGGCATCGATTCCCATCGCATAAAAGCGGGTATATTGCCTGCTTTTTTCTGGCCACAGTTGCTGAATTTGTTGGCTAAGACTGTTTTCTTCCCTGTTTTGGTTTAATACCCATGGGATGTCACAAAAGGTGATTTGATCAAGGTCACGGTTGGCTTCTCTATCTGGCTGGCCTGAATAGAGGTGGGAGGTCGCGTAGACAGGTAAATCACCCGCGTAATGGAATTTGAGCTGCGGTTTGATCAGTCGTGCCTGGCGAGGGAAGGCAACCATAAAGACAAAGTCGGCGTCCTGCCGGCGCCGCGGCTCAAATTTTAGCCTGGTGCCGAGTAGTTGTTGCAGCTCTTTTTTGCGGCGCTGGCTTTCATCGATATTGAGCAGATTGCGCAGTGGCCCTGAAAAGTCATTTTTGCTGGAGGCGTAGCTCTGCTGTTCTGCCATGGTACCGTTGAGTGCCTCCCAGCTGTCGTTAAAGGCCTGTAGAATACGTGCCCCCCATTCGCCTTCTGGCACAATCGCGAGTGCCTGATTGTAGCCGTCGAGCCAGGCACGTTCTGCCAGTTGGTGGGCTTCATCTTCGGGAGCGAGGCCAAACTGAAAAAGGTTGTCTGCCATTAACTCAGGATTACTGCTGTAGTTAAGCGTGAGGGTTGGGATGGAAGCATCACCTTCTGCGATAAGGTTATCGACATCTTCTTTATTAAGTGGCCCAACAATGAATTCGGCACCATCATTGACAGCCTGCTGATACTGTTCATTGGCGGTGCGCCCTTTGGCGGCTGTATCGTAGAGACGAATTGATGAGGCTATCTGGTTGTTTTTTTCGTTGAAATGGGCGGCGAAGAATCCATCTCGAATAATGGCTGCTACGTCTGCAAAGTTACCGCTCATTGGTAGTAAAAGAGCTATTTTTTCAGGACGAACCAGTCTGCTGCTTTGCAGGGCGTTGATCGAGGCGAGGATGTTTTCTGATACTCGGATATCAGGGTAATCCTGGTGCCAGGTGGTGAGCGCATCTGTCAGGGCGGCAGCGCTAATGGGAGGGACGTGCTGGGTGCTTTTAGCGAGTAAGGCGAGTTCGAGCCAGCCACTGAGGGAATCGGGTGGCGGGTTGATACGCAGCTGTTGCAGCATGGTATTGGATAGCATCATGAGTGATTGCCAGATGAGTAGCTGGTTGTCTTCAATCTCTGAGGCAGGAATGGGAGGTGCATCGATCGGTGCCACGAGGTAAGGTCCTCGTTGAATATATTCACGCACCGCTTCGATGAGGTTACCTGCACGGCTATAGGCCTGTGCGCGTAGCATATGATAGAGCGCGCGTTGTTTATTGCTGGTGAGTGGTGATGGTGCTTGCTGGAGCAGATCAAGGGCATGGGCTGGATTTGACTCAGCCAGCGCAATGCGCGCAGCAAGCAGGTTGAAATCTAATTGCTGGCTCTCATTGAGATTGTCGAGAGTGATCGCCTGCAGCGCTCGCTGTGCCTGCGCGATATAGTTGCCTTTGAGTAGCATAGCGGCTGCTTTCATCTGAAAATCGGTGCGTGCTTCGCCAGGTGCGATCAGTGCGAGTTGTTTATAGGCGTTGCCCGCGGCTTCGTAATAGCCTTCTTCTGCCGCACTTTCAGCAAATTGCAGTAGTGCGAGTGTGTCACGTTGATGGCTATTATCAGGTGTGGTTGAGCAGCCTGCGATAACGGTAACGAGAGCGATGGATGCAACCAGGGTTCGAAAACAGTGTAAGGGGGTAGCCATTGTTTGAGACTGGATTCCTGTGCCCGGTGAGGTGTGGGCTCTGTTAAAATGAGCGCCAATTGCGGCTCGGTTGTAAAATCTTCGAGCCATATTACTATAACTAAGTCATTGGGGGTTGTCAGTGTCAATTATTAGTGGCGCATTGTACGTGGTGGCGACACCGATCGGTAATTTGGGGGATATCAGTGCGCGTGCGCTTGAAGTGTTGCATGGGGTGACGGTAATCGCAGCTGAAGATACTCGTCATAGCGGTAAGCTATTGCACCATTTCGGCATTAAGACGCCAACGATGGCGTTGCATGATCACAACGAGCGCGTGGTAAGTGAATCAATAGTCATTCGTTTACAGGCGGGCGAGACAGTGGCGTTGGTGAGTGATGCGGGCACGCCGTTGATTAGTGACCCTGGTTATCACCTGGTAGCACAGGCGCGTGCGGCCGGGTGTCAGGTGATTCCGGTGCCGGGGGCGAGTGCGCTATTGGCGGCGCTGTCGGCATCTGGCCTGCCGAGTGACCGTTTTACCTTTGAGGGATTTTTACCCGCGAAGGCGGGTGCGCGTAATGCAAAACTGGAGCCGTTGCGCGAAGACCCGCGCACGCTGGTTTTTTACGAAGCACCGCACCGGATCGAAGAGTCGATCGCTGCGATGGCAGGGGTGTTTGGTGGTGAGCGCCCAGCGGTGATTGCACGCGAGCTGAGCAAAACCTTTGAAACGATTCATGGCGATAGCCTCGCGGGTCTGTCAAACTGGCTGGCCGCAGATGCCAATCAGCGTAAAGGGGAGTTTGTGGTGATGGTGGGTGGCGCGCCGCAGGCAGAGCAGTTAGTCGACGCTGAGGCCGAACGGATATTGCGCTTGCTGCTGGATGAGGTCTCGCTCAAACAGGCGGCGGCACTAGCGGCGAAGATCACCGGTGTGAAAAAGAATCTGCTCTACCAATTTGCGCTGGATTTAGCGCGCTAATGTGTAAATCACGTATTTAGGGAGCCTCTGATTAATTACATCATCTGTTATTGCGAGCGAAGCGCGGCAATCTCGGTGCTATAAGAATCATCTAGTTAGGAGATTACTTCGTCGCTTCACTCCTCGTAATGACAATTAATCAGAGGTCCCTTAGTCTATTTCCCCTTTGCACTTTCCCCTTTTCCACTGTATCTTCTCGTTCGGGAGTTGGCTAGGCAATCGCTGTTCGATCATTTCGGTGGTCGGGTGGAGGAAAGTCCGGGCTCCACAGGGCAGAGTGCCAGGTAACGCCTGGGCGGTGAGAACCGACGGCCAGTGCAACAGAAAGATACCGCCTACCTCGGTAGGTAAGGGTGAAATGGTGCGGTAAGAGCGCACCGCGCGGCTGGTAACAGTCGTGGCATGGTAAACCCCACTCGGAGCAAGACCAAATAGGGGAACATATGGCGCGGCCCGCGTTGTTCCCGGGTAGGTTGCATGAGGTGTGTGGCGACGCACATCCCAGATGAATGATTGTCCACGACAGAACCCGGCTTATCGGCCGGCTCCCACCTTATTTTTTGTCTTAGAGTCGCTGTAGGTTGCTCAATTGATTGTTGACCTTCCGCACCGCCGTGCGGAAGGTCATGGCACTTTAATGGCCTTTTTTCTTTGCCTGTACCTTCTTTTCCCAATCCAGCGCGGTCTGCGTAATCAGGTCAAGGTCATTGTATTTTGGTTGCCAGCCGAGGGTCTCGCGGATTTTGCTGGCGGCGGCGATTAGTGCCGGTGGATCGCCAGCACGGCGCGGCTCTTCGACGATTTTAAGCGGGCTGCCGTGGCACTTTTCAACCGAATTGAGGACCTGTCGTACGCTGAAGCCGCTGCCGTAGCCGCAGTTCAGGGTGGTTGATTCGCCGCCATTGCGCAGATAATCGAGTGCTTTAAGGTGGGCACTGGCAAGATCATCGACGTGAATATAGTCACGCACGCCAGTACCGTCTTCAGTGGGGTAGTCGGTGCCGAAGATCGCAACCTGCTCACGTGCGCCGGTAGCGACTTCGCAGGCGACTTTGATCAGGTGGGTCGCTTCAGGGGTAGATTGGCCAATCAACCCCTCTACATTGGCTCCTGCAACATTGAAATAGCGTAGTACGACATAGCTTAGATCACAAACAGCCGCGAGATCACGCAGCATCCATTCACTCATCAACTTAGAAGTGCCATAGGGGTTGATCGGTACCAGTGGGGTCTCTTCGGAGGCGGGCAGTTCATCAGGGATGCCGTAAACGGCGGCGGTTGATGAAAATATAAAATGAGAAACGCCCGCTTTTTGGCAGCAATCCAGTAAGTTACGTGTGTTGCAGGTGTTGTTACCATAGTATTTCATTGGGTCGCTGACCGATTCAGGGACGACAATGTTGGCGGCAAAGTGGAGCACTGCGCCGATGTCATGATCTTTAAGGATCTGGGACACGAGCGGCTGGTCGCCTGTGTTGCCGATAATCAGCTCTCCATGAAGTACCGCTTCTTTGAAGCCGGTAGAGAGGTTGTCGAGTACCACGATGCGGTGACCTGCTTCTCCTAACTGACGAACGACATGGCTGCCGATGTATCCTGCGCCGCCTGTTACCAAAATTCCCTGTTGCGCCATTTGTGGCCCCTCTGTTTTGAATGAATATTAAAAATAGTAACACTGAACTGTGTTCGCATGAATCAATGGAGGGTCAGTTTAGCGCTAATATTTAGTGAATTTCATTCGATCAGGTGAAAAAACTACTTTTCAGGAAAAAATCACAATTTTCATCACTTTGTTTCACTATTGTATTGACAAGAAGGCCCTTCATGAGCAGAATAAGCCGCTTGCATTTTTGGAGGGGTTCCCGAGTGGCCAAAGGGATCAGACTGTAAATCTGACGGTTCATCCTTCGGAGGTTCGAATCCTCCCCCCTCCACCAAAAGAACAAGGTGTAAGTGCCAGGTTGACATAAGCGGGTGTAGTTCAATGGTAGAACGTCAGCCTTCCAAGCTGAACACGTGGGTTCGATTCCCATCACCCGCTCCATCTATTAAGATTGGGTGGCAGTTTAGTTGAAGTAAGTTTTTGCCTGTGATGGGTGAGTGATGCGCCCATATAGCTCAGGTGGTAGAGCACTCCCTTGGTAAGGGAGAGGTCACCGGTTCGACTCCGGTTATGGGCTCCATATATTTGATTGTATGGTGTTTTTTATTTTTTGGCGTGTGCTAATAATTTAGCTATTGGGAGACAATCGCGATGTCTAAGGAAAAGTTTGAACGTAATAAGCCCCATGTGAATGTGGGTACGATTGGTCACGTTGATCATGGTAAAACAACGCTGACAGCCGCGTTGACAGTGACGCAAGCAAAGAAATTTGGTGGTGACTCTAAGGGTTATGACCAAATTGATAGTGCTCCTGAAGAACGCGCACGTGGTATCACGATTGCGACTGCTCACGTAGAGTACGAGTCTGCAAATCGTCACTACGCACACGTAGATTGTCCAGGGCATGCTGATTATGTGAAAAACATGATTACCGGTGCTGCACAGATGGATGGCGCGATACTGGTTTGTTCTGCAGCTGATGGCCCTATGCCTCAGACACGCGAGCACATCCTTCTGGCGCGTCAGGTGGGCGTTCCTTATATCGTGGTCTACCTGAACAAGGCAGACATGGTTGATGACGACGAGCTGTTAGAGCTGGTTGAAATGGAAGTGCGTGAGCTGCTAGACAAGTATGATTTCCCTGGCGATGATACTCCTGTCATCATCGGTTCTGCGCTTAAAGCACTAGAAGGCGACGACAGCGAAATCGGCACACAGTCGATTGATAAATTGATCGATGCGCTAGATACCTACATTCCTCAGCCAGAGCGTGCTATCGACGGTGCTTTCCTGATGCCAGTAGAGGATGTATTCTCTATTTCAGGTCGTGGTACTGTTGTGACCGGCCGTATTGATCAGGGTGTGGTTAAGGTCGGTGAAGAGATTGAGATTGTTGGTATTAAAGATACCGTAAAGACCACCTGTACTGGTGTTGAAATGTTCCGTAAACTGCTTGATCACGGTGAAGCGGGCGATAATGTTGGTGTTCTGTTACGTGGCACCAAGCGTGAAGATGTTGAACGCGGCCAGGTGCTTTGTGCGCCAGGTTCAATCAATCCTCACACTAAATTTGAAGCTGAAATCTACATTTTGACTAAAGATGAAGGAGGACGTCATACGCCATTCTTTCAGGGATATCGCCCACAGTTTTACTTCCGTACCACGGATGTAACCGGTGCATGCGAGCTCCCAGAGGGTACTGAGATGGTGATGCCGGGTGATAATGTAGCAATGACGGTTACCTTGATTGCACCGATTGCGATGAGTGAAGGTCTGCGTTTCGCAATCCGTGAGGGTGGCCGTACCGTTGGTGCGGGTGTTGTCGCAAAAATTATTGAGTAATCAATATTAAAGAAAAAGAACACGGGTAAAAGATTGTAGTTTATTCGAAAGCATAGGTGTCGTAAGATGCCTATGCTTTGTTTTACTTGCAGGTTTTACACGTTAAAGAAGTTAGAATAGGCCAGTAGCTCAATTGGCAGAGCGGCGGTCTCCAAAACCGCAGGTTGGGGGTTCGATTCCCTCCTGGCCTGCCACTTTTTAATAAAAGTAGGTGGGTCTAAATTTATTTAGACATTTAAGGGGCTTAGGCGAAATACAGTGGATAAGTTAAAGTTTCTATTAGCTGTACTGGTACTGGGTGGTGCCGTGTTTGGGTTTTATCACTACGGTGAAGAATCTATGTTGTACCGAGTGATCGGTATGCTGGCGGCGTTGGGTATTGCAACCGGTATTATGTTGCAGACAGTGGTGGGGCAGCAGGCGTGGGGGTTTTTCGGCGATGCGCGCACTGAAGCACGTAAGGTTGTCTGGCCATCTCGTAAAGACACTATCCAGACAACATTGATGGTACTGGCGATGGCCATTCTCTGTGCAATTTTGCTGTGGTTGTTTGATTCATTTTTATCGTGGGCTGTTAGTTATCTGACAGGCGCGGGAGGCTAGCACGTGGCAATGCGTTGGTACGTTGTACATGTATATTCTGGCTTTGAGCACCAGGCTGTTCGTTCATTGCAGGACCGGATTGTCTTCGGTGAAATGGAAGATAAGTTTGGCGAAATCCTCGTTCCTACGGAAGAGGTGATCGAGATGCGAGGTGGTCAGAAGCGTAAGAGTGACCGTAAGTTTTTTCCGGGTTATGTGCTGGTTCAGATGGAACTGGATGATGTGACCTGGCATTTAGTAAAAGATGTGCCAAAAGTGATGGGCTTTATCGGCGGGACCAGTGATCGTCCTGCGCCCATTTCTGATAAAGAGGCTCAACGTATTATTGACCGCGTTCAGGAAGGTGTTGAAAAACCACGTCCGAAAGTTCTGTTTGAGCCAGGTGAGGTGGTGCGCGTGACTGATGGTCCTTTCGCCGATTTTAATGGCGTAGTTGAAGAGGTCAATTATGAAAAGAGTCGTGTGCGCGTCGCTGTTTTGATTTTTGGACGCTCCACACCCGTCGACCTTGGGTTTGGTGAGGTCGAGAAAAGTTAATTTTGACCAGCTGCAAGGCTGGTTTTTATACGTAAACCAATGGGGAGCTGAAAGGCGTTTGCACCCGGGAGTAAAGTAAAGATGGCAAAGAAGATTGAAGCTTATATCAAGCTACAGGTGCCGGCAGGCAAAGCGAATCCAAGTCCGCCAGTAGGTCCTGCGCTAGGTCAGCACGGCGTAAACATTATGGAGTTCTGTAAGGCGTTTAACGCTAAAACTCAGGGTATGGAGGCGGGTTTACCTGTTCCTGTTGTTATCTCAGTCTATTCTGATCGTAGCTTTACCTTCATCACCAAAACCCCGCCAGCGGCTATTTTATTAAAGAAAGCAGCGGGTATTAAGAGTGGTAGTGGTACGCCTAACACCAACAAAGTTGGCAAGGTTTCTCGCGCACAGCTGGAAGAGATCGCGACGACTAAAATGCCAGACCTGACAGCAGCAAACATGGATGCAGCCGTTCGCACCCTGGCGGGTACTGCTCGTAGTATGGGTCTTGAAACGGAGGGCGTGTAAGATGGCTAAATTGACAAAACGTACACGCGCAATTAATGAGAAAGTAGAAGCTGGAAAGGCTTATTCTTTTGAAGACGCTGTTGCGATCCTGAAAGATATTTCTACCGTTAAATTCAACGAATCTGTTGATGTGAGCATTAACCTGGGTGTTGATTCAAAAAAATCGGACCAGGTTGTGCGTAGTGCAACAGTACTGCCAAACGGTACGGGTAAAACTGTCCGTGTTGCCGTGTTTGCTCAGGGTGCAAATGCTGAAGCAGCTCAAGCGGCCGGTGCTGATATCGTTGGTTTTGATGATCTTGCTGCTTCTATTAAAGAAGGGAATATGGATTTCGATGTTGTGATTGCAAGCCCGGACGCAATGCGGGTTGTTGGTCAGCTTGGTCAGATACTGGGCCCTCGTGGTCTGATGCCTAACCCTAAAGTGGGCACTGTAACACCTGATGTTGCGACCGCAGTTAAGAATGCCAAAGCTGGACAGGTTCGTTACCGTACAGATAAAGCAGGTATCATCCACTGTACTATCGGTAAAGTAAACTTCGAAGCGGATGCACTGAAAGGAAACCTTCAGGCGCTGTTGGCTGATCTTGTGAAAGCCAAGCCAAGTTCTGCCAAGGGTGTATATTTAAAGAAAATCTCTGTAACAAGCACGATGGGTCCCGGCATACTGCTGGATCAATCGACTGTTGCAGAGAGTAGTGTGTAGAGATTTCTGCGCATAAGGTGTAAATAAAGAACTTTGGGCCCTGCTGAGCGTAAGCTCAGTAGACGTCGAAGACCGTTGGTGAGAGAAGCGAAGCAGTGCAACTCTCTTAATTAAAATAGTTATATTTTTGCCAGCGCAGGCGGTGGTTCCGTACAGGATTTTCCCTGATATCGGTCACCGTTTTAAGGTGGGATGTTTAATTAAACATTCTATGTGATCAATAAACATTGCTGTTAAATGTTTATAACTCAGGAGGTAGACGATTGTTAACTTTAGCTGAAAAACAAGCGATCGTTGCTGAAGTGGCCACCACTGCTGCTAATGCCCACTCTGCTGTTGCTGCGGAATACCGCGGTATCACAGTTGATGACATGACAGCATTGCGAGTCAAAGCACGCGAATCTGGTGTTTCCCTACGTGTTGTCAAAAATACACTAGCGAAGCGCGCGGTAGAAAATACCGAGTTCGAATGCATTGCTGACTTGTTAGTTGGTCCACTGGTTTTGGCATTTTCGAATGAAGAGCCATCTGCAGCCGCACGTGTTATCAATGACTTTTCCAAAGAGAACGACAAGCTGGTAGTTAAAGCTGTTGCGCTTCGTGGTAAGTTGCTTGATCCGTCGGATCTGCAGAAGCTTGCGACAATGCCAACTAAGGATGAGGCGATTTCAATGTTGATGTCGGTGATGAAAGCACCGGTTGAGAAATTGGTTCGCACGCTTGCTGAACCCAATAATAAATTGGCCCGCACCTTGGATGCAGTACGTAACCAGAAAGACGCAGCGTAAACGTAAAACATCTAGTTTAATATTTAATTTTTAGGAGTAATTTTCATGGCGGTTTCATCAGAAGAGATTCTAGATACAATTTCTAACATGACAGTAGTTGAGGTTGTTGACCTTATCTCTGCAATGGAAGAAAAATTCGGTGTTTCAGCAGCAGCAGCGGTTGCAGTAGCAGCACCTGCCGGTGGTGAAAGTGGTGCAGCAGCAGCTGAGCAGACAGAGTTCGATGTTGTGATGACTAACTTTGGTGCCAACAAAGTTTCTGTAATTAAAGCGGTACGTAGCATCACGGGTCTTGGCCTTAAAGAAGCGAAAACGCTTGTTGAAGGTGCACCTTCTCCTATTAAGGAAGGCGCAAGCAAAGACGAAGCTGAAGATGTTAAGAAGCAGCTTGAGGAAGCAGGCGCTGAAGTCGAGATTAAATAAATCTGACGCGACGCGCTGGTTTGCCGTTAGGTAAACCAAACAATGAAGTGGGCTTGCAGCCATGGGTTGCGGGCCTGCTTCTGCTTATTTTTTTTGCCGCCCGGGTGGCGGCAGATTTTGTACAAAGTGACCTGTGACCGCATCATCACAGGTTCATATTTCAACTAAAAGTTGAGGGTCCCAAATGGCATACTCATTTACTGAGAAGAAATGTATTCGTAAGGACTTTGGAAAGAGTCCAAGCATTCTGGAGGTTCCGTACCTACTGGCGACCCAGATTGAATCATATCAGTCCTTTTTGCAGTCAAGTGCTGCTAGCCCAGATGATCGGGTTGATCAAGGGCTTCAGGCTGCATTTAAATCAGTGTTCCCAATTGCGAGCTATTCCGGTAATGCCGCATTAGAATATGTCAGTTATAACCTGGGTACCCCGGTATTTGATGTTAAAGAGTGTCAGCTAAGAGGTGTTACCTACTCAGCTCCTCTGCGTGTCAAGGTTCGCCTTGTTATTTACGATAAGGATGCACCCGCTAGTCGTAAGGTCGTAAAAGACATTAAAGAGCAGGAAGTTTACATGGGTGAAATCCCATTGATGACCAATAACGGTACGTTTGTTATTAACGGCACTGAGCGAGTCGTTGTTTCTCAGTTGCATCGTTCGCCTGGTGTCTTTTTTGATCACGATAAAGGTAAAACCCACTCTTCAGGAAAACTACTTTTTTCTGCACGTGTGATCCCATATCGTGGTTCGTGGTTAGATTACGAATATGATCCAATGGATTGTATTTTTGTACGTATTGACCGCCGTAGAAAACTGCCAGTGACAGTGCTGCTGCATTGTCTTGGTTATACAAATGAACAGATTCTTGAGATGTTCTTCGAAACCGATCGTTTTGAATTCACAGCAGACGGTATTAGTCTTGAGCTGGTTGCTGAACGTCTGCGCGGTGAAACTCTTTCGTTTGATGTTAAAGCGAAGAATAAAGTCATCGTTGAAACGGGGCGCCGTATCACTGCACGTCATATCCGTGATATGGAAAAGGCAGGCATCAAGAGCATCGTTGTACCCGATGAGTACCTGATTGGTAGGACCATCTCGAAAGACATCTTTGATAAAGAGACTGGTGAGGTGGTTGCCGATGCCAATAGTGAAATCACTGAAGAGTTGCTGGAGAAACTGGTCTCTCTTGAGCTTGATGAGCTAACGACACTTTACACCAATGACCTTGGTCAGGGACCCTTCATCTCTGATACGTTGCGTCTTGATCACACTCGCACGAAACTTGAGGCGCAGGTTGAAATCTACCGCATGATGCGTCCAGGTGAGCCGCCCACAAAAGAGTCTGCAGAGGCACTGTTCCAGAATCTGTTTTTTAACTCAGATCGTTATGACCTTTCAGCCGTTGGCCGTATGAAATTTAACCGTCGTGTTGGCCGTTCTGAAATTGTTGGTGAAGGCGTACTCTCTAATGATGACATCATTGATGCGTTGAAAGTGTTAATCGATATTAAGAATGGTCGTGGAACGGTCGATGATATCGATCATCTTGGTAATCGTCGTATTCGTTGTGTCGGTGAAATGGTTGAGAATCAGTTTCGCGTTGGTCTGGTTCGAGTTGAACGTGCAGTACGTGAGCGTCTTGCATTGGCGGAGTCTGAAGGATTGATGCCGCAGGAAATGATTAATGCCAAGCCGGTGACGGCTGTGATCAAAGAGTTCTTTGGCTCAAGTCAGCTCTCTCAGTTTATGGATCAAAATAATCCACTGTCGGAAGTGACGCATAAGCGTCGTGTTTCGGCTCTGGGGCCTGGTGGCCTGACCCGTGAACGTGCCGGTTTTGAAGTGCGTGATGTACACCCTACTCATTACGGACGTGTCTGCCCGATTGAAACACCTGAAGGGCCAAACATTGGTCTGATCAACTCGCTCGCGGTTTACGCACGTACCAATGAATATGGTTTTCTTGAAACCCCTTATCGTAAAGTTGAAGATGGCAAGGTAACGGACCATATCGATTACCTCTCTGCTATCGAAGAGGGGCGTTTTGTCATTGCACAGGCGAATACATCGCTGGGTAGTGATGGTGTCTTAACGGATGAGCTGATTTCATGTCGTCATGAAAATGAATTTACATTGTCTGGCCCTGATCGCGTTGAGTATATGGATGTCTCGCCAAAGCAGATTGTATCGGTTGCCGCGTCACTGATTCCATTCCTTGAACACGATGATGCTAACCGTGCCTTGATGGGCTCGAACATGCAACGTCAGGCGGTTCCCGCACTGCGTGCCGACAAGCCATTAGTCGGGACCGGAATGGAACGTACTGTTGCGGTAGACTCTGGTGTTGCGGTAGTTGCAACTCGTGGTGGTGTGGTTGATCTGGTTGATGCTGGGCGTATTGTTGTCCGTGTGAACGATAGTGAAACCGCGAGTGGTGAGCCGGGTGTCGATATCTATAATCTGATTAAATACACTCGCTCTAATCAAAATACCTGCATTAATCAGAAACCGCTGGTTACCCCTGGTGATGTGATTGCGTGTGGTGATGTTCTCGCTGATGGTTCGTCAACAGAAACCGGTGAGCTTGCATTGGGACAGAACATGCTGGTGGCATTTATGCCCTGGAATGGTTACAACTTCGAGGATTCTATCCTTATCTCTGAACGTGTGGTTGAGGAAGACCGTTATACCTCTATCCACATCGAAGAACAGACCTGTGTGGCGCGTGATACCAAACTGGGTTCTGAAGAGATCACCTGTGATATTCCAAATGTAGGTGAAGGTGCGCTTTCTCGCCTGGATGAGTCGGGCATTGTACATATCGGTGCTGAAGTTGGTCCTGGTGATATTCTGGTGGGTAAGGTCACTCCTAAAGGTGAAACGCAGCTGACACCGGAAGAGAAACTGCTGCGTGCGATCTTTGGTGAGAAGGCATCCGATGTTAAAGACACCTCTTCTCGCGTGCCTTCTGGCATGAACGGTACTGTGATTGATGTCCGTGTATTCACCCGCGATGGTGTTGAAAAAGATTCACGTGCACTTGAGATCGAAAAAGCTGAACTGAATAAGGTTAGAAAAGATCTTCATGATGAACGTCGTATTATGGAAAGTGATATTCTTTCTCGTGTTGAAAAGATTCTTATTGGTAAGGTTTCAGATGGTGGGCCGCAAGGGCTGGCCGCTGGCGCTAAGGTTAATAAGAGCTATCTTGCTGACCTTGAGCAGGGTGAGTGGTTTTCGGTGCGACTACAGGATGAAGATGCAAACAAACAGCTTGAAGCGTTGCATGGCCAGTTCAAGCAGCTGAAAAAAGAGTTTGAAGCGAAGTTTGAAGAGAAACGCGCTAAATTAACAGCGGGTGATGATTTAGCCCCAGGCGTACTGAAGATGGTTAAGGTTTATCTAGCCGTTAAACGCCGTACCCAGCCAGGTGATAAAATGGCGGGGCGTCATGGTAATAAAGGCGTGATCTCAATGATCGTTCCTGCTGAAGATATGCCTTACACCAAAGATGGCGCACCTGTTGATGTAGTGTTGAATCCGCTGGGTGTACCGTCACGAATGAATGTGGGGCAGATTCTTGAGACTCATCTTGGTTGGGCTGCGAAGGGTGTTGGCAAGCGTATTGGTGAGATGCTGGACGAGCAACGCGAAGTCGCTGAAGTTCGTGAATACATGGATAAAATTTATAACCGGAGCGGTAAAAAAGAAGACCTAGATTCATTGACAGATGATGAAATTCTCAAGCTTGCGAACAATATGCGTAAAGGTGTACCGATGGCAACACCCGTATTTGATGGTGCTGCTGAGTCTGAAATTAAAGAGATGTTGGAACTGGCAGGGCTACCTGCTTCAGGTCAGACGACGCTTTATGACGGACGCACCGGTGATGCTTTTGACCGCCCCGTAACCGTTGGCTACATGTACATGCTTAAGCTTAATCATCTGGTTGATGACAAGATGCATGCACGTTCTACCGGGCCGTACAGCCTGGTGACGCAGCAACCGCTGGGTGGGAAAGCGCAATTTGGTGGGCAGCGTTTTGGTGAAATGGAGGTGTGGGCACTTGAAGCATATGGTGCTGCATACACATTGCAGGAGATGTTGACGGTGAAATCTGATGATGTGGCTGGTCGTACCAAAATGTACAAGAGCATCGTAGATGGCGATCACACGATTGATGCGGGGATGCCTGAGTCTTTCAATGTATTGACGAAAGAGATCAGAGCGCTCTGTCTGGATATCGAACTGGATTGATGATGGATCTAGTTTTGAATCAGCATTTTACAGCAGAAAATATGAATAAATTTGAGCAGGAGACAGCGCAATGAAAGACTTACTTAACTTGTTGAAGCAGCAAGGGCAGGTCGAAGAGTTTGATGCGATTCGTATCGGACTAGCGTCCCCGGAAAAAATCCGTTCCTGGTCTTTTGGTGAAGTTAAAAAACCAGAGACGATTAACTACAGAACTTTCAAGCCTGAACGTGATGGTCTGTTCTGTGCCAAAATTTTTGGCCCAGTAAAAGATTTTGAATGTCTGTGTGGCAAATACAAGCGCCTTAAGCATCGTGGTGTGATCTGTGAGAAATGTGGCGTTGAGGTAACCGTCACCAAAGTGCGCCGTGAGCGTATGGGGCATATCGATCTTGCCAGCCCGGTGGCGCACATCTGGTTCTTGAAATCATTGCCTTCTCGGATGGGTCTGCTACTTGATATGACCTTGCGCGATATTGAGCGCGTGCTTTATTTCGAAGCATTCGTTGTCATCGATCCCGGTATGACTGAACTGGAACGCGGTCAGTTGCTGACTGATGAGACATTCCTCGATGCGATTGAAGAGTATGGCGATGAATTTGATGCGCGTATGGGTGCTGAAGCGGTTTACGAGCTGCTAAAATCTATTGATGTTCCTGCAGAAGTGGCAGTTTTACGTGAAGAAATTGCAGAAGCCGGTTCTGAAACCAAAATCAAAAAATTAAGCAAGCGCCTGAAGTTGATGGAAGCGCTAATGGGATCAGGCAACAAGCCTGAGTGGATGGTGATGACCGTTCTTCCCGTTCTTCCTCCTGAATTGCGCCCATTGGTACCGCTAGATGGTGGTCGTTTTGCGACCTCTGATCTGAATGACCTTTATCGCCGTGTGATTAACCGTAATAATCGTCTGAAGCGTCTATTAGATCTAAACGCACCTGACATTATTGTGCGTAATGAAAAACGTATGTTGCAGGAATCGGTTGATGCACTGCTTGATAACGGCCGTCGTGGTAAAGCGATTACCGGCACCAGCAAGCGTCCGCTGAAATCACTTGCCGATATGATTAAAGGCAAACAGGGTCGTTTCCGTCAGAATCTATTAGGTAAACGTGTCGATTACTCCGGTCGTTCTGTGATCGTGGTAGGGCCGACACTGAAACTGCATCAATGTGGTCTGCCTAAGAAGATGGCGCTTGAGCTATTTAAGCCCTTTATCTTTGGTAAAGTTGAGCGGCGTGGTCTGGCAACAACCATTAAAGCAGCGAAAAAACTGGTTGAGCGTGAAGGGCCTGAAATCTGGGATATTCTTGAAGAGGTGATTCGTGAACATCCAGTGATGTTAAATCGTGCGCCAACCCTTCATCGTCTTGGTATCCAGGCGTTTGAGCCGGTATTGATTGAAGGTAAAGCGATTCAACTTCACCCGCTAGTATGTACCGCATTCAACGCGGATTTCGATGGCGATCAGATGGCTGTTCACGTTCCATTGTCGATTGAAGCGCAACTTGAAGCGCGCACATTAATGATGTCGACCAATAACATTCTTTCACCTGCGAATGGTGAACCGATCATCGTACCGTCACAGGACGTTGTACTGGGACTTTACTGTATGACGCGTGAGAAAATTAATGCACGTGGTGAGGGAATGATTTTTTCTGACATTCTTGAAGTACATCGTGCGTTCGAGAACAAACTGGTTGAATTAAGTGCTAAAGTTTTAGTGCGTATTCGTGAAGTACTAACGGATGAAAATGGTGAAAAGAAAGAGAGCTTTAAGCGTTACGAAACCACTGCTGGTCGTGCGTTACTCTCTGAAATTCTTCCTGATGGCATGGCGTTTGATCTTGTTAATCAAGATATGAATAAAAAGGCGATCTCTGGTCTGATTAATATCTGTTATCGCAGTGTTGGCTTAAAAGAGACGGTGATCTTTGCTGATCAGTTGATGTATACCGGCTTCAAACATGCGATGTTATCAGGCGTCTCTGTTGGTGTGAATGACATGACCATTCCTGAAGAAAAAGAAAGCATCATTGCCGCCGCCGAGAATGAAGTGAAAGATATTCAAAGCCAGTACGCCTCGGGCCTGGTGACCAACGGTGAGCGCTACAATAAGGTGGTTGATATCTGGTCTCATACCAATGATCAGGTTGCGAAAGCGATGATGGACAAGTTGGGTACTGAGATAGTGACGACTGCTAAAGGTGAGAAGGTAAAGCAGGCTTCATTTAACTCAATTTACATCATGGCAGACTCCGGTGCTCGTGGTAGTGCCGCACAGATTCGTCAGTTGGCGGGGATGCGTGGCCTGATGGCAAAACCGGATGGTTCAATTATTGAGACACCCATTACGGCTAATTTTCGTGAAGGTCTAAACGTACTGCAGTACTTTATTTCGACCCATGGCGCGCGTAAAGGCCTTGCCGATACCGCACTGAAAACAGCTAACTCGGGTTACCTGACGCGTCGCCTGGTTGATGTCGCGCAGGACATGGTTATCACAGAGGAAGATTGTGGTACCACGAATGGTCTGTTAATG
The DNA here is from genome assembly GCA_021648525.1 of Gammaproteobacteria bacterium. Taxonomy (GTDB): domain Bacteria; phylum Pseudomonadota; class Gammaproteobacteria; order SZUA-140; family SZUA-140; genus SZUA-76. The sequence goes on from JAKISP010000011.1 coordinate 56,970, forward strand.
ACGCCTTTGATTGAGGGTGGTGATGTTGTTGAACCACTGAGTGAACGTATTCTAGGCCGTATTATCGCGAGTGATGTTCTCTCTAGCGATGGCTCTGAAATTTATGTTGAAGCGGGTACGTTATTAGATGAAGCGGGTGTGGAGCGCCTTGAAGAACTGGGTGTTGACCAGGTTAAGGTACGTTCTGCGATCACCTGTGATAATCGTTACGGTATCTGTGCCTCTTGTTACGGCCGTGATCTTGCGCGTGGCCATAAGGTCAATATCGGTGAAGCGGCAGGCGTTATAGCAGCGCAGTCAATTGGTGAGCCGGGCACACAGCTAACGATGCGTACGTTCCACATTGGTGGCGCAGCGTCTCGTGCGGTTGCTGTTAACAGTGTACAGATTAAGTCTAAAGGTAATGTTCGCCTGCATAACATTAAGCTCGTACAGAATAGCTCGGGTATCAACGTTGCAGTATCTCGCTCTGGTGAGCTAGTGGTGATGGATGAAACCGGCCGTGAGCGTGAACGCTACAAAGTGCCTTATGGTGCGTTGATTAGCGTGAATGATGGCGATGCGGTTGATGGTGGCCAAACACTTGCTAACTGGGATCCACATACGCACCCAATCGTGACTGAGGTGGCTGGTCGACTGAAATTTAGTGACTTTATCGATGGCATTACCATTCAGAGTGAAACCGATGATGTGACTGGCTTGTCAAGTGTGGTTGTCACAGACCCTAAGGCACGTGGTGCTGGCGCTAAAGATCTACGCCCAATGATGAAGATCACGACTGTAGATGGTGGCGATATTTTCTTTGCGGGTACCGATATCCCGGCTGTCTACTTCTTGCCAGCCGGTGCGATTATTAACATGGCAGACAATAGTGAAGTAAATGTGGGTGACGTGATTGCACGTATTCCTCAGGAATCATCGAAGACGCGTGATATTACGGGTGGTCTACCACGTGTTGCAGATCTATTTGAAGCACGTAAGCCCAAAGATCCTGCGATTCTGGCTGAAATCAGCGGTACCATTGGTTTTGGTAAGGAAACCAAAGGTAAGCAGCGTCTGGTTATCGTCGGGACGGATGGTGAACGTTATGAGACGTTGATTCCCAAATGGCGCCATATCACCGTGTTTGAAGGTGAGCATGTTGAAAAGGGCGAGATGGTCGCTGATGGTGCACCTGCTCCACACGATATTTTGCGATTACTGGGTATTGAGACGCTGGCTAACTACATCGTTAATGAAGTGCAGGATGTCTATCGTCTTCAAGGTGTGAAAATTAATGACAAGCACATTGAGGTCATCGTACGTCAGATGCTGCGTAAGGTTGAGGTAGTAGAGCCTGGTGATGCTCCGTTCATTAAGGGCGAGCAGGTTGAGCGTGCCCGTTTGCTGGTTGAAAATGATACGATACGGACGGCTGGTAAAACACCAGCGACTTATATCAATATTCTACTGGGCATTACCAAAGCTTCACTTGCAACAGAATCATTTGTTTCAGCGGCTTCATTCCAGGAGACAACGCGTGTTCTGACTGAAGCAGCCGTCTGTGGCAAGCGTGATGAGCTTCGTGGCTTGAAGGAGAATGTCATAGTGGGCCGTTTGATCCCAGCGGGAACAGGGATGGCTTATCACAATGAACGACGTCGTAAGGAAGAAGAGGCGAAGCAGAAGCTGGTTGTTGATAAGGGGCCAACGAGTAGTGAAGTAGAAGAAGCGCTACGCCAGGCATTGACTGAGTCTTAGTCGGCAGGAAATAAGCGAGTTGCAAGTTTAGTCAGAAATAGACGCTAACTTCTTATATCGTGATGGTAAAATCCAGTAAAATGGCGGACGAAAGCATTGTCGTCCGCCGTCTTTTTTGTCTGGGGTGAACAGGGCGCAGCAAGGATTATTCTGTTGCGTGAGCGAGCACTGGTTTTTTTCTGTAATTAATCTGTGTTTTATTGCATCCGTACTTGACAGCGGGGTGTAATATCCATAAAATTTCGCGCTCTTCGCAGAGCAATGAACATTGCTCTGCGAAGGCAATTTTAATGTTAAGTGTTTGGTTTGGTTGAAGGCTCTTTCATATAAATGAACGGGCCTCTGGTTGAACACTTATTAAGTATTTTGGCTGGAGACAGGTAAGGCATGGCAACAACGAATCAATTGGTACGCAAACCACGCGGGCGCAAAAAAGTGAAGAGCACCGTGCCGGCTCTGGAAGGGTGTCCGCAGAAACGTGGTGTGTGTACTCGCGTCTACACAACAACCCCGAAAAAACCTAACTCAGCACTGAGAAAGGTAGCACGTGTTCGCTTGACGAACAGCATGGAAGTTTCGACTTATATCGGTGGTGAAGGCCATAATTTACAGGAACATTCCGTTGTATTGATTCGTGGTGGTCGTGTCAAGGATCTGCCCGGTGTTCGCTATCATACCGTTCGCGGTAGCCTCGATACATCGGGTGTTGATGGTCGTCGTCAGGGTCGTTCCAAGTACGGCACCAAGCGTCCAAAATCTTAAAAATAATTCATACGAGACTGTAAGTAATGCCTAGAAGAAGAGTTGTCGCCAAAAGAGAAATCCTTCCTGATCCTAAGTTCGGGAATGTGACACTGGCTAAATTTGTCAACATCCTGATGAATAGTGGTAAGAAATCTGTTGCGGAAAAGATTGTATATGGCGCGCTTGAACAGATCACCGAAAAAGGCCATGCCGAGCCTGTTGAGTCTTTTAATAAAGCGCTGGAGAACATCCGTCCGTTGGTCGAAGTGAAGTCTCGTCGTGTTGGTGGTGCAACTTACCAGGTGCCGATTGAAGTCCGTGCCAATCGTAGCGTGACACTTGCAATGCGTTGGTTGGTGGATGCCGCGCGCGCCCGTGGTGAGAAATCAATGGGGTTACGTTTGGCTGGTGAGATTATGGATGCATGCGAAAGTCGCGGCAGCGCGGTTAAAAAGCGTGAAGATGTGCATCGTATGGCTGAGGCGAATAAGGCTTTTTCACACTACCGTTGGTAGCACCTGAAAACTTGAAGGTGCAGTGGTTGTGGCTAGAAAAACCCCGATAGAGCGTTATCGCAATATAGGCATTATGGCCCATATTGATGCAGGGAAGACAACCACAACTGAGCGGGTTTTATATTACACCGGTATCTCACATAAGATCGGTGAGGTGCATGACGGTACTGCCACCATGGACTGGATGGCACAAGAGCAGGAGCGAGGTATTACCATTACCTCTGCAGCAACAACCTGTTTCTGGGAGGGGATGGAAAAACAATTCCCTCAGCACCGTATCAACATAATTGATACGCCTGGTCACGTCGATTTTACAATCGAGGTAGAACGCTCACTACGAGTGCTGGACGCTGCATGTGCGATATTTTGTGCGGTCGGTGGAGTAGAGCCGCAGTCTGAAACTGTGTGGCGGCAAGCCAATCGCTATTCGGTGCCGAGGCTTGCGTTTGTTAATAAGATGGACCGCTCCGGCGCAGATTTTTTGCGTGTCGTTGAGCAGATTAAAGAGCGCCTGGGCGCTTCGCCAGTGCCGCTTCAACTGCCAATTGGCGCTGAAGAGACGTTTGAAGGGGTTGTAGACCTCATCAAAATGAAAGCAATTTACTGGGATGAGGCGTCCATGGGGATGTCGTTTGAAGAGCGAGACGTTCCTGCCGAAATGCTGGCTGAATGTGAAGAGTGGCGTGAACGACTTGTCGAAGCAGCTGCAGATGCAAATGAAACGCTAATGGATAAATACCTTGAGCACGGAACGCTTTCGGTTGATGAGATAAAGCTGGGATTGCGAAGCCGCACCATTGCTAATGAAATCGTGGTGGTGTTGTGTGGCTCAGCCTTTAAAAATAAAGGCGTGCAGGCAATGTTAGATGCGGTTGTTGAGTACTTACCGTCGCCGACGGAAGTCCCTGTCATTAAAGGGGCTCTGAATGATGCTGATGGGACTGAGGCAGAGTGTCTGCCACAGGATGATACGCCCTTTGCTGCACTGGCGTTTAAGATTGCAACTGACTCTTTTGTGGGCACATTGGCCTTTTTCAGGGTTTATTCAGGTGTAATACGCACTGGTGACAGTGTCTACAATCCTGTTAAAGGTAAGAAAGAGCGCATTGGCCGCATTGTTCAGATGCATGCTAATAGTCGTGAAGAGATAAAAGAAGTGAGGGCGGGTGATATCGCCGCAGCGATTGGACTAAAAGATGTCACTACGGGTGATACGTTATGTGATGTTAATAACGTTGTAACCCTTGAGCGTATGGAGTTTCCTGAGCCAGTCATATCGGTCGCGGTAGAGCCGAGAACGACAGCAGATCAGGAGAAGATGGGGCTGGCGTTAGGTAAGCTGGCGGCAGAGGACCCTTCTTTTCGCGTACATACGGATGAGGAGACCGGGCAGATAATTATTTCAGGGATGGGTGAGCTTCATCTTGAAATCATTGTCGATAGATTGAGGCGTGAGTTTGGTGTTGCCGCAAACGTTGGCGCGCCACAGGTCGCTTACCGCGAGGCGATTCGCAAGGTCGTTGAGCATGAGGCGAAGTTTATACGCCAGTCGGGTGGTCGTGGTCAGTATGGGCATGTCTGGTTGCGTATTGAGCCGTTAGAGACTGGTGCTGGGTACGAGTTTGAAGATGCCATTGTGGGCGGTGCGGTTCCTCAGGAGTTTATTGCGGCAGTTGATAGAGGGGCGCATGAGCAGATGCAAAGTGGTGTCCTGGCTGGATACCCGATGGTAGATGTGAAAGTAACGCTGTTTGATGGTTCGTATCACGAAGTGGATTCGAATGAAGTGGCGTTTAAGATTGCTGGTTCGATGGCATTCAGGGAAGGGGCGTTAACTGCGGACCCTGTCATATTAGAGCCGGTGATGCAGGTGGAGGTAGTAACTCCTGAAGATTATATGGGAGACGTGATGGGCGATCTTAATCGCCGTCGTGGTCTGGTGCAGGGAATGGATGATGCCCCTGCCGGTAAGATTATTAAGGCGGAAGTACCGTTGGCAGCGATGTTTGGTTACGCCACAGATTTACGTTCAGCTACACAGGGACGCGCGACCTATACGATGGTATTTTCCAGGTATAGTGAGTCCGCTAGAAGTGTAGTAGATGGTGTCATTAAATAGGCATCGTAAGATTTAGCGTTAACGACTTTATAGAAAGAGGTATAAAGCAGTGTCCAAGGAAAAATTCGAACGAAATAAACCACATGTGAATGTCGGCACAATTGGTCACGTTGATCATGGTAAAACAACGCTGACAGCCGCGCTGACAGTGACGCAGGCGAAGCAGTTTGGTGGTGACTCCAAGGGTTATGATCAGATTGATAGCGCCCCTGAAGAGCGTGCACGTGGCATCACGATTGCGACTGCTCACGTAGAGTATGAGTCAGCGAATCGTCACTACGCACATGTGGATTGTCCAGGGCATGCTGATTATGTGAAAAATATGATTACCGGTGCTGCTCAGATGGACGGCGCGATTCTGGTATGCTCTGCTGCTGACGGCCCAATGCCTCAGACACGTGAGCATATCCTGTTAGCACGTCAGGTAGGTGTTCCCTATATCATTGTGTTCCTGAATAAAGCGGACATGGTCGATGATGATGAACTGCTTGAACTGGTAGAAATGGAAGTTCGTGAGCTGTTAGACAAGTATGATTTCCCAGGAGACGATACACCTGTTATAATCGGCTCCGCGCTGAAGGCGTTGGAAGGCGACGACAGCGAAATCGGTACACAGGCGATTGCCAGGTTGATCGATGCACTGGATACATACATCCCACAGCCAGAACGAGCGATAGATGGTGCTTTCCTGATGCCCGTAGAGGACGTGTTCTCTATATCAGGTCGAGGTACTGTTGTGACTGGTCGTATTGATCAGGGTGTTGTTAAAGTTGGTGAAGAGATCGAGATTGTCGGTATTAAAGATACTGTTAAGACAACCTGTACTGGTGTAGAAATGTTCCGCAAACTGCTTGATCAGGGTGAAGCGGGAGATAATGTAGGTGTTCTACTGCGTGGAACCAAACGTGAAGATGTTGAGCGTGGACAGGTGCTTTGTGCACCAGGCTCGATCAAGCCTCACACTGTGTTTGAAGCAGAGATTTATATTTTGAATAAAGATGAAGGCGGACGTCATACTCCATTCTTTCAGGGATATCGCCCACAGTTTTACTTCCGTACGACGGACGTAACGGGTGCATGCGAGCTTCCCGAAGGTACTGAGATGGTAATGCCTGGTGACAATGTAGCAATGACGGTTACCTTGATTGCACCAATTGCCATGAGTGACGGGCTGCGATTCGCGATTCGCGAAGGTGGCCGCACTGTTGGTGCCGGTGTAGTTTCTAAAATTATTGAATGATCAGGATCAGCGAGTACAAATAATGGCTAGTCAAAGAATACGTATACGCTTGAAAGCATTTGATCACCGACTAATTGATCAGTCGGCTAGAGAAATTGTTGAGACGGCCAAGAGAACGGGTTCTCATGTGAAGGGGCCTATTCCGCTTCCAACGAAGAAAGAGCGCTTTACCATTCTGATTTCTCCGCATGTTAATAAGGATGCGCGAGATCAGTATGAGATTAGAACGCATAAACGCATGATGGATATCGTTGATCCAACAGATAAAACGGTTGACGCACTGATGCAGCTTGATTTGGCTGCTGGTGTGGATGTTCAAATTAAACTGAACTAATACGTACAGTATAGAGGTTTTAGCAATGTCGATTGGTATCGTCGGTCGTAAATGTGGTATGACACGCGTCTTCACAGAAGATGGTGTTTCTATCCCAGTGACCGTAATTGAAGTGGAAGCGAATCGGGTTTCTCAGGTTAAAACACCTGAGGTTGATGGATATCGTGCTTTGCAGATTACGACTGGTGCGCGACGCGCTTCACGAGTCACCAGGCCGCAGGCTGGTCATTTTGCGAAAGCAGGTGTTGAAGCTGGGCGTGGTGTCTGGGAATTTCGCCTTAATGACGGTGAAGGCGAAGGTATCGCGGCAGGTTCTGAAATTAAGGTTGATATTTTTGAGGCCGGCCAGAAAGTTGATGTGACCGGTACTAGTATTGGTAAAGGCTTTGCCGGTACGGTTAAGCGCCATCACTTTGCAATGAAAGATGCGACACATGGTAACTCACTGTCTCATCGTACACCGGGTTCCATTGGTCAAAATCAAACGCCGGGACGTGTATTTAAAGGCAAAAAGATGTCTGGTCAGATGGGTAACGTTAAACGCACCACGCAGAACCTCGAGGTTGTTCGTGTTGACGTTGAGCGCAATCTGCTGTTGGTGAAAGGTTCCGTTCCTGGTGCTACGGGTGGCAACGTGATCGTTCACCCAGCAGTTAAGATGCGCGGATAAGGGGAAGTATTGTGGAATTAAATCTTACAACAGCGACTGGTAAAGCATCTAAAAATGCAGTTGAGTTATCAGATGCGACATTTGATTGCCAATATAACGAGGCATTGATCCATCAGGCAGTGACTGCACATCTGGCTGGCGCTCGTTCTGGTACAAAAGCACAGAAAACCCGCTCACAAGTGAGTGGTGGCGGCGCAAAACCCTGGCGTCAAAAGGGTACAGGGCGCGCAAGAGCTGGTACAATACGCAGCCCGCTCTGGAGGACTGGTGGTGTAACGTTTGCAGCGACACCTAGAAACTATTCTCAGAAAATTAATAAAAAGATGTATCGACTGGCGCTGCGTTCGATTCTCTCTGAACTAGCGAGAAAAGATCGTTTAATAGTGGTTGATGAATTCGCACTAGAAGCACCGAAGACCAAAGAGTTGGCCGGAAAGCTTGATGCACTGGGTTTAACTTCAGTTTTGATCGTTGGGAATGAGCCGAATGTGAATCTTTATCTGGCGTCACGCAATCTACATAAAGTAGATGTGATGGACACAGTTGAAATTGATCCTGTCAGCCTGGTGCGTTTTGAAAAGGTATTAATGACAGTCGATGCGATTAAGAAAATTGAGGAAAGATTAGGATGAATCAGGAAAGGTTGATGAAAGTACTGCTTGCTCCTCACATTTCCGAGAAAACGGCACGTGCAGCGGATACCGACAAGCAATTCGCATTTCGTGTGATTTCTGATGCAACCAAGCCAGAGATTAAGCAAGCCGTTGAATTGATGTTCGATGTTAAAGTTGATGCTGTTCAGGTCTCTAATGTTAAAGGAAAGGAAAAGCGCTTTGGTAAGACTATCGGTCGTCGTTCAGACTGGAAAAAAGCCTACGTGAAGCTACAACCAGGCCATGACATTGACTTCATGGGCGCGCAGTAAACCTGCATACCCCACTGAATAAAATAAAAAGCACAGAGTTAAATAAGGACTACGATAATGCCAGTCGTTAAGACAAAGCCTACATCACCCGGTAGACGTTTTTTAGTCAAGGTGGTCAACCCGGATTTACATAAAGGAAAGCCACATGCGCCTTTATTAGAAAGTCAATCAGAAAATGCCGGGCGTAATAATAATGGCCGTATCACTGTTCGTCACAAAGGTGGTGGGCACAAGCAGCATTACAGGTTGATCGATTTCAAGCGTAATAAAGACGGCATCATGGGTGTTGTTGAACGCCTTGAGTATGATCCCAATCGTAGTGCTAACATTGCACTGATTTTGTATGCCGATGGTGAGCGTCGTTACATTATCGCACCAAAAGATGTTAAAGCGGGTGCCGAGATTGTTTCTGGTGTTGACGCGCCAATTAAACCGGGTAACTGTTTGCCGATGCGTGATATCCCCGTGGGTAGTGTTATTCACTGTGTGGAGCTTAAGCCTGGCAAAGGTGCGCAAATTGCACGTAGTGCTGGCACTTCTGCGCAGTTAGTTGCGAAAGAGAATAACCACGGAATTTTACGTCTTCGTTCAGGTGAAATGCGTAAGATTCTGCTTGATTGCCGTGCAACGATTGGTGAAGTCAGTAACTCTGAGCATGGTTTGCGTTCATTAGGTAAGGCTGGCGCTAAGCGCTGGCGCGGTGTTCGTCCGACTGTTCGTGGTGTGGCGATGAACCCGGTTGATCATCCGCATGGTGGTGGTGAAGGTCGTACTTCTGGTGGTCGTCACCCAGTAAGCCCATGGGGCACGCCAACTAAGGGTTATAAAACGCGTAGCAACAAACGTACTGATAAGCTGATCGTTAGATCACGTCGTAAAACACGCTAAATCGGCTATTTAAGTAAAAGAACTAGACAGGGGTTATAAAGTGCCACGTTCAATTAAAAAAGGTCCGTTTATTGACCAGCATCTTGTTAAAAAGGTGGAGGAAGCGATTGCTTCAAATAATAAGCGTCCGATCAAGACCTGGTCTCGCCGTTCAATGATTAGTCCAGAGATGGTTGGACTGACAATTGCTGTTCATAACGGTCGTCAGCACTCACCGGTACTGATTTCCGAAAATATGGTCGGCCATAAGCTGGGTGAATTTTCAATGACCCGTACCTTTAAAGGTCACGTGGCTGACAGAAAATCTAAATAGGTGATTTGAGATGGAAGTGGCTTCAAAACTGAGATACGTCGGGATCTCTGCACAAAAAGCGAGATTGATAGCTGACCAGGTGCGTGGACTGCCGGTTGATAGAGCGCTGAATACGTTATTATTCAGCCAGAAGAAAGGTGCTGGGATCGTCAAGAAAGTACTGGAATCTGCCATCGCAAATGCAGAGCATAACGAAGGTGCCGATGTTGATGAGCTGAAAATTTCTGCCATTTGGGTAGATGAAGGCCCAACACAGAAGCGTTTCCGTGCACGTGCTCGTGGTCGCGGTAACCAGATTCTAAAACGTACAAGTCACATCACTGTGACCGTAAGCGACAAATAAGAGAGTTTTTAGACTATGGGTCAAAAAGTACATCCAATTGGTATTCGTCTAGGCATTGTTAAGGATTGGACCTCTAAGTGGTATGCCGATTCAAAAGATTATGCTGACTATCTTTACACTGATCTCAAGGTGCGCGAGTACCTGAAAAAGAAACTGCAGCAGGCTTCTGTGAGCAGAATTCAGATCGAACGTCCAGCACGTAACGCACGTATTACAGTGCACACGGCTCGCCCTGGAATGGTGATTGGCAAAAAGGGTGAAGATATCGAATCACTTCGTAAAGAAGTTTCTAAAATGATGGGTATTCCGGTCCACATCAACATAGAAGAAATTCGTAAGCCTGAACTGGATGCGCAGTTGGTTGCTGAAAGTGTTGCGCAACAGCTGGAACGACGCATTATGTATCGTCGCGCGATGAAAAGAGCGGTGACAAACACAATGCGCTTAGGGGCTGGTGGAATCAAGATTAACGTTGCTGGTCGTTTGAATGGTGCAGAAATTGCCCGTCGCGAATGGTACCGTGAAGGTCGCGTTCCTCTTCACACTCTCCGTGCTGATATTGATTATGGCACCGCTGAAGCACACACGCCTTCAGGTGTTATCGGTATCAAAGTATGGATATTCAAGGGTGAGGTATTTAATACGGTTGAGCAGGAAGAGACTAAACCTGCTGATAAGGCCGCGGCTAGTTAAAGGAAAGAGTAGTTATGCTTCAGCCAAAAAAGACAAAATTCCGCAAACAGATGAAAGGCCGCAACCGCGGGCTAGCAACTGTCGGTAATAAAGTAAGCTTCGGTGAATTCGGGCTAAAAGCCACATCGCGAGGTCGTATCACGGCCCGTCAAATTGAGGCAGCTCGTCGTGCAATGACACGCCACGTTAAACGTGGTGGTAAAATCTGGATCAGAATTTTTCCGGACAAACCAATCACCAAGAAGCCGATTGAAGTTAGACAGGGTAAGGGTAAAGGTAACGTGGAATACTGGGTATCCCAGATCCAGCCAGGTCGTATGTTATATGAAATGGAAGGTGTATCTGAAGAAGTAGCGCGTGAAGCATTTGAGCTTGCGGCTGCTAAATTACCAGTACAAACAACATTTGTATGCCGGACGGTGATGTGATGAATGCGACTGAGCTTAGAGAAAAAAACATTGACGAGCTGAACAGTGAGAAGCTTGAGCTATTGCGAGAACAGTTTAACCTGCGCATGCAAAAAGGCACCGGTCAATTGACCCAGTCTCATTTGTTAAAAAACGTTCGCCGTAACATTGCGCGCATAAATACAGTAATTAACGAGAAAAAAGCGGGTAATGAATCATGAGTGAGCAAGCGCAGGTATCACGAAGCGTAACTGGTCGCGTTGTCAGTGATAAAATGGATAAGACGGTCACTGTCCTTATTGAAAGAAAAGAGCCTCACCCGCTCTACAAAAAGTACATTAAACGTTCTACTAAGCTACAGGCTCATGATGAGAAGAACGAATGTAACGAAGGTGATTTAGTCACTATCGAGCAGTGCAGACCATTGTCTAAAAGCAAATCATGGATGCTTGTCTCAGTAGATGAAAAGGCTGCTGGTTAATCCCAGCCCTGAAGAAACGAATATATAAGGTTTACGGGGATAAACAATGATACAGATGCAGTCAAAACTCGACGTTGCTGATAACAGTGGTGCACGTCAGCTAATGTGTATCAAGGTATTGGGCGGCTCACACCGCCGTTATGCCGGTGTTGGTGACATTATTAAGGTGAGTATTAAGGAAGCAATTCCTCGCGGTAAAGTTAAAAAAGGCGAAGTTTACAACGCTGTTGTTGTGCGTACCTGTAAAGGTGTACGTCGTGCTGATGGCTCTTTAATTCGCTTTGACTCAAATGCAGCAGTGCTGCTGAATGCGCAGCTACAACCAATTGGTACTCGTATCTTTGGCCCTGTGACTCGCGAGCTACGTACTGAGCGTTTCATGAAAATTATTTCATTAGCCCCAGAAGTTCTGTAAGGCTGATTGCGCGGACGATATTAAGATGAAAAAGATTAAACAAAATGATGATGTAATTGTGATCGCCGGCAAAGATAAAGGCAAGCGAGGCACCGTTATTAAAGTAGTCAGCGAAGATCGAGTTGTCGTTGAAAACATTAACATGGCTAAACGTCACACGAAACCTAACCCAAATAAAAGCATAGCTGGCGGTATTGTCAGTAAAGAGATGCCAATCAATATCTCTAATATTGCACTGTACAACCCAGCGACTAAAAAAGCGGGTCGGGTTGGAATCAAGACTCTGGAAGGTAAACGTAAAGTTCGCTTTTTTAAGTCTGACAATGAAGTCATTGATAGCTAATAATTTTAAGGTTGGGTAGGAAGATGGCAAGACTCCAGGAACATTACCGCGAAAACATAGTCAATCAGCTGGTTGAAAAGATGGGCTATAAAAGCGTGATGGAAGTACCTCGCATCACCAAAATCACACTGAATATGGGTGTAGGTGAGGCGGTCGGTGATAAGAAGATTATTGAGCACGCGGTGAATGATTTACAGAAAATCAGCGGCCAGAAAGTTATCGTTACTTATGCTCGTAAATCAGTTGCTGCGTTTAAAATTCGTGATGGCTGGCCTATCGGCTGTAAAGTGACGTTGCGTCGTGAACGTATGTATGAATTCCTGGATCGACTAATTTCAATTTCAATTCCACGTATTCGTGATTTTCGTGGATTGAATGGTAAATCTTTTGATGGCCGTGGCAATTACAGCATGGGTGTGCGTGAGCAGATCATGTTCCCTGAAATTGAATATGAAAAGATTGATACTTTGCGTGGATTAGACATTACTGTTACCACGACAGCAAAAACCGACGAAGAAGGTCGTGCACTGCTGGAAGCATTTAACTTTCCATTTAAGAAGTGAGGAATTGATCCATGGCTAAAGTATCAATGATTAACCGTGAAGCTAAAAGAACTCGGCTGGTTGCAAAATATGCAGCGAAAAGAGCTGAATTAAAGCGTATAATGTCTGATGAAAATGCTTCGGACGAAGATCGTGATGCTGCACAGCAGAAATTCCATGCACTTCCAAGAGACTCAAGTCCAGTTCGTCAGCGTAAACGTTGCCGTATTACTGGTAGACCGCACGGTTTTTACCGTAAATTTGGTCTGAGCCGTAATAAATTAAGAGAGTCTGCTATGCGTGGTGATGTACCAGGCCTGGTTAAGGCGAGTTGGTAAATCACTGGTTTAAACCTGGTGATTAATTAGAATTATTGAATAAAACGACTGGTTAGGATTTATAAATGAGCATGACCGACCCAATTGCGGATCTTTTGACCCGTATCCGCAACGCACAAGCAGCCAATAAAGTTGATGTGTCTATGCCGTCATCAACGCTGAAAGAGGCGATTGCCGGTGTACTAAAATCTGAAGGTTACATTACTGGCTTTTCAACGGAAGAAAGTGATAGTAAAAAATCACTGACGATTACATTGAAATATTATCAGGGAGAGCCAGTAATGGATGAGCTGAAACGAGCCAGTCGTCCAGGTTTACGTATATACAGAGGTAAAGGCGAGATACCAAAAGTTCAGGCTGGACTGGGAATCGCAATCGTATCTACCTCTAAGGGCGTTATGACTGACCGTGCAGCTCGCGCGGCGGGGCATGGCGGTGAAGTTCTTTGTTATATTTCTTGATCGGTTGAACTATGTCTAGAATTGCAAAAAATCCAGTAATTGTTCCTGCAGGCGTTGATGTCACCATCAGCGGTCAGGACATTTCTATTAAAGGTGGAAAAGGCCAGTTATCCTTTTCCGTACATAAAGACGTTGAAGTTGTTAGAGAAGGCGATGAGCTGCGAGTTGCTACCCGAGCAAAAGGGAAGTCGGCCATTGCACTGTCAGGTACAACACGCGCGATTGTTAATAACATGGTAACGGGTGTACATACCGGTTTTGAAAAGAAACTAGCATTAGTAGGCGTTGGTTACCGCGCGCAAGCGCAGGGCAAAGTATTAAATCTGACCCTTGGCTTTTCACACCCTGTGAACTTTAATGTGCCAGAAGGTGTGACAGTTGAGACACCGAGTCAGACTGAAATCGTTATTAAGGGCGCAGATAAGCAGTTGGTTGGACAAGCGGCAGCTGATATTCGCGCTTATCGTCCACCTGAGCCTTATAAAGGTAAGGGCGTGCGCTACGTTGGCGAGCATATTGTCATGAAAGAAGCCAAGAAAAAATAATTAAAGCCCTCATTTAGAATTATATAGGTGAATAGCGTGGACAAGAAAACAGGTCGTTTACGTCGTGCAAAACGTACAAGAGCGAAGATTAAAGAGCTAGGTGTTGAAAGGCTTTGCATCTTTCGCACACCACGACATATATATGCGCAATTGATTGGCACCAGTGGTGCAGATGTTATTGCGAGTGTTTCAACATTAGATAAAGATGTTAAAGCAAGTCTGAGTAACGGTGGCAATATATCCGCTGCTACTGCGGTTGGGAAAATGATCGCAGATAAGGCAAAAGCAGCTGGTGTTTCTAAGGTTGCATTTGATCGTTCAGGATTTAAATACCATGGTCGTGTGAAAGCGTTAGCGGAAGCTGCGCGTGAAAACGGCCTCGAATTCTAAGGGCTAGAAAATGGCTAAGTATGATTCTTCTCAAAAAAGTGATGATCTACAGGAAAAGCTTGTAGGTGTCCGTCGTGTTGCCAAAGTTGTAAAAGGCGGCCGTCAGTTTGGTTTTTCTGCACTAACAGTGGTTGGTGATGGTAAAGGTCGTATCGGTTTTGGTAGTGGTAAAGCGCGTGAAGTGCCTATTGCGATTCAAAAGGCAATGGAAGATGCACGCCGTAATATGATTGATGTAAAGTTAAACGATGTGACCCTTCAGTACCCGATTACTGCAAGACATGGTGCAGCAAAAGTATTTATGCAACCTGCAACGCCGGGTACCGGGATTATTGCTGGCGGTGCAATGCGAGCGGTATTTGAAGTCCTGGGTGTACAGGATGTTCTAGCTAAGTGCATTGGGTCAACCAACCCAGTAAACGTGGTTCGTGCAACAGTCAATGGTCTGCGCGATATGACCAATGCTGAAGCAGTTGCTGCGAAACGCGGCAAAACGGTTAAGGAAATACTGGAATAATTCTAATGGTTGATAACAAAAGACAAATAAAAGTGACGCTGGTTCGCAGTCCAAACGGACGCCTGGCATCTCACAAAGCCTGTCTTGCAGGCCTAGGGCTGCGCAGGATGCATCAGACGGTGTCCGTTGAAGATACTCCCTGTACCCGTGGCATGATCAATAAAGCATATTACATGCTGAGAGTTGAGGAAGAGTAAGATGTACCTTAATACAATCAAACCTGCTATTGGCGCAACACAGGCACGTAAACGAGTGGGCCGTGGTATCGGTTCTGGCTCAGGTAAGACATGTGGGCGGGGTCATAAAGGCCAGCATTCGCGTTCTGGTGGTTTTCATAAAGTCGGTTTCGAAGGTGGTCAACAGCCTTTGCAGCGCCGCCTACCGAAAGTTGGTTTTTCATCTAGAGTTAAATCAACCCGAGCAGAAGTTCGTTTACACGAACTGACAGCAATAGAAGGTGGCGTAGTAGACCTGGCCGCACTAATTGCTGCGGACATTGTTCCGCAGCAGACGCTGAAAGCAAAAGTGATCGATTCTGGTGTGATTGCGATAGCAGTTACGCTTCGTGGAATTAATGTGACAAAAGGTGCTCGTGCAGCGATCGAAGCTGCTGGCGGCAAGATAGAGGACTAAGTGGTCGCATCTGGCTCAGCATTAGCAGGCGCAGGTCGTCTGACTGAACTCAAACAACGTTTGTTGTTTGTTCTTGGCGCACTGCTTGTTTACCGTATTGGTACGCATATTCCGGTACCAGGGATTGATCCCATGGCGCTTGCTGCGTTGTTTGAGCAGAGCCGTGGTACGATCATCGAAATGTTCAACATGTTCTCTGGTGGCGCTTTAGGGCGTTTATCGGTGTTCGCATTAGGTGTGATGCCCTACATTTCGGCATCGATTATTATTCAGCTACTTACCGCTGTATCACCGAAGCTTGAACAACTTAAAAAAGAAGGTGAGTCTGGGCGTCGCAAGTTATCGGAATATACGCGTTATTTGACACTGTTTTTGGCGACGTTTCAGGCGCTAGGCATATCAATCGCAATTGAAAGCCAGCAGATTGGTGGCAGTGGGGTTGTGATTGATCCCGGTTGGGATTTCAGAATAGTAGCCGCACTGAGTCTGGTGACGGGCACAATGTTTTTGATGTGGTTAGGTGAGCAGATAACAGAGCGAGGAATCGGCAACGGCATCTCGATTATCATTTTCGCTGGAATTGTCGCCGGATTACCATCGGCAATTGGCGGGACATTAGAGCTGGCCAGAACAGGTGAAATGAGTTCGGTAGCGGTACTTACCATCATTACATTGGCGATTGCAGTCACCGCATTTGTTGTTTTTGTTGAACGCGGGCAGAGAAGAATTACGGTAAATTACGCTAAACGACAGCAAGGGCGTAAGATGTACGCTGGGCAAACGAGTCATTTGCCATTAAAAGTGAATATGGCGGGTGTGATTCCACCAATCTTCGCTTCTGCGATTATAATGTTCCCGGCGACCATGGGTGGCTGGTTTGGTAGTGCTGAAGGGATGGAGTGGTTGCAGGATATTTCGCAGATGATCTCACCAGGACAGCCTCTGTATGTGATGTTACTAGCGCTCGCGATTATATTTTTCTGCTTCTTTTACACCGCATTGCAATTTAATCCGAAAGACACGGCAGATAACCTTAAGAAATCAGGGGCCTTTATCCCGGGTATTCGTCCAGGTGAGCAGACGGCACAGTATATAGATAAGGTGATGACACGCTTAACACTTGTTGGTGCCCTTTATATTACCGCTGTGTGTCTATTGCCGGAGTTTTTAATTGTTTACTGGAATGTCCCCTTCTATTTTGGTGGTACATCCCTGTTAATTATCGTGATTGTCGTGATGGATTTTATGGCACAGGTTCAATCTCACCTGATGTCTCATCAGTATGACAGCTTGCTGAAAAAGTCGAAACTTAAGGGCGGAGTACCTAAGCGCTAGACTTTGTAATATCAGATTAAATATTAGGTTTGGAGAAAGACGGTGAAAGTACGTGCATCAGTAAAGAAAATCTGTAGAAATTGTAAAATTGTCCGCAGAAAAGGCGTGGTTCGAGTAATCTGTAAAGATGCTCGCCACAAACAAAGACAAGGTTAGTTGCTGATTGGCACGGATTTTTATTGATTTCGTCGCCCATCGATAATAGAATTACCCGCTTTCGCGAAATGCGAAGTGTTATCAGTGTTTAGGAGCGTTTAGATGGCCCGTATTGCAGGCATCAATATCCCGGTAAACAAACATACTATCATTGCGCTAACAGCAATTTACGGTATTGGACCAACCCGGGCAAGTAAGATTTGTGAAGTAAGCAGCATCAAGCCGTCAACCAAAGTTAAAGATTTAACTGAAGTTGAACTTGAGGCACTGCGTACTGAAGTCGGTAAATATGAAGTTGAAGGTGATCTTCGCCGTGAAGTTACGATGAATATCAAGCGCTTGATGGATCTCGGTGCATACCGTGGTATTCGCCATCGTCGCGGACTACCTCTTCGTGGACAGAGAACAAAGACAAATGCACGTACCCGTAAAGGGCCACGTAAAGCGATTAGAAAGTAAAATACTACGGAAGCGACCAGTAGACCCATGGCTAAAACAAGTAATCGAGCGCGTAAGCGCGTCAAAAAAAATGTTGTAGATGGCGTAGCTCACGTTCACGCATCATTTAATAACACAATTATCACCATCACTGACCGTCAGGGAAATACACTGGCGTGGGCAACTGCTGGTGGTTCTGGCTTCCGTGGCTCAAGAAAGAGTACTCCTTTTGCCGCACAGGTTGCTGCAGAAAAGGCAGGCTCTGTTGTAAAAGAGTTTGGCATGAAGAATATGGATGTAATGGTGAAAGGCCCTGGGCCTGGTCGCGAGTCTGCAGTACGCGCACTTCACGCCGCTGGATTTAAAATTAATAGCATTTCTGATGTGACACCAATCCCGCATAATGGGTGTCGTCCATCGAAAAAGCGTCGAGTTTAAGGTAGGTTATTGTGGCTAAATATGTAGGTGCAAAGTGTCGTTTATGTCGTCGTCAGGGCGAAAAACTTTTCCTTAAAGGTGAGAAGTGCCATACCGCAAAATGTGCGGTAGAAAACAGAGCGTTTCCTCCTGGCCAGCACGGCACTCGTCGTACACGTCTGACGGATTATGCAGTACAGCTGCGTGAAAAGCAGAAAGTGAAAAGAGTCTATGGTGTGCTTGAAGATCAGTTCAGAAGCTATTATAGCGAAGCTGACCGTCGCAAAGGCTCGACAGGTGAAAACCTCCTGAAAATTCTGGAATGCCGCCTGGATAATGTTGCCTATCGTATGGGCATGGGTGTTTCTCGCAGCGAAGCTCGCCAACTGGTGAGACATAATGCGCTGACTGTTAATGGTAAGAAAGTTAATATTCCGAGCTATCAGGTTAAGCCTGGTGATGAGTTAGCAGTTGCTGAGAAGTCAAAAAGCCAACTGCGGATTAAATCATCATTAGAATTTGCACAACAGCAGGGTTTTGCTGACTGGGTTCAGGTTGACGGTGACAAAATGAGCGGTACCTTTAAATCATGCCCAGAACGAAGCGATCTTCCTGCTGAAATTAATGAGCATTTAATTGTTGAGCTCTACTCGAAGTAATTTTACTTCTTGTCGAATTCAATTAATTACTAATATCTGACTACCGGACTCTAGAGAGGATAATTAATGCAGGGCTCAGCAAACGAATTTTTGAAACCACGTGTTGTGGATGTACAGGTCATCAACGATCTGCGTGCCAAAGTAACACTGGAGCCTCTAGAGCGTGGCTTTGGTCACACCCTGGGTAATGCGATCCGTCGTATCCTGATGTCTTCAATTCCAGGTTGTGCGGTCACTGAAGTTGAGATCGATGGTGTGCTTCATGAGTACACAACGATTGAAGGTGTACAGGAAGATGTGATCGATATTCTGTTAAACCTGAAAGGGCTTTCAATTGTGATGCACGAACGCGACGAAGCGACTTTAACGGTTAGCAAAAAAGGGGCCGGTCAATTACTGGCGAGTGATATTGAATTGTCTCACGACATCGAAATCATGAACCCAGATCATGTGATCGCTAACCTGACTGAAGTCGGTGAGCTGAACATGCGGCTGAAAATCGAGCGTGGCCGTGGCTATCAGCCAGCGGTTAACCGCCGTACGGCGGCAACACATGATTCCTCTGATGAGAGCCGTCCTATTGGTAACCTTCAAATAGATGCTTCTTTTACCCCTGTCCGTCGAATTGCATACAATGTTGAAAGTGCTCGCGTTGAGCAGCGCACCGATCTTGATAAATTGATTATTGATATTGAAACGAATGGTAGCATTGATCCAGAAGAAGCGATCAGACGCGCAGCGAGTATTCTAAAAGACCAGCTTTCAGTCTTTGTGGATCTTGAAACAACGACGATCGAAGAGCCTGTTGCACCTGAAGCAGATATTGATCCAATTTTGCTGCGCCCAGTCGATGATCTTGAGCTAACCGTTCGCTCGGCAAATTGCCTTAAAGCAGAAAATATCTTCTTTATTGGTGACCTGATTCAGCGCACAGAAGTAGAGTTATTAAAAACGCCAAACCTTGGCAAGAAGTCTTTGACAGAGATCAAAGATATTCTTGGCTCTCAGGGGCTGTCACTGGGTATGCGTTTAGAAAATTGGCCGCCAGCAGGACTTGTTGGTTCAAGCAGTAATTCAGATGATAAAGCAGAAACATCAATTTAAGCTTTAGTTAATGAGAATATAGAAAATGCGTCATAGACAGAGTGGAAGAAAACTAAATAGAACAAGTAGCCATCGTGAAGCCATGTTCAAAAACATGTCTGCATCACTGGTTACTCATGAAATGATCCGCACAACCTTGCCTAAGGCAAAAGAATTGCGTGGTGTTGTTGAGCCATTGATCACCTTGGCGAAGAACGATACTGTTGCAAACCGTCGCCTTGCTTTTGCTCGTGTACGTGACCGTGATGTGGTAACAAAACTATTCAACGAGCTAGGGCCTCGTTATAAAGAACGCCCTGGTGGTTATGTGAGAATTTTGAAGTGTGGTTTCCGTGATGGTGATAGTGCTCCAATGGCGATTGTCGAGCTGGTTGATCGTCCGCTTCCTGAGGCTGAAGAAGATAGCTCAGAAAGCGAAAGTTAAATAAAAAGCCGGGTTTGCCCCGGCTTTTTTATGCCCGAAATAATTGCCTTATCTAAAGGTTTTGCTCTAAAAAGGGCATGTGCCGGGCAGGTCAAGGCTGGCCTATGCCCGAAAACTGCCAATTGGGATATCATTGACCTATGAGCCTCTTGCAAAACGCTACAAAGCAGCGAGTTTATTAGCGTTTAATGGCTAAAAAAAAGAATGTGCCTGATTCATTTTGGTAAAATAAGTTTGCGACTTCAAACCAATAGAATCACCAGCGCAGGCCGAGACTCCATGAACCAGACACGGAAAAAATTATCCCACACATGGCAGCATATACAAAGCTTCCT
>JAKISP010000052.1 GCA_021648525.1 Gammaproteobacteria bacterium
CGTGTGATTGATTTTTGTGTTTTTTGGTCGAACCTATTTTAACAAATAGGGCCAGGCACGCCTTCTTTTTTCAGGCTGTTTGACCATAAATGCGGCTTGATTACAGAGTTTTGCATTTACCTCTATATGTTTATTTCATATATACAGGAGTCATGGGGAAACTCCATGCATCGTATACATAATTATAAAGATAAGAGATAATAAACTTCCTCTCTTTGTGAGACTTTGTGAGACCGAAAAATTCGCGATAAGGGACTGCACCTCATCAAACGTGAAGAACCTGCAATATGACACCATAATATTTTCCCCGTATGGATTGTTTTTACCATTTTGGTGGATATCAGCCTGCCAGAACCGGTATCTGGCTATTGCCGCTGTAACTCAACAGCACCTGTAAGATAGATATCTACGGTATTCAACGCCCTGTTCTGACGATACTCGCCTGCCCACCCGTAACGGTGGCAGCCAGGATCTACGGCTACCGATTGAAGCGCCCTATAGCCTCACCGTTGCGGCTTCCCTGTTTGATGGGAGATGCTTGCATACAACGATATGCCATGGAATACGAAAGGTGGTGGCGGTGCAATGTACAGAACTGAATTTAGTATCCAGTATCCAGTATCCAGTATCCAGTGGTGCTGAATTGGCTACTTTTGACAATGATGAAATTTACGGCACACGTGTTCCTGGTGAATGACAAACGCCACAATGATAATTCAATAACCAGTTTTTGTTGACGTGCTTCACAGAACGATGCCTGGTTTATAGTGATAATGGTTGTATGAAATATGATTTATCCAGTGGTCTTTTAACTGGATTGGCTGAATATGGAGAGAAGAGTATGAGTTGGTTCAATATGAGGCGCCTGTCGATGATGTTTTTCTCATTGGATTTGCGTTCATGGAAGTGTCAGATGGAAGCCAGAAGCGTTGTGAAGTTTTTAGACCAGACACGCTGGACAGCAATGCCAGTCGATTTGATTTTAGCAGGCAGGATCGTGGTTGCGGCTGTCATTGCTTTTGTGTTATCGGCTCAGATAGCTATGGCGGGTTCTCATCCCAATATGTACCTGAACCAGGCCGAAATTGATGCGATAAAAATTAAAATTGAGGCAAATGAAGAGCCCTGGGCCAGTGCCTATTCCCAGGTCCTTTCAGCAGCTAACTCAGCACTGAACGCGCCACTCTTGAGCGTCACTTTTCAGGGCCCCAGGCCGGGCAATAAATATTATACTCTGGCTGCGTATTGTGGATGGCCGCCAACATCCCAATACCCCAATGGTTGTCGTGATGGCCAGGTCAATCCTGCTCTCAACAGAGGAGACTACAATGCGGCCATCAAACTGGGTGATTCGGTGAGGGATTTAGGTTTGGCCTATGTGTTTACTGGCGAAGCACAATATGCGGAAAAGGCGATCGATTTTATCCGCGCCTGGTCGTTGGACCCAGGCACTCGCATGACACCCATACCCGGTAATCGTATTGAGACGTATATTACCTTCCCGGGTTATTTTTATGGTGCGGATTTGATCTGGAATTATGAGGGGTGGAATGCTGATGAAAAGGCCGCTTTTGTCTCCTGGGTACGAGCCATGGGAGATTATGTCAAAACCAATGGAGAGGGAAACAATAATTTTTCCAACTGGCGGGTAGTTATGCTTGCATCGGCTGGTGCCTTACTGGATGAAAGTAGCTATTTGACACTTGCAGAGAGTGAGTGGAAACGTCTGCTTCCAGTTCAAATGAATGGGATGGGTAGTTCTCGGGCGGGGGTACTGGGTCAGGAGGTTGGACGAACGAGAGGTCTGCATTATTCGATGTATGCGCTTAATGCAATGGTACAGGGCGCTGAAATTCTGCGTCATCGCAATGTCAATCTTTACAATTATGTGGATGATGGTGGTAGAGGCCTGGTATTGGCTCTGGATTATATTACTCCTTATGCGATCAATCCATCTCTTTGGGGCGGCGGTGGCTCTACCTCTAGCGGCTATAAGCAGATTACAACCATTACCCAAAAAGACAGCATGGCACTGTACGAATTAGCTTATTCTCAGTACCAGAAACAAAGTTATCTGGACGCGATTAATCGATGGAATCGTCCTATGGATGAGATTCGGACAATGGGTATTACCACTCTGACCCACGCCAATCAATTTGATCTGGATCTAATCACAATACCCGTAGAACCCATTGCTCCAAATATCCAGACGCAGCCTGAATCCCTCACGGTAACAGAAGGCGAAGATGCCATTTTCAGTGTCGTAGCCACGGGCAGTAGCTTGCTGACTTATCAATGGTATTTCAATGGTGTTGAAATTAGCGGGGCTAACAGCACAAGCTATATGTTAACAGCAGTCAACGCGGCAGACGCCGGTACCTATGGCTGCATCGTAACGAACGACGAGGGTAGTGATAGCTGTGTTGATGCAACATTAACAGTCTCAGCAGATGTGCTTGCGCCGACACTCGTGACTGCCTCGGCCACGAGTGATACCACCGTCGATATCCTGTTCAGCGAAGCAGTGAATGCCGTCAGTGCAGAAACCAGCGCGAACTACCAGCTTAACCTGGGAATCAGTGTTGATGCAGCGAGTCTGAATGCCGATGAGCGTAGCGTGAGATTAACCATCAGCCCCGCGTTGACTGAAGAGACCACCTACACGGTGTCAGTCAGCAATATACAGGACCAGGCCAGCAGTCCCAACACCATCATTGGATTAAGCACAGAAACGTTCACCTATCGCACCGCCGATGACTTTGAAGACGGCGCCGCCGACGGCTGGACGCCGTTCAATGGGGGTGACAATGTTAACGTCAATCGCTGGGAAGTTGTCGCAGATGAAGGTGACAATGCCTATTTTCTCAATACCACCGGCTATAGCAATCTCGACGGTAAACGCCTCGGCGAATACTCGTTGCTCGCTGCGCAGTACGGCGACTTTACCTTCACCGCACAGGCTAAGCTCGGCGATGACGTTGGCAGCAACACCCACGCTGATTACGCCGTGCTCTTTGGTTTTCAGGATAATGAAAACTACTACTACATCCTGTTTAATAACGACCAGGGATCAACCCAGATAGCCAAAATCGAAGATGGCAGTCGCGTCGAACTGGCCACCGCAGAGAGTGACTGGCTCAATGATAATGCCTATCACACGATTAAAGTCAGCCGCCTGGGCAGCGAGATCACTGTCTATTTCGATGAGAGCTGGGTTATGAACGCCAGCGATAGTACATTTGGCAATGGCCTGGTCGGTGTCGGCAGTTACAACGACTCGGCCTATTTTGACGATGTAAAAGTAGTCGGCCAGGCAACCACCACACCGGATACCACCGTACCGGTGATCACCCTGACAGGCGATGATCCACAAACCATCACGGTGGGTGAAGCCTATAGTGAACTGGGCGCAAGCGCGACAGACAATAAAGATGGTGACATCAGTGATAACATCACCACAGATGCGGCTACCGTTAACACTGCGGTTGCCGGTGCCTACAACGTGACCTATAACGTCTCTGATGCGGCAGGCAATGCGGCTATCGAAGTGATTCGAATCGTTAATGTGGCGGAGGTTGTTATTGACGATACCGCACCGGAGATTACACTCACGGGCATCAATCCTCAGATGATCATTGCGGGTAACATTTATACCGAACTGGGCGCAACCGCAACGGACAATGTGGATGGCGATATCAGTGGCAACATCACCATGGACGCGGCTGCGGTTAACACCGCGATTGCCGGATCCTACAACGTGACCTACAACGTCTCTGATGCAGCAGGCAATGCGGCTATCGAAGTAATTCGTATCGTTAATGTGGAGGAGGTTGTTATTGACGGTATCGTACCGGTGATCACACTCGTGGGTAACAACCCTCAGACGATCACGGTAGGGAACGTTTATGCCGATGCTGGAGCGACGGCGATGGACAACATAGATGGCAATCTCACTACCAGTATCCAGACGGTTAACCTGGTGGATACTGCAAATGCAGGAACTTACGAAGTGACCTATGATGTTTCGGATGCAGCAGGCAATGCGGCGATTCAGGTCACCCGTACGGTCAGTTACCGCTGCGGCGACTATCAATCCTGATGATTCAGGTGGTGGCACGGGTGCGTTCGGGCCACTGCTCGGACTGGGTCTCATACTGCTGGCTATCCGGCGACGTTTAACTATGGGGTTTTAATGATGGTAAATCGTAGAAACTCCCGCTTCGGGTACTTACAGTTTTTGAACAAGAGGTTTAATCATGAACATTGTTAGTGATCGTATCTTACCGCGCTATCGCAGAAAACTACTCATTATTCTATCTGGCGTGATGAGTATTGCTATTGCTACCAGCTCTGCCTATGGAGCAATCATTGCTGCCAATCCGGATAATTATCGCAATTTAATTGGTAGTTTGCAGGCGGGAGACACCTTGCAGCTGGAGGCAGGAAGTTATGAGCGCGGCTTGCCGATTTCTAATCGTCATGGTGAACCTGGTAATCCGATCATCATCACCGGGCCAGAGACGGGTGACCCCGCGGTATTTCTGGGTAGCCGGGCTCAGGCATGGAACACTGTGCAGATCGACAATTCAAGTTACCTCACTCTTCGACACCTTAAGCTGGATGGGCTTGATGTGGCATTCATCGATGCCGTTAATTCGCGCGGGGTAACTCACCATATTACGCTAGAGTATCTGGAAATCGTGCGCCATGGAGCCCATCAATTGACAACAGGTATTGCTACCAGAGGGCCAGCCTGGGGCTGGATTATTCGTAACTGTAAAATTATGGGTGCAGGCACCGGTATGTACCTCGGACACTGGCAAGGTAAGAACTGGCCTTTTGTCGGTGGTTTGATAGAACATAATATGTTCGTAGACACCGTGGGATACAACTTCCAGATCAAACAAATGAACAGTCGTTCCTATGAAAATGGTGATGCGATTCCGGGTATGCCGCTAGAAACAGACAAAACCATTATCAGACACAATGTGTTTAGTAAAGCAACGCAACCTACGCCGCCTCAAGAAGGCGCACGACCCAATTTATTGGTGGGGCATTTCCCGCTGAATGGCCCTGGCAGTGATGATGTTTACGAAATCTACGGAAATTTATTTTACGAAAATACCACCGAGGCATTATTTCAGGGTGAAGGCAATATTGCGCTGTATGACAACCTGTTTATCAACTCATCAGGAAGTGCCATTAATATCCAGCCACACAATGATGTGCCGCGTAGTATTGATGTATATCACAATACCATTGTGGCTACCGGTAGTGGTGTCAGAATACAGGGCGCTAACGCAAATTTTGTGCAGCGAGCAATGGGCAATGCGATTTTTTCTGGCACACCAATGGCAGTTAGTGCACAGGTTATCCAGCAGGACAATGTGACGGATACTTATGCGGCTGCGAGTGATTATTTGATAAACCCAACGGGGGATATCAATTTGGGAGAACTGGATCTGTTCCCGAAGGCAGAGATGCTTTCTGCTGCGGCCATGGATTTATCGCTGTTCCAGAGTTTTTCTGATGCGAATCTCGATTTTAATCGAGACCAGCGTGATGGAACCTATCGAGGTGCCTATGCTGGTGAAGCAGATAACAACGGCTGGAGATTGGCTGTCGACTTCAAGCCGCGTGGCGAGGTCGTACCACAAGCCCCTGACATTACAACCCAACCTGAATCCCTCACGGTAACAGAAGGCGAAGATGCCATTTTCAGTGTCGTAGCCACGGGCAGTAGCTTGCTGACTTATCAATGGTATTTCAATGGTGCTGAAATTAGCGGGGCTAACAGCACAAGCTATATGTTAACAGCAGTCAACGCGGCAGACGCCGGTACCTATGGCTGCATCGTAACGAACGACGAGGGTAGTGATAGCTGTGTTGATGCAACATTAACAGTCTCAGCAGATGTGCTTGCGCCGACACTCGTGACTGCCTCGGCCACGAGTGATACCACCGTCGATATCCTGTTCAGCGAAGCAGTGAATGCCGTCAGTGCAGAAACCAGCGCGAACTACCAGCTTAACCTGGGAATCAGTGTTGATGCAGCGAGTCTGAATGCCGATGAGCGTAGCGTGAGATTAACCATCAGCCCCGCGTTGACTGAAGAGACCACCTACACGGTGTCAGTCAGCAATATACAGGACCAGGCCAGCAGTCCCAACACCATCATTGGATTAAGCACAGAAACGTTCACCTATCGCACCGCCGATGACTTTGAAGACGGCGCCGCCGACGGCTGGACGCCGTTCAATGGGGGTGACAATGTTAACGTCAATCGCTGGGAAGTTGTCGCAGATGAAGGTGACAATGCCTATTTTCTCAATACCACCGGCTATAGCAATCTCGACGGTAAACGCCTCGGCGAATACTCGTTGCTCGCTGCGCAGTACGGCGACTTTACCTTCACCGCACAGGCTAAGCTCGGCGATGACGTTGGCAGCAACACCCACGCTGATTACGCCGTGCTCTTTGGTTTTCAGGATAATGAAAACTACTACTACATCCTGTTTAATAACGACCAGGGATCAACCCAGATAGCCAAAATCGAAGATGGCAGTCGCGTCGAACTGGCCACCGCAGAGAGTGACTGGCTCAATGATAATGCCTATCACACGATTAAAGTCAGCCGCCTGGGCAGCGAGATCACTGTCTATTTCGATGAGAGCTGGGTTATGAACGCCAGCGATAGTACATTTGGCAATGGCCTGGTCGGTGTCGGCAGTTACAACGACTCGGCCTATTTTGACGATGTAAAAGTAGTCGGCCAGGCAACCACCACACCGGATACCACCGTACCGGTGATCACCCTGACAGGCGATGATCCACAAACCATCACGGTGGGTGAAGCCTATAGTGAACTGGGCGCAAGCGCGACAGACAATAAAGATGGTGACATCAGTGATAACATCACCACAGATGCGGCTACCGTTAACACTGCGGTTGCCGGTGCCTACAACGTGACCTATAACGTCTCTGATGCGGCAGGCAATGCGGCTATCGAAGTGATTCGAATCGTTAATGTGGCGGAGGTTGTTATTGACGATACCGCACCGGAGATTACACTCACGGGCATCAATCCTCAGATGATCATTGCGGGTAACATTTATACCGAACTGGGCGCAACCGCAACGGACAATGTGGATGGCGATATCAGTGGCAACATCACCATGGACGCGGCTGCGGTTAACACCGCGATTGCCGGATCCTACAACGTGACCTACAACGTCTCTGATGCAGCAGGCAATGCGGCTATCGAAGTAATTCGTATCGTTAATGTGGAGGAGGTTGTTATTGACGGTATCGTACCGGTGATCACACTCGTGGGTAACAACCCTCAGACGATCACGGTAGGGAACGTTTATGCCGATGCTGGAGCGACGGCGATGGACAACATAGATGGCAATCTCACTACCAGTATCCAGACGGTTAACCTGGTGGATACTGCAAATGCAGGAACTTACGAAGTGACCTATGATGTTTCGGATGCAGCAGGCAATGCGGCGATTCAGGTCACCCGTACGGTCAATGTTACCGCTGCGGCGACTATCAATCCTGATGATTCAGGTGGTGGTGCGATGGGCTGGTGGTGGCTGGCTATTTTAATGTTGAGCTTTCACAGAGCGAATGCTGTGCTGAATAAACGGCGAGTGACATAAAGAGTGCTGCCATTGATGAAGTGATGTTGAGTACGATGCAAAAATGCTGTGGTGCACGCAGACCAGCCGAGACAAGAATAATCAGTTACGACATAATTGAATGATTGTTCCTTTCGCCAAATGATAACTTAACAACCGAGTTTTGTTGACATAGATCACAGAAAAATACTTAGTTTATACATAAAATAATCGTTAGTAAAGAGATGGTTTAAATTGGTCTCCGCTCTGCAAGGCTGAGTAATTCGCGACAAAGGAATGCTGCTCCATATAATTACAATCAGGAGCGGCCCTGTTTTCGATGACTAAATTTATTTTTCCATAGAAACTGTTCACTGTTTTAGTGAACACAGGCAAAATAGAGCCTGCATCTGGTTTTTTTAAATGAGTTGGCCATGTCTAAATCACTCATCAATATCCATGAATCGGCTGTTTTGAGTTTACAGGCACTAAATATTGATACCCATACATAGATGAATTCATGAATAAACTCAGCGGTGCCTTAATAAACCAGTGCGACATTTAGCCAATACCAGTAAACGCTTTTTAACAGTACTGATCTGAGATTGGATTAGCTGCAACCTGTAGCACACATATTAATATACTGACACGGAACCATTGCACGTAATGAAATTAACCAACCAGAATTTGATGAGAAAAATTTTCACAACGCTCGTATTTGCGGTTCTCCTCAACGCATGCGGTTCTGACTCTAATTCTAGCGCTAGTAATGACACTGATGGAGCTATACTCCCGGTGCTACAGGTCGGAAACATCAGCATTACTGAAAATAACATCGATACTACAGCAGTGTTTAGCATCACCCTTTCTATCAGCAGTAGCAATACCGTGACAGTCGATTATGCAACCAGCGATGGAACTGCTACCGCATCAGAAGATTATGTGAGTAAAAACGGCACTTTGTCCTTTGCGCCTGGGGAAATCAGCAAAACAGTAACGGTAGATGTCATGGGCGATACCATCCCGGAACAGGATGAAACGTTCAGTCTAACCCTGTCTAACCCTGATAATGCCGAGCTGGACACCAATGTTGATGCTGTGGCGACCATTGTTGATGATGACACTGTTGTCACACTCCCGGTTCTCCCGGTGATACAGATCGGAAACATTAGCATTATTGAAAGTGACTTGAGCACTACAGCAGCAGCGTTCAGCATCACCCTTTCTAGTACCAGCAGCAATACCGTGACAGTCGACTATGCAACCAGCGATGGAACTGCTACCACATCAGAAGATTATGTGAGCAAAAACGGCACTCTGTCCTTTGTGCCTGGAGAAACTAGCAAAACAGTAACGGTAGATGTCATGGGCGATACCATCCCGGAACAGGATGAAACGTTCAGTCTAACCCTGTCTAACCCTGATAATGCTGACCTGGACAATAATGTCGATGGTGTGGCGACCATTGTTGATGATGACACTGCTATCACACTCCCGGTTATCCCGGTGCTACAGATCGGAAACATTAGCGTTAGTGAAAGTGATTCGAGCACTACAGCAGCAGCGTTCAGCATCACTCTTTCTAGTATCAGTAGCAATACCGTAACAGTCGATTACACAACCAGTGATGGAACTGCCATCGCATCAGAAGATTATGTGAGTAAAAACGGTACTCTGTCTTTTGCGCCTGGAGAAACCAGCAAAACAGTGATGGTGGATGTCATTGGTGATGTGATTACAGAGTTTGATGAGACATTTCAGTTGATTTTGTCTAAGCCTGTTAATGCCGATTTAAGCAACAATGCCGCGGGTATGGCGACTATCATTGACAACGATATAGATTTAACCGCGTTACTGGCCAACCCCGGTCCACAATCTTTTGATGAAGAACAGACATATACCATTGACATCACTGCCCGAGCGGGAGCGCGAGTCTTTGTTAGCGGTATGCCACCCGGAATGCACTGGGATGAAGTCAATCGCCGTTTCGATTTTCGCCCGGACTTTATCCAGGGCGGAAAATCCTGGCAGATAACGATGGAAGCAGTCGATGGCGCTGAAACTGTTATCCAGGAATTTATGGTGACAATCAACAATACCATCCAGCCGCCGTGGCCTGAACTGGTTGGTGAACCAGAGCAACTAACCGGTCTGCTCAAATATAAGATGCGCCAGATAACCGATGGTTTTTTGGATAGCCCCGGTTATGCAGGCCGGGAATTTACCGCGAACTTGGCTATTCCCACCGCAGCTAGTGTTAGCAATCCACTGCCTTTAAGAATTGGCTTGCATGGTTTTGGCGGTAGCCCGGGTACGGTAGGGCGAGCGCATATCTTCGGTATTGCACCCCACGATGCGAATAATAGCTGGTGGACCGGCTACAATGATCAATTACCTGATGGCGATAAGACGACAGGCAGTGTTCCAAACTACACTCAGCGCAGAGTGATGCATTTGCTTTCCTATTTAATGGAGAACTGCCCCGGTCTTATTGAGGCGGGAAAAGAGGGTTGCTCTGGCGTTGACCCTGAACATATTTCGGTCTCGGGTCAGTCCATGGGTGGAACTGGCAGCTTTTTCCTGGCTATCAATTACGGTTACCACTTTGCAGCGATCAGCTCGCGCATTGGCGGCACTATCCCCTATTTTTTAAGCCCTGGCAGCCGAGATGGGCTTAGCCGTTTTCACTGGGGTGCAGTAGAACTCGGTTTACCCAGTGATAAAGGCATAAATGTCTGGGATTTTTACGACTCCAGTCGTGCCGCACTCAACAACAAAGACTTCCGTAACCTTCATTTTAGTTCGATAAGTGGGAAAAATGACCCTACTATTCCATTCAACGCCATGGTGGGTATTAGCCCACTGACAGGCACCTCTTTTCTTTCGGTGCTGCAAAAGGACGGCATAGGACACTTCAGTGTCTGGGATCAGCGTGCTCACAGCGGAAAAGACCCGGCACTTAAAGCGACATGGTGGAAGCCGCTGGATGAAGTCTCTTTCTTGAAGCGTAACCTCGCTTTTCCTGCATTTTCAAATAGTTCAGCAGATGAGGATGCTGGAATGCCAGAGAGCGCAGGCTATACTGGTGCCTTGAGAGGGGCTAAAAACCGTTACCAGCGATGGGATAGTGCCAATATCATTGATACACGCGAGCAACTGAGTATACCGATCAAAGTGGACATTGATACGACAGGAACACCACCGATCAATTCTGGCTTGCCACCGCCTGGCAATGAATATTATGGCTCACTACCCATCACCACGGATGTGACAATACGCCGTATTCAGCAATTTCAGATGTTGCCCGGTGAGACCGTCAACTGGAATTACAATGGGAACTCAGGAGCTGTCTCTGCCAATGATGACGGGTCAGTGACGATAACCGGTTTAGAAATGGCAGCAAATTTTACCCCGCTTGTTTTTACCCGACCCTGAATATATTGCAAATCAAGTACCTTTTTATCGTGTTAGCTGAGATGGAGATTTATGAAGTATGAATCCATTTAAATATGAGTCTTTTTTTATGACCAGATATTTTTTCCCTGCCTGGATTGTATCTGGTATTGCACTGAGTTTGAATTTGAGTTTGACTGAAACAGCGTCAGCCGGACAAGACCGTGTCGCGCAGTTCGCCAATATTGATTACGATGTGGTGTATGTGCGCTGTCCGCGCGGCAAAGAGCCGGT
The DNA here is from genome assembly GCA_021648525.1 of Gammaproteobacteria bacterium. GTDB lineage: Bacteria > Pseudomonadota > Gammaproteobacteria > SZUA-140 > SZUA-140 > SZUA-76. Next base: position 11,310 of record JAKISP010000052.1, read on the forward strand.
TGTTCGTAATGGAAAAGAGAATTTGCTGAACTGGAACGGTGTTAATGACTTGTGGTTGTCGGCGAGCAACAACGTCTATCACCAACCCGGTTGTGACCTGGTTCTGCATGACTCCAGTATGACGCCTGGCGACCCGGCCGCAGAGACAGTACTGGTGGATTGCGACGAAGACGAACCCTTAAATCCAGTCTGTTCGGTGGCAGATCCCAATGTTTCCTTTGATGGCCGTTATGTGGTCTACACCAAATTCACCGATACTCGCACCTTTGTTACTGAGGGTAACTTAGGGATGAGGCAGATTGCTGATGCGGGTATCCAGACTTTTATGCGGCTTGATCCCAATGGCGAGCTTAATGGTAATAACTTTGCTATCTCGATTTTTTCCGGTCTTAAACCTTATGCTAATCCGGCGCTGATTTTTATCTACGATTTGCTGACCGGGGAAAGCAGCCAGGTGTCACCGGACCGCAATATGTTTGCCGGTCGCGCTTATCCCAGAAAAGATTCGGAGTGGGTTTCCAGGGTCCCAGTGATGGATACTGGCCCATTTTTTATGCCGGATGGTCGTATCGGTTTTACCAGTAACCGGCAAGAGGGTTTTGCCATGTTCCAGCTGTTTGCGATGGATCGTGATGGTAAAAATATGGAGGTGTTGAGTCACCGCGCGATGAAAAATCAACTGCATCCCACGACCTTAATGGATGGCCGCATTGTTTACACCAATTTTGACCGCATGTTGCAACGTACTAGCAATAACAATTTTTCCCTGTTCGAAATTAACCCCGATGGTTCAGCGCCGTTTATTTTTGCAGGTAAAAATGACGCCACGGTGTGGTCGTATCATTACTTTACTCAGCTGTCGGACGGCGACATTGTTACCACGTTGTATTACAACCGTCAGCAAACGGGGCTGGGAGCGTTGGAACGTTTTCCGGTAAATCCGCCAGGGCCAGATTTTGTGCATCGTGGTAAATCGGGTAATCAGGTTGGGGATGTACTCAACACGTTACCGGATACCTGGATAACGGGCAATGGACTGGTACCATTTGCGCGCCCGGATCAGTTTCGTCTGACCCCACACGGTGGCGCAGGTGATACACCGATGCCGCCGTACGATCCCTCGCAGTATTTTGTACATCCCGTTGATGATCGCACTGTGACTATGAATGGTCGATTCACCCATCCTGCTGCTGCACCAGAAAATGATTTATTGGCGACCTATAGCATTGGCAGCTCTTCTACGATCTCCAGCTCTGTGTATAGAAAGTCGAATGGTGCCACGTTGGAAAGCACGATGAAAATCATCGGCAAGGATGCCGGTATCTGGCTGTTTCCGCTGGAGCCCAATAGCACTCGCCAGATAGGGCATATTGCCGATGATGCTCAAATTGTCGTGGATTTTCCTGAATACCATGAAATCATGGCGCGTGCAGTCGTCAGTTACCAGGAGATCTACGGTATTCCACGCCCTGACCCTGACAATACTCGATCGCCTACCCGCAACGATGGTGGTCAGGATCCACGGCTACCAGCTGGAGCGCCCTATGGCCTCACCGGTGCGGCTTCCATGTTTGACCGAGAGACGCTTTCACTCAATGGTACGCCATGGAATATGAAAGACGGTGGCGGTGCAATGTCAGGACGTACTTATCTGAATTTAGCATCCAGTGGCGCTGAACTGGCTATTTTTGATAATGATGAAATCTACGGCGTACGTGTTCTTATGCCGGTGCCTGATGTTCCCAAGGATCTTTACAAGGGTGATGAAAAATGGGTTCACTTCCAGCGGCACCATCTGCGCATTCTTGGTGAGTACCCGGTGCGTAAACCCGATGGCAATGGTGTGGAGCCGATGGATAACCAGGGTAACCCGGATACCAGCTTTATTGTACGAGTACCGGCGGATACGCCGTTCCTGATGCAAACCATCGACAAACGCGGCATGGCGCTGGATATCGAAACCACATCGCGTTCAGTCGTACGTGGCGAACAGCAGTTCTGTTCGGGCTGTCATGTACACACTCGCACAGGAATGGACACCCTTGCTTCGCGAGCGAAGATTAATACCAGCGAATTTGGTGACTTTACCGGCGCCAGTGCGCCACTGTTTATCGGTGAGGATGCTGATGGCTTTCCCACAGTTGCCAGTGCTCAGGCCACTTATCCAGATGAAAAAGGAGCCAGCGCGAGGCGCTCTTTTGCGGTGGACTGGGACAACAATATTGCAGAGATTGTGCAGAACCGTTGTGCTTCCTGTCATGCAGAAGGCGAATCGGCACAACAACTCACCGGTCTGCGTCTGGATGGCGATAATCGCACCTATGATCTGATCATCAGGAACAAATATACGCGAGAAGACGGAGCCACGATCAATGCAAATTCCAGACCGGGTAATGGACTCAATGATATTGATGATGAGGGCACTGATCGAATTACGCCACATTTTCAGTGTTGCACGCCGTCGCGTTGGGTTTCCGCCAATAGCGCGCGCTCCAGTATGCTGGTGTGGGCGCTTTATGGTGAACGTCTCGATGGGCGCGATCCACTCACGGGTTTGCCACCTGAAGGTAGTGGTGTGGTGGTAGACAACAGGGGAAAAGAGTTCCCTGAAATCTGGCCTAAGGTAGGCGAGCATTTAGCTCATGTCGCCGACATGCCAGAGAGCGAAAAACGCCTGATCGCGCGCTGGCTGGATATCGGTGCACCCAAACTCAATGTGCATGACGACATGATGCGCCCTGTCATCACGCTGACGCCTGTGGGTGGCACCAGCGTGAGTAGCATTTTAGTTGGGCTATGGGATGACTCTCCACTGGATTTCAGCCGTTTCAAAGTAACAGCCAATGGTGCCGACATCACACCTCAGGTCACGGGTACCCCGAACATCGTTACGGTGACTCTGCCCACCACAGTGACGGATACCAATGCCAACAGTATCGAGATCACGCTGGAAATCTGGGACAAACCCAACCGTAGCTGGAGCAGAGTGGCGCCTGGTGACGCGGCGGCTAACCGCACGCGCAAAACCGTTACAGGGCGTGCATTGTTGCGCATGGCAGGCAATAGCATGCCGGATGACATTGCACCAGTGATCACCTTGATTGGCAATGATCCGCAAACCATCACCCTCGGTGGCACCTATAGCGAACTCGGGGCAGCGGCCACGGACAATTTTGATGGCGACATCAGCGGCAACATCACCACCGATATCTCGGCAGTTAACACCGCGATAGCTGGTTCATACAACGTCACTTATAACGTCTCTGATAGGGCTGGTAATGCGGCCATCGAAGTGATTCGAACCGTTAATGTGGCGGAGGTTGTTATTGACGATATCGCACCGGAGATTACACTCACGGGTCGCAATCCTCAGATGATCATTGCCGGTAACACTTATACCGAACTGGGTGCAACCGCAACGGATAATGTGGATGGCGATATCAGCGGCAACATCATCATAGATGCCTCGGCTGTTAACACTGCGATAGCTGGCTCATACAACGTCACTTATAACGTCTCTGATGCGGTAGGCAATGAGGCTATCGAAGTGATTAGAACCATTAATATCACCGCAACGGTTGATAATATCTCGCCTGTGATCAGCCTCACGGGCAACAACCCTCAGACCATCACCGTGGGAAGCACTTATACCGAACTGGGTGCAACCGCAACGGATAATGTGGATGGCGATATCAGCGGTAACATCATCACGGATGCTGCTGCGGTTAACAGCGCCATTGCAGGTTCATACAACGTTACCTATAACGTTTCTGATGCGGTAGGCAATGCGGCGACCGAAGTGATTCGAACCGTTAATGTCACCGCTGCGGTGGCCAATAATCCTGACGAATCAAGTGGTGGCGGTGCGCTTAACCTTTCCTTCGTCGCTCTCGCTTTGTTACTGATCGGCGTTCGAGGGCGTCGAAGGATGGCGTCTGTAACGTCAACACAGGCTTGAAACTGGTTGCCGTGACTCAACACCCTCGCTGATCGTGAATGCCATCACCGCTTTGGTTGACGATTCTGATAGCTCAGGGGGTGGTGCTTTGGGTGGCTGGTTGCTGCTGTTGATGCAGGGTTTAGGTTTTCGACGGAGATTTTAATCAAGCGCCTAATGGCGTTGCGTTTTACAAAAATAGTTATCAATAACCGATATTTACGATAAATTTGTAGGATAGTTCACAACGAAAATTCTTTATTAAGCTAAAATTAAAGCGTTCGTGAACTTTCGATAATGTTGACCAAAATGCTGTATAGGCAATGGATTGCTATTTTTTTCACTAACAACCTCAATTAGAAGGTGCCTGTCATGACATTTTTTTCATTGCTTTTATGCCAGCAAAACTATCTTATAAAACTGCAAAATAAAGACGTTTTTTCTGCTTTTAGGGCACGTCCTTTTAGTAAGGTACTCTGTGCAATGTTACTGGTTAATCTGTTTTTAGCGGGCAGTGTCACAACGGTTTTTGCGCATGAGCAACACCCTAATATCCTGATCAATGCGGAGGAAATCGCTGCGATTAAAAGCAAGATCACCATTTCTCAGGATGGCCTGGTGGTCACTGGCGAAGAGCCTTGGGTAGGCGCGTATAAAAAAATGATAGAACAGGCAGATGCGGCACTCACGCTTCCAATGATGAGTGTTACATTGGGTGGCGGTAATTCTGGTGATGAGAATTGTGCCAATATACGGATATTTTGTGTAGCTAACTTTTTTGGTGATGATAGAGATCGTCATGATGTTGATAAGGGCGCCTGGCCAATAGGAGCTGGAGTTCGCGATTTGGGTATGGCATACGCCTTTACCGGTGATCCCAGGTATGCCATCCACCTTATCGATCTGGTAAAAGTATGGGCTATCGATCCAACAACCGGCATGCTACCTCAATTTAGTAATAATCATTCGCGCATTAGTCTAATGCCGACTATGAGTGGCTTTATCTATGGCGTGGGTCTAGCCTGGAATTACCCAGACTGGGATCCCGCTGACAAGGTTGCATTTAAAAATTGGGTGCTCAGCTTTGGTAGAAAGGCTGTTAATGCTTTTGGTCAATCAGAGAAAAATGCGGCGGATAATAATTTTGAGAACTGGCGGAATGCCTTTCTCAGTGTGACTGGTGCGTTTACCGGTGACCAGGTTCTTTTGGATACTGCGTATCGAAATTTCCGGCGGGCGATTACCTGGCAAGTTCATTGTACTGGACTGATGAATGAGGAATATGGTCGTACAGAGCGCTGGGCTGGCCGTGGTTATTCGTTGTATGCGATGCATGCCATGGCGATTACGGCGGAGGTGGCGCGTCACCAAGGCGTTGATCTCTATAATTACACAACTAACGTACGATACACAGGCTGGAGGCAAAGCGAAGAGAAAAGTAATTGTGGCACTAGTCGAGGGCTAAAAACAGCTTTGGATTATTACGCTCCTTTTTTCTCAGGTGCCGAATCATGGCCTAGGTTTATTATTGCAGGCACTGCCCTTAACTCTGAACACGGGATGGGTATTTACGAACTGGCATATTCCATCTGGCAGGAAGAGCAATATCTGGATGTCGTTAATGAATGGGGCCGCCCTTTAGGAACAAACAATTGGCCACTAGGGGTTGTAACGCTGACGCATGCTAACTTAGCAATTTCCGTAGATCCTGTTGCTCCGAGCATCCAAACCCAGCCTGAACCAGTCACCGTGCTGGAAGGCGAAAATGCCACTTTTAATGTGGCTGCAACAGGCAGTGATTTGAAGTATCAGTGGTATCGTGATGGAGTTGGCGGAGTCATCTCGATTGACGGTGCCAGCAGTGCCAGCTACACGCTGGAAGCTGCGAGTACATTGGATAACAGCCGCGTTTATTCCGTCGTGATCACCAACAGCGAAGGCACTGTCAGCAGCGATGGTGCCCTACTCACCGTATCACCAGACAACACGGTCCCAACCCTGCTCTCCGCCGTTGCGGCCAGCGACAGTCGCGTTGATATCCGCTTCAGTGAAGCTGTCAGCGCCAGCAGTGCTGAAAGTGTCGCCAACTACTCAATTAACCTTGGCATCAACGTGAACACAGCCAGCCTCAGTGATGATGGCCTCACCGTGAGCCTCACGCTCAATGAGCAGACCCCACTCACTATCGACACAAGCTACACCGTATCCGTCAGCAATGTGCAAGACCGGGCACAAGCCCCCAATACCATTGCCAACCTGAGCATTCAGCCCTTCACCTATCGTAGTGTCGATGGCTTCGAAGATAGTAATGCCGATGGCTGGACACCGTATAACAACAATGGCCAGGCCGATCGCTGGAAAGTGGTCGAAGACGAAGGCGATATGGCCTATTACCTTAATGACCCTAACGGTTTTTCTAGCCCAGGCAATAGTCGGCTGGGTGAATATTCACTGCTGGCGGCGGAGTATGGTGATTTTACCTTGACAGCGCAGGCCAAATTAGGTGTTGACGTTAATACAAACAAAAATGCTGATTATGCTGTGGTATTTGGATTCGAGAACTCAGACAACTACTATTATATGATGTTTAACAATAATGAGGACTACACTCAGCTGTTCAAAGTGGTTAACGGTACTCGCAGTTCCGCGTTAGCAACAGCCCGCTACGACTGGTTAACTGACAACCTGTATCACAGTATCGAAGTTAGCCGCGAAGGCGATGTTATCAGTGTGCGTTTTGATGGCAGCATGGTTTTGGATGCTACCGACAGCACATTCGGTATAGGGAAAGTTGGCGTGGGCAGCTTCAATGACGCCGCCTATTTTGACGATGTGAGCGTGGTCGGCGTTGCGACTAGCGCGGCACTTGAGATCAGCCCGACTACGCTGGCCAACGGCCAGGTGGGTGTTAGCGCCGACTACGGCATCAGTGCAACAGGTGGTACCGGAACCTATACCTGGAGCCTTAGCAGCGGGGACCTCCCAGCAGGTCTCACCCTGAACTCATCGACAGGTGCTATCACCGGCACCCCGACCGCCTCGGGTACCTTCGGTTTTACGTTAATGGTTGCAGACAGTGAATCAAGTGACACTCAACTACTATCACTCACCATTGACGCTGCCGCTGTTGTGGTGCCACTGGAGATCAGCGCTACCACGCTGGCCAATGGCCAGGTGGGTGTTAGCGTCAACTACACTATCAGCGCAACAGGCGGCATTGGCTCTTATACCTGGAGCCTTAGCAGCGGGGACCTCCCAGCAGGTCTCACCCTGAACTCATCGACAGGTGCTATCACCGGTACCCCGACCGCCTCGGGTACCTTCGGTTTTACGTTAATGGTCGCAGACAGTGAATCAAGTGACACTCAACTACTGTCACTCACCATTGAACCTGCTGCCATTGCAACGCTTGAAATAAGTACCGCTTCGCTGGCTAACGGCCAGGCCGGTGTTGTTGTCTCCTACGCCATCAGCACAACAGGCGGTGCAGGCTCTTACACCTGGAGTCTTAGTAGCGGGACACTGCCGCAAGGCCTCACCCTGGACTCATCAACAGGCGTTATCTCAGGTACCCCAACGGTCGCGGGCATCTACGAGTTTACGTTAATGGTTCAGGACGGTGGATCCGCAAGTGATACACAGCAATTAACACTGATTGTCAGTGCCGCCACCGCTTTGGTTGACGATTCTGATAACTCAGCTGGTGGTGGCGCACTGGGTGGCTGGCTGCTGTTGTTGATGCTGGGTTTGGGTTTTCGGCGAAGGCTGTAATCAAGCGGCTAATGGCGCTGTATTTTGCAAGAACAGTTATCAATAACTGATATTTACGATAGATTTGTGGGATAGTTCACAACGCAATTTTTTAAGACAAGGCAAAGTACTCATGAACATTTCGATAATGTTGATCAAGATGCGGTATAGGCAATGGATTGTTGCTTTTTTCACTAACAACCTTATTAGCGTGTGCCTGCCATGACATTTTTTTCATTACTTTTATACCCACAAAACTATCTTATAAAACTGCAAAATAAAGGCTGTTTTGCTGTTTTGGGAGCGCGTCCTTTTAGTAAAGTACTCTGTGCAACGTTGCTGGTTAATCTGTTTTTAGCGGGCAATGCCACAATGGTTTCTGCGCATGAACAACACCCGAATATCCTGATCAATGCAGAAGAGATCGCCGCGATTAAAAGCAAGATCAGCGTTTCTCAAGAAGGCGTGGTCACTGGCGAGGAACCTTGGGTAAGCGCTTATGAAAAGCTGATAAGTCAGGCTGATACGGCACTCACACTGCCAATGATGAGTGTTACATTTGGCGGCAGTAATGTTTGTGGCAGTAACAATGACAGACTTTACTGCACTGGCGCATTTTCTGGTGGTACGAACGAGTATGACTTTTGGCAGGGCGCCTGGCCAATAGGAGCTGGCGTTCGCGATTTGGGCATGGCGTACGCTTTTACGGGTGATGTTAAGTATGCCGATCACCTTATCAGACTGGTAAAAGCCTGGGCTATCGATCCAACAACTGGCATGTTGCCTCGATTTAGTAATAATCAGGCGGTCATTAACTTAACACCGAGCATTACTGGTCTAATTTATGGCGTCGATCTCGCGTGGAATTACTCAGGCTGGAATTCAGCTGACAAGGTTGCATTTAAAAGTTGGGTGCTCAGTTTTGGCAGAAAGGCTGTTAATGCATTTGGTCAAGATGAAAGGAATGCAGCGAGCAATAACTTTGAAAATTGGCGCAATGCCTTTCTAGTGATTACCGGTGCATTCACTGATGACGAAGAACTTTTGGCTATCGGGTATGATAAATTCCAGCGGGCGATTACCTGGCAAGTTCATTGTACTGGACGGATGAATCAGGAATATGGTCGTACAGAGCGCTGGGCTGGCCGTGGTTATTCGTTGTATGCTATGCATGCGATGACCATAACAGCCGAAGTAGCTCGTCACCAAGGTGTTGATCTCTATAACTACGCGACTAAAATACAATACCAAGGCTGGACTCAAGACAACCAAAAAGGTGATTGTGGCACTAGTCGAGGGCTAAAAACAGCCTTAGATTTTCATGCCCCTTTTTTCTCAGGTGCTGAACCATGGCCTAGGTTTATTATTGCAGGCACTGCTCTTAATTCTGAACATGGGATGGGTATTTACGAACTGGCATATTCCATCTGGCAGGAAGAGCAATATCTGGATGTCGTTAATGAATGGGGTCGCCCTTTAGGAACAAACAATTGGCCACTAGGGGTTGTCACCCTGACGCATGCTAACTTAGCAATTTCCATAGATCCTGTTGCCCCAAGCATCCAAACACAGCCTGAACCAGTCACCGTGCTGGAAGGCGAAAATGCCACTTTTAATGTGGCTGCAACAGGCAGTGATTTGAAGTATCAGTGGTATCGTGATGGAGTTGGCGGAGTCATCTCGATTGACGGTGCCA
>JAKISP010000053.1 GCA_021648525.1 Gammaproteobacteria bacterium
AGGTGCCTGTCATGACATTTTTTTCATTGCTTTTATGCCAGCAAAACTATCTTATAAAACTGCAAAATAAAGACGTTTTTTCTGCTTTTAGGGCACGTCCTTTTAGTAAGGTACTCTGTGCAATGTTGCTGGTTAATCTGTTTTTAGCGGGCAGTGTCACAACGGTTTCTGCGCATGAGAAACACCCCAATATTCTGATCAATGCAGCGGAGATCGCTACGATCAAAAGCAAGATCAGTATTACGGAAAACAACGGTGTGATCACCGTCACAGGCGAAGAACCCTGGAGAGGTGCGGCAGAAAAAATGATGAAGCAGGCAAAGGCTGCGCTTGATCTGGACGACATGAGTGTTACAAAGGGTGGCAAGAATTTCTGTGGTGCCAATAATATATTTTGTACAGAGAGGTTTTATGGTGCGGATTCGGATCGATATGATTGGGAAAAAGGAGCCAAACCAATCGGGATAGGTGTTCGTGATCTGGGGATGGCCTATGCTTTTACGGGCAAGGCGGTTTACGCAGACAAGCTGATTCAACTGGTTCGAGTTTGGGCGCTTAACCCCGAAACGGCAATGCAGCCTAAATTTGGTAATAATCAAGCGCTCATGGACATCTTTGGCACAATGAGCGGTTTGATCTATGGCGTTGATCTCGCCTGGAACTACCCGGGCTGGGACAAGGCTGACAAGGCTGCATTCAAGAGTTGGGTGCTGGCCTTTGGCAATAACACCGTCTATGCTTTTGGTCAGGCGGAGACGAATTCGGCTCCTAATAACTTTGAGAACTGGCGGAATGCCTTTCTCAGCATCACCGGTGCATTTGTAGGTGACAAGAGACTTTTGGATATCGCATATCGGAATTATAAAACTGCAATCGACAATCAGATCCACTGGAGTGGCCGCATGGGCCAAGAAAGTGGTCGCGATAATGGCTGGGCTGGTCTTGGTTATTCTGTATATGCAGCCCATGCGATGGTATTGACTGCGGAAGTTGCCCGCCACCAGGGCAAGGATCTTTACAACTACCTGGGTGAGGATGCGGGTGGAAACCCCGTTGGCTTAAAGACGGTTTTTGATTTTCTTGTTCCCTATGTGATAAACCCGGCTTCCTGGGAATGGAGTTTTAATAAGGATTATCCGTTGAACCAGAATTTTAACGCAAACAGTGGCGTTGGTATTTATGAATTGGCCTATTCAGTGTGGGGGGAACAGCAATACCTAAATGTAGTCAACAAATGGGGACGTCCGCTGGGAATGAATATGTGGGCGCTAGGTGTTGTCACCCTGACGCATGCTAATCGAGATCTAAGTTTTGACCCCGTTGCCGCGAGCATCCTGACCCACCCTGAATCCATCACGGTAACAGAAGGTGAAGGTGCCACGTTCAGCGTGGTGGCCGCAGGCAGTGGTACGTTGGCTTATCAATGGTATTTCAATGGCGGAGTGATTGAAGGTGCTAACAATGCGAGCTATACGCTGACTGGCGTAAGCACGGCAGATATCGGCACCTATGGCTGTACAGTCACGAATAACCTTGGCAGTGACAGCTGCGTCGGTGCCACATTAGAGGTCTTGGAAGATGCGGTTGCACCAACGCTGGTGAGTGCCTTAGCCACAAGTGCGATGAGAGTTAACCTTTTATTCAGTGAAACGGTCAGCACAGCGAGCGCAGAGACCAGTGCGAACTATGCGCTTAATTTAGGGATCAATGTCACTGCGGCGAGCCTGAACGCCGACAAACGGACGGTGAGCCTAACGGTCAGCCCGTTGACTGAAGATACCACCTACGAGGTCTCGGTTAGCAATGTGCAAGACCGCGCACAAACCCCTAACACCATTAACCCGAGCAGCAAAACGTTCACTTACCGGACCATTTATACCTTCGACGGTGTGAACCCCACAGATGACTGGACTCCGCTCAACCCTGGCAACTGGGAGGTGAAAACAGACGAAGGTGACATGTCTTACTATATCACGAGCTCCAGCAGTCCAGGGAACAGTTTGCTAGGCGAGTACAGTTTGTTGCCTGGCCGCTATGGTGACTTTACCTTAACGGCGCAGGCTCGGCTGGACGCAAACGGGGCCAATGCCGACTATGCCATCGTGTTCGGTTTTCAGAATGCTGATGACTATTACTACGCGCTGTTCAATAACAATCAGGCGTTCATTGAGCTATTCAAGGTCTCCAAGGGCACTCGCACAGCATTGGAGCTGGTCAAACCGGTCGACACGGATTGGCTCAATGATAATGCCTATCACGCGATTAAAGTCAGCCGCGAGGGCAGTGAGATCAAGGTCTACTTTGATGACAACCTGATCATGCATGCCAGCGATAGTACGTTTGGTGTTGGTCAAGTGGGTATTGGTAGCTTCAATGATTCGGCCTATTTTGATGATGTGCAAGTGGTCGGCCAGGTGACCACCGCACCGGATGATTCTACACCACCCGTTATCCTTTTAACCGGCAGTAGCGTGATAACGATAGCGGAGGGCACCGCCTATAATGATCTCGGGGCGACGGCGACGTATAACAAAGATGACAATGACCCGCTCACTCAGAACATCAACGTGGTTAATCCAGTGGACCCCAACAGCCCCGCGACCTACACAGTGACCTATAACGTTTCGGATGCGGCAGGGAATGCGGCCATTGAAGTGACACGTACGGTCATCGTCACGGCGGCAGTTGTGATCGAGGATAACGAAGCGCCAGTGATTGCATTAACAGGCAACAGTGAAATAACGATAGCAGAGGGCAGCGCCTATAATGACCTTGGTGCAACGGCCACGGATAACAAAGATGACGATAGCCTACTCACTCAGAACATCAACGTGGTTAATCCAGTGGACCCCAACAGCCCAGCGACTTACACGGTGACCTATAACGTTTCGGATGCGGCAGGGAATGCGGCCATTGAAGTGACGCGTACGGTCATCGTCACGGCGGCTGTTGTGATCGACGATAACGAAGCGCCAGTGATTGCATTAACAGGCAACAGTGAAATAACGATAGCAGAGGGCACCGTCTATAATGATCTCGGGGCGACGGCGACGGATAACAAAGATGAGGATACCCCGCTCACTCAGAACATCAACGTGGTTAATCCAGTGGACCCCAACAGCCCAGCGACTTACACGGTGACCTATAACGTTTCTGATGCGGCAGGGAATGCGGCCATTGAAGTGACACGTACGGTCATCGTCACGGCTGCGGTGGCCAATAACCCTGACGAATCAAGTGGTGGCGGTGCGCTTAATCTTTCCTTCGTCGCTCTCGCTTTGTTACTGATCGGCGTTCGAGGGCGTCGAAGGACGGCGTCTGTAACGTCAACACAGGTTTGAAACTGGTGAGTGGTTTTGAATAAACGCAGGGTAGGTAAATGAATATAAATACAAGCATGCAGATGACGCCAAGAGCACGGATAATGATGACACGATTGAGAGCGTTTGGATTGAGTTTATTGTTGATGATAGCGCCTACACTCGGATTTGCCGCGAGCAATTTGAGTAAGCTTGCTGAGCTTGCTGCGACAGTCCAGCCGGGCACTTTTGTTGAGCTTGAAATCGATGGGGATATATCAACATGCCAGGCGATGGTGCCGTATCCCTTACCTAAGAGGCATCTTGATGCATGCGATAAGGATGTGGAGGGCAATCCGAAACTAGCTTCTGATCATCCTCTTGGGTGGTGCGCTGTGCCACAAACTCCGTGGAAAGAGCTTGGCAATATTCTCGAATTTACCGATGAGGCTCTGTGGGATCCAGTCGATGGCATCAATGGCGAGATTTACATCATGGGTACACGGAGGCCTTATAAACGGTGGGACCAGGGGTTTTCCAAATACTCTGAAGAGACGAACAGCTGGACGATCCTGGATCTTCCGCCATTTGGTGTCGGAGCCCATGGCTATGATAACGCTGCTCTCGATGCCGAACGGCGAGAATACTACTGGTCACGGGTCGGAGCGGCCCGCAAAGTGTGGCAGATGGACCTGGATACGGGTACATGGAAAAAGCTACCTGAGGCACCCATACAAGCCGGACAGTTTAGCGCCATTGAGTTCTTCCCGGAGCTCGACAAGCTGGTGTTTTTTGATGGTTTAGGGGGGACTGAATATTCGCTATATGACCCGGCCCCTCTTCCGAATGGGAACAAATGGTCGACACCCACCCCCTTGCATGGGCCCTTGGCCGCGATTCAAGCGCCCTTCGGTGCAATTTCCCACTTCAGCGAATACAACCCAAACTACGGTGTGATGTTTTTCGGCGGTGGCTACAACTGGGGGGACAAAACACCAGAGATCAATGAGTCACGGCGGTTCTATATGCTTGATAGAGACCAGGTAGTGACCCGATTACAGGATGCCCCAGTCAGGCTTGGGCAGCATGGCGCGGGCCCACTGCAAACCATCGACCCCAATAGTGGCAATCTCGTCGTATTTCAAGGGGAGAACGACGATGGTACTTGCCCTCGTATCCCGATGCCAATCTGGGAGTATGACCTTGAAGAAGGAGTATGGAACCAAACGGGTGTGCATAATATTTCGGATCTGTATTGCGGCATGGATTCGGTTGTGGTGCCACTTTACAAATATGGGGTCAACTTCATTGTTTCTGTCAGGAATAATTCGAATTGCCGTGTGCATTTATACCGCCATTCCCCCATGGTTTCAACGCCCCCCAGTGTCACCACCCAGCCCACTTCGCAAAGCATTGAAGAAGGATCAGCAGTCACATTCAGAGTGATTGCTAGTGGCGGGGCTCTGAAGTACCAGTGGTATCGTAATGGCGAATTAATTGCTGGAGCGACTAGCGTCAGTCTCACAATTGAGTCAGTCACTGTGGCGGATGATGGCGCTGAATATCACAGCAAGATAACTAACAACCTGGGGGATGCGATAAGTGATGTTGCGACATTAACAGTTGTCATGGATGATACTCAGCCAGCGCTGGAGAGCGCCTCAGCTGCGAGTGCAACAAGCGTTAACCTCTTGTTCAGCGAAGCCGTTGAACAAAGCAGCGCAGAAAACAGCGCGAACTATGCGCTTAATTTAGGGATCAATGTCACTGCGGCGAGCCTGAACGCCGACAAACGGACGGTGAGCCTAACGGTCAGCCCGTTGACTGAAGATACCACCTACGAGGTCTCGGTTAGCAATGTGCAAGACCGCGCACAAACCCCTAACACCATTAACCCGAGCAGCAAAACGTTCACTTACCGGACCATTTATACCTTCGACGGTGTGAACCCCACAGATGACTGGACTCCGCTCAACCCTGGCAACTGGGAGGTGAAAACAGACGAAGGTGACATGTCTTACTATATCAAGAGCTCCAGCAGTCCAGGGAACAGTTTGCTAGGCGAGTACAGTTTGTTGCCTGGCCGCTATGGTGACTTTACCTTAACGGCGCAGGCTCGGCTGGACGCAAACGGGGCCAATGCCGACTATGCCATCGTGTTCGGTTTTCAGAATGCTGATGACTATTACTACGCGCTGTTCAATAACAATCAGGCGTTCATTGAGCTATTCAAGGTCTCCAAGGGCACTCGCACAGCATTGGAGCTGGTCAAACCGGTCGACACGGATTGGCTCAATGATAATGCCTATCACGCGATTAAAGTCAGCCGCGAGGGCAGTGAGATCAAGGTCTACTTTGATGACAACCTGATCATGCATGCCAGCGATAGTACGTTTGGTGTTGGTCAAGTGGGTATTGGTAGCTTCAATGATTCGGCCTATTTTGATGATGTGCAAGTGGTCGGCCAGGTGACCACCGCACCGGATGATACTACACCACCGGTGATCCTTTTAACCGGCAGTAGCGTGATAACGATAGCGGAGGGCACCGCCTATAATGATCTCGGGGCGACGGCGACGGATAACAAAGATGACAATAACCCGCTCACTCAGAACATCAACGTGGTTAATCCAGTGGACCCCAACAGCCCCGCGACCTACACAGTGACCTATAACGTTTCGGATGCGGCAGGGAATGCGGCCATTGAAGTGACACGTACGGTCATCGTCACGGCGGCAGTTGTGATCGAGGATAACGAAGCGCCAGTGATTGCATTAACAGGCAACAGTGAAATAACGATAGCAGAGGGCAGCGCCTATAATGACCTTGGTGCAACGGCCACGGATAACAAAGATGACGATAGCCTACTCACTCAGAACATCAACGTGGTTAATCCAGTGGACCCCAACAGCCCAGCGACTTACACGGTGACCTATAACGTTTCGGATGCGGCAGGGAATGCGGCCATTGAAGTGACGCGTACGGTCATCGTCACGGCGGCTGTTGTGATCGACGATAACGAAGCGCCAGTGATTGCATTAACAGGCAACAGTGAAATAACGATAGCAGAGGGCACCGTCTATAATGATCTCGGGGCGACGGCGACGGATAACAAAGATGAGGATACCCCGCTCACTCAGAACATCAACGTGGTTAATCCAGTGGACCCCAACAGCCCAGCGACTTACACGGTGACCTATAACGTTTCTGATGCGGCAGGGAATGCGGCCATTGAAGTGACACGTACGGTCATCGTCACGGCTGCGGTGGCCAATAACCCTGACGAATCAAGTGGTGGCGGTGCGCTTAATCTTTCCTTCGTCGCTCTCGCTTTGTTACTGATCGGCGTTCGAGGGCGTCGAAGGATGGCGTCTATAACGTCAACACAGCTTTGAAACTGGTTGCCGTGACTCAGTCTGCGGAGTATGGTTATTGATTGACCACTCGAAGAGGCTTGATTAAAGTGGGTCTATGAATTCAACAGCATCAACATCAGAGCAGTGGTACATCCGTCGTGGTGAGGTTATTCGGGGGCCGTTTACAGAGGCCCGGATAGCGCATTACCTGCTGCATGGTCGTATCAGGAAAAACGATGAATTAAGTCAGGATCAGGAGCAGTGGCTATTTTCTTCTGAGTACCCACAGTTATTGCCTTTAATGCTCCAGGATGCAGAAGAAGATGCATTTCAGCGACAGCAGCTAATGGCGCGGAAACAGTGGGAGGCGCAGCGTGAGCGGAGTGGCAATCAATCACGTTATCAGCCGTTACCGACGGATGTGTACAGTGATTCTGTTGAGGCCGCTAGATTAGATCTGGATGGGGATGTTAGTTCTGCGACCCCTGGTCTGAACGAGAATAAGCCGGTGAATCGGATGCTGGCAGGGCTGGTTACATTCTCATTACTGGGTGCGATGGGGGGGATGATTTACCTTAATTCTCCTGAGCCAGAAGTAGGGGGGATTGACTGCACCGTGAGCGCCGCACCTGGCGTGAACTGGAGTAACTGTCAGATGGCGGCGGCACGCCTTTCTAATGCAAAACTGGATGGCGCACTCATGAAAAATATGAATCTTTCTCGTGCTGACCTGCGCGGTAGCCAGTTGGTGGGTGCAAACCTCTCTTTTTCTAATCTTAGCGCGGCGCTGTTAAATGATGCTGATATCAGACAGGCCACGCTTGTAGGGGTTAATCTGAGTGGGGCTGATCTTGAAGGGGCTGTGTTTGATGGGGCTGATCTTTCGTACGTCGATTTTGGTGGTGCGAACCTGGCAGGCGCTAGCCTTAATGGTGCCAAGCTTGATAAGGCGATCTGGCGTGATGGACGTGTGTGTGCGGTTGATTCAATTGGTAGATGTCAGTAGAATGAATAAACATGGGCAGATAAATGCCCGGTAAAAATCTCACTCAGGAGATCGTGAGAGGAGAATAAAATAGCGTGTTTCAAGTGACTCAAAAGCGTTCTTTGTTTTCTATGAACTAGAATTTGTGCTCAATGCCAAGTCCGTTAGCGCTTTTGTCAGTGCTATTGTCATCATTCTTAAGTGATGCACTGTAGAAATAGAGCTTAGACTTTTTGCCCAGCCTGTAATCAATACCGAAGGCAACTTGCTCCAGTCCTTTGCTTTTCTCATCGCCCGAACTGAACTGCGCTTTTACTTGCCAGTTATTGATTTTGTAAGACGCACTGACGAGGGTGCTGCTTTCCTCTTTTGATCCTCGCGTATTAGCGGCTTGCGAAGAGTTGAGTAGCGCGCCGACGGTCAGGTCATTGAGTCTGTATTGAGCGACAAGGCGCGTTGCATCTGTTTTGTCTATTTTACTATCAACCGCTGCTGCGAGGTAAAGGTTTTTGATGCCTCTGTAGGTTACAGAAACCGAAGTGCCATCGTCTTTAGTCGTTGTATCCTCATCTTGAGTAACCGCCGCGTTTAGCGCAAAGCCCTTAAGCTCTGGAGACCTGTACATCACAATGTCATTCACACGCTTTTCACCGAGCACAACATTTTTGATGTCGCCATAGGTCAGGTCATTGAATAGATCAATCTTGCCCTGAGCCATCTTCATTGGTGTATCGTGGGTACCCATCATGATGGTGCCTGCCATGGTTTCAAGGCCAATGATTGCGTTACGTTGTTTGAATATTGTTGTGTCAGATGAGCCTGCCTTTGAGGCGTTTTTTTCTGTTGGATTAACTTCGTACTCAAGTACGTAAATAATAGACATACCATTATCAACAACTGTTTTTCCTTTGAAACCAAGGCGTGATGCGTGGCTTTCTACAAAGGTGTCGGAGACACCTTTGTTATCGGTACTAAGTACTGCCGCATTGATTTTACCGTAGACCTTTCCATCGACAGGCCCCTTTGCATGCGCTGCAACGGGTAAAACAAGCACCGATGAAAGCAGTAGTGGCAGATAGTTTTTCATTGAGTAACTCCCTCAGGTATTAATGACTTTGTTGTGTCTCATGCGCTGTAACGCGACTGGGGAGGATTATGTGGTTGCTTTTTTACATAAACGTTGTGGATTTATGAATAAAAAATGACATTTCATATCTGTGGCGTTGGCGTATGGCGGAATGTTATTGAAACAGGGATGTATTGGGGTGGAATGTCAGGTTTATCTGGTTTGACATTTAACGATGGTTATTTCTGGTGAGGCGGGCGTTTGGCACGGAAGAGATCAAAGGTGGTATTATATACATGTTAATCCGTTGTCTTTTAAAGAGAAAATCTACTGAAAAGGAACTGATTGCCGCCATGTCATATGGCTGTAACAATTGTTCGTTTTAATCTTACATTCATATGAACTGATTATTTAAGTGGATTATTGATGGCTGCAAAAATTTTAATTGTTGAAGATGAGCCTGCAATCAGTGAAATGATTGAAGTAGCGCTGGTAAGAGCTAATTTTGAGGTGATCAAAGCTGAAGATGCTGAAGAGGCGATGAGGCTGCTGGGTGATACCCAGCCAGCGTTGGTGTTGCTTGACTGGATGTTGCCAGGCGCTAGCGGTATGGAGTTTGCGCGCCGCATCAAGAAAGAAGAGCTAACGTCCCATATTCCCATTATCATGTTGACGGCAAAGGGCGGCGAGTCTGATAAAATAAATGGCCTGGATGCTGGCGCGGATGATTACATTACCAAGCCATTTTCGCCGCGTGAGTTAATTGCCAGAATTAAGGCAGTGCTACGTAGAACGTCACCACAGGTAGCAGATGAAACGATAGAAGTGGATGGTCTGGTGCTTGATACGGCCAGTCATCGCATTATGGTAAATGATGAATCGCTGGAACTGGGGCCAACAGAATATCGTTTATTACATTTTTTCATGACACATCCAGAGCGCGTCTATAGTCGCAGCCAACTGCTCGATAGAGTATGGGGCAGCAATGTCTATGTTGAGGAGCGAACCGTTGATGTGCATATCCGGCGCTTGCGAAAGGCATTGACCCCCTCCGGGCATGAGCGCTATGTACAGACTGTACGCAGTGCAGGCTATCGTTTTTCAACAAGGGTCTGACGCTTGTTAAATCCATGGGCATCTGAAATCAGGCGTCTAGTCGCACTTGTGGTGTTAACGCTGCTAGTCGGGCTGCTAACGGATAAATTATTAGTGGTAGCATTGATTGCGGTGGTGGGCTATCTCTGCTGGCATATTACCAACCTGGTGCGACTCGAAAAGTGGCTGCGTAAAGACGGCAGTGCCATGCCGCCTATTGGTAATGGAGTCTGGGGTGAACTTTATTATCATATCTACCGTATGCGACAGCGCAATCGAAAAAGTAAACGTCGCCTCGCGAGTGTTATCAATCGTTTTAAAGAATCGACATCGGCCTTGCCTGATGCTGCTGTGGTGTTACGTGCTACAGGGGAAATTGAATGGTTTAATGATGCGGCAGCGCACTATCTTGGTTTAAGTGCATTGAATGATATTGGGCAGCGGTTGATTAATCTGATGCGGCATCCTTCTTTTGCGGAATACCTCATGCAAGAGGATTTCAGCGGATCGCTTGAGATCGCTTCACCTGTTGATGAAATGATGATGCTTGAGATCAGCATCGTCCCCTATGGTGGGCAAAACCAGAATTTGCTGATTGCGCGCGATATCACGCGCATCAAAAAACTGGAAAATATGCGTAAGGACTTTGTAGCAAATGTCTCTCATGAACTGCGTACGCCATTAACGGTATTGACAGGGTCACTGGAAAGCCTGGCCGATGCAGACGATAATGAAACACTGAAAACTTGGCGACGTTCGCTGGGGCATATGCAGCAGCACAATATTCGTATGCTAAGTATTGTTGATGACCTGTTGATGATCTCAAGACTGGAAACAGAAGATAATAAGCGTGATCATTGCCCCGTTTTACTTTCTGCTATGCTATCGACAATTTATGATGAGGCCGCTGTTTTAAGTGCGGGAGCACACGAGATAAAGCTAGACATCCCCCACTTGCTCTGGTTAATGGGCGATGAAAAAGAGCTGCATAGTGCATTCTCTAACCTGGTAGCGAATGCGATTCGTTATTCTCCAGCGGGCGGGCTTATTTTGATTACCTGCCAGCAGCGAGAAGAGGGGCTCTGTTTTTGCGTCAAAGATAGCGGTATTGGAATTGCACCGCACCATATTCAGCGCCTGACAGAACGTTTTTACCGGGTCGATGCGGGCCGCTCTCGTGCCAGTGGTGGCACGGGCCTGGGCCTGGCAATTGTTAAGCATGTATTAGATCGCCATGGGGCAAAATTAAAAATCACAAGCCAGGTGGAGAGCGGCAGTGAATTTTGTTGCTATTTTCCTGCCGATCGCATTTGTGATCCTGAAAAGTAGCATTATTCCCTTCTATGTCATGAAATTGTCATGAAGCTTTCATATCATTGACACCAATTCCCTGAATAATAGGCCGCATCTGGTTTGATACCGATTTTAATTGCCCGTTTTAATTTCCAGACTAATAAGATTTACATTAGGAGCAACATTTAATGAAACTTAAGACATTTTCTATCGTAATAGCTGGTTTGATGGCCGCTACTACGACTTCATCAGTAATGGCGGCTGATGCTAAGCTTGACCCAAATCTGCCTGTATATGAGCGTGTCAGTGGTGTTTCTGGCAACCTATCTAGCGTTGGTTCTGATACGCTGGCTAACCTGATGACCCTGTGGGCCGAAGAGTACAAGCGTTTTTACCCCAATGTGAATATCCAGATTCAGGCCGCAGGTTCTTCAACTGCGCCACCCGCACTCACAGAAGGTACTGCTAACATGGGGCCGATGAGCCGCAGGATGAAAGGTAAAGAGATTCAGTCGTTCGAGAAACGTCACGGCTATAAACCAACGGCGATACCCGTCGCAATTGATGCACTGGCAGTTTATGTGCATAAAGATAACCCGATTGAAGGAATGAGTATCGCTGATGTTGATGCTATTTTCTCTTCAACCCGTAAATGTAAAGGCAAGCAAGACATCACTAACTGGGGGCAGTTAGGGCTTGGCGGATCATGGGGGAATCGTAAAATGCAGCTTTACGGCCGTAATTCAGTTTCAGGTACCTATGGTTATTTTAAGAAAAAAGCGCTGTGTAAAGGTGATTTCAAAAATAATGTTAATGAACAACCTGGGTCTGCCTCAGTAGTACAGTCGGTGAGTGCGTCTATTAATGGTATTGGCTACTCTGGCATCGGTTACAAGACATCTAGTGTGAGAGCCGTAGCACTGGCTAAAAAGCCAGGCAAACCATTTGTTGATGCGACACCTGAGAATGCAGTGAATGGTAGCTATCCACTTTCACGCTTCCTCTATGTGTATGTGAATAAACATCCTAATAAGCCCCTTCAGCCGTTAGAAAAAGAGTTTTTCACCATGGTGCTATCAAAAACTGGACAGGAAGTGGTGGTAAAAGATGGTTATATCCCACTGCCTGCTAAAGTGGTTGAACGTGAGTTAGCAAAATTTCGTTAGTCTTTAATTCGTAAGCTGGTTTGATGAGGCCTCGCCACTTCTGGTTAGGCCTTTTTATTTACCGGTCTCGCAGCCCGGCAATGTTTTTCGGGTAGAATGGCGTTTTTGACTATTGTCATATGCGAGAAGAGCGTGATGCAGATATCCCATTATGAACGCCTGGGTGGAGAGCAAGGGGTGCGCCGCCTGGTGGATCGTTTTTATGATTTGATGGACAGCCTGCCGGAAGCATCCGTTATCCGTAAGATGCACGCCCATAGCCTGGATGGCTCGCGTGACAAGCTCTTTATGTTTCTTTCTGGCTGGTTGGGTGGCCCTGGGCTCTACAGCGAAAAATATGGCCATCCGCGCCTGCGTGCACGTCATCTTCCTTTTTCAATTGGTGAGGCGGAGCGTGATGCATGGATGTTATGCATGTCTCAGGCGCTGGATGAGATGGAGCTTGATTCGCTGCTGCGGGACCATCTAAAACAATCATTATGGAATACAGCTGACCATATGCGAAACGAGCAACCATAAAAAAACCCGCCGATATCGGCGGGTTTTTCACATACTCTCAGGGGATACCCTGATCTGTATTTAGCTTAGCTGGTCGCGCAAGCGGTCTCTTCTTCGATAACGCCAGACTCAACTGAGTCAATTGCTTTCTGGTCATGGGCGTTTGCAGGGCAACCACAGCTGTAACCTTCTTCAGTTGCGTGCATTCTTGCCTGTTCGATGTGCCACTGTGCTACTTTCAAATGCTGATCTACGTTCATTGCAATAAACCTTTTAGATTTAGGGGGTTGAAAAAATAGTTGAGCGTTACGCTCAGGATATGAACTCTATCATGAAAACAGATAAAAGGTAAGTGTTATAGTATGTTGACAGCGTAATATGGGCTGGAATTGGGTATATTGCAGCTTAGTTTTGGGCGAAATGGTCGTCTACTTTACGATATAGCAGAGATAACAAACGAGAGAAAAACTGGTAATGAGTGACGAAGTGATAGACGCAAGAATTACCCCGCAAGGGCACATGGATGTTTTATCCAGGGTTGAAGTGAGTAAGCTGCTAGATCGAAGCCAAAGTGGTTTGTACACCATGTTCCGCAACTGCTCATTGGCGGTATTAAACTGCGGCAGTGATCTGGATGATGGCAAGGAGTTACTGGAGCGTTACCCCGATTTTGATATCCGTGTGATACAGCAGGAGCGAGGCATTAAGCTTGAGGTTAAAAATGCACCGCCGAGTGCCTTTGTCGATGGCAGGATGATCAAAGGGATTAGCGAACATCTGTTTGCAGTGTTACGCGATATTATCTACGTTAGTGATGAGATTCAGGATAACCCAACTTTTGACCTGAATGATTCAGAAGGCATCACCAATGCGGTGTTTCATATCCTGCGTAATGCCAATATTCTGCACCCACGAACGAAGCCTAACTTGGTGGTGTGTTGGGGGGGGCATTCGATCGGTCGCCATGAATATGATTACACTAAGGTCGTCGGTTATGAAATGGGGCTGCGCGGCATTGATGTCGGTACCGGCTGTGGACCGGGTGCGATGAAAGGGCCAATGAAAGGGGCGGCTGTTGGTCACGCTAAGCAACGTATCAGAGATGGTCAGTATATTGGGCTGACTGAGCCGGGTATTATCGCGGCAGAATCACCCAACCCGATCGTCAATAACCTGGTTATTTTTCCCGATATCGAAAAGCGTCTTGAGGCATTTGTGCGCACCGCACATGGCATTGTTGTTTTCCCGGGTGGCGCGGGCACCGCAGAAGAGATTCTCTATTTACTCGGGATTTTACTGCACCCTGAAAACAGAGAGATGCCTTTCCCGATGATTCTAACTGGGCCGGAATCTGCACGTGCCTATTTTGAACAGATTGATCAGTTCATCAGTGCCACGCTGGGTGCGGAGGCGCAGTCGCGTTATCAAATTATTATTGATGACCCGGTTAAAGTCGCACGTGAGATGTTGGCAGGAATCGAAGAGGTGCGCAAATATAGAGTTGAAAAACGAGATGCCTATTATTTTAACTGGTTGTTAAAGATTGAGCCTGTTTTTCAGAACCCATTTGTACCAAGCCATGAAAATATGAAAGGTCTCGCGCTGCATAAAAATCAGGAATGTCATCTGCTGGCGGCTAATTTACGTCGGGCTTTTTCTGGTATCGTAGCCGGTAATGTAAAAGATGATGGTATTCGTGCGATTGAAGAGCATGGTCATTTTGAAATTCGTGGTGATGCTGACATTATGGCACAGCTGGATGAGCTGTTAAGTTCGTTTGTTGCTCAACAACGGATGAAGCTACCAGGTACGGTGTATACCCCTTGTTATAAGGTTATTCGATGAACGCCTGGACTGCCTGGCTTGCTCTAAACGGGCTTGATCTGAATGGGTTGGGGTGCTTGTGAAACCGTTTCCATTGCCGCTTCCACAGGGGATGAGTGCCGAGACATTTTTAGCGGAATACTGGCAAAAAAAACCGTTACTGATTAAAGCGGCATTCCCTGATTTTAAAACGCCACTGTGCGTCGATGAGATTGCAGGTATGGCCTGTGAAGAGGGGATTGAGTCACGCCTTATACTTGAGCGAGATGGCGATACGAAATGGCAGCTGAATCATGGCCCTTTTGATCAATCAATCTTCGCTGAGCTGCCACAAAGCCACTGGACGCTCCTGATTCAGGAGGTGCATAAATATGTACCAGAACTGGCGCAGTTGCTGGAATCATTTCGTTTTATCCCTAACTGGCGCATCGATGACATCATGGTGAGTTATTCGCCAGTTGATGGTTCGGTTGGGCCGCATGTCGATCAATATGATGTCTTTTTATTGCAAGGTCTGGGGCGAAAACGTTGGCAGATATCGACTGCCGAGGTGTGTGATGGCGATCTGATTTCCGGGATCGATCTTCAGATCCTCTCTCATTTTGAAGCAGAGCAGAATTGGGAGCTGGAAGAGGGCGACATGCTCTATTTGCCACCGGGTGTGATTCATCACGGTGTCGCACTGGGCGAGAGTCTGACCTATTCTGTTGGTTTTCGTGCGCCAGCTGAGTTTGATTTGATGACCAGTTTTATCGATTATCTCGCGGAAGAGAGCCTCGCTGTCAAACACTATCGAGACCCCGATTTATCCCTTCAGCAACACCCGGGTGAGATTAGTGCGGCATCGTTACAGCGTGTACGCGAGATCATTAATAGTATGCCTGTCAACGATGATGATCTTGCTTGCTGGTTTGGTCAGGTAGTGACGGAATCGAAGAGCGGAGACCGAGTGGAGTCTAATTCAAAGGCGTTGAGCGTTGATGCCTTTGTTGAGCGCTTTCAGCAAGGAGAGACATTATTTCGCTGTGAACTGAGCCGCTTTGCCTGCATTGCACAGGACAGCGCTACGCTGTTGTTTGTTGCTGGAACGCTGACGACGCTCAGTAGCAAAATGAAAGCGGCTGTCTATCTACTATGTGATCAGCGAATGCATCTTGCGACTGAGTGGGCAGCGCTACTGGAAACCCCTGATAACGTTGCATTGCTCTGTCGTCTATATAACGAAGGACACCTGTATTTCGATAATGATTAGGGTAGCGCAAGTTGACTGGGCAGATCAGCAGGCGTTGATTTGCCCCATCCGTGAAGCGGTTTTTATTCAGGAGCAGAATGTGCCTGTTGAGCTGGAGTGGGACGGACTGGATGCGCAGTGCATTCAGTTATTGCTACTCAACGATGATGAAGCGGTCGGTACGGCACGAATGACGGTTAATGGAAAGATCGGGCGTATGGCTGTATTGCGTGAGCATAGAGGCTGCGGAGGTGGAAAGTTGCTACTGTCGAAAATGATTCAGATTGCACGTGAGGCACAACTGACAGATGTGGTGCTGGATGCTCAGGTCTGCGCGATTTCCTTTTACAAGCTATCTGGTTTTGAGGTGGTGAGTGAGGTATTCATGGATGCGGGGATTGAGCATCGAAAAATGAGGTTGTTACTGGCTATTTAATAGAAGAACCCTTAAGTATATTGCCCTGCACACCAGCCAGAAGCCCACGCCCACTGGAAATTGTATCCTCCTAGCCAGCCGGTAACATCAACCACTTCACCGATAAAAAACAGTCCTTTTACCTGGGTGCTTTCCATTGTTTTAGATGAAAGCGCATCACAATCAACGCCGCCGATGGTTACCTCTGCTGTGCGGTAACCTTCGGTGCCATTGGGTCTTATTTTCCAGTGATGAATATACTCATTGATCTCTTCGAGTTGCTGCGAGGAGAGTGATTGTAAGGTAGCCTCGAGTGGCAGCCCTTTTAACAGGGTCGCGATAATGCGTTTGGGTAACCAGTTATGCAGTGCATTGTTTAAATGCAGTTGTGGGCGTTGCTGTTTCAGTTCCCTCAATTCATCAATGATGGTGATTGCAGGGCAGAGATTCATTGAGACTGTTTCACCTGCTTTCCAGTACGATGAAATTTGTAAAATCGCTGGACCGCTGAGGCCGCGATGAGTAAACAGGGTATTTTCCCTGAATCCTTGTTTGTTGGTGCTAACATGGGTATCAATGGCGATGCCTGAGAGCTCTGCGAGCTGTGCTTTATCGCTGGGCTGTAGCGTAAAAGGGACTAGCCCCGCGCGTGTCGACCATACTTTGATGCCAAATTGTTCTGCGAGTCTGTAGCCAAAGGGGGATGCGCCCATTTTGGGGATGGAGAGGCCGCCGCTGGCAACAACGAGAGACTTGCCGTGGTAATTGCCCTGTTTAGTACGCAGGTCAAAGCCGTGATCCGTGTTGCGGTCAAATTTATCAACGGCAGTGATTTCGGTGTTGAGTGCTATTTTCACACCGGCAAGGCGCGCTTCGGTGAGGAGAATGTTGAGGATATCTTTTGCGCTCTCATCGCAGAACAGCTGCCCATGCTCTCGTTCATGAAAGGGGATCTGATATTGATCAACCAGTGCTAAAAAATCCCATTGAGTAAATCGACTCAGCGCTGATTTGCAGAAGTGTGGGTTATGAGAGAGGTAGTTCTCTGCATCTAGCTGGTAGTTGGTGAAATTACAGCGGCCACCGCCTGACATTAATATTTTTTTGCCCGCTTTGTTGGCGTGGTCAAGCACAATGACACTGCGACCGCGTTTTCCCGCCTCAATCGCACACATAAGGCCGGAGGCGCTTGCGCCGATAATAATAACGTCAGCTTTCGTTGTCATCAGGGTGTAACGAGAAGGGGGTACTGCGGTTACTACGCACTAGTGATGTGTAACAGTAAACCGCAGGGAAGTGCTAGTGGTCGTGATCGTGTGACTTTGCATGTGATACGGTTTTTGCATCGGCTGGCTTGATGGTCGCTTTTTCAACCAGTAGAGGGTATAGGTAACCAAAACCAAAATCGGTATCAAGTGCAACAGTACCGGTGATCGTCACGTTGTCGCCTACTTTGGCAGTCTCCGCGCTGGTGATGATCAGGTGGGCTGTATCCCCACTACCGGTACCATCTTCAAGGTGAATGAAATTACGTTTCATGATGCCGTTGTTGACCTTGGTAACGTGGCCCTGAATGATGACTGTTTTCCCGCTCAGGGCTATTTTTTCAAGATTAACGGCTTCGACTGTTTTTGTCGCATCACCCGCGTGTGCGAAACCGAAGCTGAGCATCAAAAATACCGCCAGAGCAGCCTTTTTATATAGACGCATGGGTGTTCTCCTCATTAAAAATCACCTGTCATACGGAAGTAGCAGGTTAGGGTTGCAGCAACTATTAGCCCAACCGCCAGTAGAGCGATAAGACTTTCTGGTGCATATGAATTTATTCAGTGTGAACTAAAAAAGAGAACCAGGCAGATGCCCGGTTCTCTTTAATAATACTGAACAGGGCGGTTAGCCGTTATTCAGGAACTACGTTTGCAGCTGAAGGGCCTTTAGGGCCTTGCTCTACTTCGTAGCTAACTTTTTGACCTTCTGTAAGGGTCTTGAAGCCGTCGCCTGAAATTGCTCTGAAGTGAACGAATACATCGTCACCACCGTTGTCCTGAGCGATAAAACCAAAGCCTTTTGAATCATTGAACCACTTAACTGTACCTGTTGCCATTACACTCACCTTTTTTATTCTGTTAAACATCATCATCAAAGTCTGCAGCTTTAAGCTTGTACTACTCAGGTGGTGCGCTGGAGAGGGTCAACAAAAACCGCCTATACCAAAACCTGCAGATAACCCGAGTGTACACTAACCTGATATGAAAATGGTAGGGTTCTGTGATATGTCAACACTTTATTGTTTTCGCCTGTCATTTTATCGTCATGTCGGTGTCGGTTATGCTTTTGTAATGGCGATGAAGACAGCGGTTTATTGATCAAACCTGGGCGATATTGGCGTATTTTTATACATCAATATCCGGTTAAGCGCTTGCGTGCAAATGTGCCTGGTTTTGACGTTGTGCGAAGAGAGCCATCAATTGTTTCAGCCCTTATTCATTGATCGTTCCTGAAAATGAACGTCGGCTATAACTGGATTATTATGTTGCCAAGATTTATGATGTGCGCTTCCTTTTAGCTCCGGATTCAGTCAAATAGAGGGTAACTACTTATGGCTACAACTACAGAAAAAAACATTAAGCACCAATCTGGAAAAATTTGAGAGGAAGATACTACATGAGACCTTTGCACGAGAACTAGTTTTCGTTCCAGCAAGGCATAAATGACCGAAAAAATGGAGTTTACACGAAGTAAATGACTGTTTTGAGATCATTTATAACGCAGCTGGAGCGGAAAATAGACTCGTGCAAAGGTCTCTACATATGTATCTGGATGCCAATGGTTATGTCACCATTGGCATTGGGCATTTATTAGGGTCTATAGCTGATGCGCAAAAATTAGGATTTAAAAAATCCAACAATATGCCTGCTAGCAAAGATGAAATTAAATCAGATTTTGAGGCAGTAACAAAGCAACCCGCCAACCGCCTGACATCTATGTATAAAAAACACACGAAGCTGACTCTTTCTATCACGGAAATCAACAAACTCACCGATAAGCACATAGCGTCTTTTGAAAAGGAATTAGAAAAAATATACGCAGGTTTTAATGCTTTTCCTACTGAAGTTCGCCTTGCTCTATTCGATTTAATTTTCAATCTGGGAATGACAAAACTTAAAAATAAATGGCCACTATTTAATAGTGCAATTAAAGCAAAGGACTGGCAGAAGGCTGCTGACAACTCAAATCGTAAAAGCCCAATTCCAGCGACACGAAACAAGCATGTAAAAGGCTTGTTAGAAAAAGCAGCAAAGAGTGTGAAACCGTAAGGGGGGGGAGGGGTATGCGATGGCACAATTTATTTCATCGAAAAATGGCCTTAATTTTCTTAGGGCTGGTATCAACTTCTGGGTGTGCGGCGACTGAGGAAAAAAGTGAACTACTTTACTCTGTTTCATGGTCATCATGGGTATCAAATGGTAGCGTTATTATCTAAAACTGTCGCTATCAATGACCAAAAAGATCTTCAAGAAGTTTTAGATGCTCCATGGTATGCCGAAATTTCTGTTGTAAATACTAAAAGCTCAGCAGAGATTTCATTCACAAATTGCAGCGACTATCTATCTGAGGTGACTGAAAACACACACGCTTAGGGAAAGTGAAATAAACGTATTTTTGGAGTTGGCCAAAATGTGTCGGTCAACTCAGCTATTGTTTAATGCCAAAAATCCAGAAAAATCTAATATACCAGGTGATTTTCTTAATGAGTTCATGCCAGAAAAATTTCCTTCAGCATTGGCTTTTCAAACATCTACCAGAGAAGCGGGAAAAAATGCTAATGACAAATCTAAGCGATACTGGAATGATATAAATCAAAATCTACAGTTTGAAGCGATATCAAAGGATCGAGTTAAATTTTTTAACGATGGAGGAACTCAAAATATTAGTTTGGTGGGGCGTGGTGATTTCAATACTGATGGACTTGAAGATGTATTAATTAGTTCGCGAGATTCTGTCGAAGGCGGAAGTTATTTCAATTTTAGGCTTTTCGCCTTATCAGTTAACGAAAAAGGAGAATGGCAGCTCATTGAAGAGTTTAAGCACTAACCTGTGTAGAGTTCACTATTACTCAAACTTCAGTTTAATGGCAGACAATCATACCAAAGGGCTTAGTTTGAAACATATCTAACTAGTGCCCATCCAGAAATCTTCAATACCATGAAAAATAAAGAAATATTCTTGTAATCGGTTAAAAAACCCTCTTGGATTTGTTAAGTTTAGAGTCTGAACAAAAAACCACAAACCAAGAGGA
>JAKISP010000012.1 GCA_021648525.1 Gammaproteobacteria bacterium
GAAATGAAGAAGAAAACACGTTTTCTTGCCTAAATACCGTTATGAAGTCGTTATTTTTGAAGGATAACCTTCAAAAAATGCAAAACCAAAAATTGACTGCTGAATAGTGTCGTCGTGCAAAGGTCTCTGATTACATTTATTACCTCGTGCAATAACGTCGTGCCTTCACGGGCGCGTGGATTGAAACTATATATGTCGACGGGTGTCAGGAGCTGGTGGGGTCGTGCCTTCACGGGCGCGTGGATTGAAACGATTAAATGCTACACCCCACGGCGAGGCACGCGGTCGTGCCTTCACGGGCGCGTGGATTGAAACCTTTTACACGCGGTAAATGCGCTCACTGCGTTATGTCGTGCCTTCACGGGCGCGTGGATTGAAACATGTCATCCTCCTAGTCAAGTGTTGAGAGCTAATGGTCGTGCCTTCACGGGCGCGTGGATTGAAACATGTCATCCTCCTAGTCAAGTGTTGAGAGCTAATGGTCGTGCCTTCACGGGCGCGTGGATTGAAACAACAGCAACAATTTCAACAACAATAAATAATTAAGTCGTGCCTTCACGGGCGCGTGGATTGAAACATCATCATCCTCGCCCCAGCCGTATAAGCAGTATGTCGTGCCTTCACGGGCGCGTGGATTGAAACATCATCATCCTCGCCCCAGCCGTATAAGCAGTATGTCGTGCCTTCACGGGCGCGTGGATTGAAACCCGACGACATGAGGCCGTCGTCGGGAGGAAAAGGGTCGTGCCTTCACGGGCGCGTGGATTGAAACAAGTAATGCAATTGATGCTTGTATAACGAGTATGTCGTGCCTTCACGGGCGCGTGGATTGAAACATCCGAAGCAATACAGGAAGGGCTGGGCAGAATGGTCGTGCCTTCACGGGCGCGTGGATTGAAACCAGCGCGCTTAATGGGCTGGGTACAGGCGATAACGTCGTGCCTTCACGGGCGCGTGGATTGAAACGCCTTTTGAAACAAATCAACTTGCGGCAGGTACGGTCGTGCCTTCACGGGCGCGTGGATTGAAACAGGTGCCGAGCACGCGCGCAGAAGCAGAGAAGTTGTCGTGCCTTCACGGGCGCGTGGATTGAAACATCTCTCGGAATTAATATAGAAAATCTCGCGTCTGTCGTGCCTTCACGGGCGCGTGGATTGAAACCTGCTTTTTATTGTGCAAATAATAGCGCAATAGCTGTCGTGCCTTCACGGGCGCGTGGATTGAAACGGCGGTCAATGGCTACTGGCTTGCAGACCCCGAAGGTCGTGCCTTCACGGGCGCGTGGATTGAAACATAAGCATTAGATTGAATATCCTGAAGAGCATCGTCGTGCCTTCACGGGCGCGTGGATTGAAACTATATCAACTGCATTTCTTTGGCTCGACACCGTTGTCGTGCCTTCACGGGCGCGTGGATTGAAACAATAAATCGATTGTGGTTGAGTCCCGGCATATCAGTCGTGCCTTCACGGGCGCGTGGATTGAAACGATTTGACGGGCTAGAAAAAACAGATGGAAAGAGTCGTGCCTTCACGGGCGCGTGGATTGAAACTAACCGAGTTACTGGTGTCATCGATGATTATCGTGTCGTGCCTTCACGGGCGCGTGGATTGAAACATCCCGACTGTACTCACGTCCAATTTGAAATTTGTCGTGCCTTCACGGGCGCGTGGATTGAAACCCGCATCATCTCCAGCTGCCAATGCTCGATGTGGTCGTGCCTTCACGGGCGCGTGGATTGAAACCGATATCACCAGGTTGTCCGGTATTACTAGTACGTCGTGCCTTCACGGGCGCGTGGATTGAAACTCGTCAGATGGCACTTTCCAACCGCGAAAATCGTTGTCGCGCCTTCACGGGCGCGTGGATTGAAACCGGTGTACTTTATCGACACCGGAATTATTATATGGTCGCGCCTTCACGGGCGCGTGGATTGAAACGTGAAAGGAGGCTGTTAGAGGCCTGTAGAAGGGGTCGCGCCTTCACGGGCGCGTGGATTGAAACTTGTCACTCCCCACAAACGTTAACATCCGTTGCGTCGCGCCTTCACGGGCGCGTGGATTGAAACGTTAGTCCAGATTGAGTCGGTGTCCATATAATAGGTCGCGCCTTCACTGGCGCGTGGATTGAAACGACGGCAATGCTTTGAGGTTCACCGGTTTGTACTGTCGCGCCTTCACTGGCGCGTGGATTGAAACATTTAACGCAATCAATCCACTTACACGAGCGCCAGTCGCGCCTTCACCGGCGCGTGGATTGAAACAAATTATGCTGAATTATTGGTAAACGGGGACATTGGTCGCGCCTTCACCGGCGCGTGGATTGAAACAGCCAGGATGCCACCAATCGCGGTACCGGTTTTAGTCGCGCCTTCACCAGCGCGTGGATTGAAACGGGATATTGGCGGTACGCCGCTGTTTACATCCGTGTCGCGCCTTCACCGGCGCGTGGATTGAAACAACTAGTAGGACATCGCCGCTTTTCGCTCGATCTGTCGCGCCTTCACGGGCGCGAGCAGTGACGTTATTGCTTTGTATCGAGAGTCGGTGACGTGATCTTGCTAGCAAATAACGCCTCTGTGTCAACACTATCAAAGGTGTACTGCTGGTTGCAAAATTCACAGCCAACCTCGATTTTCCCTTGCTCTTCAATGATTGAATGGGCTTCATCATAGCCGAGAGCACGTATCATAGTGCTGATTTTCTTACTGCTACAGCCACAGCGAAAACTCACCGGTTCTGGCTCAAAAAGACGGATGTCCTGCTCGTGAAAAAGACGATGCAGGATTTCAGTTGAACTGAGTTGTAGCAGTTCACCACTAGTCAGGGTTTCGCCTAATGTTTCGATGTGTTGCCAAAAGTGATCGTCGGGCGCTTCTCCTGGCAGTTGTTGTAGCAGCAGACCTACCGCTTGCTGATGATCAGCGAATAGCCATAAGCGGGTGTTGAGCTGTTCGGATTGTCGGAAATAGCGTTCGATCGCTTCACTTAAATTAGCACCCTCTAGTCCGACCACGCCCTGATAGCGGTCTTCAGTTTGTTCGTTATTGATGGTGATGGTAATTCGGCCTTCGCCAAAAATGTCTGTCAGTGATTCGCCGTTGATCGCCTGTTGCCAGCGCGCAAGGCCGCGTATGTGCCGCTGGTCATCACATTGAGCCACTAACATGTTGATGGGGCCATTCGATTGCACCTGCAAAATTAGCGAGCCTTTGAACTTAATCGTTGAGCTGAGCAGGGTGCTGGCCGCGAGTGCCTGCCCTAGTGGTTGTGCGACCGATTCTGGATAATCGTATCGATCTCTAGCACTCCTGTAGCTTGCCTGGAGATGAATAAAGGTGCCGCGAACATTGCTATTTTCAAACAGGAAGCGCTGCAGGGTATCTACGTCTTTCATATTAATGTGTACTTTACTAAAACATCAGGTGTGGATAGAGCCGGAGCTTGATTATTGCTATTATACAGCAATCGTTGGTTGGTCGTTGTTTGCCCAATTTAAACAGATACTATGCTTGACCTGAAATGTCAGGTATATTCGCGCGTGCTTGTATCAGTTGGACATCACTGGATGTGATACCCTCAATTATATTAGTATTATTTTAAGTACAATTCAAAGATCTATGGATCAAAATAAATCTTTCAATAATCTCTGAACCAAATACTATTTAAGTTGTCGTATGAATATGAATAAACGCAGTCGGGCTGATGTTGTTTTCAGGGCCTGTCCGCATGGATAATAAAACTGACCAGTATCTGGTTGAGCGTGTACAGGACGGAGATAAACAAGCATTTGATATCCTTGTAAAAAAATACCAGCACCGTATCGTTGCACTGGTTTCACGTTTTCTGAAGAACTCGGCAGATGTGCAAGATGTGACTCAGGAGGCCTTTATCAAGGCTTATCGAGCGTTACCCAATTTTCGTGGGGATAGTGCTTTTTACACCTGGTTGTATCGGATTGCAGTCAATACGGCAAAAAACCATCTGGTATCACAGGGGCGACGGCCGCCCAGTATTGATCTGGATGTGAGTGATGCAGAACAGTTTGAAGGCAGTCTGGCGCTTAAGGAGCAGGCGACACCAGAGCGATTGCTGCTCAAAGATGAGATTCAGCGTGTTGTGACCAGAACGATTGAAGCGCTGCCAGAAGATTTACGTACGGCGATCACGCTGCGAGAGCTGGAAGGAATGAGCTATGAAGAGATTGCTGAGGTGATGGGATGCCCCGTTGGGACGGTACGTTCACGAATCTTCAGGGCGCGTGAAACAATACAGGTTAAATTGAAAACGCTTTTGAATTAAAGCAGATGAGTCAGACGCATACTTAGGTGTTAATTATGTCAAAAGTAGATACGCCCTCAGAAATTTCATCAGAGACTACCACGAGTAGCCTGCAGGAAAAGATTTCGTCGATGGTCGATGGCGAGCTTAGTCGAGATGAATGCGCAACAGTATTACCTGAAGTGAGCGCGGGTAGTGGTAGCCTGAGCTGGGATCAGTATCATTTGATTGGCGAAGCAATGCGCCATAACCTGCCAGACACACTTTATCCCGACCTCTCAACCAGTATCAGTGCCGCGATTGCCAGTGAGCCGGTGCATCAAAGCAGCGCGATGACTCAAATAACGACTGACAACCCTGAAATCACTCATATCGTACCTGCCGTCACGCAGATTAAAAGCCCCATCTTTGGATATGCAGTAGCGGCATCGATTAGTGTGGTTGCGATTACGGGGTTGTTCCAGCTTAATCAGGATGAGGCATTATCGCCTGTGATAACCCCGATAACCGTTGCCCATCAACCTCAAGTAACACCAGCGCCCGTTTTAGATGAGATTTCATGGCGTCATCAGGTGAAGAAGGAACCCGTTTTAGTTCAAAATCGTTACCCTCATTCTCCTATGCCTAACGAAAAGCTTAATCGTTATATCATCAACCATAATGAGCACTCGATTGCGATGCCATCACAGAGTGGGATGCTGCCTTATGTTCGGCTGGTTGGTTATGAGAGGAGTCAGTAAATATTTTTCATTCAATACCTATTTTCTGCATATAAGTTCTATACTGCTAGTCATGAAAACTCATTACCGCTATTTTTGATCGTTATGTCGTCCACTTCCCGTCGTTTAACCTTGCTGTTGTCGGTGTTCCTGATGCCAATGAGCATAAGTTATGCGGCAGATGAATCTGTGATCGTAAAAGGCTGGTTACAGAAAATGATCAAAGCCGAACATTCTGCCAGTTACCGGGGGACCCTTGTCTACCGCCACCAGAATGAAATGGTGATAATGGATATCGTCAGGGCTAAAGGTGAGCACGGTATGATGGAGTATTTAAGCGCTCAAAATGGGGCGCCTGGCGAGGTGATTAGAAACCCTCACTATGTGCAATGCCTTATTCCTGATAATGAAATATCGCTGCAATCTGAGAATCCGCAGGTCGTTAATAAAGCCGAGAAGTCCTTGCGCGACCGCATTGATGAAATTGGCTACTATTATCAATTAACCCTGGCTGGAGTGTCACGTATTGCGGGCAGGTCTAGCCAGAAACTGGTGATTACGCCGCTTGACCAATATCGCTATGGCTATCGCATGTGGATTGATCAGCAGAGTGGGCTGTTACTTAAATCAGAGCATTTAGCCGTTAATGGTGAGGTGCTTGAGCAGATGATTTACTCAAATATCGAGGTTTTTGGAGAGACGATACCCCTTGATGTGCAGCTGATGTTGAACGAGCTTAGCGATCGGGCTACGCCGGACAAGGTGCTTCTGGAACAGCAGCCATCAAATATCCACGATACTCAAAATTGGGCGGTTAAATTCATACCCACAGGATTTGAGCTGGCTAGCTATCGACGTAGTACTAACCCGCTACAGATACCTTTTGAGCACATCGTATTTTCTGATGGGCTGGCTGCTGTTTCTGTTTTTATCGAAAAACAGGAAGAAAATGGCACGTTTAACGGTGCCTCTCAGCGTGGTGCGATGAATGCTTATTTTGCCGAAAACGATGGTTTCCAGGTGGTTGTGGTAGGTGAGGTGCCGCTTGAAACGCTAGAGTTAATTGGCAAATCAGTCCATCATACTGCCGCAAGTATCCATTGAGTGAGCCATTATGATTGAAGAACAGGCGCGTGTAGTCGCAATTGAAGGTAATTATGCGTTAGTGGAAACGCAGCGAAAGTCTACCTGTGAGTCATGCTCAGTCAATAAAGGGTGTGGTACGGCATCGCTGAGTAAGGCTTTTGGCCGAAAAGCGGTGCAGTTCAGAGCAGTGAACCATACGAATGCCAGCGTCAATGAGCAGGTGGTGATTGGCATCGATGAAGGGTGGTTATTAAAAGGTTCGTTTGCCGCGTATGTGGTGCCGCTTGTGCTGATGTTGCTTTGTGCCGGAATCGGTGAAATGATCGGTGCTCGCCTGTGGGGAGGGGAATCGGAAGGTGTTACCATCTTTGCGGCAATGCTGGGCCTGGCGGCTGGTTTTATCTGGCTGCGTCGCTATACAGGTAATCTACGTCAGCGTGAAGCTTGCCAACCCGAGATATTGCGTAACGTGCCAGGTGAAACTCGTATTGAATTTAAAAGTAATCCTGCCCTGAATCGGCAGAAATAATAATAGATTAAAGACAGGGGGGTATTATGAGAAACCTGGTGACGATAAAGGCGAGGGTCTTTATTGTATTTACAGTGATGTTATTGGCAGCCACTATCAATAGTAGCTGGGCAGCAAAGAATACGCTGGGATTGCCAGACTTTACAGGGTTGGTCGAAGCGCATAGCACGGCGGTGGTCAATATCAGTACCTCCCAGAAAGTCACACGTAGTGAACAACCTGAGCGGCCACGCGGTGTTCCACCGGGCGCCCCTTTTGATGATTTCCTGAAGCGCTTTTTTGGCGATAAAGAGGGCGGCGGACGTGATGGCCGTCCTGATTTTTTTGATGCTAAATCACTTGGTTCTGGTTTTATTATTTCTAAAGATGGTTATGTATTGACCAATAATCATGTGATTAAAGAGGCGGATGAAATTATTGTGCGTCTCAGTGATCGACGTGAATTTGTTGCCGAGGTCATCGGGATGGATAAACGCAGTGATGTGGCGCTGTTAAAGATCGATGCTGATGATGATTTACCCATTGTTAAAATCGGCGATTCAAACGCGCTGAAAGTCGGCGAGTGGGTGCTGGCCATTGGTTCCCCCTTTGGATTTGACCATACCGTTACTGCGGGTATTGTGAGCGCAAAAGGGCGAAGCCTGCCTAACGAAAACTATGTTCCTTTTATCCAGACTGATGTCGCGATCAATCCGGGTAATTCAGGCGGCCCGCTATTTAATTTAGACGGCGAAGTGATCGGCATTAATTCCCAGATTTATAGTCGCACCGGCGGTTTTATGGGGCTTTCATTTGCCATCCCGATGGATATGGCGATGAATGTGGTTGATCAGTTGAAGGATTCAGGCCGAGTCACGCGCGGCTGGTTCGGGATTTTGATTCAGGATGTCACTCGCGAATTAGCTGAATCGTTTGAAATGGAGAAGCCGATTGGCGCGCTGGTAGCAAAAGTGATTGCTGAAAGCCCGGCTGAGGCGGCGGGGATCAAGATCGGTGATGTAATTGTTGCATTCGACGGGCAGGAGGTGGTCAGTTCCTCGGCATTACCGCCAATGGTTGGCAGTGCTCGCGTCGGCGAAACGATTGAAACCAGAATCGTTCGTGAAGGGAAGTCGATCATGATCGAGGTGGAAATCGGTGAATTGCCGTTAGATGATGATTTGAGGCTATCAACGAGCAAAACAAACCCTAATAGTGAGGTTGAAATTGAGCGCCTGGTGTTGGTCGTATCCGAGCTTGAGGTGGTGCAAAAAGAGAGCCTTGCAGAGGGGAAATCAGGTGTTTACGTTGATTCAGTCGGTCGTGGCCCGGCTGCACACGCGGGTCTACGCAAAGGCGATATCATCGTCATGATGGATAATCAGAATATTGACGATATTAAAGGCTTTAAAGCGATTGTGAAGGGGTTACAAGAGGGGCATTCTGTACCGGTATTAGTGCAGCGTCGCAGTGGCCCTGTCTTTCTGGCGCTAAAGCTGATGGAAGATGAATAAGTAATAACGATAATAAATCGTTTTTTTCTGCTTTTTCGAGCAGAAATGATATAAGAAAAGGGGGGAATCGTTTAGAATTCCCCCTTCTTTTCTGGAATTTCCGGGGTCACGCCCGCTCTGAGTTTGCCTACATAATGAAGCACATACGTAATTTTTCGATCATTGCCCATATCGATCACGGAAAATCAACGCTATCAGATCGCCTGATTCAGGTCTGCGGCGGCCTGAGTGAGCGTGAAATGTCCGCTCAGGTGCTCGATTCGATGGATATCGAGCGTGAGCGTGGCATCACGATTAAGGCGCAGAGCGTGACACTGGAGTATGTCGCGAATGATGGTGAGCGTTATCAGTTTAATTTTATCGATACGCCTGGGCATGTCGATTTTGCTTATGAAGTATCGCGTTCTCTCGCCGCCTGTGAAGGTGCGTTGTTAGTAGTGGATGCTTCCCAGGGGGTGGAGGCGCAGACGGTTGCCACTTGCTACACCGCGATTGAGCAAGGCCTGGAAGTGGTGCCGGTGCTTAACAAGATTGACCTGCCGACTGCAGACCCAGAGCGGGTGATTCAGGAGATTGAAGAGATTATTGGGGTTGAGGCAGATGAGGCCACCCGGGTTAGCGCAAAAACCGGGCTTGGCATCGATCTGTTACTGGAAGATATCGTGGCACGAGTGCCACCACCTGAGGGTGATCCTGCTGCGCCACTACAGGCATTAATCATCGACTCCTGGTTCGATAATTTTCTCGGCGTGGTTTCATTAGTGCGGATTGTTCAGGGAACAATCTCAGTCAAGGATAAGGTCACGGTGATGTCGACGGGTAAAAGCCATCAGATCGACCGTATTGGGATTTACACCCCCAAAGCAAATGATCAAAAATCACTGGCGGCCGGTGAAGTCGGGTATGTTATTGCCGGTATTAAAGAGATTAATGGTGCACCCGTTGGTGATACCTTAACGCAGACTGGCAACCCGGCTGAGAGCGCCTTACCCGATTTTCAGAAAGCTAAACCTCAGGTGTTTGCTGGCCTTTTCCCGATTAACGCAGAAGACTATGAAGATTTCCGTGATGCGTTGGCGAAACTCTGTCTGAACGATGCATCTCTGTTTTATGAGCCAGAATCATCACAGGCACTCG
The DNA here is from genome assembly GCA_021648525.1 of Gammaproteobacteria bacterium. GTDB lineage: Bacteria > Pseudomonadota > Gammaproteobacteria > SZUA-140 > SZUA-140 > SZUA-76. The sequence goes on from JAKISP010000012.1 coordinate 9,244, forward strand.
GGTTTGGTTTCCGCTGCGGCTTTCTTGGCATGCTGCATATGGAAATTATTCAGGAGCGACTGGAACGTGAGTACGATCTATCACTGATTACCACGGCACCGACCGTGGTTTACGAGATTTTGAACACGAAAGGCGAGGTGTTGAAGATCGATAATCCATCTCGAATTCCAGACCCGGGAATGATTGCTGAGTTCCGGGAACCGATTATTCAAGCGGATATCCTTGTCCCACAAACACACCTGGGGGCAGTGATTACCCTCTGTATCGAAAAACGGGGTGTGCAAAAGAAGATGTTGTACCATGGCAATCAGGTTGCGGTGAGTTATGAACTGCCGATGAGCGAAGTGGTGATGGATTTTTATGACCGCCTGAAATCGGTGAGTCGTGGGTATGCATCACTTGATTACTCATTTTTACGTTTTCAGGCTGCTGATCTCGTTAAGCTCGATATTCTTATCAACGGTGAGCGGGTTGATGCGCTGTCATTGATTGTCCATCGTGATCGCTCGCAGTTTCGTGGACGTGAATTGACTGAACGTATGCGAGAGCTGATCCCCAGGCAGATGTTTGATGTCGCCATTCAATCGGCAATTGGTGCGCATGTGATTGCACGGGAAACCGTTAAGGCTCTGCGCAAAAATGTGACAGCCAAATGTTACGGCGGTGATATCAGCCGTAAACGAAAATTATTAGAGAAACAGAAAGCGGGTAAAAAACGGATGAAGCAGGTTGGCTCAGTTGAGATTCCACAAGATGCCTTCCTCGCAGTATTAAAAACAGGTAAGTAGAAATGAATTTTGATTTCCAGGGATTTATGCTGTTGTTGTTGGTAGTCAGTGGCGTTTTATGGGCGTTAGACTACTGGAAATGGGCGCCGAAAAGGCGAGAAGCTGAAAAAACTGCACGCGCAGCAATGAAGCCGCCGATTGACGAAGAAAAATTGGCGCAGATCTTTAAAGAACCAACATACGTCGAATATGCGAAGTCTTTTTTTCCGATCATTTTAATTGTATTTGTGATGCGTTCTTTTTTGGTGGAGCCATTCCGTATTCCATCAGGGTCAATGATGCCGACACTGCTTGTGGGCGATTTCATTTTAGTTAATAAATTCACCTATGGGATCCGTTTACCCGTTGCAGGCAGTAAAATCCTGGATCTGGGTGAACCAGAACGTGGCGATGTGGTTGTTTTCCGTTACCCCAAAGATCCTTCGCTTGATTACATTAAAAGGGTTGTTGGTCTGCCGGGTGATCGCGTAGGGTATTTTAATAAAACGATATATGTTAATGGTAAACCTGTGGCGCAGGAGGAGACAGGCCGCTATGTCGGTATTGGTAGCGGCTTTGAGTCAACAGGCGCTAGTCTACGCAATGAACAATTAGGTGAAGCAAAACACCAGATTTTAATCGATACCGACCAGCGGGCGCGTGAAGGTGAAATTGTTGTGCCAGCAGGCGAATACTTTGTGATGGGTGATAATCGTGACAGAAGTAATGATAGTCGTTTTTGGGGCACTGTCCCTGAAGACCACCTTGTTGGCAAGGCCTTTATGATCTGGATGAACTGGGACTCTTCTGCCGGTGGTGTTGCATGGGAACGAATTGGTAGTAGTATCGATTAATTGATGGCTAAGGAATTGACAATGAATAGTTTAAGGGCTAAACAACGAGGTGTGAGCGGTAGTGGTTTTATCGCCATTATTGCCATTATTGTAATATTAGTTTTATTGTTGCTCAAACTCTTTCCTGTCTATATGGAAAACTTTAATGTGAGTACTTCATTGAGTTCCTTAAGCAGTGAAGAAGGGATTAAAGCGCTAAAAAAGAGCGCGATTAAGGAGCTACTACAGCGACGCTTTTCTATCAATGATGTTGAAAATGTGCGGAAAGAACATATAGAAATCAAAAAGACAAAAACGGACATGACCATTGACATTACCTATGAGGTACGTAAACCATTAGTCGGTAATGTCGATATTGTGATCCATTTTAGTGAACACCTGGCTCTTTAGTCCTATGTTTTGTGTTACGGGAAATTTGTGAAATCAAATCACTCAATTGAAAGGGCAGAGCAGGTTATTGCGTATCAATTCGCGCAAAGGCACTACCTCGAGGCTGCACTAACACACCGCAGTGTCGGTAGCAGGAATAATGAACGCCTTGAATTCCTCGGTGATTCAATTCTTAACTTTGTGATTGCAGAAGCACTTTATCATCAGTTTCCAGCGGTGGATGAAGGTAAATTAAGTCGCTTACGGGCTTCACTGGTTCGAGGTACTACGCTAGCAATTTTGGCACGTGAGTTAAATCTGGGTGATTTCATTGTGCTTGGGCCTGGTGAATTGAAGAGCGGCGGCTTTCGACGTGAGTCAATTCTGGCAGGTACCCTTGAGGCAATTATGGGTGCAGTGTTACAGGATGGCGGCTTTGAGGCAGCAAAAATATTTATTTTAGGTTTGTACCGGTCGGCATTAGAGGATGTATGTGCAGACAGGGAATTAAAAGATCCAAAGACGCGCCTTCAGGAATATCTGCAGGCAAAAAAACGGGTCTTGCCTGCTTATTCCATTATCTCTATTGATGGGGAGGGACACAGTCAACACTTCACCGTTAATTGTGAGGTAGATGGCGTGGATGAAAAAATCATTGGCCTGGGTGATAGTCGCCGTAAAGCCGAACAAAATGCTGCATTGAATGCACTAGAGTTATTAAATAAAAATGAAGAATGAGTGTTTAGATCATTGTGGTTACGTGGCGATTATTGGTCGTCCAAATGTTGGTAAATCAACATTATTAAATCGAATATTAGGACAAAAGATAAGTATCACCACCCGTAAACCTCAAACGACACGCCACCAGATTCTCGGCATTAAGACTACCGATAACGCGCAGGTGGTTTATGTCGATACACCGGGTATTCATCGCGGTAGCAAAAAGGCGATGAATCGTTACATGAACAAGGCGGCTGCTAGTGTGATCAACGATGTTGATGTGGTTATCTTTGTGGTTGATGGCATGCGCTGGCAGGAGGATGATCAGGCCATCTTAGAAAAGCTTAAGTCAGTTGATGCCCCTGTGATTCTGGCGCTAAATAAACTCGATAAGCTTGATGATAGAGAGCAGCTATTGCCTTATATACAGCAAATGTCAGAGAAAATGAGCTTTAAAGAGATCATCCCAATTTCAGCGACTAAAGGTGAAAATATTGAATCACTGGAGACGATGGTAACTTCGCTATTGTCTGCTTCACCTGCTTTCTTTCCAGAAGACCAGGTCACTGATAAGAGTGAACGTTTTGTTGCTGCTGAGTTAGTCCGCGAAAAACTGATGATGCGTCTGGGGCAGGAAGTGCCGTACTCGATTACGGTTGAAATTGAACAATTCAAACTTGAGAAAAAAATACTGCATATCAATGCACTGATATGGGTTGAACGAGACAATCAAAAGATGATTGTGATCGGTAAAAATGGTGAGATGCTAAAGGCGGTAGGTAAGCAGGCACGCCTTGAAATGGAAGAGATGTTCGAGAAAAAAGTATTTCTCAAACTCTGGGTGAAGGTCAAAGATAAATGGGCTGATGATGAACGAGCATTACAAAACCTGGGTTATACCGAGTAGTATTTAACGTGGGGCCATCTGTACGCCACCAACTAGAACCAGGTTTTGTTCTGCATCAACGCCCTTATCGAGATACCAGCCTGATAGTTGATCTGTTCACAGAATCTCAGGGCCGGGTCAGTGTTGTTGCACGCGGTGTTCGAAAGCCAAAATCACGCCTTTCACCCTTGCTTCAACCTTTTCAGCCACTGCTTATCTCATGGACTGCTCGCGGTGAACTGGGTACATTGATAGCGGCTGAAAGTAACGGCATACCATTTATATTAAATCCCCGAGTACTCGTTAGCGGATTTTATATCAATGAGCTTTTAGTACGGTTGCTACATCGTGATGACCCATATACAGACCTTTTTCAGGCTTACTTCAATGTGTTGCAAACACTGAGTACTCTGTCAGCATCGCAATTTGTGGTTGATCAACAGGTCGCATTAAGGACGTTTGAAGTACACCTGCTCAATGAACTTGGGTATGCGTTAATCCTGGGCCATGAAGTAAAAGATGGCATGCCGTTGAAGGCCGAAACCTTGTATCACTATTTTTTAGACCAGGGGCCACTGCTGATTGATGAACATCAAGTGAAAAATGTGAGTAATCATCATATTTCATCAAAAGCTAATAATTTTGTTAGAATCCACGGAAAGAGTCTGCTAGACCTGGCACAGGGAACTTTTCGGGATGCTCGTTCACTGCGTGAAAGTAAACGTTTGATGAGAGCTGCACTGGCTGTTCATTTAGGCAGCAAGCCGCTGCATAGTCGTTCACTGCTGAACGAGTTGCGGCAACCCAGTATTAAATCATAAATAATCAAGGTAAATTCATATTATGACGCACCGGCCCATTTTTTTAGGCGTTAATATTGATCATATCGCCACACTACGTCAGGCCAGAGGAACACGTTATCCTGACCCGATTCAAGCTGCGATAGAAGCGGAGCAAGCTGGCGCAGATGGTATTACACTGCATCTTCGTGAGGATCGACGCCATATTCAGGATCGTGATGTTCACATGCTAAAAGAGATTCTACAAACACCGATGAATCTTGAAATGGCAGTGACTGATGAGATGATTGCGATTGCATCAAAGGTTAAACCTGAAAATATCTGTTTAGTGCCCGAACGTAGAGAGGAGTTGACGACTGAAGGGGGGCTGGATGTTGTTGGCAATGAGGCGAAAGTTATCGAAGCCTGTCAAGCGCTCGCTGACTCAGGCTCTGTGGTCTCTCTTTTTATTGATGCTGATAAAAAACAGATTGATGCAGCACTGCGCTGTTCAGCACCCGTGATTGAAATTCACACGGGTCACTACGCTGGTGTAGTCGATAAACAGGAACAGCTAGCTGAACTGAAAAGAATCACAGAGGCAGTGACCTATGCGCACGAAAATGGTCTGCAGGTTAATGCTGGACATGGGCTGCATTATCATAATATTGTCCCTGTTGCAGCCATCAAAGATATTGTTGAATTGAATATCGGTCACGCTATTATTGCACGCGCATTTTTCACAGGACTGCAGGAGGCTGTTCGTGAAATGAAAAGTTTGATGAGAGATGCTCGCCGGTGATCGTTGGTATTGGAACGGATATTGTCTGTGTTTCTCGTATGGAGAAAAACCTGGCGAAATATGGGCAGCGATTTGCTGAGCGAATATTGACCTCTAATGAGTTTACTGAATTCCTGCAACATAGGCGCCCAGCTAGTTTTTTAGCTAAACGGTTCGCTGCTAAAGAGGCGGTGGCTAAAGCGATGGGCTGTGGTTTCAGAGACGGCTTGCAGTTGACTCACATTGGTGTTGGGCATGATGATTTCGGCAAACCCATGCTGGAGTACAGCGATAGAGCTGTTGACCTCTGTGAACATTTAAACATCAGTAAAAGTCACCTTTCAATCTCTGATGAAGATGAATATGCAGTCGCTTTTGTGACGCTTGAAGCAAGCGATTAATCATTCGCGACGATTACCTGATTCCGACAGTCTCCTGGATTTCTATTCATGAATTTCTTATGAAGAACGACATATTAGTTGGTTTATTCATGATTGATAATTGATATCGTTTCGTTTTATATTATTAGCAGCTTAATGGTTCATTTTTCATTGTGAATTTGTATAGCTGCTCACAAAATAGATGTTTGGATTGCGGTTTAATAGCTGCATGATCTATGTTGTTATTTTTATGGGGATAGTTGATGCAATACCTTCCAAAAGTAGCGGTAATATTTCTAGCAATATTTTTTTCAAGTGCTGTTTTTTCTGCCGGTTCTGCGCCTGACTTTGAGCTTGAGGGATTAAATGGCAAGGTGAAGTTATCTGATTATAAGGGCAAGGTGGTGTATCTGGATTTTTGGGCATCCTGGTGTGGTCCTTGTCGAAAGTCATTTCCCTGGCTGAATGATATGCAGACTCGTTTAAAGAAAAAAGGCTTTAGGGTTGTTGCCGTTAATCTTGATACTAAAAGAGCAGATGCGGATAAATTCCTTAGCGAGTTGAAGCCGAATTTTGATATTGCGTTTGATCCGCCGGGTGACGTTGCTGGGATGTATGAACTACAGGGCATGCCAAGTGCATATCTAATCGATAGAAATGGTGAATTACATAGTGTTCATATGGGGTTTCGCGATAAAGATATTCCTTTGTTGGAACGTGAAATTGAGGCGCTACTTAACCGCAGTAAAAAAATGAAATAATATGAAAGCACGATTTAATTATAGTTTGTTACTAACCATCCTTTTTCTTTCCGGTTGCTCCACCTTTAAACCTGGTGGAATGTTTGCTCATGAAGAAGTTAAGCCATGGCAAAAGGCTATGTTGGCGGAAGAGCGAATGCAGTTAAATCCATACTCCTTAGAAAATAGTGCAGATCAAAAAATGTTTTATAGTCGTGAAAGTGCGAACGGTGGACAGGGCGTTGGTGGAGGGGGCTGCGGGTGCAATTAAAAAATAAGAAGTTGCAACCGAGTTTATCAAAGCCTACGGTACGTCATGCGTTAACAGTGGCTACGTGCGCCGTATTATCCGGTTCTCTATCAACGGTTAGCGCGGTTGAAGAAGAGGAGAGTGACCTTTCAAAGATAGGTCTGTCTACATTCTATTACACCGAAAAAGATCGTGTTTCAGTGAATACGACTCACGTAGCCATTGAAAACGATCTTGGTGATGATGCTTTGTTAAGAGCAAATATCATCTACGACACGGTCACTGGCGCTTCACCTAATGGACGAATTATTCCTGCTGTGGCCAACAGCAGCAATATCCCATTTACCTCAGCATCAGGCTTCAGTATCAATGTTAATGATAACGGTAGCGCCGGAAAAAGGTGGCTAACGGAGTTTACTGACAAAAGAGCAGCACTAAACCTCAGTCTGGAAAAACCGCTTACCCGCACCTTAAAGGGTACTATTGAGGGGAATTATTCATCTGAAAATGATTTCACTTCTTATGGTGCAGCCGGGACAGTTTCATGGGATTTAAATCAGCGTAATACGACTATTACCAGTGGCTTAGGCGTGTTAAATGAGAGTGTTTCTCCTGCTAGTGGCACCCCCTCAGGGCTGGGTGTTTCTAATTGTAATGACACGGCACCTGTGTTGCCCACCTGGGCTAATTGTAATGTAACAAGTCCTCGCTTTGGTAATGGAAAAAAGCGAATATTTGATGGCATGATTGGCGCAACACAGATAGTGAACCAGCGTACAATTACACAGTTAAACTATAGTCTTGGTGTCTCTCTTGGTTACCTTACCGACCCATATAAATTAATTAGTGTTGTCGATAACACGATTGATGGCGAAGAGGTGATGATTCTCTATGAAAACCGGCCAGACAGGCGTACAAAGCATAGCCTTTACTGGAAGACGGTTAGCCAGCTTAGCGAAAAAAAGGTGATCGATTTTTCGTATCGATATTTTTGGGATGACTGGGGTATCACATCCCATACATTTGACTATAAGTATCGTTATGATTATAAAGAAAAGAGCTTTTTACAACCGCACATTAGATTTAATCTTCAGTCGAACGCCGATTTCTTTCAGCGAGCGATCGATTCTTCTGTAGCCAGTTTGCCACAATACGCAAGTGCAGATTACCGCCTGGGAAAACTATCGACCTACAGTATCGGCATGAAGTATGGAAAAGAACTGGGCGTGAATGGCTCATTTGCTGTACGCGCCGAATATATTATTCAGAGCTATTCCGGTGTAGACTTACCGGATATGAAGGCGCTAGTATATCAGGGGACATTTACCTTTAAATTTAAGTAACTATTCAGCTCACCCCTGAGTTGTCCGATTACGGCGTCAAAAATTCTCATTTACACGTGTAAACTGCGAGTTTTTTCCTTGTACTTGAACAAATCAGGGGCAATCTGAACAGTTATTAATTTCAATAGTTGAGCGATCCTTATGGATGAAGCGCTAGCGATTTCTCTGGAACGTCAGAATAATTTATGGGTCGGACGGTTTAGTGCAATGGCTAGCCCGTGTGAATTATTGCTGGATACGCCAGATGAAACGCTGGCGTATCAGCTTGTTGCTATTGCTGAGCGTGAGGCAAAGCGAATAGAGCAAAAATTCAGTCGTTATCGCGACGATAACATCACTTTCAAAATCAATAATGCGTTGGGTCAATCTATTGAGGTTGATGCAGAAACAGCTTTGTTACTGGACTACGCAGATCAGTGTTATCAATTGAGTGATGGACAGTTTGACATCACCTCTGGTGTTTTACGTGAGGTGTGGCGTTTTGATGGCGGTGATGGTATTCCTTCATCATCCGCAATTAAATCAGTATTATCTCGCGTTGGCTGGTCTAAAGTTAACTGGGAATCTTCTATTCTAACCATGGATAAAGGAATGGAGATCGATCTGGGTGGTATAGGGAAAGAGTATGCGGTCGATCGCGTTGCACAGTTAATTAGACCTTATCTTCGGAGCGGGGTATTGATTAACTTCGGCGGGGATTTGTGTGCGTTAGGGCCTCGTTTAAATGGTCAGCCCTGGGAAGTTGCCATCGAAGATTCAGAGAAGAGTGAAAAATCACAGGCAGCCCTGGTGAGTCTTAATAGGGGCTCTGTTGCCACGAGTGGTGATGCACGGCGATTTTTAATTAAAGATGGGGTGCGCTATGGTCATATTCTGGATCCGGTGACAGGCTGGCCTGTTCCTGACGCACCCCGTTCGGTGACAACCGTTGCATCAACATGCATGGAGGCGGGTATGCTTTCGACATTTGCAATTCTTAAAGGGGCTGGGGCAAAGGATTTTTTACGGCAACAGGAAGTAGAGTTCCTCTGTCTTTAATCATCATTGGCAACGGTAAAAAGCCCATGAAGAAGTGTCCGCTTCTACATAGGCTTTTGATTGTAAGTGGATCGTTTAGGTTGCTTCGTTTGGTGCAGTTTCATCTAATGGTTGCTCATCATTCAGCACCCCAGTATTTTGAACACCAAAATACTTGTAAACTGTCGAAGCGATTGCAAATGGCTCTGCCTGATAACTATCTTCGGTGGGTGAGGTAAACTGTCGATTAACCCCTGAGGAACCAATACGTTCCGTTTTACCGACGATCTTACCCAGACCCCGCCCCGGGATTCCTTTTCCGCCGAATGTCATGAAATTTTGATTGTTGCCGTGATCCCAGCCAATCGAATTATTCAAATTCACATTACGCCCAAATTCACCATAAACGTTGATAATAATATTGTCACGCCCAGCCGCGCTCATGTGGTTTACAGCCACTTCAAGTGATGTCATCAAATCTCGCATTCTGTCCGGGTACTCTTCCAGGCAGGAGTCATGGTCATCCCAGCCACCCAGTCCACCGCTGCCCATAGAAATGAACAGGCTATCAGGGTTATTGACCGCAAGACTGACGGCCGCTTTCAGACGGCGTCCAAAATTAGTATTGGGGTAGGTAATTCCTAACCCGAGTAGATCTGCATCAACTCTTGCCGCATTAAAGCTACTGCTTATAAATTCAGAGAGTTCCTTTCGCTTAGTAAAGGCTTCACGAACTTTTAAGAATTTTTCACCTTGAGCATTACTTCGCGCAAGTGCTTCAATTGCGTCTTCATTAATGCCAGCACCACCTATTGCTGAATTATTGTTTCTATCGTAGGGATTTCTAAAATTCTGATCCAGCGCGATGTATTTAGTGGCCAGTGGAATATCAAGTCCAGCGGGCTGGAATACTAATGAATCACCTTCAAACGAGACAAAAGGTAAAATCATATCTTCCGGTGCCTTACCAAATGCATTATGAGCACTTAAAACGGCCGCTACAGTCGTGCCTATTCCAGGTGTATTTTCAGCATCTAGATGTCCAGTCAAGTTTTGAAAGATACTGGTACGATGTGTTTTAGAATCTTCTTTGAGGCGGTTAATCGTTCGATAGATACTCATGTCACCAGAGGCGATCAAGCTTTCCATGATCTCACCACCAGCACCATTGTCACCGCCACCCCAGAAATTATTGGGTGTGATAATAGAACCAGAGTCAGCTGGATCCATATTCGTTGGATATGAATTTTGTGAGTTAGCATTAATATCTTCAATATTAGTCAGATTCCCAGCCAGCTCAGAGGGCCCACCATAGAGAAATACATGGATAATCTGTGGTAACACCGCCGGACGAACATAGTTCACTTCATTTAAAACAATATTGTTTGCGTCGCCAACATTGAGTGCTGCCATACTGGGTGAAATAAGATTTCGCCCTCCCAGCATAGATGCAGCTGTGCAAGCACCACCCAGGACACCAAGATGTTTAAGAAATTGTCTTCTTTCCATAATAAGGATTCCTGCTTAGTTAATGCTGTTGTTAAAGTATATTTCAGGCAGTCGAGAAACGTAATCAAAAATAATGCGTGCCTGATTGGGGCGGTTATTTAGATAATTTCGATTGGTGATGACCCCGCTTAAAGTGGTAATTTCCTCCGTAGAGGCTTTGCGACCAAGACTACTTAAAAAGAGGTAGTGGATAAAATCCTCATCAGTTAAATCGGATGCTTTTTCAATGAAGTCTGATCCCCAGCTATTATTGTTAGCATTGCTGCTGCTGTAGCGAGTCAGTAGCTGTTCACGTACCAGTTTATGGTAATAAGAGAAGCTGAGTGAATCGAGTGGTTGAAAGGGCCATCGACCAAGCTTCAATGTCATACTGGGTTGTTTCATCTGAGATAGGGTTGGAAATGAAGCACCTCCAGACGGGTCATTTAATCGCCTGAAAAAATTGCTGTCGGGTTTCCAGTCTACTCGGTGAGCGATATTGAAAAAAGTTTCTTCCACACGTTTTGGACGATCGCTATTAAGCAGGTATTCGCGTGAAAAAATAATAGCGGTAAAGATGTGTTCAAAACGAGTAGGATTACTGGCTACGATACTTTGTACGAGCATAGCGCGTGTCTCCTGCCCCATATCAACAAAAAAATGATCAACCAGTACATTTACCATTCTGGCAATGACTCTAGGATGATTTGAAACGGTGCGGTAAAAATCAAAACAATTATTGATCCATTGCCCCAGCACTTTTTGCGGCACGATGTTTTCATCGAGGGTGATGACTAACTGGTAATCCTGGTTGTCACCTGTTAAATACCAGTTTTGACAGGCCTGTGATGCTTTGGGGACTTCATCATCTTGATCAAACAGGCCAAGATAGATCTCGATCATCTCTCGAGTGTTGTCCTCAGGTGAGCGAAATCGACGCCAGTTCTCCTGAGAGATCATGTGCTGATAGATAATCTCACGTATGGTCATGTTGGAATTCATACGACTAACCAGTTTGCTATAGACCCTGTGAACATCAAAGTAATCTGCTGAGTCCATTTCCAGCGCGGGTGAAAACAATATGGTGTTCGAAAGGTTGTAGGCCATCCAGTGAGTAAAGTGATCTCGACTAACGGGTAGGTCATACATCATCGCTATCGGCATTTCCTGCGAATAACGTGTTGAGTTGAAATTATAGTTATCGCTAACTTGTTGGAGATACTCGTTGGCATTGGGAAGTTCCTGTGTCATTGAGCGAGCAGTGCGATTGATGAAATCTCCCCCCTGACCCATTTTTGGTGTAGTTAACCCTTGTTTAAGGTCAAAAAATTCATCGGCAGGAATGCCTTTATAAAGCGTACTCATCAACCGATTTGCCACCACATACTGTTTTTCTGCTGATAATTGCCTGTATTCATGGGAGGAAAGGGCGGCTGCCTGACCTTGGACGACTTGAGCACCAAACATGGTGGTAGAAGCATCAACCGCTCCAGCCTGACCCTGAGAGTCAGGTTTGCATGCGGTTAATGCGGATGTCGCTAATATCAGAAATACAGCTCGTTTTATCGTATCTCTCATGTCTTAATGTTCTCTTGAAATAGGGTTGTTATTGTGATGGAGCATTTCTAAATTAAAGAAAATCCACCGCTATACACGGATTAGGCATGAGTATTCAACATTTTTGACAATAAAAACTTGAGCTATTTCACAACATTGGAAGCTGTACAGGATCAGTGCTGTGACTATTATTGAAATATGCGGGCTGGGTATGGCTTTTAATGGGATGTAGCGCTAAGTGACAGCGTGACTAACAAAATGAGCTAATATTTTCCTGTCGGAATTTATTCAATTAGTAGTGCTGCACCTACGTTACGTCCATCTGATGCGAGAATGGCATAGGTACGGCAGGCTGCAGCAGTATTCATCACTTCAACCGCTATTCCCTGGTTTGAGAGTGAGCCTAAAATATTGGCAGATGGCCAGTGGTGGGCTGAACCGGTACCGAGTAAAAGAATCTGGGGGGGGGGGCTGAAGATTTCGAAGTGGTGTTCAGCCAGGTCATTAATGGTGCGGGGTGCCCAGTCACTCATCAGGCAGTGGGGCATGATAATCAGGCTATTTGTAAGCGTTTCTTTTTTAAGTGTCTGGTGGCCAAATCCTTCATCATCAGACTTATAGGCGTCATTAGGGCGAATAATAGTGATCTCACCCGGATGGTAGGCATAAATACCAAAACGACTATAATCCTCATCTAGTGTGATTTTTACGCTCTTACGTGATTCTGATGCTACTGTATTATCCATAGTGAGCTACAATAGCGCCTTTTATTTCGGATAGCTAATCTTTAAAAGTTTGATATTATAGGCGTTTATTTTTGGAGTGAAGTAAGCAGGTGATCGAGGAATTTCCTAGGATAAAGCGGCTGCCGCCCTATGTTTTCAATATCGTTAACGATTTGAAAGCGCAGGCGCGCGCGCGCGGTGAAGATATTATTGATTTTGGCATGGGCAATCCAGATCAGCCAACCCCGCCACATATTGTGGATAAAATGGTTGAGGCGACACAGAGAGGAGATACACATCGTTATTCGATGTCTCGTGGTATTCCTCGTCTGCGCCGTGCTATCTGCAACTGGTACAAAGACAAATACGATGTCGAGCTGGACCAGGAGAACGAGGCAATTGTTACCATCGGCTCAAAAGAGGGCCTGGCTCATTTAGCGCTGGCGACAGTAGGCCCCGGTGATGCTGTGCTGGTGCCGAATCCTGCATACCCAATCCACCCTTACGGCTTTATTATCGCGGGGGCAGATATCCGCCATGTACCGATGACACCAGACGTTGATTTTTTTACTGAATTAGAATCGGCGATCAGAAATAGCTTTCCGCGTCCTAAAATGCTGGTGTTGAACTTTCCAGGGAATCCAACAACGCAGTGTGTCGAGCTGGAGTTTTTTGAAAAGGTTGTCGCAATTGCACGAGAACATCAGATCTGGGTCGTTCATGACCTGGCTTATGGTGAGATTGTATTTGATGGTTATAAAGCACCATCGATTTTGCAGGTGCCGGGCGCAAAAGAGGTTGCGGTTGAGTTCTACAGCCTTTCAAAGAGTTATAATATGCCGGGCTGGCGGGTTGGTTTTATGTGCGGTAATCAGGCTCTAGTCGGCGCATTGGCGCGGATCAAATCTTATCTCGATTATGGCATGTTCACACCGATTCAGGTCGCTGCAATCGCTGCACTTGAAGGCCCACAGGAGTGTGTTAAAGAAATTAGCGATATGTACTGTAACCGCCGCGACGTTTTATGCGAAGGGCTCAGTGCTATTGGCTGGGCCGTCGAAAAACCAAAAGCAACGATGTTTGTATGGGCTAGAATCCCGGAAAAGTATCGTGAAATGGGCTCACTCGATTTCTCTAAAAAATTATTAGAGGAGGCGAAAGTGGCTGTTTCACCCGGCATCGGTTTCGGTGAATATGGCGATGACCATGTACGTTTCGGTTTAATTGAAAATGAACATCGTACTCGACAGGCGGTGCGTGGGATTCGACAGATGTTTAAAAAGGATGGCGTCCTCAGTGGTGCCGCAGTTGATGTGACGGGAGATGAAAGTTGAAGCCGATTAAAGTAGGGCTATTAGGGCTGGGTACTGTAGGTGGTGGTACTGCCAATGTTCTGGCAAGGAATGCAGAAGAGATTGCACGGCGTGCGGGACGTGAAATCCGTGTGACACACGCGGCAGCGAGAGACCTTAACCCAGGTGTTAACACCGATGGCATTGATGTTTGTGATGATGCCTTTGCGGTGGTGAACAACCCCGATATCGATATCATTGTTGAATTGATTGGTGGTTACGACCCTGCACGTCAGTTAGTCCTGCAGGCGATCGAAAATGGTAAACATGTGGTTACCGCTAACAAAGCGTTGATTGCGATGCACGGCAATGAAATCTTTGAAGCGGCACAGAAAAAAGGGGTGATGGTTGCATTTGAAGCGGGTGTTGCGGGTGGTATTCCTATCATTAAAGCGTTGCGCGAAGGTTTGGCGGCTAATCAAATTGAATGGTTAGCAGGCATTATCAACGGTACCGGCAACTTTATTCTGACTGAAATGAGAGATAAGGGGCGTGACTTTGCAGATGTATTAGCCGAAGCACAGGCGCTTGGTTATGCTGAAGCAGATCCGACGTTTGACGTTGAAGGGATCGATGCCGCGCACAAGCTAACAATACTGGCATCAATCGCTTTTGGTGTGCCGTTACAATTTGAAAAGACCTATACTGAAGGGATATCGAAAATCACTCGTGAAGATATGAACTATGCGGAACAGCTTGGCTATCGCATTAAGCATTTAGGTATGACGCGTAAAACCGATAAAGGGATTGAGCTGCGTGTTCACCCAACCCTGATTCCAGAACGCCGCTTGATTGCCAATGTTGATGGTGTGATGAATGCGGTGCTAGTACAGGGTGATGCGGTCGGCCCAACACTTTATTACGGTGCCGGCGCAGGATCAGAGCCAACAGCCTCTGCCGTGGTAGCTGATATTATCGATGTCGCGCGCACGATGACGGTTGATCCTGAAAACCGCGTGCCTCATCTGGCATTCCAGCCAAATGCTCTGTCGGATACACCAGTGTTACCAATGGATCAGATCGAGACCGCATATTATCTGCGTA
The DNA here is from genome assembly GCA_021648525.1 of Gammaproteobacteria bacterium. Taxonomy (GTDB): domain Bacteria; phylum Pseudomonadota; class Gammaproteobacteria; order SZUA-140; family SZUA-140; genus SZUA-76. Next base: position 24,296 of record JAKISP010000012.1, read on the forward strand.
TGCAGGCAGTAGATCGTCCCGGTGTATTAGCAGAAGTCACTCAGATTCTGGGAGAGCAGGGCATTAGCATTGAAGCGATGATTCAAAAAGAACCTGCAGAAGGTGAAAACATCGCCTCTATTATCATGCTGACTCAGCGTGTGATAGAAAGCCAGATGAATGAAGCCATTCGTCGCATTGAGTCGTTAAATGTTATTGACGGTGAAGTGACCCGCATTCGCCTTGAACAGCTAGACAAATAACGCTCGTCTGCTTCAAAATAAGAACAAAGACGCACCACATTAAATTTTTAAGGAAATATTATTATGCCATTTCGATCTCGCTATACTGGATTGATTGATACTTACCGTGATCGCCTGCCGGTGCATGATGACGCCCGTATTATTAGCCTCGGCGAAGGTAATACACCACTGATTCGCCTGAATAACATCCCTGGTCTGCTGGAGTCCGAGGTTGATATCTATGTGAAATTCGAAGGGTTGAATCCAACCGGGTCTTTTAAAGATCGCGGTATGACCATGGCCGTTACCAAAGCGGTTGAAGAGGGGAGCGGGGCGATCATCTGCGCCTCAACCGGTAACACCTCAGCTTCAGCTGCAGCCTATGCTGCGCGTGCAGGGATTAAGGCATTTGTATTAATTCCGGATGGAAAAATTGCCCTTGGCAAACTGGCTCAGGCAATGATGCATGGTGCGACTGTGATTCAGATCCAGGGTAACTTTGATGTTGGGATGCAGTTGGTGAAAGATATCGCTGGCCATGCGCCAGTTACCATTGTGAATTCAATCAACCCTTATCGCTTACAGGGGCAGAAGACTGCCGCATTTGAGATTATGGAAGAACTTGGCAGCGCGCCAGATTATCACTGTATTCCAGTCGGTAACGCGGGTAACATCACCGCACACTGGATGGGCTACAGAGAGTATAACGAGCACGGTATCGTCAACAGCCTGCCAGTGATGGTTGGTTACCAGGCCAGTGGTTCTGCGCCCTTTATGCGTGGCGCGATGGTAGATGACCCTGAAACAGTTGCGACAGCGATTCGCATCGGCCATCCACAAAGCTGGGATAAGGCATGGACCACTCAAAAAGAGTCCAAAGGCTGGTTTGATGAGTGTACCGATGAGGAAATCCTGGCTGCGCAGAAGATGCTTGCTGAGCGTGAAGGCGTCTTTTGTGAACCGGCATCTGCAGCATCACTAGCAGGCTTAATCAAAGATGTGAAAAACGGTAAGATCGCCGCTGGCAGCAAAGTGGTTTGTACCTTAACCGGGAATGGGATTAAAGACCCAGATACTGCGATCAAACAGTGCAAGGCTCCACTTCAAAGTATTGAGGCAACCCTTGATGCGGTTAAGAAAGCAATTCTGGATAACATTTAGTATTTAGCCTATATCAGGTTTAGTGATTTAATCACTAAAATTCAGCCACAAAAAAAGGTGAGGATGCTTTCACATTCTCGCCTTTTTTGTGCTGACGTTAGCGATTAATTGCTAGTACGTACCACCCGGCCATTCAGTGGTTGCACTGGGCGCACACTGGCAGGGAAAAGGTCAGTAAACTGTTTAACCTGTTTGGCAGAGATTGATGCAGGTGTCGCCATCACCATCCAGTTCACTCCTTCTGAACAAGGCGGTGTAGTCAATGAACCCGTGTAGTTGAAGTAAGTCAGGTCAACAGGTAGTAGATCAAGCGCATTGATACGGGTATTTTTAACCGTATTGGTCTGACCGCTTTCTGTTGGCATGTTAGCCCACAGTTTTTCGATCTCTTTGTTTTTGTCACCCGCTTTGAACATCACACCGATCACACCTAACTGGCCATCAGCCGCCTTGTGAACCAGATGTGCCACCATGTCGTAGCTTTTGCCTCCAACGGTATGCTCAGTAGGCGCATGAAAATGGAGTTGTAATAGATCATAGCGTTTACCACCCACAGTAATGTAGCTGCCAGTGTGGTAGTTAGCCTGAATGGTGTGGCCATTATTAACCAGCTCTAATGGTGTTGATCTGTATTTGAACTCGATTTTAGAGAGCGGGCCGATGGTTACCGTCGATATATCAATCGGTGACTGCTGCATGCCATCACCACAGGTGGCATATTCCTCTTTAATAACACCCCATGCATGAGGTGCACCATCACCTTCATAGGCCCAGTAATCGGCATGCTTTACAGCGTGGCTGGCTTTTTCAGCGTGGGTTGCTTTGCCATGGTCATCTGCTTTTGCATCATGATCGTCATCTGAGTCCGAACAAGCAACTGTTAGCATGGCGATGCCCCCAATCGCCACACCCTTCATAAATCTCATACGCCTGGTTTCCATTAATCCGCCTCTTTAAATTTCTTTTTAAGATTAGAGAGTCTATTGATCTATTCTGGACGAAGTAGATTGTGTTCTAAAATATTCAGATTCAGGGCGCGAATCGCACGTAATAGCGGGCTATTACGAAAATTTGCAGCGCGGAAGATGGATGTTTTAGGTGCAAGATACGAGTTCATGAATGAATCAGAGATTCCTTGGTTATTAACTACTACCCAACAATAGCGCTTAAGACTAGCCAGAGTGAGGATAAAAATCCAGTATTTATCGCCTATTAATTTGTACTAGTTGTTTAATACCCGCTGTCATCTCTATTTCAGGGCTCTTATGCGTAAAAAACTAGCAAACCTTGGTAGCCCATTGATTGTTTTTCCGTAGTATTTGTAGCTAACAAAAGTATCTATCGGTGGTGGTGATTGACGTTCATGATTGCTAAAACCGCTACCGAGACGAAAACGTTTACCCTCAGATGTCTCAACCAGTAATGCACCCAGCATTCCCTTGAACTTGCCCTTGCCGGGTAAATGAGCAATCACACGCGCTTCTGCATCCTGGTAAGACTTTACTTTCAGCAGGTCATTACTACGTCCAGCTAAATACAAAGCATTACCGTTGTGCAGCATTAACCCTTCACCGCCCGCATCGACGATATCATCAAGTTTAGTCATTAACGCATCGTGACCTGAAATGCGCGATTGTTCAACCAGATGAAGATAGCGATTGTCTATCCTGGAAAGTAATGTTTTGAGTTTTCGAATACGATCTGTAAACACAACGCCTTTGAGGGGTAGATCAAAAACCATATAACGGATTTCTTGCCAACCATCACCCGGTTTTTTGTCTCGCACAATACTAACGATACGCTCAAAACTATTACGTTTAATCCATAGCTCTCCATCGAGCGGCTGTGCTGGAAAGTTAGCAACAAACCACGTGGGTGCATGGTAAACATTGCCTTGTTTTGACAAGAGCTGTTTGCCATTCCAGTAGGCGCGAACACCATCCAGTTTTTCACTTAACCAGTAATTTTTTATATTGATGCCTTGTGCATAGACATGAGCTAGTGGCAACGGCGGGTGATTCAGCGCTGATGGATTGGCATTCCCCGAACTCACAAAATAGAATAAAAAGGTCAGGATAAGAGATGTGATGGTTTTTAACATTGTTCCAGACGCGCAGTGTAGTAAAAATTTCGATAGTGATCGATCTCAGGGGTTTAGATTCCAATATTACTATGAGCTGGTATTTATGGTTGCTTAAGTGACATTAATAGCTATATCGATGCAGGTACATGGATTACGAAAGAACATCATCTTACCTTGAATTTTAACATTGATATATATATTAAAAATAAACATCCCCTGTTTGGCGTCCAGATTTTGCTCTTATGTAATGATCATGCCTACCTCCTTTAATAATGCTGTTACACTCTGTTGGCATGAAAGTCGTGTATTTACAAAATCATAAATTGGCATTGCGATTTGATCAGGCACTTCCAGCGATAGGGCATGATGAAGTCTTGCTTAAGGTTAAGCTAGCAGGAATTTGCGGCACCGATTTAGCGCTGATAAATGGATACGCCAATTTTAACGGTGTACCCGGACACGAGTTCGTGGCAGAGGTTGTTGAAATTGGCGCGGGGATTGATGGCGGTTTGACCGGCAGGCGCGTTGTTGCCGAAATCAATCAGTGGTGTGGTGAATGTGACCAATGTGCACAAAAACACTATACCCACTGTCTAAGTCGCCGTGTTATCGGTATTCGAGATCATCAGGGCTGCTTTGCTGAACAGATCATTGTTAAAGCCAGTACGCTTCATGTTATTCCCGATAGTCTCGATGATCGGCAGGCGATTTTTATTGAACCGCTTGCGGCAGCTTTCCGCATTGTTGAGCAACTCCATGCACATGATTACCACGATGTTATGTTGATTGGTGCTGGGCGCCTGGGACAGTTGATTGCACGGGTTATGGTGTTGCAAAAAAAAACATTAACCGTGGTGGTGCGTCACTCCCAACAATGCAAACTGTTACAGGGTTTACCGCTTAACTGTATTGATGAGTCAGCGGTTGAAGCCAGAACAGTTGACGTCACAATTGATGCGACAGGTCAGCAGTCTGGTTTGACGCTGGCGCTGCATGCTTTGCGCTCGCAGGGAATCTGTGTGATGAAAAGTAGCTATCCTTCGCCGTTTGTAGTCGATTTAACAAGGTTGGTAATCGATGAAATTAAGTTACTCGGGTCCCGTTGCGGGCCGTTTTCGATCGCGATTAAAGCACTGGAAGATGGTTCGATCGAGACCGAATCCCTGATTGATGCGACTTTCGTTATTGATGATTATCAGGCGGCCTTTGCACTAGCGGATCAAAAAGGTTCGATGAAGGTGTTAATAAAACCATGCTAAAACTCTGGTAACGGGTGTCAATAAATAAGCTTCGCATCAAGTATTATTAAAGAAAATGCATCTATCTTGTTGTGTTTTATTATATTCTTTAATTCGTCAAACAGCATTTTTTAGATATAGCCATTTGCTGCCGCTTGCAACAAACAATTTAAGATGACGTCGCGATGGTTTTTTGTGTAAAGTCCACGTTACATGGATGGGGTTTTGAATATGTGTAATTTACCTGGAATTTTTTCGACGCATAGCGTCTTAGATTAAATCTGTTAACCAACGATAAAAGGGGGGAGTCATGAGTCAGCAGGAAAAAGGACAAACAATCAATAGTACCGCGGAAACAGTTTCACCCGATGATGCAGTAACCGATAAAAAAAGTGACCTGGGCGAACAGTGGTTAAGGCTAGTTTTTATGGTGCTGTTCTGGGTTGCACTGCGAATTAGTGAATTTGTTATTGGATTGACGATGTTGATGCAGTTTGTTTACCGTATTTCACAGGGAGAGCACCAGCCTAAATTAATGGCATTTGGTGATAGCCTGTCACAATATGTTGCGTCGATCGCTGAGTATCAAACTTACCAGACGGAAGAAAAACCATTCCCATTCGGGAAATGGCCTGCGCCTAAAAAGCCAGTGATTAGTAGCAGTGATACTGGAGTGATAGAGGAGGCTAAAGCGCCCGCATAACCTGGCTTTTCAAGTATAAAAAAGCCCGAGTCAACTTTGCCCCGGGCTTTTTTACATTTTCCTGTTAGCGTTTAGCGTTTGTAACCCGTCAAGAGCATAAAGGGGCTTGGTGCTGGCATCTGCTCGGATTTAATATCGATAAAACCAACCTCGTTCATAATGGCTTCCATTTCAGTGGTCGAATAAGATGAACCACCAATGGTGTTGATGATCTGATTAACACCGATCATTGCCGCAAGCTCCGGGCCATTTTTCTCGGGGTTTAATAGCTGTTCCTGAATCATAATGACACCATCTTTGTTCATCGAGTCATAACATTTTTGCAGTAACTTCTTAATGTTTTCTGGCGACTCCTGATTGGTCATTGATGAAAGTAGCATCGCATCATTACTATCGCCAAGGCTGTCAGTATTATAATCACCAGGGCGCAGTTCCACTCGATCCTGCATGTTGAATTGATTAACGATCTCCTGTGCAATTTCCAGATTCTGCGCACGATCCATTGCGACTGCATGTAGGCCATCGTAACGTTCACAAAATTTAACTGAAAAAGTGGAAGGGCCACAGCCGACATCCATTAACTGTTTTTTACCGGTCAAATCAACCATACCAGTCAGTACGTCAGACTGAGAGAGTGCCCGGTTATGCATCCCCATCATGTAGTCTCGGGTCTCCTGATCTGAATATTCCTGGTGCATCAATGCCGATGGTTTACCGGTCATCACGGTGTTGTATAGACCACCCCATGCCTCATACCAGTTTTCAAACATATAGACAATGCCACCCTGGTAAAACTGGCTGGAGTTGGTGAGGAAGGTTTGACCAAACTGGTTGTTGCTAAATGTGTCACCATCGCGAGCAAGAAAGTCGATTGAAACAAGCGCGCTTAAAAGCCCACCCAGGCAGCGGCGATCGGCACCCGTCGCAGCGGTCAGTGCATCAAGCGTCTGGGGGGTGCCATCCAGCAGGTTGAAGATATCTAATCGGTTGGCTGCATGCAGCGCGCAGGAGTGCCAGTAGCCAGATGCAACCTGCATCACTTTCATTGGGTCCATGCCTTCTGGTAGTGCCCAACTATCGTTGCTTTTGTTTTTATCCCATGATTCAGACATTGAGTTTCTCTTTGAAATTTTGATACAGGAAATATCGCTAATTGAAGCGGAAATATGAATGATAGTGGGTGATTTGTCCAGTCCAGTCCAGTCCTGGAGACTGTCGGACTTCGGTAATCGTCGCGAGGAAAAACCATAGAGAGTGATCTTGAGGCCTGTTTTTTTAATGATATTGGCCATATACGATTATCGTTTGATACGTCGCGTTGCGAGATATCTGTAGTGGTTGCTGTGTTTTGCCATTTTCACAAAAATATAGTGCTAACCCCTTTTATTACTTGAAATTAGTGGGCTAAATCCTGTATCTTACGCCGTCTATGAAGACGCGTAGCTCAGCTGGTTAGAGCACCACCTTGACATGGTGGGGGTCGTTGGTTCGAATCCAATCGCGTCTACCAGATTCTATAGCACTGTTTATCAGCGTGATATACGGTGCTTTTTTATAGTTAGCCGGATATTCCAGAGCTGCAAATGCCTACAGTAACACTTCCAGACGGTAGTCAACGCCAATTCGACCAGACGGTCACTTTGATGGATGTTGCCACATCCATCGGTGCTGGACTTGCCAAAGCAACCCTCGCAGGCAAGATTGATGGGGTGCTTGTTGATGCCTCAACCCTGATCGAAAAAGATGTCAGTGTGGTGATCATTACCGAGCGTGATGAAGAAGGGCTGGAGATTATCCGCCACTCGACTGCGCATCTACTAGCGCAGGCGGTGAAATTGCTATTTCCATCCGCCCAGGTGACCATTGGCCCTGTGATTGAAGATGGCTTCTATTACGATTTTGCTTATGAAAAGAGCTTTACACCAGAAGATTTGAGTGCGATTGAAAAGAAGATGAGCGAACTTGTCTCTCAAAATCTTCCAGTTAGCCGTAGCGTGATGGTGCGTGAAGAGGCAATCGAGTTTTTCCGTGGTTCAGGTGAACATTATAAAGCCGAGTTAATTGAAGCAATCCCAGCCAACGAAGCGCTGTCGCTTTATCAACAGGGTGATTTTATTGATCTCTGCCGTGGCCCACATGTACCGAGCACTGGCAAATTAAAACACTTTAAACTGATGAAGCTGGCGGGTGCTTACTGGCGTGGCGATTCGAAAAATGAAATGTTGCAGCGTATTTACGGCACCGCATGGAAGGATAAAAAAGCGCTTAAAGCATATCTGCACCGCCTTGAAGAGGCAGGTAAGCGAGATCACCGAAAAATAGCCAAAAAACTAGACCTGTACCATATCCAGGAAGAAGCACCGGGAATGATCTTCTGGCACGATAACGGTTGGACAATCTACCGTGAAGTCGAGCAATACATTCGTAACGTATTGAAGCAGAATGACTATTCTGAAGTGCGTACACCTCAGGTCGTAGATAAATCGTTATGGGTTAAATCTGGCCACTGGGAAAAATTCAGTGACGATATGTTTACCACACATTCGGAAAATCGTGATTACGCGATTAAGCCGATGAACTGCCCGTGCCACGTACAAATCTATAATCAGGGGCTGAAGAGCTACCGAGATCTGCCGTTACGAATGGCTGAATTTGGTTCTTGTCTGCGAAATGAGCCGTCAGGTACGTTACACGGTTTGATGCGCCTGCGGAATTTTGTGCAGGATGATGCCCATATATTCTGTACCGAAGCGCAGATTCAGTCAGAAGTGTCTAATTTTATTGACCTGCTATATCAGGTTTACGCTGATTTTGGTTTCAATGACATCATTATTAAGCTTTCGACCCGCCCAGAAAACCGAGTGGGTGACGATGCAGAATGGGATAAATCAGAGCTTGCGCTTGAAGAAGCGCTGAATAACAAAGGGCTGGATTGGGATCTGCAGCCGGGTGAAGGTGCTTTTTATGGCCCTAAGATTGAATTCTCGCTCAAAGATTGTCTGGGCCGTGTATGGCAATGTGGCACGATTCAGGTCGATTTTTCGATGCCAGGGCGTCTTGATGCGCAATTTATCGCCGAAGATGGCTCAAAGCAGGTGCCGGTGATGTTGCACCGTGCAATTTTGGGGTCTCTGGAGCGTTTTATCGGGATTTTGATCGAAGAGCATGCCGGTTTCTTCCCAACCTGGCTCTCACCACAGCATGTGGTGGTGCTTAATATTACCGATAAACAGTCCGAATATGTGCAAGAAGTCACCAAAAGATTGATGGAACGTGGGTTCAGAGCGAAATCAGACTTGAGAAATGAGAAGATAAGCTTTAAAATCCGCGAACATACACTACAACGTGTACCATACTTGCTGGTGATAGGGGATCGGGAAGTCGATGGTAATCTCGTGGCTGTGCGCACGCGAAATGGCGAAGATCTTGGAAGCATGTCCCTGGATGCCTTTATAGATCATATTAATGCCGATATCGCGAGCCACGGCCGTGTTGTTCTGGAGGAATAGGAAATCGCTGGAGAAAAAGATCTGCGCTTAAATGACGAAATCAACGTACCGCAAGTACGTTTGATTGGAGCTGATGGCGAACAAGCAGGTGTTGTTGCAATTAATGATGCAATGAAAATGGCCGAAGAGGCTGAACTAGATCTCGTTGAGATCGTTCCCAATGGAGAGCCGCCAGTCTGTAGAATTATGGACTTTGGTAAGCATCTGTTTGAGCTTAGCAAAAAGAAGCATGCGGCGAAGAAGAAACAGAAACAGATCCAGGTAAAAGAAGTAAAGTTTCGACCAGGGACGGAAGAGGGCGACTATCAGGTAAAACTACGCAACCTGACTCGTTTTCTAGATGCCGGGGATAAGGCAAAGGTCACGTTAAGATTCCGTGGCCGCGAAATGGCTCATCAGGAGATAGGCCGAAAATTGTTGCAAAGGATTGAAGTCGACCTGAAAGAACTCGGAACGGTTGAGCAATTTCCGCGGATGGAAGGGCGCCAGATGGTGATGGTGCTAGCCCCCATTAAAAAGAAATAGCTCATCCTGCTCTATAGTAACAGCAGGGTCAAAATTATTAAGACCAAATGCGGAGTTATAAGTAATGCCAAAGATCAAGAGTCATAGTGGAGCTGCTAAGCGTTTCAAGCGCACAGCATCAGGTTCCTTTAAACGCGGACAATCACACCGTAGCCATATTTTGACGAAAAAAAGTACCAAGCGTAAGCGTCATCTACGTATCGGTGCCATTATTTGTCAGGCTGATACCAGAATGGTCAGCCGTATGTTGCCATATAGCTAAGCGAGGAGTGATTAGACATGCCTAGAGTAAAACGTGGTGTCACCGCTCACGCCAGACACAAAAAAATATTAAAGCAAGCGAAAGGCTATCGTGGACGTCGTAAAAACGTCTATCGTGTTGCGGTTCAGGCCGTCACCAAAGCGGGTCAGTATGCTTATCGCGATCGTCGTCAGAGAAAGCGTCAGTTCCGTGCGCTCTGGATTATCCGTATCAATGCGGCAGCCAGAGAGTGTGGGCTTTCATACAGCCGTTTGATTAACGGTCTGAAGAAAGCAGCGATCGAGATTGATCGTAAGGTGCTTGCTGATTTAGCTGTATTTGATAAGGTTGCATTTGCTGCCATTGCAGAAAAAGCAAAGGCCAGCCTCTAATACTGAAAGCAACACCGTTTTTATCCCGAATATTATTTAATGTTCTGGGTTTAAAGACAGACAGAGAGGGGAAAGGCCAATGCCTTTCCCCTTTTTTGTTGGGCCTGGATAAACAGATTCCCTATTTAGAATTAAGCAGGATGTAAGTTGTGCAAGAACTGGAAACACTGGTAACAGAGGCCGAAGAGTCAATCGCCGCCGCACAGGATCTAGCGGGGCTAGATCAATTACGAGTCCATTATCTCGGTAAGAAGGGCGTGCTCACTGGCGTCCTAAAAGGCTTAAAAGACCTGCCGCACGAAGAGCGTCCAAAGGCGGGGCAAAAGGTTAATATTGCCAAGCAACAGGTGCAAAAGGTAATCGAAGCGCGCACCACGCTGTTAGAGACGGCTGCACTGAATGAGCGTCTGTTAAAAGAGACCGTTGATGTCACGCTACCAGGACGAGGCCAGGCGACCGGCGGTATTCACCCAGTGACTCGTACCATGGAACGCATTGAATCATTTTTTGGTACGCTTGGTTTCTCAGTTGCTGAGGGGCCGGAGATTGAAGATGACTACCACAACTTCGAAGCGCTGAATATTCCTGCCAACCACCCGGCACGTGCGATGCACGATACCTTTTATTTTGACCCGCACACACTGCTGCGTACTCACACTTCACCAGTGCAGGTACGCGCGATGAAAAACAACACACCGCCACTGCGCGTGATTGCGCCAGGGCGTGTTTATCGTTGTGATTCAGATGTCACTCACACCCCGATGTTTCACCAGGTGGAGGGCTTTATGGTCGATGAGGATGTGAGCTTTGCAGACCTTCGCGGTGTACTGAGTGACTTCTTGCAGACCTTCTTTGAAAAAGAACTCGAGGTTCGATTCAGGCCTTCGTATTTTCCATTTACTGAGCCATCCGCTGAGGTTGATATTCAATGTGTCATCTGTGGTGGTAAAGGGTGTCGTGTCTGTAGTCACACCGGCTGGTTAGAGGTGATGGGTTGCGGCATGATCCATCCAGAAGTGTTCAATAACATCGGTTTTGATAACGAAAAGTACACCGGCTTTGCCTTTGGCATGGGCGTTGAACGTATGACGATGCTACGTTATGGCGTTAATGATTTACGCCTCTTTTTTGAAAACGATCTGCGTTTTCTTGGTCAATTTAAATAAAAATAAGGGGAAAGGGAAAAGGTAAAATAGGAAAGGGAAGAGATAAAAGCATTATGGGTAGAATATTTTGACTACTCGCTTTTTTATTTTTGCTCTTTACTCTTGTATCTTTTCCCTGAATTTATATGAAATTTAGTGTGCAGTGGCTAAGAGAGTGGGTAAATCCTGACATCTCAATTGAAACGCTTTCAAAACAGTTAACCATGGCCGGGCTTGAGGTTGATGCTGAATCGCCTGTTGCCGCAGAATTTAGCGGTGTTGTGGTCGGTGAGGTGTTAACGGTTGGCTCTCATCCAGAGGCAGATAAATTACAGATCTGTACGGTAAATGTAGGTGAAGCCGAGCCGCTTCAAATCGTTTGCGGTGCGAAAAATGTGCATGTTGGCATGTTGGTACCCACCGCCTGTGTGGGTGCGGTGTTGCCGGGTAATTTTAAGATTAAGAAGGCAAAGCTGCGCGGTGTGCCTTCAATGGGGATGCTCTGTTCTGAACAGGAGATTGGCCTTGCTGACAGTGCGGATGGATTAATGCCGCTACCGAGTGATGCGCCTGTTGGCACGAATATCCGTGATTATCTTCAGCTGGATGATGTGACACTTGAACTGGGGTTAACACCTAATCGAAGCGATTGCCTCAGCATCGCCGGTATTGCACGTGAAGTGGGGGTGTTCAATCGTTGCGAATTAACTGAAGTGGCAGCGGTTGCGGTTGAGTCAACGACAACCGAGCAATTTCCTGTGAATATTAGTGCGACTGAAGCATGTCCGCGTTACCTGGGGCGGGTGATTAAAGGGATTAACCCTGAAGCAGCCACCCCGATGTGGATGCAGGAACGTCTGCGTCGCAGTGGTGTGCGCAGCATTAGTGCCGTTGTCGATGTGACTAACTATGTGATGCTTGAGCTAGGACAGCCGATGCACGCCTTTGATTTCAATAAACTCGCTGGTGGGATTGAGGTGCGCTTTGCTAACAATGAAGAGCAGCTCAAGCTATTAAACGATGAGACCATCAAGCTAACCAGTGACACCCTGGTGATAGCGGATCAAAATGGCCCGTTAGCGCTTGCCGGTGTGATGGGCGGGAGTGACAGCGCAGTTGAGGATGAGACCGTTGATCTGTTTTTAGAGAGCGCTTTTTTTGACCCCGATGTGATCGCGGGTAAGGCACGCCGTTACGGTTTGCATACCGACTCCTCACACCGTTTTGAACGAGGGGTTGACTATGAACTGCCGCGCCGCGCGCTGGAGCGTGCCACACTATTACTGAAAGAGATCGTTGGTGGTGATGTGGGACCTGTCATAGAAGTGGTGAATGAGGCTCAGTTGCCCAGACGAGTACCTGTTACGCTGCGTGCGACACGTCTTAAGCGCCTGCTGGGGGTTGAGCTTGCAAAAGATGATGTCAGCGAGATTCTGGCTCGCCTGGGGATGAAGGCTGAGCGTTCGGCTAATGATGAGTGGTGCGCCGTCGCACCGTCGTTCCGTTTTGACATTTCGATTGAAGCTGACTTGATCGAAGAGCTGGCGCGTATCTTTGGTTACGATAATATTCCAGACATCCCACCGGTGGCGCGTCTTCAAATCAATGCCGAATCTGAGACTGAGATAACCCCACAGCGTATTCGGCAACTATTTGTTGAGCGTGATTATCAGGAGGCGATCACCTATAGTTTTGTCGATGAGGAACAGCAGTTATGGCTGAACCCCGGTGCAACCGCGATTAAACTGGCTAATCCGATCTCTACTGACATGTCGGTGATGCGCTCAACATTGTGGACAGGGCTGCTTCAGGCGCTTAGCTACAATCAAAATCGCCAACAGAAACGTATCCGTTTCTTTGAGATTGGGGTGAGGTTTTGTGGTGAGCTGAGCGAGCGTCAAGAAGAGAAGGTCATTTCGGGTGTTGTGTGTGGTAATCAATCCGCTGAGCAGTGGGGACAAAAAGCACGTGAGATCGATTTCTTTGATCTTAAGGCGGATGTGGAAGCGTTATTGACATTAGCCGTGGGGCAGAAATTCAGCTTCAATGCCGAAGTACACTCAGCGTTACATCCTGGGCAGTCTGCTGCGATTAGAGATGAAAATGGTGTGCTTTGTGGATATCTGGGGTTGCTTCATCCTGAGATTACGAAGAAGTTGGCGTTAGAAGGGAATATCTTTCTGTTTGAAATGAGCTACAACGCGATCGCTAAAAGGGCGTTACCCATTTTTCATGAGCTTTCTAAATTTCCTGCAGTACGTCGTGATATTGCCGTCATTGTCGATGAAAACGTATCCTCACAGCGCATAAGCGATTGTGTGGAATCGGCTGCAGGGGTGCTCTTGCAGGAGCTGCAGTTGTTTGATGTGTATCAAGGCAAAGGTGTTGATTCAGGAAGAAAAAGTATTGCAATAGGGTTGACCTTGCAGGAATTTTCACGCACTCTAACGGATAGTGAAATTGACGGTGTGATTGTGGGGGTGCTGTCTTCACTCAATCAAAACCTCGGGGCTACACTGAGAGAATAAAAATTATGGCGCTAACAAAAGCGGATATGGCAGAGAGATTGTTTGAAGAGTTTGGGCTCAACAAACGTGAAGCAAAAGATCTGGTTGAAATGTTTTTCGAAGAGGTGCGTAAGGCACTGACAACAGGAAAGCAGGTCAAACTGTCTGGTTTTGGTAATTTCAATCTTCGAGATAAAAGCCAGCGACCCGGTAGAAACCCAAAGACGGGTGAAGAAATTCCGATTACAGCACGTCGTGTTGTAACCTTTCACCCTGGACAAAAGTTAAAAGCAAGAGTAGAGGCCCATGCTGGAACCCAGCAGCAACAGTGAATTACCACCAATACCCGGTAAGCGTTATTTCACCATTGGTGAAGTGAGCGAGCTTTGCGGTGTGAAACCACATGTACTGCGGTATTGGGAGCAGGAATTTCCTCACCTTAATCCAGTTAAGCGACGTGGCAATCGGCGTTATTATCAGCGCCAGGATGTGATGTTAGTGCGCCAGATTCGTGGTTTGCTATATGAAGAAGGCTTTACTATTGGTGGTGCACGCCAGAAACTGTCGGGTAGCGAGATGAAGAGTGACAATAGTCGTAGTCGTCAGTTGGTTAGAGAAGTTCGTAAAGAGCTTGAAGAAGTTTTAACGCTTATCAAATAAAAATTTAAATCAATTTTTAGTGTAAGTGTCCGCATTACCTGTCTGCATTATTAACATCACCAGAAAGACAGTCAATTAGCAACACACTCGGGGCGTAGCGCAGCCTGGTAGCGCACCGGCATGGGGTGCCGGTGGTCGGAGGTTCGAATCCTCTCGCCCCGACCATTTATCCAGTTCATGATTACTTATGGATAAATGATCATTTTTTAACGCGAAAATGGCGAGTGTTAGAGGTGAGGTTGGATAGTTACCCAATAATTTACTTATTTTAAAATCAGATTATGCTTTAATGCCGCCATGTTCAGACCGCTAGAAATCTTCATTGGCCTACGTTATACACGTGCGAAACGCCGAAATCACTTTATTTCGTTCATTTCACTGATCTCGATGTTGGGGGTTGCGCTTGGCGTGGCGGTATTGATTACCGTTATTTCTGTGATGAACGGTTTTGAAAAAGAACTGCGCGAGCGTATTCTGGGCGTTGTCTCCCATGCTACCGTGCAGGCAGTTGGCAAACCGTTACAGGAGTGGCAACAGGTGGGCGATTTAGTTCGTCAATACGATGGGGTGACCGGTGTTGCGCCATTCATCCATGCTGAAGGGATGTTGAGCCAGGGGGCAGTTGTCAGTGGCACACTGATTCGAGGTATTTTGCCATCAAAGGAAGGTGAAGTTTCCCAGCTGGGCGATAATATGCTGGCAGGCAAACTGGAAAATTTACAGGCAGGAGAGTTTGGCATCATCCTTGGAAAAGATCTTGCGCTTTCGATGCGCACCGGGATGGGTGATAAAGTCACCTTGATCACGCCGCAAGCAAGCGTCACTGCCGTCGGGATTTTACCACGCCTTAAGCGTTTTACCGTAGTCGGTATATTCGAAATTGGCATGTATGAATACGATAGTGCATTGGCACTGTTGCATATAGAAGATGCCTCGCGCTTGTTTCGACTTGACGGCGGAGTGACGGGTGTACGCATCAAGATGGATGATATGTTTGCAGCGCCGCAGCTGACACGTCAACTGCTTAATGAACTGCCGATGGGTTATCGCGCTAGCGACTGGACGCGCCAGCATGCCAACTTTTTTCGTGCGGTACAGATGGAAAAAACAGTGATGTTTGTCATCCTGTTTCTCATCGTCGCGGTCGCTGCATTCAACATTGTTTCGACGTTGGTGATGATGGTGACCGATAAAGAGAGTGATATCGCAATACTGCGAACGTTAGGAAGCAGTCCGACTTCAATCATGGGGATATTTATTGTTCAAGGGGCATTGATTGGAGTGATCGGTACACTACTCGGAACAGTTGGAGGAGTGGCGCTGGCACTGAATGTAGAGACATTAGTACCTGCTATAGAGAAACTATTCAGCATTCAGTTTTTGTCAGCTGATGTCTATTATATTAGCGACCTTCCTTCTGATATGCGCATCGCTGATGTGATACAGATTAGCTCGGTTTCGTTAATTATCTCCTTGCTTGCGACACTCTATCCGGCGTGGCGTGCATCGCGTACGCAACCCGCTGAGGCTTTGCGTTATGAGTGATCATATCGATCAATCACAGCCAGTATTACAGTGCATTAACCTGCAAAAGCGCTTTACTGAAGGTGGAATGAATGTCGATGTGCTGCGCGGCATCAATTTTGAAGTAGCGGTAGGTGAGCGTATTGCGATCATCGGTAGCTCCGGCCAGGGCAAAAGTACCTTGTTACACCTTTTAGGCGGATTAGATAGCGCGTCTGGTGGTGAAGTCCAAGTACTGGGCAAAGATATGATGCAGTTGAGTGAGCGCCAACGCAGTCAGTTACGTAATAGCACGCTCGGTTTTGTTTATCAGTTTCATCATCTGCTGGCTGAGTTTTCGGCTCTGGAAAATGTTGCGATGCCACTGTTAATTCGTGGTGTGTCACCTGCGGTTGCGAGCGAACGGGCGGCGTCACTACTTGATAAAGTCGGTCTGAAAAGTCGCTGTCACCACAAGCCCGGTGAAATGTCGGGTGGTGAACGTCAACGGGCGGCGGTGGCGCGGGCATTAGTCACTGAGCCTAAATGTGTATTGGCGGATGAGCCAACCGGTAATTTAGATCGTAAAAATGCAGATCACATTTATGGTTTAATGCTGGAGTTAAATCAGGCGCTGAATACCAGCTTTGTAGTGGTGACCCATGAGATAGCCCTTGCTCAGCGCATGGATCGAATTCTGGTGCTTGAAGATGGGGTGCTAAAGGATCAATAAACAGCCTGATCGCTATTCTGGATTAACTTTTCTGGCGTTTTCTTTACGACGTCTGCGGCGTTCCTGCCACCCCTTTAATACTAGTGATCGCCACAGCAGGCGAATAATCAAGTTGCTGATAATCGCGAAAAAGGACCCGATCAGAAAACAGCCCAGTAAGAAGGGTGCCCAGATATCACTTAGCTGGGTTGTCAACCATTCGATAGAGAGTACAAATTCAATATTTTGCACGGGTGTATTGAGCACCCAGGCGCCAAATTTATAACAACCATAGAAGATCGGTGGCATGGTTAAAGGGTTTGATACCCACACGAGGGCCGCAGATATTGGCAGGTTCACGCGTAAAGGAATGGCTGCCGCCGCTGCTAATACCATTTGAAATGGCACCGGAACAAATGCCATAAATAACCCCACAGAAAATGCGCCAGAAACCGAGCGACGATTAAGATGCCATAGATTCGGGTCGTGAATCAGCTTTCCAAATATCTGTAAGTGTTTATGCTCTCTAATTTTATTGTGATCGGGAAGAAACCTTTTTATTATTTTTTTTGGCATCCCTTAACAATAGCCTAAGCTGGCGGTAGCTGTCTATATTTGGCATTCTACAGGGTAGATAATCTCAGGCATAACCAGGGACGGGTATGCGTTTTTCAGCAGTCGCATTTTTATGTGGCATATTAATATTTCAGCAATTTGCTGAATTGCCACTGACGTCATTATCACACACGGCTGGCTGGCTCGTGTTAGTGTTGCTCGTGCCCGCTCTATGGTTTTTCAAGCGATTCAGGTCACTACTGTTTCTGGTAACAGGATTCCACTGGGCATGGCTACAGGCGGTGCTAGTCCTGTCGACACCGCTACCACCAGCGCTAGAAAAGCAAGATCTGGTGATACAGGGGACAATCGCTTCGTTGCCACAAAAAACGGGGCATAAATGGCGATTCCTGTTTGATATTGAGCAGATGCAACATCAAGGCAATATCCTTGAAATTGCGCCGCGCCATGTCCGACTTAACTGGTACAGAAATGCCCCAGCGCTCTCTGTGGGTGATCGCTGGCAGTTTACGGTGCGCTTGAAAAGACCACATGGATTTATGAACCCCGGTGGTTTTGATTATGAAGGGTGGCTGTTTCAACAGCGAATTCAGGCGACGGGTTATATTCGGAATTCAGACGAAAATCGGCTGTTGGCAAATGATGTGATGCACTATCCACTGCAACGGTTACGACAATCGCTGGCGGGCGCAATTAGCACACAGCTCAATGAGCCTGATTATAAAGGTATTATCACAGCGCTCGCGATTGGTGAGCGGCAGGCGATAAGTCAGCATCAATGGGAGGTGTTAAGAAAAACCGGCACCATTCATCTGGTTGCGATCTCGGGATTGCATATCGGGCTGGTTGCCGGGATGGTGTTTCTACTGGTGCAATTTTTCTGGTCACGCATCGCAAATGTCACATTACATTGGCCAGCGCCAGGAGTGGCGGCAGTCGCTGGCCTGTTAGCCGCTACATTTTATGCGGCACTGGCTGGATTTACGATTCCCACCCAACGCGCCTTAGTGATGGTGGCCGTGGTGATGTTGATGCTATTTTTACAGCGTCAACGCCGCTTTAGCGACACGCTGGCACTGGCACTTATTATTGTACTTGTGATTGATCCATTTGTAGTGATGTCTGCCGGTTTCTGGCTCTCATTCGGTGCAGTTGCAGCCATTATTTTTGCCATGAGTGGGCGCCTCGCAAGGCGTGATCTCTGGTGGCGCTGGGGCAGGGTACATGTGGTGGTGGCAATCGCATTGTTGTTACCATTGTTGCTGACTTTCCAGCAAGTCCCGCTGTTGTCGCCTGTGGCTAACTTTGTAGCGGTACCATGGGTCAGCTTTGTCGTTGTGCCATTAGTATTGCTAGGGACTTCAAGCGTACTATTCTTTCCTGAGACGGGCTCGCTGTTACTGGATTTTGCAGCGACAGCGTTATCATTCATATGGCCCTTTCTTGAATTAATTGAAATGCAGGAGCAAGGGTTATGGCAGCAACACCCGCCTGCCAAATGGACATTAATACCCGCATTGATTGGCACGTTGCTGCTGTTAGCACCGCGTGGCTTACCTGGGCGCTGGTTGGGCATCATCTGGCTATTACCGTTGTTGCTGGTAACACCGGTACGCCCAGCTGACGGCGACTGGTGGTTTACGCTGCTAGATGTTGGTCAGGGACTGGCCGCCGTTGTGCAGACAAAAAATCATACGTTAGTCTACGATACGGGGCCACGCTTTAGTGATAGTTTTGATACGGGCAGTGCCGTCGTTATTCCCTTCCTGAATAGTGCCGGCATTAAGCGTGTCGATATGCTGATGATTGGTCATGGTGACAATGATCATATGGGGGGGGCTCGCTCAGTCATGTCACAGATAGTGGTTTCGCAAGTGGTAACCAGTGTGCCGGAGCGGGTAACGTGGCAGCCAGCGGCACAGCATTGTGTGGCCGGTGATAAATGGCAGTGGGACAATGTGCTATTTGAAATATTGCACCCGCCACCGCAGGGCTTTAAAGGCAATGATGCCTCATGTGTACTGCGTATCAGTAGTGTTGGTGATATTGGTCAGCACGGTAGCTCACTACTATTAACGGGGGATATTGAGGCGGCTGCAGAGCGCGCACTACTGAATGAACAGCGCGCGAAATTAACGACTCGTGTGGTGGTTGCGCCACATCACGGGAGTAAAAGCTCGTCAAGCCAGGCCTTTGTTACTGCGCTGGCACCCCAGTATGTGCTGTTTCCAGTGGGATATTTAAACCGTTATAGTTTTCCACACCCAGAGGTGACACAACGCTACCAGCAACAAGGGAGCGAGATGCTAACAAGTGCTACTGCGGGCGCGATTACCTTTCATTTCAATAAGGAGGGGAATGTGCGCTCTATTGAGCGTTACCGCCATCAAAACAAGCGTTACTGGCACTCAGCGCTATTGCGCTGAATTTTAATCAAGGGTGTGAAAAACACGGCTTATTCCGGTATGATGCCCACTGTTATTATTCATTAAACAAGGGATTAAACACACGTGTTTGAGCTTGTACAATCCGGCGGCTGGTTGATGATACCCATCCTGCTCTGTTCGATGATCGCTTTCGCGATTATTGTTGAGCGCTCATGGTCGCTGCAAAAACAAAAAATATGCCCCAATGATCTGGTTGCCACGATCTGGAAACTGGAAAAACAGAACAAGTTGAACGCGGGCGAAATTGCCCGTTTGCGTGAAGAGTCCCCACTGGGAAAAGTACTCGCAGCGGGGCTGGTTAATTTACGCCATGAACGTGAAGTGATGAAAGAGAGTATCGAAGAGACGGGACGTCAGGTGGTTAATGAGCTTGAACGCTATCTCAATACACTGGGCACTATTGCCTCAATCACACCGTTGTTAGGTTTGTTAGGCACTGTAATCGGCATGATTAAGGTTTTCGCTGCCATTACTACCGCTGGGGTGGGTGATCCTGCAGTGCTTGCAGGGGGGATCTCAGAGGCGCTGATTACCACGGCCACCGGGCTGTCGATCGCGATTCCGAGCCTGATTTTCTATCGTCATTTTCGCGGTAAGGTTGAGAGCCTTGTCTGTGTCATGGAGGCTGAATCAATCAAAATGGTTGAAGTGCTGCATGGTGCACGTGAAAATGAGCAGCGGATCTAATTGCCGAGCCATATAGCTAGTGAACCTGCGTCAATTTACAAAGCAAGACCCAGAAGTAAACCTGACTTCACTGATCGACGTGGTCTTTTTACTGCTAATTTTTTTCATGGTTTCGACCACCTTTACCAAAGAATCAGAAATTACGGTTGATCTGCCCGAAGCTAATGCTGAGCCGGTGGAAGCTGCGATTGCCCCGATTGATTTAACGATTGATGTTAAAGGGCGTTTTTATATCAATCAGCAAAAGGTGGTTAATCGCCAGGCGGCTACCTTAAAGAAAGCGATTCAGCTTGTCTCGGATGGCCGCAAAGATGTCTCGCTTGTGATTAGCGCCGATGCCAATACGCCTTATCAAGCGGTTGTCACTGCGATGGATGCCGCCAGGCAGTTAGGCATTGTGAAACTCTCTCTCGCGACAAAACAGCCAGAAGAATAACCTTGAGTCGTCTTAAAAACGAAAACCCTGCAGAGATTACCGATGGCGCCGTGATCTATCGTCGCCTGTTGCGTTACGTGTTGCCTTATAAACTGGCCTTTAGTTTAGCTGTTATCGGTATGGTCTGTGCTGCCGCTACCGATGCTGGCCTCGCTGCTATGCTTAAGCCGATACTGGATGGCGGCTTTGTTGAAAAAGATCCTGAGTGGATTGCGTTGTTACCAATCCTCTTTATCGGGGTCGCCCTGATTCGTGGTGTGGGTACCTTTGTATCATCATTTTTAATGGCCTGGATTGGGCGGAATATCGTCAAGACATTACGCCGAGAGATGTTTACTCATATACTTTCACTGCCAGCTCGTTTTTATGATGGCAGTTCATCAGGGACATTGATTTCAAAATTTACTTTTGATGTTGAGCAGGTCGCCTCTGCTGCAACGGATGCCATTACCATCGTTATCAGAGATGTTTTAACCATTATTTTTTTATTAGCGTTGATGTTTTATACCAGTTGGCAGCTCTCCCTGGTGATGTTTGTACTGGGTCCGATCATTATTTTGCTGGTCAGTTTTGTGAATAAACGCTTTCGTCGTATCAGTACGCGGATTCAGTCGTCGATGGGTAATGTAACGCAGGTCTCTGAAGAGGCGATAGAAGGGCATAGCGTGATTAAAACCTTTGGTGGCCAGGCCTATGAAGCGACTCACTTTGAAGAAGTGAATGAAGGAAATCGTCGGCAGTTTATGAAGCTGATTGCGACCAGTGTCTCAAGTGTCCAGATCATACAGTTCATTTCAGCCTGTGCATTGGCTGCGATCATCTACCTGGCAACTTCAGGGCCAATGCTCGATACGATTACACCAGGAACCTTTATGTCATTTCTTGCAGCGATGATGATGATGTTGACACCCGTTAAACGCCTCACGACCGTTAATGTGATTATTCAGCGCGGTATAGCAGCAGCTAAAAGTATCTTTGATCTGCTTGATGCGGCGGTCGAAGTTGATACGGGCACCATTCGCCTTGAGAAAATCAGCGGCACGGTAGAATTCAGAGAGGTCTGTTTTAGCTATGAGCAGAGCAAAGGTGTTGTTCTTGATAAAATTTCATTTCGAGTTGAAGCGGGACAGAGTATTGCCTTTGTGGGTAAATCAGGCAGTGGCAAAACCACATTAGCCAGCCTCTTGCCACGTTTCTATGATTACACCAGCGGCAGTATCACCGTGGATGGGCATGAGATTGGTGAACTCACACTTGAAAATCTGCGCCAGCAGATCGCACTGGTTGGACAGGATGTGATGCTGTTTAACGATACCATCGGGCACAATATTGCTTATGGCAGTTTAGAGAATTGTTCGGAGGCAGAGATCATTCAGGCTGCGACAGCAGCACATGCAATGGAGTTTATTGAGACCCTGCCTGAGGGGCTCAATACGATGGTCGGTGATAACGGTGTGCTGCTTTCTGGCGGGCAACGTCAGCGACTGGCGATTGCACGTGCGCTATTAAAGAATGCACCTGTTCTTATTTTAGATGAAGCAACCTCAGCACTTGATACAGAGTCTGAGCGCTATATCCAGGCTGCCCTCGAAGAGCTGATGAAAAATAGAACAACCTTTGTGATTGCACATCGACTCTCTACTATTGAGAAGGCCGATACGATTATCGTCATGAATGAAGGGAGAATTGTTGAACAGGGTAAACATGATCAACTGCTGACGGCAGGTGGTTACTATGCCAATCTTTATCATCTGCAATTTGAACCCGCAGCGGTTACGAGTCAGAAGGAGCGCGCCAGTTGATTTTTATTGATCAATATTCCGGTGACTATCAATGAGCAAAATCGAACAAATCTGGTATAACGGTGGTATTGGTGTAATTCCATTGCTACCGTTATCCTGGCTCTTTCGCTGCTTGGTCATGGTGAGACGCTGGCTCTATCAACATAATTGGTTAGTGGTCAATCATTTCTCTGCACCGTTGATTGTTGTCGGTAATATTACGGTGGGTGGTACAGGCAAAACACCTTTTGTTATCTGGTTGGCAAATTTTTTACGTAACAAAGGGTATAAGCCTGGGATTGTTTCTCGTGGTTATGGCGGTGCAGCAACTGAATGGCCACAATCAGTAACCGCTACCAGTAGTCCTGTATTAGTTGGTGATGAGGCGGTGTTGTTGGCGCGTCGCTGTGGCTGTCCGATGGTGATATCACCTAAGCGTTCGGATGCGGTCAATATGCTGTTAAATGAATTTGATTGTAACATCGTGATTGCTGATGATGGATTACAGCACTATGCAATGGGGCGTGACATCGAAATCGTTATCCTGGATGGGCTGCGGCGATTTGGCAATGGACAGATGTTGCCTGCAGGGCCATTACGAGAGCCTGTTTCTCGGTTAAAGCGTGTTGACCTGTGTATCGTGAATGGAGAACCACACTTATCTGGTGAGTATAGAATGACTCTGGTACAGAGTTCCCTTTATAATTTACAGGCAGCAGAAACAAGAGAGAGCTTATCCCTGTTTAAGGGAAAAAGAGTCCATGCGGTGGCTGGCATAGGGAACCCTGAGCGATTTTTCAATCTACTCAGGGATGCGGAGATCAATGTCATACCGCATCCTTTTCCGGATCACCATGTCTACTGTGCTGATGACCTGGATTTTGAAGATGATGCTGCTGTCGTGATGACAGAGAAAGATGCCGTCAAATGTGCTTCTTTTGAAAAGCAGAACCGTTGGGTATTGAGTATTGATATGGCCCCTGAATTAAAAGCAGAAGAAGATTTATCTGTATTGCTAAAAAATATTAATGGTATTAATCGTTAAGAGGATGAGATTGTAATGGATAAGAAACTACTCGATATTCTTGCATGCCCACTATGCAAAGGGCCTTTAACGTATAAAGAAGAAGACAATGAATTGATCTGTAAAGTAGACAGGCTGGCTTATCAAGTTCGCGATGATATTCCTGTGATGTTGGTCGATAGTGCGAGAGAGTTACCTGCCGACGAAGAAGTTTAACGGCAAACCGTTATGTTGGATTGACGGTAAAATGCTGATTCAGCATGTCTATGAACGTGCGCTTGAAAATGGTGAAATATCAGCGCTACTTAAGCAGCAGTTCGATTGCCATCCCATCAGTGTCCAGACTACCATCGGTGGTCATTAAAACAGGAAGTGTCATCGTTTGAGGTACTCGACGATGCGCTTCGCCATGTTGATCAGGCTGGATTGAGGTGTGTTCCTCACAGTTCTGCAGGACAAATGATGGGCCGTCTTCGAGTATCTCAATAATCTCAAATACCACATTCTGAAAGCGTACGCGTTGACCAATCGCACTGCGTAAACTCTCTATGTCTGATATTAGTAGCGTCATGCCAGAAACCTCACAGGTGGTACTACAGATAGATTATCTGTCGGCACGTAACTGAATAGCCAGGATATATTCTGATTCTATAGTGTAATATTGTAAAACTCCATAAGTAATCATGGTTTTAATGTGTAGTTTAATTCAATTAATGAGAGGCCAGCAGTAGATGGTTAAAATTTTATTTGTGTGCCTGGGTAACATCTGTCGTTCACCTACTGCACATGGGGTTTTTGAACGTTTTGTGCAGCAAGCGTCGCTAGCTCAACGAATCGAAATAGATTCTGCTGGCACACATGCCTACCATATTGGTGAGCAACCGGATAAGAGGGCGCAGGCCACTGCATTAAATAGAGGGTTTGATCTTAGCTCTCAGCGTGCAAGACGCGTGCAAAAGACTGACTTTGATTACTATGACTATGTGATTGCCATGGATAATGACAACCTTGCGAATTTACTTGAGATTTGCCCACAGGCGCTGAGTAATAAGGTTTCGCTTTTTCTCAGTTATTCGAGTGATGTTGATGAGGAAGAGGTGCCTGATCCCTATTATGGTGGTCCTGGAGGTTTTGAGCGAGTACTCGATATGGTGGAGTCTGCCGCCGAGGGGTTATTAAACGAGATTAAAGAAAAGCATCTGAGTGTTTGATTTCCATTTCAATTCGCTCTGAATGAACCTGGCAATCCTTAAATAAAAAAGGCCACGACATAACCCAGGTCGTGGCCTTTATCCTGCTATATATTCAACGTTAACTAGTCGTTAGCGCCTCCAGTAGGGGGTGTCGCTGGTTTGTTACTGACTGCCTGAGCTGCTGCCTTTTTAGTTTCTATCTGAACCAGTGCCGGTTTTGATGTAGCTGGCGTACTATCTGGTTTAGCCGCGACAGGCTTCGGAGCCGTTGGCACATTTTTGCCTGGCGCAGGCATCGGTTTATTCACTATCACAGGCTTTTTCTCTTCCTGTTTTACTTGCGGTGCAGGTGCCGCAGATTTAGGTGAAGATGTCGCCTGTGGCTTATCAACAGCCGGTTTTTCTGCAGGCTTTGAGGCCCATCGTTCCGTTGGCGCTTTAGGCGGCTGAGCGACCTTCTTTGATACGATATTTTGTGTATTATTTGATGCATCATTAGCTGGACTCGAAGGTTGAGCAACTTCGGTTTTCTTTGTATCTGTATTTCTGGTGCTCATATCATCTGTTTGCACCTTTGGTACTGGCTGCTCAGGTTCTGAACTTTCCTGCAGCTTCGCGACTGGCCTGGCTTCAGCGGACGGTGCTTTGGCAGCTGACTGATCAGTACTTGCTTGCTGGGGTCTGTTATTACTAGCCGCCGGGGCAGCAGCATCAGCTGATGCTACTGCATCTTCTGTTAATGTGGTGTTATCTCCATTTTGTCGATTGTTATCGCGGTTGCGATTACGGCGACCACCACGACGACGACGTGGACGAGTACTCTTAGGAGCATCAGTACCATTATCATTATCGGCAGGCTTACCAGGTGTGGCTGAGGTGGCTGAGGACGTAGCGACTGTTGTGCTATTTTGATCGACAGTTACTTCGGCATTGCCTTTATCCTGACTGTTATTATTGCGACGCCTGCCACCGCGCCTGGCGCTATTTTCACGATTGCCGTTACGTGATGATGTCGATTTTTCACCACGCTGAGATCGTCCTCGTCCACCAGAGTTTGAGCGTGAAGCGCGTCCTCCAGGTGGCGTTTTGGTGATCTTAATTTCAGTGGTTGTCTCTTCTTTGTCGCCGCTAAAGAGCGTGCTCCAGAGGCGCTTGATAAAACCATCTTCACCCGGCGCTTCGGTTGTATTACGAGTCGGTACTGGAGTCCCTGGCACAACTCCTTTGACCGCTGGCTGTTCGGCTTCCACCTGAGGGGCAGCTGACATGATGGTCTCTTTCTTTTCTTCAACTTCAGTGGCGAGTTCATAGCTATTCTTCGCGCCATTGGGTAGCTCGTCCGCACGTTGGCGTTGAACCGTGTAGTTTGGAATTTCCAGTGATGAGTTGGCAATTAAAAGAATGCGCACATTCTGGCGCTTCTCGATCGCAGAGACAATTTCACGTTTTTCATTCAGCAGGTAAGTCGCCACATCAACCGGTAATTGCGCGATGATCTGAGCCGTCTGCTCTTTCATCGCATCTTCTTCGATGATGCGCAAAATAGAGAGCGATAGTGATTCAACACTACGAATCGAGCCAAGGCCACTACAGCGAGGGCAGGTGTGCTGGCTAGATTCACCCAGCGAAGGACGCAGGCGTTGGCGTGACATTTCAAGCAGACCAAAGCGAGAAATACGCCCCACCTGGATCCGCGCCCGGTCTTTTTTGAGCGCTTCACGAATGCGATTTTCAACTTCACGTTGATTACGGCTAGGGGTCATGTCGATGAAATCGATGACCACCAGTCCGCCCATGTCACGCAGGCGTAGTTGACGTGCAATTTCGTCTGCCGCTTCAAGGTTGGTCGAAAGGGCAGTCTCTTCAATATCACTGCCTTTCGTGGCACGACTTGAGTTGATGTCGATAGAAACCAGTGCTTCGGTTGGATCGATCACGATCGAACCACCCGATGGCAAGCGCAGTTCATGCTGGAATGCCGCTTCAATCTGGCTTTCAATTTGATAGCGAGTGAAGAGCGGCACCGCATCTTCGTAACGTTTAATTTTATTCAGGTTATGTGGCATTACCTGCTGCATAAATTCACGCGCGTTATTAAAAACGTCTCCATCATCGATTAAGATCTCACCGATGTCCGGGCGTAGATAGTCGCGAATGGCGCGAATAATGATATTACTTTCCTGGTAGATAAGAAATGGGGCTGACTTTTCTGGTATCGCGGTTTCGATCGCTTCCCATACACGGGCCAGATAGTCCATATCCCATTGTAGCTCTTCATCGCTCTTGCCAACGCCTGCGGTGCGGACGATCATTCCCATGCCATCTGGAATGGTGAGTGAGTCGAGTACTGCGCGCAGTTCAGCGCGATCTTCACCTTCTATCCGACGAGAGATACCGCCTGCACGCGGGTTGTTTGGCATCAGCACCAAGTAGCGCCCAGCAAGGCTAATGAAGGTGGTAAGTGCTGCGCCCTTGGTGCCGCGTTCTTCTTTAGCAATCTGGATCAGGATTTCCTGGCCTTCTCTCAGGACATCCTTGATTTCAAAGCGCTTGCCTTCAGGCGGTTGTCTGCAGAAAACTGATGGGGCAACTTCTTTGAGTGGCAGGAAGCCGTGACGATCAGCGCCGTAATCGACAAACGCAGCTTCAAGACTAGGTTCGACGCGGGTGATTTTCCCTTTGTATATATTCGATTTTTTCTGCTCTCTTGATGGTGTTTCAATATCAAGATCATATAGACGTTGACCGTCTACGAGGGCGACACGCAACTCTTCAGGCTGAGTCGCGTTAATCAACATTCTTTTCATTTTTTAACAATCCCTATGGCGCCCACGCATTGCCATCAATTCGGAGATTGCCGAACGTTTATCTCTGTTTGGTTGAGCGGAGTTTTCACTTCGCTGTTCAACGTTACCTGAGCATAATTACATGCTTCTCGGCGATGTTCAGTTCGGCTCTCACCATGCAATACCGCATGGGGGCATATCTATAAAACAGCACTCGTAAATTAGGGTCGAGCTACCAATTACCCTTGCCCTCACGGTTGAAGGCTCAATATTGCGTTTCGTTTCAGTCTGACTTCTTGTCTGCTTCGGCTCCGCTATCTTCCCGTTTGTCTGGGAGGGGAGTCGAGCAGCACTGCTTCGTGTAGAGCAATGCAGTCAGGCTAGTTTCGCGCCATATTGTGTAAAAAATATTTGTCATCCGAACGTAAAGTTTGGACAATCGCTGTATCTCATGCCTTAAGGCAGGATACCATCCGCCCAATATATCAAGAATTTCGGGTAGTATCAAACCTGTGAGTTGAGTTATTTTATTGATATTACAGGAGAATGATTGAGTTGAGCGACAATACGACACACCATTCGGTGCGGCTGCTGACAATTGATAGCGGCAATGCCGGGCAGCGGATTGATAATTTCCTGCTGACAACCCTTAAGGGGGTGCCCAGGAGCCTGGTTTATCGCTTACTGCGTACCGGGCAAGTGCGCGTAAATAAAGGTAGAATTAAGCAGACATATCGGCTTCAACTTAATGATATTGTAAGGGTTCCACCCGTATCTGTGCCATCTGAGGGTGTGCAGGAGGCACCGTCAAAAGGCCTTTGTCATGCGATTGCAGAGTCGATCATTTTCGAAGACGATAATCTCATTATCATCGATAAACCATCCGGTATTGCCGTTCATGGTGGCAGTGGGATCGCCAATGGCGTGATCGAAATAATGAGGGTCATTCGCCCCGAAGAAAAGGATCTTGAACTAGTCCATCGCCTTGATCGACAGACCTCGGGTTGCCTGTTACTGGCAAAAAACCGTCCGGTACTGCTCGAGCTGCACGAACTTTTGCGTGAAAACCTGATTGATAAGCGCTATTTTGCGCTCGTTCAGGGCTATTGGCAGGACGATGAGAGCACCGTTAATTTTCCACTATTAAAAGAGCGAGCGGAATCTGGGCTGCGTACGGTGAAGGTGAGCAAGGATGGCCAGGCCTCAACGACTCAATTTTCAGTAAAGCGCCATTTTGACCATCGGATGACCTTGCTGGAGGCAAAACCACTGACGGGGCGCATGCACCAAATTCGTGTACATGCCGCTCATTCAGGGCACCCGATCCTGGGCGATGAGGTTTACGGGAAACGCATCCTGAACCGTGAACTCAAAAAACAGGGTTTAAAGCGCCTGTTTCTGCACGCCCATACGCTCAACTTTATGTTACCGAGTACCATGAAAAAGATATCGGTCTCAGCACCACTCAGCCCAGCGCTTGAACAATTTCTGAACTCACTGGAAAAACGGGACACACCATGAACAATAGATTCAAACTCATCGTTTTCGACTGGGATGGCACATTAATGGATTCTGAGGCCCAGATAACTCAGTCGCTCTCCAACGTGATTGCTGAATTGGCGTTGGCAGAGCGGAGTAACCATGATCTACGTAATGTTATTGGATTGGGCTTACCCGAGGCAATTCGTCGGCTTTATCCAAATGAGGGTGAGACAACCGTTGCTAAATTTGTGGATCGTTACCGCCATCACTTTTTAGTGGGCAATCAAAACCGCTCGGTACTGTTTAATGGCGCGATGGAGGTGATCAAGCACCTGCATGCTGATGACTATCTGCTCGCGGTTGCTACCGGCAAAAGTCGACGCGGATTAGACCGGTCGATTGCGGAGACCCGTTCTGGCGATTATTTCCACATCACGCGCTGTGCCGACGAAACACACTCCAAACCACATCCTCAAATGTTACTTGAGATTATGACAGTGCTGGGCGTTTCACCAGAAGAAACAGTGATGGTTGGCGATACCGAGTATGATCTACAGATGGCAGCTGAGGCTGGCACGGCATCACTGGGTGTCACTTACGGGGTACATGCGGTGGAACGCTTGCAGGCACATAAGCCACTTGCGTGCCTCGATAATATTTCAGAAGTAGGCGAACTACTGTATAAAGATTGAATTAATGTGGGCAAAGCGTGCGCCGATAAGCAAATTAATGCATCGGCAGCCCGCTGCTTGAGTTAAAA
Organism: Gammaproteobacteria bacterium; assembly: GCA_021648525.1. Classification (GTDB taxonomy): domain Bacteria; phylum Pseudomonadota; class Gammaproteobacteria; order SZUA-140; family SZUA-140; genus SZUA-76. The sequence goes on from JAKISP010000012.1 coordinate 54,068, forward strand.
AAATAACCACTCCCCAGGGAAAAGTACGGATACCAACATGTCAGACGAGATTAAAAACGACACCATTTCACCTACACCAAAAGAAAAGGATCCCTGGATGGGCGAGAAGAAAGCATCACCTGAAAGTGGCGAAAACAAAGAAGAGTGGCAGCGTGACGTAATGGAGAAGCTGGTTTTTAGCGCCTACAAAGAGCAAAAAAGCACCCGACGCTGGGGGATCTTCTTTAAATCACTGATGTTCGCCTATCTTGCAGCGATATTTTTTATGGTCTATATGAAAAATGACCTGAGTGATGCACCGAACAAGCAGCATAAGCATACCGCGTTAATTGAAATACGCGGCACGATTGCCGCTGATGCTGAAGCCAATGCTGATAGCATCGTTTCGGCACTGCGTGACGCCTTTAAAAATAAGAACTCTGCGGCGGTTATTCTTCGCATCAATAGCCCGGGAGGAAGCCCAGTTCAGGCCGGTTATATTAATGATGAAATAAAGCGTCTGCGTGACAAACACCCGGATAAACCTGTCTATGCTGTGATCACTGATATGTGCGCCTCTGGTGGTTATTACATCGCCGCTGCTGCAGATGAAATCTATGCCGACAAAGCGAGCATCGTCGGTTCAATCGGTGTGATCATGAACGGCTTTGGATTTGTCGATGCAATGGATAAACTCGGTATCGAACGCCGCATGATGACGGCCGGGGAAAACAAAGGTTTCATGGATCCATTCTCGCCACTTAAAGAAGATGATACCCAGCATATTAAATCGTTACTGGGCTCAATCCATCAGCAGTTCATTGATGTTGTCAAAGAAGGGCGTGGTGGGCGACTATCAGATGACCCTGCAATTTTCAGTGGTCTGGTCTGGACTGGGGAACAGGCAATCGACGTAGGGCTGGTTGATGCACTGGGTAGCAGCAGTTACGTTGCACGAGAAGTGATCGGTGCTGAAAAGATTGTCGATTACACCTATAACCAACCGGTGCTTGAGCGTTTTGTAGAGCGCTTTGGTGCTTCCATCGCGAGTGGCGTTACTTCAACGATGGATAATATCTGGCGTTAAAATAAGGCGGCTAAAAGAAGATATTATGAAGCCAGACCCTACAACAGAAGAAGGCAAAGAAGAGGTTAAAAGAATTTTCGAGAAGCGAAAACTTGAAGCCGAAGATGTTAGAAAGCGATCCGAGCAAGGTATTGAAGAAGAACCTTCAGGAAAGCTTACTAATTCTTCTGAAATAGATATTCACAGGGACAGATGATGAAAAACATGCCCTCGAAGAAGTAATGAATACAAGAGCAATATTGTTCGTTTTAATGATGTCGTATTCAGCGATTTCAATATCAGCAGAGTGCGTGGTGCTACTTCATGGGCTGGCGAGAACATCGAGTTCAATGAACGAGATGGCGCAACGGTTAATGGAAGAAGGCTACCACGTAGTGAATGTTGACTATCCTTCACGGAAAAAGGAAATAGTGCCGCTTTCAGAAATTGCAGTGGGTGGTGGTTTAGCGCTGTGTAGTGAAAATAATTCGAGTCCAGTCAATTTTGTGACTCATTCGCTAGGGGGTATTTTAGTTCGTCAGTTCTATAAAAATCATCCTCCCGGAAATGTCAAAAGAGTCGTCATGCTCGGTCCACCAAACAATGGTAGTGAGGTTGTGGATAATATAAAAAATATACCGGGGTATGAATTATTGAATGGCCCGGCGGGTATGCAGCTAGGTACGGGAGAAGCGGATGTTCCCAAAAGCCTTGGTGCCGTAAATTTTGAACTAGGGGTAATTGCGGGTACGCAGTCTATCAATCTAATATTGTCCATATTTCTGCCCAACCCGGATGATGGTAAGGTTTCAGTAGAAAGTGCAAAAGTTGAAGGTATGTGTGGTTTTGTCGCACTACCTGTCACTCACCCCTTTCTGATGAAAAATGATCTCGTGATCAACGAGGTAGTTTACTTTCTGTCTGAAGGGGTGTTTAAAAATAAGAGCGCTAAAAATTACTGCAGTGATAGTGCATAAAATAGAGATAGAGAGAGTCGTAGCTTGCCATTTGCCAGGAGCGGATAACTATCATGAGTGATCAAAATTTTTACATCTATAAAGCCGTCATTACCTCAGTCTATGATGGTGATACGGTTACCGCCGACATTGACCTCGGACTTAAGACCTGGGTTAAAGGTGAAAAGCTGCGCCTTAATCGCATCAATACCCCCGAAGTACGCGGTGCTGAGCGAACCCAGGGATTAATATCAAGAGACTGGCTGAGAGAGCGCATTCTGGATAAAGAAGTGGTCGTTCAGACAAGCAAGGATAAAAAAGGAAAGTATGGCCGTTATCTCGCTGAAATAATACTCGATCACATCAATATCAACGATCAGCTTGTTGAAGAAGGTCTAGCGGAATACAAAGTGTATTGAGTAGAAAGGAGGGCACCGGGATGCGATGCAATAGCTTTTTTGAGATAACGACCTAGTCTAAATCACCCTGCTACCATCCCAGTGACTTCGCATAATGTATATTATGTTAAATTAAATGCGGAAAGTGCTTCTGGAGTAAAGCATCAGTAAGGCATCTTCCGGAGCTAAGCTACCTGGCCCAACTGCTGCTGCTCGACTGGATACGTTAGCACCGCACCTGCTCATCCTGCAATCTTCTCGATACCCGCCTTTTGAGCCGTTTCACAAACTCACTTATTGACACCTTTGGCGGATATTCTATATGCATGTGGACATGATATTTTCATTACAAACTAGCATAATAGCAATCAATAGCTTTAGTATAGTTGCCTTGAAAAATCATCTTTTCTCGAATTATTAGTTCCCAGCTTTTTCGTACTTTTGTGTTATTCAAAAATTCTTTCCTATAGCTAGAAAGCTCAATATTTGATTCACCAGAAATTGTGTAGTACGCAAGACCTGAATAAAGGGAGTTTAGTATATAAATAAATTCAACAGATGAAACTCGGCACGAATCTAAATGTTTCTTTTCTATCCCATGTAGCCCAAGTAATTCAGGGTGGTTATACAGCATATCTTGTGTCTTTTCTAATAACAGCAAGTTTGTATTTATCTTCGATATTTCTTTCTGTTTTCTATATGAAATGATCGCAATGAATGCAGATATAACTGCTATTACTGATGCTACTATTGAAGCAATATCCATTAGTTCCTCTTAGTTCTTATTTATAACTTACATTTTCAGTCTATACCAATAGCTGTTCATTGTAATTTATAAGAATAAACAAAGAAGGTAAATGTTAAATTATCCGCTAAGCTGATTTTTAATTATTACTCCCTGCGGACAAAAACCAGGGGGGCGATAACTCTTCTAAATAGCCTCAACCACACACTCATGTGTTTGTTGAATATTACCCTCATCATCAGGCGCTTCAATACGAACAGTGAAGCCCCACAGCCGTGAAAGATGTTTAATCACTTCATCGGTATCATCATTCAGTGGGCGTCGATTATGTGGTGCATAACGAAGCGTTAGCGAACGATCACCGCGCAGGTCTACACGCTGTACCTGTAGGTTTGGTTCGCGCGAACCAGGATTATATTGCTCTGCCAGCGTAGAACGAATATAGCGATACCCGGCATCATTATGAATAGCAGATACATTTAACATATTCTCCTTATCATCATCCAGGATAGAAAACAGCTTCAACTCCCGGATTAAGCGCGGTGACAGGTATTGCATGATGAAACTTTCATCTTTAAAATTCCGCATTGCAAAATCGAGTGTTTTGACCCAGTCACTCCCCGCAATGTCTGGAAACCATTCGCGATCTTCATCAGTTGGGTTTTCACAGATACGGCGGATATCCTGCATCATATTAAAACCTAGCGTATAAGGGTTGATGCCAGAGTAATATGGGCTATCAAAACCAGGTTGATAGACAACATTGGTATGAGCTTGCAGAAACTCAATCATAAAGCCATCGGTTACCAACTTTTCATCATAGAGTTGATTAAGAATGGTGTAATGCCAAAAGGTTGCCCAACCTTCATTCATCACCTGAGTTTGTCGTTGCGGGTAAAAATATTGAGCAATCTTGCGTACGATTCGGATAATCTCACGCTGCCAGTTCTCGAGTAACGGTGCATTTTTCTCGATAAAATAGAGAATGTTTTCCTGTGGTTCCGGGGGCCAGTTAAGTGGCTTATTTTGTTGCTCTTCTTTATCAGGATTGCCTGGCAGAGTACGCCATAGGTCATTGACCTGAGATTGTAGATAATTTTCTCGTTCTACCTGTCGGTGTTCTTCATCAATAAGCGTTGATCGCTGAGGTCGTTTATAACGATCAACACCGTAATTCATTAATGCATGGCATGAATCAAGCAAAAGTTCGACCGTTTCTTCACCATAACGTTGTTCGCATTTCTGGATGTAATTGCGGGCAAAGAGCAGGTAGTCAACAATAGAATCTGCATTCGTCCATGTCTGGAAAAGGTAATTATTTTTGAAAAAAGAGTTATGCCCATAAGACGCATGCGCAATCACCAGCGCCTGCATGGTCATGGTGTTTTCTTCCATTAAATACGCGATACATGGATTTGAATTGATTACAATTTCATATGCCAGTCCCATCCGTCCACGCCGGTAGCGTTGCTCAACACCCAGAAACTGTTTCCCAAATGACCAATGATGGTAGCCAACCGGCATCCCTACAGTTGAGTAGGCATCCATCATCTGTTCTGCGGTGATCACTTCAATCTGGTTGGGATATGTTTCCAGACCAAAGTTGGCAGCGACACGCGCGATCTCTCGGTCATATCGTTCAAGTAGTTCAAAGCTCCACTCTGATCCTTCTGAGATATAGCTACTCATGCCCACTGTTTCTCAAATAGTTTTCGGAATACGGGATAGATGTCAGTATTATCCCCAATGGTCTGGGCAACAAAATTTTCATAATGTTCCGTCACTTTCTGGTATTGATCCCAGAGATCACCGGTTGATCCATCCGGTGTCACTTCAACGTAAGCATAATATTGCAGGTAAGGCATTATCGACTTAAGCAATAGATCATGACAGACGTTTGAGTCATCGGCCCAGTTGTCACCATCGGAAGCCTGTGCGGCGTAGATATTCCAGTCACTACTGGGGTAACGGTCATGAATAATATCGCACATCATCTTTAATGCGCTAGAAACTACCGTGCCGCCGGTCTCGCGGGAATAGAAAAATTCTTCTTCATCCACCTCTTTAGCGATGGTGTGATGACGAATAAAGACCACTTCGATACGTTCATATGCACGGCCGAGAAAAAGATATAATAGCGTGAAAAATCGTTTTGCAATCTCTTTTTCAAATTGTCCCATTGAACCCGAAACATCCATCAGGCAAAACATCACGGCCTGACTGGTGGGAACCGGTTCATCAATACGATTGTTATAACGAAGATCAAAGGTATCAATAAATGGTACACAGCGAATTCTTCTCTTAAGCTCTTTGATCTCGTCTCGTAGCGATACGACGGCAGGATCATCATCAGCAACTTTTTGCAGTAGTTCAGCTAACGTCTCTTCCGCTTCATTAAGCCGTCGCGTAGGTGATGCAGTCAGCGCGATGCGCCGGGCAAGTGCCCCCTTCATCGAACGGATAACACTAATATTAGAGGGATTACCATGAGAGGTATAACCGGCACGCACTTTTTTAAACTGTACCTCACGTGTCAGCTGTGTCTTGATCATTCTCGGCAGTTCGAGGTCCTCAAAAAAGAGATCCATAAACTCATCGCGTGATAGAGAAAATGAGAAGTCATCCTCCCCTTCCCCGCTGTTACTCGCCTTTTTTCCACCTGAACCAGCACCGCCCTGTGGGCGTGGAATTTGATCGCCGGAGACAAACTCTTCGTTACCTGGGAATACCTGCTCCTGGCGGCCACCACTGCCAGTGCCAAAAGTGGGCTCGGCGATATCTTTAGCGGGGATATTGATTTTTTCACCGTGCTCCATGTCGGTGATGCTGCGCTTTGAGACTGCTTCTTCGACCGCCCCTTTAAGGTGTTTTTTATAACGGCGAATGAATTTCTGGCGATTAACTGCACTTTTATTCTTACCGTTGATACGCCTGTCGATAACCTGAGTCATATAGACACCCTGGCATTGTTATGCAGTATGAATCAAGAGGATTTACGTGTACGTAAATGCCATTCACAAAGTAACCGAACCTGTTTGGTTGTATAACCTTTCGCTACCATACGATCAATAAATTCCTGATGTTTTTTCTGATCTTCAGTCGATGACTGGGCATTAAAAGAGATGACTGGCAAGATGTCTTCGGTGTTGGAAAACATTTTTTTCTCAATCACTGAACGCATTTTTTCAAAGCTGGTCCAGGAGGGATTTAACCCTTCGTTGTTCGCGCGTGCGCGCAGTGTGAAATTAACAATTTCGTTCCGAAAATCTTTTGGATTACTAATTCCTGCGGGTTTTTCAATCTTCTCAAGCTCTTCATTTAAAGCGGCTCGATCAAACATTTCACCGGTATCAGGGTCTCTGAATTCACTATCCTGAATCCAGAAGTCAGCGTAGGTCACATAGCGGTCAAAGATGTTCTGGCCAAATTCCGCATATGATTCAAGATAAGCCGTCTGAATCTCTTTCGCAATGAACTCGCTATAATTGGTTGCCAGGTAGCCTTTAATAAAAGAGAGGTAACGTTCAGCGGTTTCTGGTGGAAACTGCATCTGTTCAATTTGCTGCTCCAGAATATAGAGTAGATGAACTGGGTTAGCCGCTATTTCAGAATGGTCGTAATTAAACACTTTAGACATGATCTTAAATGCGAATCGAGTGGAGAGTCCTGTCATCCCTTCATCAGGCCCGGCACTATCTTTATACTCCTGATATGACTTCGCTTTAGGGTCGGTATCCTTCATGTTCTCACCATCATAGATACGCATTTTTGAGTAGATACTCGAATTTTCAGGCTCGATCAGGCGTGTTAATACGGCAAACTCTGCCATCATTTTTAAAGTGTCAGGTGCACAGGGTGATTCTGCCAGTGAACTATTAATTAATAATTTTTCGTAAATTCTGGTCTCTTCAGAAACGCGTAGGCAATAAGGTACTTTGACAATATAGATGCGGTCTAAAAAAGCCTCATTATTTTTGTTGTTCTTAAATGTCAGCCATTCGGATTCATTTGAATGGGCAAGAATCGTCCCGGTAAAAGGGATCGCTGGAAAGCCCTCTGTCCCTTTATAGTTACCCTCCTGCGTAGCCGTTAATAATGGGTGCAGTACTTTGATCGGTGCTTTAAACATCTCAACAAACTCAAGCAGTCCCTGATTTGCCAGGCAAAGGCCGCCAGAGTAGCTATAGGCATCCGGATCATCTTGCGAATATTGTTCAAGCTTACGAATATCAACCTTACCAACAAGTGATGAGATATCCTGGTTATTTTCATCGCCCGGTTCTGTTTTAGCGATACCGATCTGCTCTAACACGGATGGGTTCAGGCGCACGACTCTAAACTGAGATATATCACCATTGAATTCATGTAAACGTTTAACGGCCCATGGTGACATTACGCCTGGTAAGTAACGTTTTGAGATGCCAAAATCATCTTCTAAAATACTTGCATCTTCCTGTGGTGAAAACAGGCTGAGTGGTGATTCATTAACGGGTGACCCTTTAATCGCATAAAAGGGAACCGCTTCCATTAATGATTTAAGCTTTTCTGCCAGTGATGATTTACCACCACCAACGGGGCCAAGCAGATAGAGGATTTGCTTTTTCTCTTCTAACCCCTGTGCTGCGTGGCGATAAAAAGAGACGATTTGCTCGATGGTCTCCTCCATCCCATAAAATTCTCTGAAGGCAGGATAAATCTTGATGACCTTATTGGAGAAGATGCGGCTATAACGAAGGTCGTCTCGTGTATCAAGCATCTCAGGCTCGCCGATCGCGAGGAGCATTCGCTCTGAAGATGTCGCATAAGCACTGGGATCATTTTTACAGATATCCAGATATTCCTGCAGACTCATCTCTTCTTCCTGAGCCTTTTCATAACGGGACTGATACGAATCGAATATAGTCATCACTCACCTCTCTGCATCAAATGGGGCCTGAATTTTTTTCTAGTTCAAAGATAACAAAACTCTATAGTACACGAGCTTTTAGACCTTATAATTTATATCGGCCACAGGTGAGGTTTCTTAGTCATATTTAGCGAATAATTCCGCCAATATTCTGTCGATTTTTCATTGTTTAAACGTGAATAGCTGAAATTAAACAATAATAATAAACTGACAGTGTGCTCACAGGTAATCGCTATACTATCGTGATATTAGCTGCATAAAACAGGCCATATTAAAATTTGATATGAGAAGGTTTATTCATCAATGATTAACGACTAACGCTTATCATTCAGCTTCCAGTCATAATCGAGAAATTCAATCTCAATATCAGATGAATTGATCCGCTGAACCTGATCGTCAGATAGTCCCAGTGATGTTTGATACGCGCTCAGAAATTGCTGTAGCGTATGATAACCACCCCAGCCACTTTCAAAGTCATCACGATACCATTTGAAAATTTTAGAGATGTTCAACGTATCGTTTTTCAGGAAATTTCGACTGCGGTCACTCAGGAAAAGATGAGTAACGACTTCTAGCTGTGCCTCTAGTTTATCGCCGGTAAATGCATCCATTGAAAGCGCTGGGCAACCAATACTGGCACAGTTCACAGCAAAGTGGATGCGTGGCTCCTGGTAGGCGCCCTTAGCGCGTATCATGCCGTGCTCGATTTCATCTAACGAATGGGTACTGCCTAACAAAGGTATGAAACGTCTATCCCACGGTGACTTAATCCATGAGCCAAGATCTTTGATTGATTCAAGTTCAGGATATTCAGTTAAGATTAATTCTACGGTCCATGCATTGTAGGCATTGATTAAAAAGGCTAATTGCTGCTGTTTTGGCCAATGTTTAAAGGTCGCTCTGGAAATAGATTCCAACGACCCTAAGTATGACTTAAGTTGAAAGCGGTCGCGTGAAAACCCTCGATAATCGACCTGAGTGGCAACACCCTGATTGATTGAGATGACATGTTTTTTTAATAGCTGATCCCATTCGGCATGGTCAAAGCTAGCCGCATGCGACGACAATGTCACCATCGATAGTAGTAATATAAATGCTAATTTTTTCATGCGCCACGTCTCCATGTATGAAAGCGTTCAACCCAGCGTAATAGCCGTTGCGGTGCATGGGCACGCTTCCAGTTACCAGCAACATATTTATTAGCCTCTGCCATGGTGGGATAGATATGAATGGTACCGAGGATTTTATTAAGCCCCAGGCCATGTTTCATTGCCGTGACATATTCAGCAATAAGATCTCCCGAGTGCTCACCAACAATCGTTACGCCGAGAATTCGATCCTTACCCGGCACAGTCAGTACTTTAATAAAACCGTGCGCCTCTTCATCGGCAATGGCGCGATCGAGGTCATCGATACCATAAGTGGTGACCTCGTATTCGATCCCCTTCTCTCTGGCCTCTGTTTCATTAAGTCCAACACGCGCCACCTCCGGGTCAGTAAAGGTTGCCCAGGGGATCACACGGTAGTCAACCTTAAAGGATTTGAAACCACTAAAGAGTGAGTTCACCGCCGCATACCAGGCCTGATGGGCGGCTGTATGGGTGAACTGATACGGCCCCGCCACATCACCTGCGGCAAAGATATTGGGAAAATTAGTCTGTAATAACGCATTCACCGTCACCGTTCGGTTTACAGTGACGCCTAATTCTTCAAGACCAAAACCAGTGATATTAGCCGCACGCCCCAGTGCAATCAACACTTGATCAAATGGGATGCGAACCTCTTCACCCTCGTTATCGCAAATCAGGATTTTCTCGCCATTTTCGATACAAAATGCCGTCGCCTGATGGCCAGTGCGCAGATCAATGCCTTCTGCTTTAAAGCGCGCCATCACCACTTCTGAGACATCGGGGTCTTCCCGTGCCATCAAACGATCAGCCAACTCCACCTGAATGACATGTGTACCAAGTCGCGCAAAGCTCTGTGCCAACTCACAACCAATAGGGCCTCCACCCAGTACCACCAGCTGTTCTGGTTGCTCGCGTAGCTCCCAGATACTGTCAGAGGTGAGATAGCCGACTTCGTCCAGGCCCGGTAGTGGTGGTACAAATGGTCGCGCACCGGTTGCAATAACAATGCTGCGAGTCGTCAGTGTTTTACCATTTACTTCTACGGTATAGGGTGATGTGATCCCGGCCTCTCCTTCAATCACATCAACTCCCAGCTCACGATAGCGATCTACCGAGTCATGCGGTTCAATTGTTCTGATAACGCGTTGAATACGTTCCATCACGTCAGCAAAATCAAAATCGACACTGGCAGACTTCATCCCCAGTTCAGTGGCACGTTTTTGCTGGGCAATGAACCTGGCTGAGCGAATCAGCGCTTTGGATGGAACACAGCCGGTATTAAGGCAATCACCGCCCATTTTATGCTTTTCGATCAAGGTTACTTTGGCTTTTACCGCCGCTGCAATGTAAGAGGTCACTAGCCCGGCAGAACCACCGCCAATCACAACCAGGTTGCGATCAAATGTAGCCGGTTTAGGATAGTCTTTCAAAACCTTCTTAGCCTGAACCATATTGATGATCTTTTTAGCAATAAGAGGAAAGAGTCCAAGCAGTACAAATGATAAAAGCAGTGCTGGCGATAGAATGCCACTTAATGATTCAATCTGAGCGATCTGTGTGCCTGCATTAACAAAGACAACCGTGCCTGCCAGCATCCCCAGTTGACTTACCCAAAAGTAAGTGATGGTGCGTATTGGCGTTAACCCCATCAATAGATTGATCACAAAAAATGGAAATGCAGGCACTAAGCGTAATGTGAAGAGATAAAAGGCACCGTCTTTCTCAATGCCATCATTGATGGTTTTCAGCTTATCGCCAAACTGGCGTTGAATCGAATCACGTAGTAGATAGCGCGATGCAAGAAATGCAATCGTTGCTCCCAGGGTTGATGCAAACGAGACAATAATAGTACCGGCAAACAGGCCAAAGATGGCGCCGGCAATTAATGTCATAATGGCGGCACCCGGAAGAGAGAGGCCCGTCACTACCACATAGAGGATAAAAAACAGGGCAATGGTAAGCAGCGGGTTATCATGATAATAGACCTCAATTTCCACTTGCTGAGACTTGAAATATTCAATATTAAAATACTGCCCTAAGTCGAAGAGAAAATAAGCAGCAATCAAAACTGCGATAATGCCGACTAATGCAATTTTACTATTTTTCATCAAACTTGGTTCCTGCGCTGCTGGTGTTTATTAATGGATGCTATGTAGTCGTAGCATGGGGGGTAAATATTACAGCTTTCTCCGCAATAAAAAAACCAGCGCAATGGCTGGTTTAAATCAGAGCATATGCAGTTTTTAATTGCATTAATCCCCACCCCATTTCTTTTTGAGATAATCATCTCGTCCAGAGTTGTAACGGTAGAACTTATAACGGATAGGGTTCTTTTGATAAAAGTCTTGATGATATTCTTCGGCCTTATAAAAAGCCTTAAGTGCCGTAATTTCAGTCACGACTGGCTTATCGAAAACACCTGACTTCGCCAGTGCATTGCGTGAGGCCAGGGCCAACGCTCTCTGCTCATTATTATGATAAAAAATTTCACTGCGATACTGTTTACCCACATCAACAAACTGACGATCAACCGCTGTCGGATCTATATTGCGCCAGAAGGTGTCGAGTAGTTGCTGGTAGTCTACTTTAGCTGAATCATATTTGATTTGAATCACTTCGGTATGCCCTGTTCTTCCGCCAGCAACCTCTTTATAGGTTGGATCTATTTCATCGCCTCCGGCATAGCCGGAAGTGGTTGAAATCACCCCATCAAGCTGGTCAAACGGGGGTTCCATACACCAGAAGCAACCGCCGGCAAACGTCGCTTTTTCAATCCCTGATTCAATCCCGGAACGGTTATTGTCAGCCATCGTATTCACTCCACCAGCCAATGAAAAAATAAGAGCCAAACCTGTCGCGATCATTTTATTCATCTCTCACCTCATTCGATATAGCAGGAAATCACGCAGGAACAAATGTTAGTGCCAGCCCATTATTACACCAGCGTTTGCCGGTCGGCTCCGGGCCATCTTTGAAAATATGGCCATGATGCCCACCGCAACGGGCACAGTGATATTCTGTGCGTGGGTAGATCAATTTAAAGTCGATCTTAGTCTCAAAGGCACCATCAAGTGAATCAAAAAAGCTAGGCCAGCCAGTGCCGCTATCAAATTTCATACGACTAGTAAAAACAGCCTGATCACACCCTGCGCAGTGGAAAGTACCATCACGTTTTTCATCATTTAACTCACTTGAAAAAGGAGCTTCAGTCCCCTCTTTGCGTAACACATCAAACTGCCCTGTCGTTAATTTTTCCTGCCACTCCTGCTCACTCATTACCACTCTCCCCACTTGATCACTATCTCTTTTATTCCTGTCTGCCATGGCTATTCGAGCTATCAACGGTATGCTGGCTACAGTAAACAGCATGCCCGTACCTATTTTTAAAAACTGACGACGCTTCATATTTTCACCCTAAACCTGTTTAACTTATCTCATCCAGTTAGTCGCAATGAAGTAGCAAACGTTACAGTTAAGTAACAAGGAATTACGATCTGGCCTGCTCCGCCTCAAATACCCTCAGGCAACTTTGACAAATACACTGCTGATCGCGCTCTTCTTCAGGTAAACGTGCCAGTAGCGCAGCAGGGAATGTCTCAGCACGACACCAGCAAGGCCCCTCCTGGCATGTTGCAGCCATTTCTGGTTGACATTGATTCAGCCTACCACAGAGTGGGCAACGATCTTTATTCAGTTTATTCATATTTTTTATTTCAAGTTCTTTTTCCATACAGGTATTACGTTAGTCACAAAATTAAGACGCCATTATAAATATAATTATATCAATAATATAACTACTCTCGTGGTTAATGGATTTCAGAAAGACACTCAATTTGTCGATATATACACAAGCAGTAAGAGGTCTAAATTATGAGCACAATCTCCGCCCTTAATAGTGGTATTGCTGGTATGCAACGCGGTATGGTAATGGCTGAAAAGAGCGCCGCAACCATCGCAAGTGCTACCACCAGCCGTTCTGGTAATCCAGCCGATGTTGCAGAACCATTAGTCGAGCTTATGATGGCACGGTTACAGGTCGAAGCATCAGCAAAGGTGGTCGAAACCATTAGCGATACAATGGGTACACTCATCGATACAACCGCCTGAGCGGGTTAAACCCTTCGCTTTATTTAATGCGTCGCATCATTATCAGCGATGCAGTAAAAAAGACCAGGGTTGGCAATACGGCGCTGATCGCCGGGTTGACATGAAATACCAATCCTACATAGCTAGACATCTGGTGAATCACATAAAATGAGATCCCCACCAGGGTGCCGACTAATACGCGAACACCCACCCCCACTGACCTCAGCGGTCCAAAGACAAATGGTATTGATAAAAAGACCATCACTGCAGTTGCGAATGGCAGGATCACTTTTGACCAGAAGACCATTTCATAATGGCCAGCATTCAGATCATTCTCTTTTAAATATTCGATATATTTATACAATCCCAGTGCAGAAAGGCTGCGCGGTTTAATCGCAATAACATCAATTATTTCAGGATCAACCAGACTCGCTTGCGGCATGTGAATGATTTCCGATGACTTAGTCCCATCATCACTAATACGACTATTTCTCACATCATTCAGGATCCATTGGTTGTTTTTATAGGTAGCGCTTTTTGCATAAATCATCTGCGTCAGTTGGCGTTGATCATTTATCTCGTAGATATAAATCTCACGCAGTTCACCACTGGAGAGCACTCTACGTACATTGATAACACGCGTTTCATCTCGCGTCCAAAACCCTTTTTCAATCTTCTTGTTGACATGCCCCGTTAACGCTTCACTACGAATTTCCTGCGCCAGCCGTTCACTCTCACCTGAAACAAATTCACTGATGATGACAGCCACTACAACGAGTATTAAACCTGCTTTCATCACTGACCAGGTAATTCGGCCGATCGAAATTCCAGCTGAGCGCATCACCACCAGTTCACTATTGCTCGCCATAACACCTAGCCCCATAACAGAACCGAGTAGCGCTGCGACCGGGAACAGATCATAAGCGAGTCGTGGCAGGGTTAGCCCCACATAAGTGAGTGCAAGTAGCGCGCTATAGTCACCTTTGCCAATGTACGACAGTTCATTTACAAACGCAGCAAATGAAAACAGAGCAAGCAGAATCAGCATTACCAGCAACACACTGCCGATCACAGTACGCATAATATAGCGATCCAGGATTCCCATTACTATTGCCCCTTGCCAGTGCTCAGGCGAACCGTCGAGTGCCTGTTTTTCAAGCTCAGCCAGCTCATCCCATACTGTTTATAGAGCAATACTCCAGTCAATAACAGTACGCTGCCGTGAGTCCACCATAGACCCGCAGCCTGAACGATTACTTCACGCTCAATCCAGGTTCTCCCCACGCCCATCAGGTTGCTATAGATAAAATAGACCAGGATCGCCACAAACAATTTGGCATAGCGCCCCTGGCGTGGATTTGTTCGACTCAAAGGCACTGCAAGTAGGGCCAATAAGATGGTTGATAGTGGCATCGCGAGTCGCCAGTGCAGCTCCGCTGCATCATAGCGGCGCAAATCCTCAAAATTCCGATGATGCTCTTTTGCAAACTGACGGCGAACCTCAGGATCTAACAGTTCACTAGTGGGATATGCCTTATGCTTACGGTTAGAGCGCACCACCTCTTGTTCCTGAATACGGATTGCATGTATTTTAAACTTTGTGATAGTGAAGTCTGAGCTACCCGGTAGCCCCTCATATCGATAACCATCCTGCAGTTCAAGATAGCGATCGCCACTGCCCTCTTTTATGAAATGACGACCATTATTTGCCGAGAGGATTACCTGCTGGCCATCATGCTCGCTGTGGATAAAGACATCACCCAGTTCAGTTTGATCATCTGAGATATACTCTGCATAAAAAACTCCCTCTGAGCTAGTGGGTGCGGTGAACCGCCCAGACGCAATACCCGCCATCGTTGCCACTGCCTTTTCCCTGTCCTGAATTCGATAGGTCTGCTCAGTTGCCCATGGTGCGATATAAAAGGTGATCAAAGAGACGATCATCGCAACAAACAGTGCTAATAAAAATACGGTTTTATAGATTCGGCCAATACTCACGCCACAGGCTAGCATAGCCACCATTTCACTATCTTTGTAGAATCGGCTAAAGGCGATCAAGACCGACAGGAAGAGTGCAAGCGGTAACATAATCACCAATGCATCTAGTGTCTTGAGCATTAATATGGTTAAGATTACATCGCTGGAAAGTGCCCCCGTACTGGCATCCGCAAGGTAATAGACAAAACGATTACTCAGAAAAATCAGCAACAACACCGTAACAACTGCAACCAGGGTCAACAACACTTCTTTTAAGATATAACGACTAATGATCACTATTGACACCTGAAGCCTGGCATAAGACCATTAAATGGTGCGATGGACGGTGTAAAAACGGCTTGATTCATGTAGACTTTTTTGGAAATGGTTTGCATGTGATGGTCAACATCATACCGCATCAGGTAAACCGAAAGGAACTAAACGGGGAAATGGTGGCCAAAACCGCAGTTCAAGGCAAATCACCCTCGATGACAAACAAT
Source organism: Gammaproteobacteria bacterium (assembly GCA_021648525.1). Classification (GTDB taxonomy): domain Bacteria; phylum Pseudomonadota; class Gammaproteobacteria; order SZUA-140; family SZUA-140; genus SZUA-76. The sequence continues at coordinate 69,811 of JAKISP010000012.1, forward strand.
AGCAGGAGTATTCATGGACTTTAAAATCATCAACAGCATCATTGGAAAGCAGCGTTCAGCATGTCTCATCGTTGGCGTTCATGAAGCTGGTAAACTCAGCACTTCTGCAAAACATCTCGATAAAACCAGCCGTAGTTACATCAGTAAGATCCTGAAAAAAGGTGATATCAAAGGTAAGAGAGGCGAAACCCTGCTGTTGCATACGATTCCGAATAGTGATGCCGAGCGGATATTGCTAGTGGGATGTGGAAAAGAAGATGAGCTCAACGACCAGCAATTCCGTAAGATTACCACTGCAGTGACCAATGAGCTCGATAAGATCGGCGTCAAAGAGGCGGTCAACTACCTCGGTGAGTTGAAAATAAAGGGGCGTGATCTACCGTGGAAAATTCGCCAGATGAGCGAGGCGAGCTGTGATGCCCTCTATCGTTTTGAAGAGATGAAAAGTAAAGCGCACCAGCGCCCAGCTGCTAGCCTTAAAAAGGTCAGTTTTCATATTCCAGATACCGCTAATCGAGCCAATTGCAGAGAGGCGGCCAAAACGGGGCTAGCCATCGCCAATGGCATGGCCATCACTAAAGACCTTGGCAACCTGCCTGGTAACGTCTGTACCCCAACCTACCTTGCCAACAAAGCAAAGGCGATTGGCAAAGGGAACAGCAAACTTAAGGTGAGCGTGCTAGATGAAAAACAGATGACGGCACTTAAGATGGGGTCTTTTCTCTCCGTGACTCGCGGTAGTCGTCAACCAGCAAAACTGATCACCCTTGATTACAGGGGCGGTAAAAAGAACGAGAAACCGATCGTACTGGTTGGCAAGGGCGTCACCTTTGATTCCGGTGGTGTCTCAATCAAACCCTCCCCCACCATGGATGAGATGAAATACGATATGTGTGGTGCCGCCAGTGTGCTAGGCGTGATCGCCACCATTAGCGAACTAAAACTGCCCGTGAATGTTGTCGGCGTAGTCCCCGCCTGTGAAAATATGCCCGATGGTGATGCCAGCAAGCCGGGTGACGTGGTCACCAGCATGTCTGGCCAGACCATCGAAATACTGAATACCGATGCCGAGGGGCGCTTAATTCTATGTGATGCCCTCACCTACAGCGGGCGTTTCAAGCCGGAAGTGGTAATCGACATCGCTACCTTAACAGGTGCCTGTGTGATGGCACTGGGCAGTCACGCCACCGGTGTACTGGGTAATGACGATGACCTGGTTGATGAGCTACTCCTGGCAGGTAAAAACAGTAATGATCGTTGCTGGCAGCTACCGCTGTGGGAAGAGTACGATGCGCAGTTGAAGAGTAACTTTGCCGACATGGCGAACATTGGCGGGCGCGAAAGTGGCACCATCACCGCCGCCTGTTTCCTCGCGCGTTTCACCAAAGATTATACCTGGGCACATCTTGATATCGCCGGTACCGCATGGCATTCAGGCGCTAAAAAAGGTGGCACTGGTCGCCCCGTACCCCTATTAACCCAGTATATTCTGGACAGATGCGGCAAGTAATCAAACAAAATGACCCGCGTTGATTTTTACATTCTGCCGGATGCCGCTGCTGACGGGCGCGAACGTTTCGCGTGCCGTCTGGCAGAAAAGATCTATAAAATGGGGCATACCCTCTATCTGCACACCGACTCTTCCGAACAGGCACAGCAGTTTGATGAACTCTTATGGTGCTATAAAGCGAGTAGTTTTCTGCCTCATGCGATTGAAGGGGACCATCAAAACGAGGTGCCAAAAATACTCATTGGTCATAGTAGTGAAACCCCGATAGCGCCACATAGCCATAGCGATGTCCTGATCAACCTCGCACCGACTGTGCCGGGTTTTTTTAGTCGTTTTGAACGCGTTGCTGAACTCATCAATCAATCTGAAGATCTTAAGGTGGCTGGCCGCGAACGTTTCAAATTCTACCGCGACCGGGGCTACCAACCAGAAACACATAAGATCTAAGGAGCTACACGATGTCTGACAATCAATCAAAGCCGGTGAATATCCCTGTGTTAAGAGATGTAGTGGTGCCTGTTGTAGCGAGTGAAACTCGTGAAACAAGCACTATCCCGGCTGAACAACCACTGCCCGCCTCAACGTTGCAAGATGGAATCGACACCATCATTGTTCAGGCACGCGCTGACTTTGAAACGGCTATTGCTCATTTACAGGAGGAGATGCAACAACGTGTTGAGCGTGAACTAAACGAATTACATAGCCAGTTAACCCCTGACGATTGACCCCGTCAATCCTCGAATGCGCTACAATAGCGCACCCTGAGAGAGCATCCAGACGCAAAATTCAGCTTTATAATAGACGGAACCCCATGGAAAAGACCTACACCCCCCACGCGATCGAACAACACTGGTATGAAACCTGGGAAAAAGGCGGCCATTTCGCCCCTTCCGGCAGTGGTGAAAACCCCTACTGCATCATGATTCCACCACCCAATGTCACTGGCAGCCTGCATATGGGCCATGGTTTTAATAACACAGTGATGGATCTGCTCACCCGCTACCACCGTATGAAGGGGCAGGATACCCTGTGGCAAGCAGGTACCGATCACGCCGGTATCGCCACCCAGATGGTGGTTGAGCGCCAGTTGGCGGCTGATGGAAAAACCCGACACGACCTCGGCCGTGAAGCATTCATCGATAAGGTGTGGGACTGGAAAGCCGAATCCGGCAGTGCCATCACCCAGCAGCTGCGTCGTCTTGGTTCATCACTGGACTGGGAACATGAACGTTTTACCATGGATGATGGCCTCTCTGATGCAGTGAAAGAGGTCTTCGTTAAATTGCACGAAGAAGGGTTGATCTATCGCGGCAAACGCCTGGTTAACTGGGACCCAGAACTGCATACGGCTGTTTCTGATCTCGAAGTACTCTCCGAAGAAGAGAACGGCCACATGTGGCATATGCGTTATCCGCTCGCCGATGGTAGTAGTCATTTGATTGTTGCCACCACTCGACCTGAAACAATGCTCGGTGATGCCGCGGTTGCGGTGCATCCGGGTGATGAACGTTATACTCATCTGATTGGCCAGCAGGTCAAGCTGCCCTTCACTAACCGCCTGATTCCGATCATTGCTGATAACTATGTTGACCCTGAATTTGGCACCGGCTGTGTGAAGATCACCCCGGCCCATGACTTTAACGATTACGGCGTGTGGAACGGCCACCGCGATGAGTCTGCGATTGCAGCCCTGCCTAACGGTGGCTTGATTAATATCTTCACCATTGATGCGGCGATTATTGGTGCTGATGATGAACATAGCGATATCGTTCCAGCTGAATTTTATAACCTGGATCGATACAGCGCGCGTAAACTGGTGATTGAAAAGCTTGATGCTGACGGCCTGCTAGAAAGCATTAAAGAGCACAAATTAATGGTGCCACGTGGTGACCGTTCGGGTGCAGTGATCGAACCGTTCCTTACCGACCAGTGGTATGTAAAAGTAGCGCCGCTAGCCGAACCTGCGATCAAGGCGGTTAAAGATGGTGATATTAGATTTGTGCCAGACAACTGGAAAAACACCTATTACGAATGGATGAACAACATCGAAGACTGGTGCATCTCACGCCAGATCTGGTGGGGTCATCGCATCCCGGCATGGTATGACGAGCAGGAAAATATTTACGTCGGCCGATCTGAAGAAGAGGTACGCAGCAAACATAACCTCAGCGCTGATGTCTCACTGCGTCAGGATGAAGATGTGCTCGATACCTGGTTTAGTTCTTCCCTCTGGCCCTTCTCTACCCTCGGTTGGCCGCAAGATACCAGTCGCCTGAAAAACTTCTATCCCACTCAGGTTTTAGTGACCGGCTTCGACATCATCTTTTTCTGGGTCGCGCGTATGATTATGATGGGGATGAAATTCATGGATGGTCAGGTGCCATTCAAGGATATCTACATTCATGGCCTGGTGCGTGACTCCTTTGGGCAGAAGATGTCTAAATCAAAGGGTAACGTACTCGACCCGATTGACCTGATCGATGGCATCGAACTCGAAGCACTGGTCACCAAACGCACCAGTGGCATGATGCAGCCACAACTGGCGCAGAAGATCGAGAAACAGACCCGTAAAGAATTTCCAGATGGCATCCCCGCCTTTGGTACCGATGCACTGCGTTTCACCTTTGCAGCACTCGCCTCGACCGGGCGTGACATCAAGTTTGATCTCAACCGGATTGAGGGCTATCGCAACTTCTGTAACAAATTATGGAATGCGGCACGTTATGTGTTGATGAATACGGAAGAGAAAGAGATTGGCCTGGGTAAGGCGATTGAATTGAGTCTACCGGATCGCTGGATTACATCTCGCCTGCAGACTGTTACCGCGCAGGTACAGAACTCAATTGAAAATTATCGCTTTGATCACGCAGCGCAGACGATTTATGAGTTTACCTGGAATGAGTATTGTGACTGGTACCTGGAGCTATCCAAGCCGATCCTCTATTCTGATGAAAGTTCAGCCACAGCGCTACGCGGCACCCGCCAGACATTGCTGCAGGTGCTCGAAGGTATCCTCCGGCTGGCTCATCCCGTGATTCCGTTTATCACTGAAGAGATCTGGCAGCGCATTGCACCGCTGGCAGGCATCGAAGGGGAAACGATTATGTTACAGCCCTACCCTGAGTCTAATGAAGATAAAATCGACCAGCAGGCGATCAATGATATCGAATGGGTAATGGCATGCATTCTGGGGGTACGTAAGATTCGTAGCGGGATGAATATTCCACCCAGCAAACCACTGCCGATACTACTACAGAATAGCAGCAGTGATGACGCGGCAAAACTTGAAAACAATCGTGATTTTCTCATGACACTGGCGAAACTCGAATCCGTGACGATACTCTCTGAAGGTGATGATGTGCCTGAGTCCGCCACCGCGCTAGTGGGTGAAATGAAACTACTGATCCCGATGGCTGGCCTGATCGACAAAGAAGCTGAGCTTGCCAGGCTAACAAAAGAGATCGGTAAGCTAGAAAAAGAGTTGGCGCGCGTCAGTGGGAAACTGGCTAATCCCAACTATGTTGAGAAGGCCCCGGCCGCTGTGGTTGAAAAAGAAAAAACGAAGTTGGCAGAGGTTCAATCATCACTGGCAAAATTAAAAGAGCAACTGATACGTATCGAAGCGATGTAATCAACCAGCAAGGAGCTTAAGATGAAAAGAGTACTAATCCTGTTAGCACTGTTTATGACCACCATTGGGCCATTTCAATTTGCCAATGCCAATGCTAATACCAGCGAAGTAGCACGTGCGCAATTTACATCCGCGATTGAAGCGCGTGAACCTGTCGATAAAGTCAATGTTCTGAGTAACGATGTCAATAAGATCTATTTTTTTAGTGATCTGCGCAACCTGCAAGGTCAAACGGTTACTCATCGCTGGCTGCTTGCGGATAAAGTGATGGCAGAGGTTAGCTTTAATGTGGGTGGGCCACGCTGGCGTGTCAACTCTAGCAAAGCCTTACAAACGGGCTGGGTCGGTGACTGGACGGTCGCTGTGGTCGATGGAACTGGCTCGGTCATTGCTGAATACACCTTCAAATATATCGAGGCAGGCCAGTAACGGTAGCCTTTGATTGGGATGATCTATGATAGAGGTGGATGACCGCAGCACATGTGAGATTCAGCCTGGCACCGAAACTAAAGCAAACTGATATAACAAGCAAGTAGCCCGATGAGATGGTCTCCTCCCACCTCCTAATCGGCGTCATAATGCGCCATGATGGGAGTGTAGATTCCGTCAAACAGAAGCAGGAGGAGACCACATGAAGAT
>JAKISP010000054.1 GCA_021648525.1 Gammaproteobacteria bacterium
CTGAATGTGTTGCTGCCAGAAGTCTTTTTTCTGTACTGATTTCATATGATTCGCCTTGATGATGTTGAAATCAAGACGATAGCAAGAGGTTGGTGTGGATGTTAGATGGGGTTTGTTGAGCGCTTACCTTTTTTCTGTACTGATTTCATATGATTCGCCTTGATGATGTTGAAATCAAGACGATAGCAAGAGGCTGGTGTGGATGTTAGATGGGGTTTGTTGAGCGCTTACGCCCGTCGGATATAATTATCAGGATTTTTTACCGCTTATACAGTGCTTCTATTGTGCTCGAAGCTAATGAGTTACGTCTAATCATATACCCAACCAACGCTCCAGATGCATTAACGTTAACATCCAGGTTTTTAACTGACAAAGCATGAATAGTGAATTGATAACGATGAGCTTTGTCACCAGCAGGTGGACATGCGCCACCGAACCCCTGAGAACCAAAATCATTTTCTATTTGCATACTTTTTGAGGGTGCAGTTTTTTTGCTTACATCACCAGCCCCCTGAGAATTTCACTCGTAGCAGAAGGGATGTTTACGATTTGCCAATGCCACCACCCACTACCTGTCGGGGCATCAGGATCATAAACTGTTATAGCAAAACTCTTTGTTCCCTGAGGTACACCAGACCAACGTAAATAGGGTGATAAATTCCCACCGTTACAACCGAAGCCAATAAATTCCTGAGTTTTTGGCATCATTTCACCATGACTAATATCGGTGCTAAATAGCTTAAATTCATCAGATAACACTGGAAATGAAATACTCATCAAAAACAGCAGCTTTACAACTTTAATCATTAGGTAAACCTCTCAATACAGTTTTTCACAAAAACTCATTATGAGGTATATCGATGCTTTGGTCTCGATGTAATCTGTCAATTTCCAGCCTTAATCATTCAGTTTTGTTTTCCTTAGTTTCACTGGTGTTAACCCGAACCTTTCTCTAAATTTTTCAGTAAATCGTGACTGTAATAGTTTAGATTTAGCTATATCAATCATATTTTTCATAACATGCTATTTCAATTAAATTTTTATCTGGATCTCTGAAATAAAAAGAAGTAATCGAACCTGTTGCCCCTGTTCTTGATACTGGCCCTTCAATTATTTCCACTCCCTTGCTTTTAACATGCGCCATTGCAACATCTAATTCCACGCCAGAAATAAAACACAAATCTTCTGAACCGGGTAATGGAGCATTTGCTTTTGGCTCAAACTCTTTACCTTTCTGGTGAAGATTAATTTTCTGAGTTCCAAAATTTAACGAAACCCTGTTTTGTCCAAATATTTCAGAACTCATCCCAAGAACTGTTTCGTAAAAATTAACCGTTAAATTTAGATCGGTTACAGTAAGAACTATGTGATCAATATTAGTAATATGCATGATTTTCCAGAACCTAATGCCCGCTTAACCAACAGGTGCGTCTTTTGCGCCTGTCGGCGTTAAAGCAATTATTAACCTTTTATCTCAAATTATCCGTTGCAAACTGAAATCTATAACCTTTTGCATAATTTAAAAGAAAGATGCCGGTTTTTTGAATAACAGCTACACCAACTTTAGGAACCAAAATTACGGATTGACCTTTATAACTAAGTTTTCTTGCCATATCTAGTCTGCTTCCTTCCATTGCTTGATTTTTCGTGATCCGACTCTGGCTGTCTGTCTAAGCCGGTTTAGGAACTGCTGGACGTATTTGTCCCTCTGCCGCCCCTGTCGAAGATATCGCTCTGGTGACTTTCAATGCAACTTTATCGGTATTGTAAATGGCTTCAAACGCCATAGGTAAAGCATAGGGAGAGTTAACCGTCTGCAAACTCACTACAGCATCTTTCTTGTCTGCCCTGACCTGTCCAAAATGGGTTATCACACCAGAAGGTCGTAGCCCAACGATATCAATCGTATTATCACGGTTCGGATTAGAGAATATATATTCAAAAGCATGCCAGCCTGCAGGACAATGATCATATTTTAATACAACCGCCATCACTGCGTTAGACTCCGTTGCCCGCTGTTTAGCCTGTTTACCCACCATTTCTTCATTCAACAGCAACCACAACTGGGAATTTAAACAGCTAAAACACATCGCAGCCTTTTCAGAAAGTTTAATTGCTGGCAGTTCCCTGTTAATTTGTGGCATAATTTTTTTGACCTCAGCTGGTTTTAAGGTCTCAAAGGCCAGGCTCACTGCTTTTTTATGATCAAACCTTAGAATATCCGCATCGGCAGGACGGGGGATGAGATATTGGCCCAGGCCATGGCGATATGAAATAAGTGAGCGAGCAAAACCAACGTTTAACGAGGCACGACTACCCGATTTCAGCCTCACCTTGCTCATCGCATCGAGTGCCTCAGGCGAACCAATCCGCCCCAAACCCTGAGCAATGCGTCTCAGAACAGCAGGTTCAGCGGGCACTTTCAATGCATCCAGCAATACCCGCTCCTGTGAAACATCCCGGCCAAGCATAACCGCAGCCATACTACGTAAATCGGGTGGCGCATCTTGACTTAACAGTGTCTCGCGCAGGACCGGCAGGGATATTTCAGAACCACGTGACAATAAAACCTGCATCGCATCACGACGTCGATATTCAGGTCGATCTCCCGCAATGACTGCCATTAAATCCCTGTCGTGGATATCGGCTGGTAATTCTTTATGCTTATCCATCACTCTTCTCTCCTTAGTTCAAACATCACAGCCGTTTCTCACGGCACAATGCCCTCGCATATCCGAACCTTGACCATTGGCTAACAAACTGGCAGCACGAATTCCCCCTCCACAACTAGTAGCACAGCGCGTTTGTGCCATTATATTATTACAACCATTGAGTGTATCCGGGCAATCAGGTCTACCACCATGATTATGTTCAAGCCCGAGGTGATGGCCAATTTCATGCGCAAAGGTCCGAGCAAAACCTTCAGTACCCCGCCCAATGTCACCTGCGAGGACGCCATCCTCTTTTGATTCCTTGTCACAACTACCAGGGATACCCGATGCCATACCCAAAAAACCGTCAATATTTCTCACCACGAAGGCATCCACACCGACATTCGGCACTGACCATTTAGCAATTAAATCATCAGCCTCATCGCCACTAGCGATATCATCCATACCATCCGCATCTGCGGCAGGAATAAAATAATGCCAAACCCGACCAACTCCCAGGTTGACCTGGGCATATATATTTCGCATTCGATATGTGGCGTAATCGATTTTTTCAAATTCATCATCCAGATCAGCTGGATCGGCTAGCGCATCAAACCCAACCCGGATAACGTTTACATGAATATGATTTTGTTGTACACCTCGAATTTGACCCAATACCGAGACTCGAGCCGTAACGGTTCCATCAGGATCAGCTGGAACCCTGCGACGAATGAATCCGAATAAATCACCTAACACCGATACGGTACCGCCTGTATCAATCCCCAGGCAGTTTACAATAGATTTTACACTGGCCATGAGACTCCCCCTCTATTGTAATGTGATCAATAGATGTACAAGACCCGTTCCGGATTGCAATGGTGTCATCGCCTTGCCGATCACCGAACCACGAGCTTCTTCTCGATTTGATACTACCATTGCATGTCCAGTATGCGGAGAGGTCGTTAACATATCACCCACTTTGATTTCACCATAATCCGCATCAGCTTTACAGGCAACTCGGCCGAGCATCGAGACGGTAGCCTGCGGTTGTTCACTTTCGACATTATTCATAACCAGACCCGGTCGATACGGTCCCGCACAGGAAACCACGCCAACCACTTTTGGGTCATGCGCTTTACTACATGGGGTTAGATTACCATCATCCGCGAACACCATGACCGAACCTGGTTCGGCATTCACGTCCTGAACAATATCAAATTTCTCAGCCGCATCTGCATTGCGTAACAAGATATCGCCGGTTTCACCATTGAGGTGGATTGAATTATTGCCATTATTATCTCGGATAAACAGGTCACCTTCATTGCCATCCGCACCGATATAGAGTGCTGCATATTGTCCATCCATATGCATCACCCGTCGACCATTTTGATCCTGTACTTCGATATCGCCCTCATTGCCGTTAGTACCCACACGCAACCAGGCATTGTTCGCATCAAAATGAAGTGCATCGCGCGCTTCACCATCACGGATGAACAAATCACCTTCATTACCTCGAGCACCGATATAAAGCGCTGCATTATTACCATCCATCTGAAACACATCGCGTCCACTACCATCTCTGACAAAAATATCGCCTTCGTTGCCATCTGCACCGATATAGAGTGCCGCATATTGTCCATCCATATGCATCACCCGTCGACCATTTTGATCCTGTACTTCGATATCGCCCTCATTGCCGTTAGTACCCACACGCAACCAGGCATTGTTCGAATCAAAATGAAGCGCATCGCGCGCCTCACCATCACGGATGAACAAATCACCTTCATTACCTCGGGCACCGATATAAAGAGCCGCATAGTTACCATCCATGTGAAAGGCATTACGTCCATTACCATCTTTAACAATAATATCGCCTTCATTACCTTCGGCGCCAACGGTTAATACAGCATTATTTGCATCAATCCGAATTGCTTCCCGATTACTCGCATCATGAACAATAATATCGCCTTCATTCCCTTCCGTACCTATATGTAAGGCAGCAAATCGACCATCCATATGCATTACATTACGACCTTCACCGTCTTTAACAATGATATCGCCTTCATTACCTGTTTCGCCCACTGTGAGCGATGCGTTATCACCCTGAATAAGAACAGCCGTCTGACCAGCATTATTCTGAACTTCTACTGTACCGGCATTATCATTTATGCCAACCCGCAACCGACAATCATCCCCCTCGGCTTTAATTGCATCACGGCCGTGGCTATCGTGTACTTCTATCGTTCCACCCTTTTCATCAATACCGACACGCAGTGTGGCAAGCTCCCCAATGAGTTGTATCACTTCTCTGGCCGCATCATCCAGTACATGAATACTGCCATTGACACGATAGCCACCAATTTTAGCATCGGCAACATTAGCATCCAGTGTGATCGTCACCGTACCGCCACTATTTAGAATTTCGACTAGATCTTCAAATTGTTCAGCCATCGACTAACCCTCCGTGTTCAAGGTATAGAAAATATAAATTTTACAGTTGCATAAATTATCAAAGGTAAATACGTTTTCACAATATTGTACAAAATGAAAATTATGAAGTCATTCATTACGGGCACCAGCCCTTCTCCGGAAACCAGTTGTCTCAACGTTATCTTCCAGGAGAATCAATGAGTCAAGCTGAACGTGCTGTACTTGACGATTGCGTCACATTATCGTCTGGACGACATTGATATCAGCTAGTTTATGTGAGTGCTAAACGAAGGCACTGCGCGACAGGCGAATGTCGAGGTTGAAGACAACGGGAATTTTTGGCAGGAATGCTTTAAATCTCAGACACTACTGGGTTAGGTATCCCGCCCCACTCTCGGAGTGAGGTGGCATTGATGGCCTGCATGGCAGGTCAAGGATACCTGTTTATCGTGAGGTAATCGTTTTTTATCATTGCTTGCTCTCAATAACCCCTGAAATTTTCACCATTTAAATTAAGCACGAAAGCCTGGTGCTGTTCTTTTTTATCCGTTGGGTATTTTTATATTATGGCTGCCTTCTTTATTCATTTAACGCACTTTTACATAGCCGCGCCTACTAGATAAACAAAAGCATCTGTGTATGTCTTATTGAAATCTTCAATCGCCTTCATTACTGTATTATCCTTATTCAATTATTTTTGAAACTCAGGTTGGTCAAAATAAAAAATTGCGATTTCATCAGGGTTCTCGATACCATGAGCATGATCAGCAACAATTATATTTTCTGCATGAAAACCATATGATGCAAGCATAGGCTGCATACGCTGAAGTGCTGCCTGACGTGGTTTATCATTGAAACGGCTGATCTTGATGATATAAAGCCTATCTTCAACGCGGCTACCAGATGTTTCTGAATAAACCGATTTTCCAGAAATAAATGAAAAACCTGCTGTGGATTTCAGCATCATTGGCTTGATCTTTAGAAATCCCTCATTCTGACCAAGCGCACCAAAAGCATCTGGTGTATCGCAGTAAGTGATGATTGCTCTATTGGGGGTTCCTATCTTAAGAGGGCCTTTGCCAGCACCTGCAAGACGTAACTCCCTCTCTATATAACATCCTGCATTTGCAAAAACAGGTTCGTTAAGTCGTCGATATTCGGAATACACTGGCTCATCGGTTACTTCCAGTAATATTACGCTGTAGAATTTATCCTGGCTGGCATTCTGGGGTAGTGGTACGGAATCAAATTTCATCAGCCTTGATGTATCGGGAGTCGCGCATGCGCTCAGAAATACGATAGCGATGACAATAACAAATATATTGTATTCTTGTTTTTTCATGGTTCTCTCCTCTATGCCTCAATTTCTTCAAGAATGGTATAGCGAATTTCGCTAAACGCTTTAGCACGAATGGGGAGCAGTTTTTCGTACTCTGGATCAGAGAACAGATTATGGATAGCCTGTTCGTTCGGAAACGAAATAATCACCGCAAGTTGTAGCGCATTTCGGTGCCCCAGGGCGTCAGTCACTTTGAAGGTATTAAACGGTTGGCCACCATGTTTGGCTGTAATCGGACCTGCTTTTTGCAAGTACTCTGTTTTTGCTGTTTCACGGTCAGGTGAGCTTGCAACCTCAACCCAAAGTAATGTCCTCGTATTTTTTAACGTGTTGTTCATTCTCAAACTCTTCAGTTACATAGTGAGGCTAAATTATCGGAAATCTATAAACACAAGTAAAACGAGTTAAATTATTTGTATAAGTGAAAATTACTTGTGATAATAATGCTATTAATAATCGAGGCCCAGTGATGGATTTCAATAAGGCAAAAACATTTATCGAAGTAGTTGACTCCGGCAGTATCACGAAAGCAGCGAATAGCCTGTTTCGTACTCAGCAAGCCATATCGTTACAACTTAAGGCACTGGAGGAGGAGTTGGAGCTGACACTTTTTGACCGGCAGGGGGCCAGAATTGTGCTAACTCAGCAGGGTGAGCAGCTGTACGACGAGTTTAAAGCTGCTTTTATTCAAATGGAAAGTTCGGTGTATCGCATGAAGTCTGACAAAACCTCAGCCACAGGAACGATACGACTTGGCTTGTGCATGGAACAGAGTACCGGTTATCTACCTTACATTGTTACCGCATTCAAAAAAAAATTCCCTAAAGTCAATTTTGAAGTGTTGCTAGGCATTGATGTCGATCTGGAAAAGGCGTTACTCAACAACGATATTGACTTTGGTTTTTATGTTTTTGTACAAAATAAAAAGCTAATCGAGACCCAGCCAGTATTGTGTCGTAAACTAATTTTAGTGGCATCAAACGAATATCTTCTAAAAAAGAAGCCTGTAAAAACCATCGAAGACACTTTATCCCTGAGTCTTGTTGATTACTCTCAGGACTATGCCTCTTACGCAGCCTGGATTAAGGAGAATGCGCGCTCATTACTTCCCAGGGCCAGGAAAAAAATTCCGCTTGTCACAGTAATGAACGATCTGGTATTAAAAGAATTAGTCAGACAGGGACATGGCATGGCGCTCTTACCAGAAGAAATTGTTAAGGAGGAACTCGCCACTGGATCAATCATTCAGCTACTTCCTAAAAAAAGCAAAGCAATCACGTTGACTATTGATCTGGGTTATAAAAAACGCCGGACACATAGCTATCTACATGAAGCATTTTTAAATTTTGTAATCAGTGAAAAAAATCTGTGGATGTAGTGTGGATTTTACAGCTATAAGGCTGTAGGAAAACCTCTGCCAATTAATTAAATAAGTCAATATGATGCTTGATTTATTTGCTTATCTTATCATTGTTTCCTGTTTCCAAAAACTACACTTTTCCTCAGTCGATAAATATTTATGCCTCCTGACAGTACGTTGTCAGTAGCGCGAGTCTATAATTACCGCTCAATCCCAAAATTATGAGGTATGCTATGTCAAATAACGAAATTATGAACTTAGAGCCATTAAAGGGAATATCTGGCTTTTCGGGTGTGGAATTTGGAATATTCAAACTAAAAGAAGGCGTATCAGAGTCTGAGATGCTAAAAGCAGCAAAAATTGCTGACCACCAATTTTTGTCCAAAGAAGATGGTTTTTTGGGGCATGCGGTTTTAAAGGGTGAAGATGGCCTCTATGTTGATTTGACCTTTGCTAGCACAAAAGAAAAGGCTGAGGAAATATGTGGAAAATGGATGAGTAATGAGTTTACATTGAAATACCTTGAATTCATCGATCCAAAATCCGTAAGTATGTCTTTTTGGACAAGGATCAAATAAAGGTGAATTCATATGGCACGAAAACTGATAAGTGCATTAACAATCAAAGCGTTTATTTTTAATTTCTCGGAATATCCATGCAGCGAAAAAACTTAAAAGAGAAATATTATGATAAAGATTTCAGTGAGTATTGATGTCTCAAATTTGAAGCAAGCAGAGAATTTCTATATTGAAGCACTTGGCTGTAAGAAAGTTCGTGACCAGGGTTCTAATATGGTTGTTCTTTCCGTAGAAAATTCCGACATATATCTGCAAGAAAAAGAACCTGGAACAAAGCCCCTCTTATCAAGTCATGTTGTCCGTGACTATGAGCGTCATTGGACGCCTGTTCACCTGGATTTTATCTGTGATAATGTCGATGAACTTGTATTAAAAATACTGGGACTGGGAGGGTCACATGAAGGAGGAGATAGTGGTGACTGGGGCTCTATTGCTTATTGTGGCGACCCTTTTGGTAACGGATTTTGTGTGATCAATGAATAGTAATCAGAGCCAGCATGTTATCAGGTGGATGTGAGAAGTGTATTTTTGGCTTGTGAATATCCGGCAAGTATTTATCTGTATGATGAGTTCAGTCGAACAATAGCAACAGAGCCATTGAATATGGATTTTTCAAGGCCGACTAAATAATTGGGCATAAATGAATAAAACACTCAATAAAACTCAAACTGAGTATGCTCGCCGGATAAACAATGCACTGGTCTTTATTGAGCAACATCTAGACGAAACTATCCGACTTGATGACGTTGCTAAAATTAGCTATTTTTCGGCCTATCATTTTCATCGAATTTTTCATGGGTGGATAGGTGAAACAGTAAATGAATACATTTCACGTAAACGTATGGAGCGTTCAGCAACACGTTTAGTCTGTAAGCCGGAGTTAACCATAACGGCGGTAGCCGAGATGGGTGGATTTTCTTCTAGCGCCAATTTTGCCAAAGCTTTCAAATTATATTTTGGGGTTACCCCGAGTGAGTTACGAAACCCGGTTAACAATGAAAAAAGCAAGATTGGAAAACTTTATAGCAAGTATGGAAAGGCTTTCAATCCTAAGGACTTGTATTCTCAGTTTGTCACTAACTCAAGGGTATTTGACCCTGATAAACTGAAGGAGTTACTAATGAAGATTAAAGTCAAAGAGATGGAGGCGCAGAAGATTGCCTGTTTGTCGTCGCCGAACGGATACGTGCTTGACTCGGTTTTTTCTACCTGGGAAAAAATTTTACATTGGGCAGAAAACAAGGGCGTGGATACCCATATTGACAAACGGTTTGCGCTTTGTCATGACAATCCGTCTATTACACCGGAGAAAAAATGCCGTTATGACGCGGCAATTGTCATTGAACCAGGCCTGGAGGTTACTTCACCTTACGTCTGTTCCAGTATCCCTGCCGGTAAATATGCAGTGGCCTATTTTAAAGCGGAGGCAAGCAAGATTAACAATTTCATGACCGAACTGTGTTCAGTCTGGTTTCCGGATAGCGGTTTTGAACCGGATAATTACCCGCCGATGTTCAACTATCTAAATGATGCAAGAAAAGATGGTTATGTGGAAATGGATATTTATATCAAGTTAAAAGAGCTGGAAGTGAGTAAGTGAAATACAAAGAATATTGAGTTTTTGGAGATTTAGGTGGTAATAAACATCTTAAGACATGGAAAACCTGATTTGCCATGTTGGGAAAGAATTGGTTCATCGGAAATGGGCGAGTGGATAAATAGCTATAATTCATCCTCTGTAATGCATGAAGAACGAAGCTGTATACAGTCTTTTGATGGTGTACCCGAAGACGTGTTTGTTGTATGTAGTGATTTATCAAGGTCTATTCATTCAGCAAAAGTGATTGGTTACAACAATATTAGTGTAATAGACAGTGTATTTAGAGAGGCCGAATTACCAGAATTATATATCCCGCTGATTAAAATGAAGCCACATACATGGAGCATGGTGTTTAGAATTTTTTGGTACTTCGGAGTATCTTTAAATGTTGAACCGATAAAATCATTTAAACTCAGAGTTTCCTCAGCGGTTAAAGCTCTAATTAAATATGCGGAAGGGCATGAGGAGATATTATTTATTGGGCATGGAATCATAAACAGGTTCATTGCCAGGGAGCTGATATCCTGTGGCTGGCAAAGGGATCCAGTATCAGAAAGCAATAAACATTTAGGCTATAACTATTGGGAGTATGAAAAATATAACAAGGACAATTAAATCGAGGGAAGATCGACATTTTACGTAAGCACAAACCCGACCCAACTGATCGCCGCTAGTGCAGGCTCTCTTTTTCGTAGCAAAGTGTATAAAGGGGCCAACTATTATCTACCGTGTTGTTAAATGACAAATTAATTTTTGCATTGATTTTAGTTTCGAGCTATCCTGGTAATATCTGTCTGACTGGGGTGAGGAGACTGAGTTGATATCTATTTCTGGTAAAAGCATTGCTATCATTATGTTTTCCCTCTCAAGCGCGATGTTACCAGCGGCTGTATCGGCGGTGCCACCTGCGCCACCATTTGAAGTGGTGATGAGTATGATTGTTAAGGCTTCCATCGGTGATGTTGTGGGGATAAATGCTATGTTGCAGCACGGGCTTGATGTGAATCAGCGTGATTCAGTAGGTAACACGCCATTACTGTTTGCCGCTCGTTATGGGCGTACACCATTGGTGAATTATCTGCTGGATCACGGTGCTGATGTGAATGCAAAAACATTTAGTGGTATCACCTCGCTACAGGAGACCATTCGACGTGGCAACATGGCCATTTTACGCGCATTATTGGCGGCAGGTGCCGATGTGGCGCACGAAGATACGCATGATGAAAATGCATTGTTTGATGCGGTGAAGTATCGTAGCCCAGTAGCGATGGCACTGCTGTTTGAACGTGGTGTGCCGAGTCATACACACAATGAACATGATATTACGCCGCTGCTGTATGCGGTTGAAGATGGACAGATGGAACTTGTGCGTATGTTGTTGGCGGAGGGAGTGGATATCAATGATGGCGCAAGGCGATATGGTGTGCCGTTGTGTATCGCGCGCCAACATCACCTGCTAGAGATGGAACATTACCTGTTACAGCATGGCGCGACGCCAGATGACTGTAAACAATATCGTTCAACGGTGAGTGGCTGGCTGCCGTAATCAGGCGTTCATGCGTATGATGTACCAGTGTGAATTGGATGGCTACAATGATGGAAAACATGATGAAGATGACCTTTAATGATCTCGTGTTACGTTAGCGGCAAAGGGATGCATGCGACTGATGCAACCTGGTATTTTAAAACAACAGTAATGGCGCTATTACAATCGAGTGGCCTGGGTTACGATACGCGCCACCATTATTATCGAAAACAATTTCCAGCGATGCCTGATGATGAGTTCTCTCGTATGGTGTGTGATCCGATTGAATATTATGACAAGGATTGGCCTGACTGGCAGATAGCGCATAGAAACAGTTTTGAAAATGAGGATTTGTTAATCACTGCCTTTTTTCTTGAGCGAGATCGTGCTTTCCAGGCAGAGGCGCAGGTTGCTATTTTCGGCTTTGATGAGGCGGGTTTTGGTTCGGGGGTGAATGCAATGCGTTTTATTCATGCGGGTAAACCGGTACTCGGTTTTTATAACCCGGATCGTTGTCATGAGGGGTGTAACATTCACAATGTGATGCAATTGGCTCTGGACTACCCCGAGATAGTGACGCTATATCACTATCGTGGTGTCGAAGAGATTGGTGCGCATGTGGTGGAATGGCTGGACGAAAGACTGGGCCAGCAAGGGTGTTAATTTTTCCATGCACAACTGCGGGTTGCTGGCATTTTTTTAATCAGTAGCGTATGGCACAAACATAAAGAGATAGATCCCCGTCTGGGGTTTTTACTTTCACCTCATCATCGATCTCTTTTTTAAGTAGTGCCTTCGCCATCGGTGAGTCGATACTGATGAAGCCTGATTGGGGATCGGTTTCATCCGCGCCGACGATACGATAGACCACCTCTTCACCATTATCATCTTCAAGTGTGACCCACGCACCAAAAAATATACGATCTGATGTGGGTGGTTTGTCATGCACCACTTTAAAATTGGGCAGTCGCTTTTGCAGATAGCGAATGCGGCGGTCGATGCCGCGCAGTTCTTTTTTGCGATAAATATATTCGGCATTTTCGGAACGGTCGCCTTCGGCTGCAGCGGCGGATAGTGCGTCGACTACCAGGTGTCGGCGTTTCCATAGCGCTTTTAATTCATCATCAAGGGCGGTGTAGCCTTCGGGCGTGATGTACAGCGATGACGGCGGTTGAGGGGGGCGATAACGTGACATGGTCTAATTTGTTTCTCTTCGTGGGCCTTTTATTATTGATATTGCGTACCCCCCCCCATCGTTCTTACTCGCAATCAAGCATACCAAGTATGCCGTCCAGTCCACAGTAATTAAAGGCGATGTTGGCCTGTGCCTGTACCGTTGGTCTGGCGTGATAGGCGATGCTGAGTCCCGCCGGTTTCATCATTTTGAGGTCATTGGCACCGTCGCCCATCGCGATTGCCTGGTTGAGCCCAATGCCGAGTTCAGCACATATTTTACGTAGAAAGGTCTCTTTTGCCTCTGCGCCGACGATGTTGCCAATAACCTTGCCGGTGAGCTTGCCATCGTTCTCTTCCAGCACATTGGCGTGGGCATAGTCGAGCTGGCAGCGCGCTTTGAGGCGGCTGGTGAAAAAGGTAAAACCACCGGAGACCAGTGCGATTTTAATTCCTTTGGCCCTCAGCGTGGCCAGCATCAGGTCGGCACCGGGATTAAGCTTGAGCCTTTCATCGTAAACTTTTTGTAGCGCGCTGTTATCAAGATTGGTCAGCAGTGCGACACGTTTGGTCAGTGATGCCTCAAAGCCGATTTCACCACGCATGGCGGATTCAGTAATCGCAGCGACCTGTGGTTTAAGATTAGCAAAGTCTGCAATCTCATCGATGCATTCAATGCTGATAAAGGTAGAGTCCATATCGGTGATGAGTAGTTTTACCTGTGTAGGGTCAAAGCTATCGGGCAGGCGGTTGATATCGAAGTCAGCCATTTTGCGCAGTGTGGCAAGTCGCTCGGCGCTGATGTTGTTGGCTCCACTGATCCTGTAGTGATGCGTGCGTTTTGCTAGTGAGCCGCCGGTGCGTTGCACGATCGCATTGGCCTTGTCTCTGTTGAGGTTTGAGCCTTGCAGGATAATAGTGGTCATGAGTGATTTTGTCTTTAAATGTTGAGGTTAAAATAGGCGCTATAGGATAACTGATTTATCTATCGGTTATCCGCTGGTAAAAATAGCTCCAGCAATGTGTTGAGAAAGCGTTGTCCTTTGTCGGTTGGGCGTATTAGCTGGACGCCGTATTCCAGTAGCCCCTCTTCTTCGGCACGTTGCAGTATGCCATCGATGGTGCTTAACGGCAGGCCGGTATGTTCAAAAAAGAGACTGCTCGGGAAACCTTCGGTGAGACGTAACGCATTCATCATAAACTCAAATGGCACTTCGCTGCGCGACAGCACCTCTCTGGTTGCGTGGCGCTGTTCTGTGGAGGCAAGTTGTAAATAATTGTCAGGATGTTTCACTACCGCGGTGCGAGTGATGTTTTGTTGCGCCGCGTTGGTAATCTTGGCGTGGGCACCGGCACCGATGCCGAGGTAGTCACCATACTGCCAGTAATTGATATTGTGACGACACTGTTTGTCTGGTTGAGCGTAAGCGGATACTTCGTAATGTTCAAAGCCTACATCGCGTAATCTCGCCTGACACTGTGACTGCATCGACCAGCTCAGATCATCATTGGGTGTGGTTGGTGGATGTTTGTGGAACCAGGTGTTGGGTTCGATCGTCATCTGGTAGTGCGATAGATGTGTCGGTTCCAGCGCTAATGCATTATTCAGGTCTTGCAGCGCCTGTGGTAGCGTCTGTGTTGGCAGGGCATACATCAGGTCGAGATTGATTAGCTCGAAGCCTGCGTCATGTGCATGTTCTACCGCGCGATACGCTTCGTGTGCACTATGCACGCGACCGATGTTGTGCAGCAGGTCATCATTGAGGCTCTGGATACCGATCGACAGACGGTTGATGCCGGTGCTGCGAAACTCGGCAAACTTTGCCTGCTCGATTGCGCCGGGATTCGCTTCCATGGTGATCTCGATTCCTGGCGCGAGTGGCAGGCGTGCGCGGATCTCGGAGAGCAGACGATCCATCCCCTCAGCTGAAAAGAGACTGGGTGTGCCGCCGCCGATAAAAATGGTATCAACGGTACGTCCCCATACGCTCGGCAGGCATTGGTCGAGGTCATTGATCAATGCAGTGATGTAGTCACGCTCAGGGATTGCCTGTTTTGCCTCATGTGAATTAAAATCACAGTAGGGGCATTTACGCACACACCACGGAATATGAACATAGAGGGCGAGGGGGGGAAGGGCGCTGAAGTTAAAAATGGGAGACTGCCTTGTATCGGTTTTACAGGGCCCTTTCCTCGCAGCGGAGGAAAGGGGGCAATTATACTGGCTGGAATTACTGCACGCTGGTGGCAATTAATTTGCCATCATCGCCATCACGGTAACGCACAATCACCTGACCTGAGCTGCTATTAAGTGCCATCAGCTGTTTGTTATCGACACTAAAGGTGATTGGCTGCTGGGTCTCGGCATCCATGATGGTCAGGGTGTGTTGATTTCGGTCAATCTCGGTGATGTTGCCAACATGGGTCTTCGGCCCCATTGCGCTGCAGGCGAGTGCGCTGCTACTGGCCAGCAGGATTGCCAGTGTAAAGCCAGATAGTGTGGATTTTTTTCTAATGACCATGGTTTGTCTCCTTAGCTAAAGTCAATGTCGATGCCAATTAATTATAGGCTATTACACTATAGTGATGTGCTTTGCCGAGAAAGAAAACCCCTGAACTGTAGGTCTATATAGCGGTGTTTTAATTAGGTTGTAGTGCCGTTAGCAGCTGCTTCAGTGCTTTCCCTCGGTGGCTCAGGCCATTTTTCACCTCGGGCGGCAATTCCGCTGAGGTGCAGTGGTGGTCTGGTATATAAAATACTGGATCATATCCAAAGCCATTAGTGCCGTGCGATTCAAATAAAATCCGCCCCTCCCAGCTCCCCTGGCAGATGATCGGGGTGGGGTCGGTCTCATGCTCCAGATAGACGATGACGCACTGAAAGCGCGCAGTGCGTTCTGTTGCTTCGTGGGTATCTTTTAGATCGATCAGCAGTTTGTCGAGGTTTTGCTGGGCAGTGGCATCGATTCCGGCAAAGCGCGATGAATAGATCCCCGGCGCACCGTTGAGCGCATCCACTTCAAGCCCTGAGTCATCAGCAATCGCTGCCAGGCCGGTATGATGAGCAGCGTGGCGTGCTTTAATAATCGCATTTTCAACAAAGGTCAGGCCGCTCTCTTCTGCTTCCGTCAGACCAAAATCGGACTGCGGCACGATCTCGAAATCAAGGTCGGCCAGCAGTGCACCGATTTCACGTACTTTGTCTTGGTTACCGCTGGCAAGCACGATTTTTTCAGGTGTTAATTTAAGCACCGTTTAGACCCCAAGTGCTTCCTGTTGTTTGATGATCAGCTCGCCAATCCCTTTTTTGGCCAGTGCCAGCATTGCACTGAGCTCATCTTCACGGAAGGCGTGGCCTTCAGCGGTGCCCTGAATTTCGATAAAGCCCCCCGCTTCGTTCATCACCACGTTCATGTCGGTCTCGGCGTTAGAATCTTCCGGGTAGTCGAGATCGAGTACCGGTGTGCCCTGATAGATACCGACCGATACAGATGCGAGCTGGCCGTGCAGCGGGTTCTTTTTAATGATCTGTTTTTCCAGCATGTGGTTGATCGCATCCACTAGCGCAACATAACCGCCGGTAATTGAGGCAGTGCGGGTGCCACCGTCGGCCTGGATGACGTCGCAATCGATAGTGATGCTATTTTCGCCCAGGGCATCAAGGTCAACCACTGCGCGCAGTGAACGACCTATTAAGCGCTGAATCTCCAGTGTGCGTCCGCCCTGTTTGCCACGTGCCGCTTCGCGACCCATGCGCGAGCCGGTTGAGCGTGGCAGCATGCCATATTCCGCTGTTACCCAGCCCTGGCCTTTGCCGCGTAGAAAACCGGGCACGCGGTTTTCGACTGACGCGGTGCACAGCACTTTGGTATCACCAAACTCAACCAGCACAGAGCCTTCGGCATGTCTGGTGTAGTGGCGGGTGATGTTGATGGTTCTGAGTTCGTCAGGGGCTCGACCGCTCGGGCGCATAAAGATGAATCCTTTTGGTGTTTTTTAAATTTCGGCGCATATTGTACCTCGGATCGAGGGCTGATTGGGGCTAGTCTGTTGATTGGGGCGTTGATGCTCTATGATATGCGCTTTCCCAACCGATTCAAAAGATGAGACGACTATGATCCGAAGTATGACGGCCTTTACTCGCCAGACAAATGAGGCGCTGTGGGGCGTGCTGAGCTGGGAGCTGCGTTCGGTTAATCACCGATATCTGGAGGCCACGCTGCGCATGCCGGAAGAGCTGCGTGCGCTGGAGATGGTGGCGCGGGAGCGTATCTCAAAACGCCTTAAACGAGGCAAGGTCGATGGTTTTCTGCGTTTTCAGCCAGTTGAAGTCGCATCAACGGGATTGCAGCTTAATCGTGGGCTGATCGCCTCGCTGTTGCAGGCGAACGACGAGATAGAGGCGTTAATGGAAACCCCCGCGCGTACTGGGCCGCTTGATATCCTGCGCTGGCCGGGGGTGTTGCAGGCGGCTGAGACTGACCTGAGTGAACTCAAAAAAGAGACACTGGCGTTGCTGGATCGCGCGCTGGACGACATGATCGAGACACGCGAGCGTGAGGGCGCTGGGATGAAAGGGATCATAGAGCAACGTTGCGATGCGATGGCGGCTGAAGTGGTTAAGGTTCGCGCAGTGATGCCCGGTATTCTCATCGCGCAGCGTGAAAAAATTATGTCACGTGTGGCGGAATTGCAGGTTGAGCTGGAGCCAGAACGCCTTGCGCAGGAGATTGCGATGATCACTCAGAAGAGTGATGTGGCGGAAGAGCTGGATCGCATCGAGGTGCACCTGGAAGAGGTGCGACGGGTGTTGGGGCAGAGTGAGCCGGTGGGTCGTCGCCTCGATTTCTTGATGCAGGAGCTAAATCGTGAGTCTAATACACTCGGTTCAAAATCGATTTCAACCGAGAGTACGTCGGTGGCGGTGGAGATGAAGGTGTTGACCGAACAGATGCGTGAGCAGGTGCAGAATATCGAATAAGTAACGCGTGAAAGCGTTAATCAGTCGTTTAAGGAGTGATTGTGTCAGGAATGCTTTATATTGTGGCCGCGCCATCTGGGGGCGGAAAAACAAGCCTCGTTAGTGCGCTGCTTGAATCTGATGGTGGAATTAAATTATCGATTTCATACACCACCCGTCCACCGCGGCCGGGTGAGGTAGATGGAGTGAATTACCATTTTGTTGATAAGGCGCGTTTTCTGCAAATGGTTGGCGAAGGTGCTTTTCTGGAGCATGCAGAGGTCTTTGGCTGTTATTACGGTACCGCGCAGGCGAGTGTCGAGTCGCAGTTGAGTGATGAGGTCGATGTGATTCTGGAGATCGATTGGCAGGGGGCGCAGCAGGTGCGCAAATTGATGCCGCAATGCCGTTCACTATTTATCGTGCCGCCTTCACGTGAAGAGCTGGAGCGACGTCTGCGTGGGCGCGGACAGGATAGCGATGAGGTGATCGCACGGCGTACTTCAGAGGCGGTGGAAGAGATGTCCCACTACGAAGAATTTGATTATCTGGTGGTCAATGATGATTTTGAGATGGCACTGTCGGATCTTAAGGCGGTTTTCCGCACGCGACGGCTGGAAACGGTGGTGCAGAGTCAGGTGTTGGCGGCGCAGATTGCCCGTCTATTGAAGTAAACAGGGTCTCAATCGAAGAGGGTGAAAAGAGTGGGGAAGTATTTACTTTTAGTTATTTCAAGGTAACGACTTCCTCTGAAAATTATTGATCACGTTGATGCCCAGATACATTGCAATGTGGCCGATTACTAAGTCTAAATCTATCAGGATTGAAGGAAAATTTATGACCAAATGGCAACTAGAAAAATTAACTGGCGTTTTTTTATTACTGGTTAGTGTTGGCAGTCACGCTGTCGAAATTAATGCGGCAGCGATTATGGAGAAAATATATCAGACCCCACGTGTTGAGGATCAGGTCTCGACTTTGAATTTTAGCTTTCATAAGCCAGAGGCACAGACGCGCCGTGCTGGATACACGATGGTGTGGAAGGATGTGAAAGGTAAAGGAGAGTACGATAATAAAGCGATCTTTTTTACTGAATTTCCAATCGCAAGAAAAGGAATTGCTTATCTTGGTTGGTTGCATCCGATTGGCAGTGATAAAAAAAATGATGAGTGGATTTATCTACCTGAACTAGGCATGACGCGCCGTATCATTCCTCGTGATAATAGTGAGGGTAACGAAGAGGATGAATTTGCCGCATCTTTGTTAACGCATGAGCATCTTGAGCCGCGACCACCTCAGCTGGATGATCATCGGCTACTTGAAGAAAAACTAATGAATGGACGTGCGCATTATTTAATCGAAAGTAAGCCTGCTAGTCACGGGCATGGTGGACATGGAGGGCATCATAATCATGGAGGTGATGCACCTGCGAAAAGAATAAGCTGGGTTGATAAAGTGGCTATGCGTATTAACCGAATTCAGTTTTTTGATGGGCATGATAAAATGCAACTGGATATGAATATTGAATGGCGCGAGGAAGGAGATTACTGGTTATGGTCGCGGGTTGAAGCGATCGAACCAGAGACGCGGACGAAGACCGTACTTGAGATTACAGATATCAGGATTAACGCGGGAATAAATGAGCGTATGTTTCATAAACGAAATCTCGATAAAGGATCGGTGCGTTTTAGATAAGGTTAGCATGATGGTAGTGCTAGATAAGCACACTGACTACGCGCTTTGTTAAACCTGGAATCTGCCACTGAACGGCTGGTAGAGTGTGTTGCATTTTTTGTATAGCAAGGGATTGCTAAACAAGGGAGGTTGTCTTTCTTTAGTTCTAATTCTGCTTAGGTGTAGTAGCTCAGGCCCGATCTGGCAATAGCCCCTCTGGGGACTTTCATCATACCACCCGCTATGCGGGTGGTATTTGATTTATTTCCTGAAGCTATCACTGTACAGCCAGAAATTGACATCATACATGCCAAAAAATGGTTCTTCGTAGATCTGTGTGAAATACCCGACAAAATATCATCCTGGAAACTGGGTTTTTTTGCGGGCAGAGGGCCGCTCAAATGTTTGTGTTTTATTCAAAGGAAACATAGAAATACCCAGTGACCACCCTGGGGTGATCTATA
>JAKISP010000055.1 GCA_021648525.1 Gammaproteobacteria bacterium
CAACTGGCCTGGAATACGGCCAAATCGGCACATGGCCCGTGGCGACTGAGTGCAAGTCCCGCCCTTTATTATGCACTGCCAAACAGTTACTTTAGAGACTTGGGGCTACCGACCTTGGTAGCATGATCATAACTGACAAGATAGTGAACCGCCTTGGTACGTGATCCGTATGCCAGGTGGTGTGGGAGGAGGGATGTCGTGAGGCATCCCCCTATCCCGATTAGAGCTCGCAGAGCTAAAAGCAATAAAACGAAACGGGGCAAGCTTAAATAAAGAGAAATTTGAGCATCAGTCCAAACTAATGCGTTGGTGCAAGTCGTAAAAATGATCGCAGGAGAGAAAGTTCAGTGGTGAGAAATATCACGGCTATTGGCATGAAATAAAGTAAAGAAAAAAAGGGGTCAAGTACAATATTGCACTATATATTATGATTTGATAATCTTAACCGACCGGTGACCGCTGTTCTCCATACTTGGTAGAAAAACCTGAGCCAGCATGTTCACCTTCATTGCCTGGTACCGGGTGGCGCACTCTCCGGCGATGAATGGCGCCCCGCCAAAGGGCATGACCTCTTTCCCGTAAGAGCCCTGTCTCATCATTTTAGAGGGGCAATGGTCAGTGCCATTCGCAAGGCCTATCAGCAGAACAAGCTTCACCGTATCACTGATCCCCAGCAGGTCGATGAAAAACTCGATGGTTTAATGAAAAAAGCGTGGGTGGTTTATACCCGACCTTATCTCACCCAGGCCGACACCGTCGTCAAGTACCTGTCACAGTACAGCCACAAGATTGCGATCAGTAATCACCGCATGCTGAAAAACTCGGCGATATTACTAATCGATTTCGGGCAGAAATCATTAAGACACGACACTACTTATCTGATGATTATGAGGATCCGCTGTTTCATTTAGACTGGACACTCACGCAGATGTACATTCCACTTTCGCGAGTCCTGCGCTCTAACGTCGAAGTTGCTTCGCATACTCTTCGGGACGATTAATAAATTTTCCGAAAAAAAGGGGGAGGGTAATTGAGCAACTCAATCATAACCAGTTTTTTACGCCGCAGCATGCCGCGCCAGCGCAGGTAAGTCCCCCTTATACCCCATCGCATGCAACATAATCTGATTCTTCAATGGCGGTAGTTTATCGGCAATCGTAAGCCCTTCGTTGCGCAGCCATTTGAGTGGCAGGTTGTCGCTGCCAAAGAGCTTTTTGAAGCCATCCATCGCAGTCATCATAATCAGGTTGTCGCCTTTACGCCAACGTTCATAACGCCGCAGTACGTGGGTGGCACCGATATTTTTGTTTTTAGCATGGGCATTCAGCAGCACTTCGGCGAGTGCGGCGGCATCGAGCAGGCCGAGATTAACCCCCTGGCCTGCCAGCGGATGAATCGCATGTGCGGCATCACCAATCAGTGCGAGGTGGTTGCCAATATAAGTTTCGGCGTGCTGGCGTTTAAGTGGAAAGGCACCGCGTGTGCCGACTTCAATCACATTGCCGAGACGTTGTTCTGAGGCGTGTGATAGTGCCACCATAAATGCCTCATCATCCATCGCCAATAGCGCGTCGGCATGTTCCGGCGAGGTGGACCAGACGATTGAGCAGCAGCCGTTATTGAGCGGTAGAAAGGCGAGTGGGCCGCTCGGCATAAAGCGTTGCCATGCGGTTTCCTGATGCGGCAGTTCGGTGCGGATCATCGTGACTACGCCATGTTGATTGTAAGACCAGCCGTTGGTCTTGATATCGGCATGTTGGCGTACGCGTGAATGGGTGCCGTCGGCACCAACGATAAGCCGTGCTGTGATCTCGCCACGCTCCTTCAGTGTTAACTTAACTAACTCACCGCTGGTATCCTGATCTTCGAGCATTTCGGGGCAGAGTAGTTCAACGTTATCAAAATCATCGATACGCCGGGTCAGCGCCGCCTGGATAACCCGGTTTTCAACGATGTGGCCAAGTTTATCCTGCGCAATGTCGGCGCTATCAAAATGAATCGCACCGTGGCCTTCGGCATCCCACACCTGCATTTCGCGGAAGGGGCTGGCACGCATGGCGACGATTGCATCCCACGTACCGAGGCCGGTGAAGATCTGTTGTGAGGCAGCGGTGATGGCCGAGCAGCGCATACCGATGCTATCGTCAGCCCATTCCATCTCGGCGGGATGTGCTTCAACCACCGCCACCTTAAAGTCGCTATCGCCCAACGCACAGGCGAGGGTGGTGCCGACCATGCCGCCACCGATAATCACCACATCATAATCAGCGTTCATTAACTGTTCCTGTTCATCACTGTAGTGGAATACCGCGCGCGAGCCTGGGCAACTTACCCGCAAGCCCCATTGTCTGGCGCATCAATGCACGTTTAACGGGCGGGATGAGATCCATCGCCAGCAAGCTGCTGTTGCGACCAATCACCAGTGGCGCTATCTGGTTTGAGAAGATACGCACCAGTCCATCCGTCAGGTTCGTAACGCACGCCTGGTCATGCTTGCGCCATTGGTCGTACTGGTTTAATACCGACAGTGCACCGATATCATTGTCCTTCGCTTCAACAATTACCTGGGCGAGTGCGGCGACATCACGAATGCCGAGGTTAAAGCCCTGCCCCGCGATGGGGTGCAATACATGCGCGGCGTTACCGATCAACGCGAGGCGAGGGCGGATATGCTCATCCGCACGCACCAGTGCCAACGGATAGGCGTTACGTTTCCCCGTCTTTTGCAGCAGTCCAAGGCGCATACCAAAGCGCTCCTGTAGTCGCGCCAGAAAGGTTTCATCATCCCATGCCATTACATCATCAACCTTATCGCGATCAACCGTCCATACCAGTGAGCAGCGTCCGTCAGACATCGGTAGCAGTGCTAATGGCCCGCTATCAGTAAAGCGTTCATAGGCGACATGCTGGTGATCCCTGCCAGGTGTGATATTGGCAATTACCGCATTTTGATGGTAGTCATCCGAGGTGTGGCTGATGCCTGATAGTTGTCGCACTGCGGAGCGGCCACCATCGGCACCCACGATGAGTCTGGTGGTTAAGGTCTCTACCTCACCATCTCGTTCAATCACTACGGTGGCATCATCAGCAGTGATAGTGAGGTTTTTTAGTTGTGCTGGGCAGATCAATTCAATGTTAGAAAATGATGCCAGTTGTTTTGCAAAGAGCTGTCCGAGGTCGCGGTTTTCAACTACATAACCAAGCGCGGGATAGCCTTGATGTGCTGCATCCATACGCATGGCACCAAAATGACCGCGATCGGAGACATGAATCTTGTTAATCGGTGTCGCAATCGCTTTAACCTGCGGCCACAACCCCATCCCTTCAAATATCTTACGTGCGCCATAGGCGAGTGCGATGCTGCGATCGTCGTAACTGGGTTGCGATGAAGAACGAAACGGCACCGCTTCAATCACGCCGATACGCAATGGTTGATTACCCAACGCGCAAGCGAGGCTTGCGCCGACCATGCCGCCGCCGATGATTAATAGATCGTAATGTGGTGCGTTTTTTTCCATCGTATTTTTAATCGGTTGTTGCCATCAAGGCTTCAATTTCATCCACTGTTTTTGGCACGCCATCACTTAAAATTTCATAACCCTCTTTTGTCACCAGCACATCATCCTCGATACGTATCCCGATGCCCCACCATTTTTTGGCGATCCCTTTACTGCCACGCGGGATGTAGATGCCGGGTTCAACAGTCAACACCATGCCGGGTTCGAGTAACCGCCACACGCCATCGATCTTGTATTCCCCCACGTCATGCACATCCATACCAAGCCAGTGGCCAGTGCGGTGGACAAAGAAGCGGCGATAGGCCTCTTCTTTGATCAGTGTACGCAGGTTGCCTTTAATTAGCCCTAGTTTTTGCAGGCCTTTGGTGATGGCGCGTACCGCCGCATAGTGCGGGTCATTCCAGTGATTACCGGGAACAACCGCCTTGATAGCAGCCTCCTGGGCGGCCAGTACAATCTCGTAAATCGCCTTTTGTGGTTTTGAAAACGTCCCGCCGACTGGAAAAGTTCTTGTGATATCAGAGGCATAGTATTGTTTCTCGGCACCAGCATCGATCAGAACCAGGTCCCCATCCTGCAATTCACCATCATTCTTTATATAATGGAGCACACAGGCGTTGTCGCCACCACCGACAATCGATTGATAGGCCTGTTCGCGACAGCCGTGCTGTGCAAACTCATGCAGCAGTTCCGCTTCAAGCTGATACTCCATCATCCCCGGCTTGCACATCTGCATCGCGCGACAGTGTGCCCTGGCCGAAATTTTGGCTACATCACGCATGATTTTGATCTCACTGCGGCTCTTGAACAGGCGCATCTCATGCAGCAGATGATCGAGCGCGACAAATTCACTAGGGGCATGCACCCCGACACGTGATTTTTCACGCACCAAATTTAACCACTCCATCATTTTGTGGTCGAACTCTGCACTAAAACCCATGGTGTAAAAGACCTTTTCACGATCTTCAAGCAGACCGGAGAGGATCTCATCGAGGTCATCAATCGGAAAGGCATCATCGGCACCATAGTCGATACATGCCCCCTCCTGGCCTGCACGTGGCCCATTCCACATTTCCATTTTTTCATCACGTTCCTGACAAAACAGAATGTATTCGCCTTGTGGACGCCCAGGCACCAGCACCACCACTGCTTCTGGTTCTTCAAAGCCACTCAGGTAATAAAAGTTACTATCGGGTCGGTAAGGGTGCTCAACGTCGCGGTTACGGATTAACATCGGTGCGGCAGGCAGTATCGCAATACTCTCATGCCCCATCATCTGCATTAAGCGTCGGCGCCGCCTCGGGTACTCTTTTTTGTTCATGCAGTGGTAGACCTTATCTATTTAGATTACAAGTTTAGTGCAGCACTTTATCTTCAGATGGCTCATCGCTGCTGTTTGAATGCAGCTCTTCAAAGATTAGCTGCACTCCTATGCGCACATATTCGACTAATTCAACGTAGGAGAATTCATCCTGTTCAGTTGGCTCTTCGGCACCAGGCCCAATTTGAGACAACTCAATCAGGTCACGACTGATCTCACCCACCTGCTCAGGTAATGTAGAAAAGTCTTTAATGCCACCCGCGGCCAGACCAAATAGAAATGCCTGGCACCATGCACCCAGCTCTTCGGTACGTTCATCCAGCGGGGTGTCATCATCCGGTAGCAGGGGGTAAAAATCACATTCACCACTGCTAAACTGGCTCAATGTCTCGCGGTGTAGCGCGCGTAATAGCTTGCCGTCTTCACCGGCTTCAAGGCTATCGAGGTGAGTACCCTGGGTTGAGATCAGGTCATTGGGATCATCAGAGGTTAATTGATCAATGTTTTCTTCATCCATCAACGCAACCCACGCTTCGCATTCAACGTAGCCACACGCACAAATCAATCCACATAACAGTCCATGGCCTTCAGTTGCACTGACCATTAAGCCAAGACGCGATAGTGCATCTTCAACGCTAGCTGTATTCATCTCTACTCCATTCCACTTTTACGCGATATATTTAAAGTTGCTCACGTAAAAAATACCGATAAAATTATTTAACATTAACCACCAGAAAACAAGGGGATAGCACCCAAGTATTGGTAGTCTCTGTTAACTAATGATGAATGCTACCATCTCTGTGCCAGATTCCACAGCGTTCAGACATTGACCCGACGGTGGCAGCACTTTATATTTGTACCATGATTACTGAAAAATCGTCTTCTTGCGAAGAGCAAAAGATCAAAAAACTGGAATTTTCTATCGATGAGCTTGTCCGCCTGTGCGAGCGACTACAGCAGGAAAATGTTCAGTTACGAAATGAACGTGCGCAATTGCTGGCAGAACAGGGCCAACTGGCTGAAAAAAACCACATGGCACGCGACAAGATGGAAAAAATGATTACCCGTTTAAAGCACATGGAGTCAGAGCTGTGAGTAATGAAAACGTCCCTATTACGATCAAGGTACTGGACAAGGAGTTCCGCATCGCCTGCCCAGAGTCAGAGCAGGCCTCACTAATGGCATCCGCTAACTATCTAAGCGACAAGATGCGTGAAGTGCGTGATACCGGCAAGGTCATTGGAATGGACCGTATTGCGATAATGACAGCACTGAACCTGACGCATGAGCTACTGCAGAGTCAATCTGAGCAGGTTGACTTTACTCAAAATTTTGGTCATCGTCTTGAGCTGTTACAGGATAAAATTGATACAGCGCTCAACAATAGTAAGCAAATGGAGTTATAATAGTGATTCGGTCATAAGACCACCGAAATTGGGTAGTCCCTGTGGTGTACGTCTCTGAGCTGGGTATTCTCTTGAGCCTAATTATATACCCCGGGAACATACTGCGGATATTATTGTGCATGCCTGCGAAAGCGGGAAGCCTACGATGTTCCAACCGTTCCCACCTGAACCTCTGGTTCAAGGGCAAAGGCTCACCGCGGCACAGATGGGGATTACCCTTCTATTCTAACTAGACCATCTCTTCTCTGAGAGGTAGCCATCATATGGTCGATCGTTCTCAAATTCGTCAACAGATGCGCCAGCAGCGCCATGCGCTTTCTGCACAGCAGCAGTCTGATGCGGCTCATCAGGTGGAGCGATTGATTAGTCGCAGCCGCTTTTATCGCAAGAGCCAGCGCATCGCCTGTTATATTGCTAATGATAGTGAGCTAAGTCTTGAACTATTAATCGAACGCATCTGGTCAGAAGGTAAGTGCTGCTATCTACCGATACTGGATTCCATTCATCATAACCGACTCTGGTTTGCCCCATATCGACCTGATAGCAAGATGCGCCTCAATCGTTTCGGTATCCCCGAGCCTCTGCCTGCAAAACGTGAATTAGTTCGCGCTCAATCACTTGACCTGGTCATGACGCCACTGGTTGCCTTCGATAAAGCAGGTAACCGCCTTGGCATGGGCGGGGGGTTTTATGACCGCAGCCTTGCCTTTCTTTTACGCAGACGCCATTGGCGTAAACCTCGTTTATGCGGGGTGGCATACAATTTCCAGCAGGTAAAGCGACTCCCTCGCGAACCCTGGGACGTGCCTTTAAGTACCATCGTAACTGAATGCGGTCTTTACCAACCGGAATAAAGGTTTGTATTCATACCCTGCGGATGGTGTGTGGTATGCCAGTCAACGTAGATGATAAAAAGCCCCGCTCAAAAGACCGGGGCTGCTTCGGAGGCTTCAGGGATGCGAGGAGAAGTCCCAACCCTGAAGCTTGCGAATCCTACTGGCTGCTGAGCATCAGCGCATCTCGATACAGTAATTCTACACGGCGATTTTCACCCCAGTGGCTGGCATTTAGCATGGGTACATTGTCTCCCATGCCGCCAATGCGCAGTTGACCCTCAGGTACACCCGCACGGGTTAACTCAGCGGCAATCGCCTCTGCACGTAGCAGGCTTAAATACTGGTTGTAATTTTTGTTACCACGGTTATCAGCATGACCGTTAATGACCAGCACAACATTTTTGTTGTTCAGCAGGTAGGTACCGTGTTGTTCTAACATTGCTTTGTCTGTATCACTAATGGCCACTTTATTGAAGCCAAAAAAGAACTTCATCTGTTCTGGTTCGGCTGATGTTGAATTTTCAACCTCAATCAATTGATCTATCTCTTCCGACTCAGTGGCCGAGAGTCTGTTTGTCAGCGTGTCAAACTCAACGCCTTCTTCAACAATCAATACAGTCATATCTGTGATTTCCTCTGTTGGGGTAGTGGCTAGCGGTTGTTCTTGTTCAAGTTGATTGAGATAGCCATCCATATTATGAATAGCGAGTTTTACAGACGCATTAACATCAATTTTTTCCTGTGAAACAGTGAGGGTGTTATCGGTCTCACTGTCAGCCGTAACAAAGGGTTTACTATCCGTACTGGCGCAGCCGACAGTGAATAAGAGTGGGAGGGTAATGGTGGTGATTAAACGTAGATGACGGTTCATAATGGTGCTCCTCTATTGTTTGGGGCCTGTATGGCTTGAGGTCTATTAAACAAACAAAGAGTGGCGGGAGAAGGTTCGAGAAGTGATTAATTCAGGTTGAATTATGGCAAAAGGTGGCGGGGTATCGGGTGGATACATCTGTCCACCATGCTGAAAACTTTGTGTGGATGAGAAACAGGAATGGTTAGGATAAAGGCAACCCCATCAGGCTTGTTAGTGTTCTGAACCTCAATTCTTGCGTGATGAAATTCGGTAATCAGCCTGACAATGTATAACCCCAGACCGAGGTGTGGCGAGCCTGTTTTATGCTGACGCACCGAGACCATGGAATCAAACAGGCTATCACGCATGTTGTCTGGCAGCGTTGAGCCATGGTTGTGAACGGTGATAGAGAGGGCGTCATCTGTTGCTTTGCATGAAATTGTAATCGGCGTATCACTTCTGGAAAAATCGGTGGCATTATCGACCAGCTTATCCATCAGTTGTGCCAGTAGCTCAGGAGAACCCTCAACCATTTTAATGCGTAAGCTTTCATCGCAAATAAAATCAAAGGACTGTTGTGGGTAGGCAAGGCGATAACCGTTGATGCAAGCCTCAATAAGATCGATCACAGAATAGTGTTCACGTGCTTCATCTCGGATCGTCTGTTCAAGATGGGTGGCTTCACTCATGCGAGTCAAAATACTGTTAAGGCGCGAGGCCCCTTCGTCGGCACGTTTAATATAGGTCAGGCTTTCGTTGTCGAGTTTTGTTTTATCAATATTATCGAGTGATGAACGAACAATCGTGATGGGTGTTCTCAGTTCATGGCTTAATTTTCCCGACATCGTTTCAAGGTAGCGGTTGTATTGTGACAGTCGCTTTAACATACTTGAAAAGCTTCGCCCAAGGTCTCCAATCTCATCCCCTGATTGACTATTTATCTGAGTCCTCTGAATCTTCCCATCATCCGCGATGCTAGCATCAACCTCATTACGTAGCTTGTGAATACGCAGTGAAAGACGTGTGGCAAAAAATAGTAGCACACCAAAAGTGAGCAGGAAAGTGAGCAGCGCCATGTTGACCATCGCTTCAATCACCTTGTTTTGCCGTATCAAAATACTACTACTATTTTCTTCGATGGCAATGGCACCAACAATCACATCATTTAGATATACAGGATGAGCGGCGATAGTGATGCTGATATTTTCATTTTCAGTTGAATGCCAGTAAGTTTTAGCCGTGCCGGTGAGTGCCGCAATAATCGCTGGATTATCGAGCCTTGATGCGGATGATAATGGATCTGAAAAACCATCATAGGGTTGTTCAAGCGTGATGTGGTAGAAGAGCTTCATTAATATTGAAAAGAGAGAGGCATCATTCCGGTTTTGCTGTTTAGACTGTTCCTGGGTTATCTGATGAAGATCACCCGCCATGCCGATAACGCGTCGATTATTATCGACTATCCAGATACGGGTTTGCGGTCTTTGTAAGCGAGCCAATAGCGATTTCATCTGAGGCGTGGGAATGACGATAGTTCCGAGTTCATTGGCTCGTTCTGTGTTGGCATTGGCGACGATGTTTTTGATTACCCGGGTATTGGCATCATCAACATCGATGACTGCAATCGCCAGCCTGCCGTTAAACATGGTCAGCGGGATTTGTAACTCAACGGTATAGCCGCCTTTGCTAAATTGCCACGCCCCACTGATGTTGGTTTCTGCTCTGAGTGGCCGATTATCACCATTTTTATGTGGTGATGGCATCAGGTAGGCATGCACCGCCCCTGGTGTAATAGCGGCTATCTGGTAGCGCCTGAATTCCCCATCATGGTCGATTATACTGATGCGTATATGGTCAGAGCGATCAAGGCGTTGGGTGTTGGGTGAGCGGTAGATGACATTATCATCGGTTACCTGCAGCGTGATGTAGAGATGGTCTTTATAGTATCCGATGCGTTGTAAAACACTTAAGTCACCATTACTTTTCCCTAATGGCTGCTCTCTGTCCTGATAATGACGCCAGTCATCAAGATAGCCATCTAGTTGAATCGGTCTGTTGAGTGGCCTTATATAAAGGTGCGATGGAATATTATCTATATCGGCATTATTATTTTGATCAACTAATAATTTTTCCTGTTCGCCCATTACGGCGGCCATGATAGAAATACGGTCGATGAGCTTTTCTTCATGCGCCTCTCTAAGATAAGACTCAAGATTCTGAATGTACTGTGCGCCGAGCCATGGAATGATCAGCAGGCTGAGTGATGCCAGTAAAAGTTTCCCACGAATCCCCATTAGCTGTTTTTAGTTTCCAGCCAGCGGTAGCCCATACCATAGACGCTATCGATGGCAGAAAAACTATTATCGATGGCGATGAACTTTTTTCGCACACGCTTGATGTGTGAGGTAATGGTGGTGTCATCAACCACGATGTGTGCATCCTGCATTAATTGCTCGCGGCTTTTAACATGACCAGGGTGTTTGGCAAGGCAGTGGATTAGCCAGAACTCGGTCAGGCTGAGTTCCAGTGGTTCACTACGCCAGCTCACACTGTAACGATTCATATCTAATAACAACTCGCCTCGTCTTAGTTCAGACGCTTCCGCCTGGGGTTGCTGCAATGCATCCATACGGCGAAAAAATGCGGCGACGCGCGCACAAAGATTCACCAGGCTAATGTCTTTGGTTAGATAGTCATCGGCACCGAGGCGAAGGCCCGAGACAATGTCGAGGTCGCTATCTCGTGCGGTGAGAAAAATGATCGGTAGTGTGGGTGACTGTTGACGTAGCAGACGGCAGAGGTCAAAGCCGCCTTCTATTTCATCGTCAAGGCCGATGTCAAGCAGTACCAGGTCGGGTAGCTGTTGAGTGAAGCTTTGTTGTGCTTCAGTGCGGCTAGCATAGCTTGTGACGTTATAGCCCTGCCTGGTCAGGGCGTCGACGTAGTTTTTACGAATCGCCTCTTCATCCTCAACGATTGTGATGTGTTTGCTCATAGTGGATTCCCGTTATTCAAGCCAGGTGTAAATTAGCATACCTGAGGTGGTTTGTGA
Organism: Gammaproteobacteria bacterium; assembly: GCA_021648525.1. Lineage (GTDB taxonomy): Bacteria > Pseudomonadota > Gammaproteobacteria > SZUA-140 > SZUA-140 > SZUA-76. The sequence continues at coordinate 10,987 of JAKISP010000055.1, forward strand.
TGTGTTTGCAGCACATTGCCATTATTCGCCATTATTGCACCCCAATTGAACCGCGTTACTTCCTGCCAGTGCCATTTTTGAAGTCTTTAATAACCGATAGACAAATTCCGGTGCGCTGATGGAGTTAACAATCATGCCATGGACGGCACACTGGCTCACGATATTTGAGGGGTAGCAAAATGAATCGCAATCAAAGTACCCAGGAGCAAGTATCTTCTATGCTTGTTATCTATTCCTGGGGTGACGTAGTTAAATTTATTTCATTCGTGGCACTTGGCTGGTTGGCTGTTGTATTTTTTATCAGCAGCGCGAATGCCGCGGTTGAACGCAGTGATGATCTTAATGAAATTGAAATGCATCAGGTGAAGAGTGGTTCGTTGTTATTTAAATCGGAGAAGGGCAGCCGGTATCAGTTAGCAGCGACGCTTGAGACTGATGTTCAGATTGAAGTAACAGGCATGATTGCGCGCTCAGCATTGAAGCAGACATTTAAGAATGATAGCGGGCGCTGGCTTGAAGGGGTTTATGTCTTCCCGCTACCAGAGAATGCGGCGGTTGATCGTCTACGGATGCAGATAGGTGAGCGCCTGATCGAAGGGGTGATAAAGCCACGAGAAGAGGCAAAGCGACTCTATAAAAAGGCCCGTAACGAGGGCAGAAAGGCATCGTTAATTGAACAGGAACGGCCTGATCTATTTACCAGTTCAGTGGCCAATATCGCGCCTGGTGAAACGGTGGTAATAGAGATTGAGTACCAACAGGCCGTACGTTATGACAACGGTGAATTTAGGCTACGTTTTCCAATGGCAATCACACCACGTTATATTCCTGGTTCACCTGTTGTTAATGAAGAGGAGGTCACTGCGTTTGATGGTAGTGGTTGGGCGATGAACACTCATCAGGTGATTGATGCCGCTCGTATCACGCCGCCAGTCTGGGGGAGTGATGAGAAAATTAACCCGGTTCGACTGAGTGTGATGATCAACGCTGGTTTTAAGCTGGCCAATGTTGAAAGTGCTTATCATCGCATTACGGTAAAACAGAGCATAGGAAATAAAATGGCGGTATCACTTACCGATGAAGTGGTCTATGCAGAACGAGACTTTGAGCTAATGTGGCGGCCGGAGGCTGTGAACATGCCACGGGCTGCACTTTTTACAGAAGAGAAAGAGGGCGAGCTTTACCACCTGGTGATGGTGTTACCACCTGCGAACGAGGATCTCAACAAGATGAAAGCGGAGCGTATTGGGCGTGAAGTGATCTATGTGATTGATACCTCTGGCTCAATGTCCGGTACCTCAATCAATCAGGCGCGGCGTGCGTTATCACTAGCGTTAAAGCGGCTACACCCGGGTGATCGTTTTAATGTGATTTCATTTAATAGCACAACCGACAAACTCTTTTCATCCGCACGTGAAGTAACGCATCATAATTTACGTGATGCGCAGCGTTATGTTTCATCATTGGAAGCGAATGGTGGTACTGAAATTCGCGGCGCATTAGAGGCCTCGCTTGCCAGTCAGCGCGAAAGCGCACTGGTACGGCAGGTGGTGTTTTTAACGGATGGCAGTGTTGGGAATGAGGCAGAACTATTTAAGTTGATTAAACAAAAACTAGGCAATAGCAGGCTGTTCACAATTGGGATTGGCTCGGCACCAAATAGTCACTTTATGAGTAAAGCAGCCCAGTTTGGGCGCGGTACGTTTACCTACATTGGTGATATAGATGAAGTAGAAACAAAGATGAATGACCTGTTTCATAAACTAGAAACCGCAGTGATGACCGACCTGACAATCAAATTTGATGATCCTGCCGTTGAGGTATGGCCTAAGCGTCTGCCAGATCTTTATCAGGGAGAACCATTGCTGTTAACTGCACGTACCAAACTGAATAATCAGACCGTAGTGGTTAGTGGTAAACGACAAAATAAAGGGTGGGAAAATAGCTTTCAGCTAAAACAGTCTGGCAGTGATCGTGGTATTGCCACCATGTGGGCAAGGGCGAAAATTGCTGCGTTGATGGACCGTATCCACGAAGGTGAAGAAGAAAAAAAGATAAAACCAGCAGTGGTTAATATCGCGTTGCAACATAACCTGGTCAGCAAATACACCAGCCTGGTTGCTGTTGATATGACACCTGTTCGTCCAGTCGATGAGGTACTTGATACACTGGCATTACCCGTCAACCTGCCTAAAGGGCAGGCGCATGCAAAAATATTTGGTCGCCATGCGCAGACAGCAACACCGGCACAACTACAGTTGATGATTGGCGTGATGCTTTTATTGGCAGCATTGTTTTTATGGCGCCGCAATAAAACGGTTCGGGTGAATCGAGATGCATAAATGGAGGCATCGTCTCATATTGGTTCTGTTATTAGGCGGTGGCCTCTGGCAGATTGGTGAAGGCAGTTATATTTATGCGAAGGCTCAGCTTGCACAGGAATTGATTCTAGATGCATGGGAAGAGGGCATCGCTAACCGTCAACCAGTCAAACCCTGGCCATGGGCCGATACCTGGCCCGTGGCACGCCTGGTGGTGCCTCGACTCGGTGTTGATCAGATAGTACTCGCGGGTGATAATGGGCGTGCACTGGCCTTTGGGCCTGGACACCGGTTTGGAACACCGCTACCAGGAGAATTTGGTAATAGTCTGGTTGCAGGGCACCGTGATACCCATTTTGGTTTTTTGAAGAATCTTCGTATTGATGACACCATTTTAGTTCAGGATCAGACAGGCGCTGTTCACCAGTATATTATCAATGCTTATGAGGTGATTGATGAATCGACGCCATTGGACGAGGTGAGTGAACAGCAGCTAACGCTGGTGACCTGCTATCCGTTTGATGCCGTTGTCCCTGGTGGGCCGTTGCGTTATGTCGTGACTGCAACGGTGGCCACAGCCGAATGGAAAGGTAAATCAAGTAACCTGTATCGTCAGCAAATTAACCAGTTCGAACCCCGATCTGAGCAATTTTGAATAAACAGTAAGGCACAGCGACTGCTATTTGACGATAATGAGCACCGAAAAAATTATTTTCACCCGATATCAGGCTATTTTTGCGCGCCTGCCATATGGCCTATGATGTATAATGTGTCCCTTTTTGTATGTGGAGAAAATCGCGATGAATCTGGATAGGGTGTCTACTGGCGGCAAAAACGTCCCTGATGAAATTAATGTCATCATTGAAATACCGTCTCACAGTGATCCGGTTAAATATGAAGTCGATAAAGAGACTGGCGCAATGTTTGTCGATCGCTTTATGAGCACTGCGATGTATTACCCGTGCAACTACGGTTACATCCCGCACACGCTTTCTGACGATGGTGATCCGGCTGACGTATTGGTTGTCACCCCGGTGCCGCTGATCAGCGGTTCGGTCATCAAATGTCGCCCAGTTGGCGTGCTGAAGATGACCGATGAAGCGGGTAGCGATGCCAAATTGCTAGCAGTGCCGTTGACCAAACTATGTGGTCTTTATAAAGATGTGCAGGGGCCGGATGATATGCCGCCGCAGCTGCTGGCGCAGATCGCCCATTTCTTTGAACATTATAAAGACCTCGAAAAGAACAAATGGGTCAAGCTGGAAGGCTGGGCGGGTGTTGAAGATGCGAAGGAAGAGATCATTTCTAGCATCAAGCGTTTTGAAGAGACACCTGAGAAGCCTTGTTTCTAATTTAAGATTGCGCCCCTACTCATGTCGCTATGACATGAGTAGGCTTTGATTCATGTGGACCTCATCATTATTAAACATGATGGCGCTAACGCATTACGATGGTCCAGGTAACAGGATCGAGGATGATTTCTTTAGCAGAAAATCATTATGTCTATATTCATGAGAAGTGATGAAAATTAGCAGCAGCACACACGTTAGCATGGCGGTAGTGGGCATTGCTCTCCTGATACTTCTCTCTATATATGGCAGGGTTTTGTGGGTGCCTGTTTATCAAAAGGTTGTCGGAAAAGAGACCATTTCTTCTGTGATCGAAAAATATGGAGAAAATGCAGAAAACCGATTGAAACCCTATTTTGACAATGCAGGTATCCCATACCCACCCAAAGAAGTGAAATTACTCGCGATAAAAGATGAAAAAAAACTTGAGCTATGGGTTACAAGTGACAATGGATTTAAAAAAATAAAGAACTATCCCATTCGTGCGGCTAGTGGTGTTTCTGGTCCAAAATTGATGGAAGGAGACAAACAAGTCCCGGAAGGAATCTACAGAATTGTGGGGTTGAATCCGAATAGCAGCTACCATCTATCCATGAAGCTCAATTATCCCAATGAATTTGACCTATATCACGCTAATAATGAAGGTCGCTCAAACCCAGGAACAAATATATTCATTCATGGCAAGGCGCTGTCTATTGGTTGTCTTGCCATTGGAGATAGCGCCATTGAAGAGCTATTCACATTGGTATACAAAGTGGGCATAAAAAATACAGAGGTAGTAATTTCACCTTCAGACCCAGGAAAAGCACCACTTTTTCAAACAGTAGGTAATGAAAAGCCATGGATTACAGCGCTATACAAATCCATCACAACAGAATTTATAAAGTACCGTGAAATGTGAATATAAAAATCTCCTGATGCATAGGCCGTCTATTATTATCGGACGGTATAAGAAAGCAAAGATTTAAAATGTCCCATCCAAAAATTCTCATTTTAGTTTTAAAGCGGATAAGACGAAGAATCCAGCTAACATAACTCTGCTCTGTGCGCAGTGAGCAATGATGATAAGGCAGTGTTTCACGAACCTGATCCATCAGACGAGATGATTTTGGCGTAAACCCACCTCGTGCAAGGCGTTTTCTCCTGGACATTGAAACCGCCTTGTTTCTTTTTTTTTCTGCCTGTTACGTGGATATTGGTAATAGGCAGAACGGTATGAATATGCTACTTTTACTAATTCCCTGGGGAGTTGCAAGGAAATATGGTTGTTAAATTATACAGTTTATTCTGCATTTACCCTTGCATATCATAATAAGAATAATTAGCGGGTGGATATAGTCAATAATATGCAGAATGGCTGTTCGGCATATTACAGCTGTTATGCATTAAACGTAATTGGAAATAGTGTTCATGTATATAAATTTTGAGAAAGAAAATAAGTATACCTTCGCAGATGCAGAATTATCTTACCTTGAAGAACTACTAAATTCGATCGACAAAATTATTTCAGAGATTACTTCTAAGATTAAATGTTCTGTTGATCCTGAAAGTGATGGCATATTGGATAAAGGTGAATATTTTATCGGTGTCGGGTTTTGCGCAATGCAAAGATACTTGGTTGACGTGTTGCAGGATAAAAAAATTGACAAAGGGTTAGCATTACAGCTTGGCCCTAAGAATAAAGATGGGGTGGCTATCTCCATAGTAGTACACGCAGCTGGAAACTATTGGAAGCACAGTCCAGAGTGGCATATTTGGATGGATGAACTTGATGATAGATCTCAAAAAACTGTTGATCGTCTAGTTTCTCATGACGGCCATGCTTGGTATGTATTAAGTGATGTTTTACATGAGTTATGTAACGAGAAGGAGTTATCGTTGTGTAGCTGTATTCCTCATTTAGAAAAGTGGCGTTTTGCCGTTCATCAGAAATTACAAAAAAATGTATAATCGGATAGCCGAGGGTTTTTCTCCCCCAGCTTCCACAACACCTTTCTATTACCCATAAGTTATGTACTCTGTGCGAGAATCCAGCCTCGCCACAATGTTGTTATTCCTGGGTCTCCATCACCCACCCTTCCCAAAAACCCTCCAAGCATAGCAATCCACCTAACAGTATTGCCCATTTTGGGTGGTCTTTTGGGAAGTTTTTTATTTTTATAAATTTTCAAATAGAGTGGCATCCAGTGCTGCCTGTCGATAAAAATCTCACAAAATATTTCTGGGTCCGTTCTGGCGATCAACGTTAGCATAAACAATTTCCACGCAACAAAGGAAGCCAACGAGACCTGAGAGCAGCGAGGTTTAGGCTTTGGTCATTCCTTGACGCGATGCGTTGAAATTCCAGGTGATAACTTATATCTTGATTATTATATTGTCAAGCTTTATCATGGGTGTCTCCTTAGCTCCTATCCCGATTAGATGCCAGAGATGAGCATGTCGATAGCACCAAGAATTTCGTAACGAAGACTTTCTAAAGAGGTTACTTCTATTTTTAGAATTGAGCTTGGAACTGAAGTCATTTGGTGAGTAAGCAATACAAAGTTACCTTCATCAAGGTGGATTACTGGGCATAACCTTTTAGCATCACTATTATTCAAAGCGCCGTGTGGAGACAAAGGAATAACCAGGCGAGAGTTCAAGTCGCTAAGTAGTGAATTTTGAATATCTATGAAATAAGGGTAAGTATCATTTGATGCGCCATCTTCATTTTTATAGAGTGTAAATTGGGCCATTAGAAATTTCGGTAGGCATCGGAGAACAAACCATTGTTATTTGCTAGTTCATTCAATTCATTAATGGCCTTTTTGTTATTTCTCAGCCAGTTATCTCGTTCTAATTTTCTTACTTCATCTTCAAGTGCATGTTCCAGAGTAGCAGAGAGGTTGATCTTTAGGCGCCTTGCTCTTGAAAGTAAATCACTGTTTATACTCACGTTAGTGGCTTTTTTAGAAGCTTTTTCGTCATATAATTGTGGCATGAAATTTACTCCATATGGCGCATGCGTATCATTGATGCGCATAACTAATGTAGCAAAATTGTGAGCATCTAACAAGGCCGTTCAACTCGGACATACCTCCGCGGTGTTTGTTTCGTGCTTTAATAGCACAAAACAAACACCACTACGGCATGCCGGTTAACGGCAACGTTATGCCCAAATAAAATCTTGAATAGCATGGGATCCGTGCTATTGTGTCTTCATGATAGTTTCTTTTAAGAATCAAGCAACAGAGGATATATTCAATGGCAAAAATACAAAAAATGCCAGAAAACTTTGTCCTCGCTCATTATGGAAGGTATCAACAAGAAAACTTGACCAGCTTGATTCTGTTGTAAAATTAGAAGAACTGAAAGTGCTGCCGGGTAATTGCCTTGAAAGCCTATCTGGCAATAGAAAAGAAGAATTTAGCATAAGAATTAACGACCAATACAGAGTTTGCTTTAAATGGAGTGAAACGGGTCCATTTGATGTAGAAGTCACTGATTATCATTAGAGGTAGGAAAATGCGCATTCCAACACATAGAGAACCAACACATCCTGGTAAAATGCTTAGAGAAGAATTTCTGCAGCCAATGGAAATTAGTCAACGAGATCTGGCTGATGCTATTCATGTTCCCTACCAGCGTGTAAATGAACTCATAAACCAAAAGAGAGGTGTCACACCCAGTACAGCTCTTCGCTTAGCCAGATTTTTTGGTGTTTCTGCTGACTACTGGTTAAATCTACAAATACGGTGTGACCTTTATCGAGCACAACAAGCTGAAAAAGCTGATATTGAATCTATTCAAAATTTTCAGAAATTGAGAAAAATGGCATAACAAGTAGCTGTGCCGGACAATTTAAAGCGGCACTTGTTTTTCTAAAAAAGCAGAAAAAACGTGCCACCTAAATCCTGCCACAAATAATTGAGCTGCTCATTTCCTATGTAATGGATGATTAAATAGGCATTTTCTAGCGGCATCAAGTCATCGCCCGCGACCAAATAAGAGCCATTGGTCCTGATGGCTGCTGCAATCTCAAATGAGCCGAACACTTATCATGTAGGTCGTGCAAAAAAAACACTTACACCTCTATAAACAGTTTAATACACTACATTAGTCGTTAATGTGTAACCCGCTGGAATTTCAAAAACACTATCATGTACCGGCTCAATAGCAACACTATTAATTTCGTAAACGTAATGAAATATAGGTTCGTTTGGATTAGGTACAAACATACTCTTTACCTTTTTAGAGGCAAGCTCTCCTGCACTATTTTTAAGTGATCCCATTGGATTAGACCAATCAAATCCCTTCTTTTCAGGTTGTGCTATTGCTTCTGTTGCTGGACAAGCTTTTTGATCGAGATACCAACCCACTTTAATAGATATTGGGTAACCTTTGGCAATTGCCAGTTTCTGGCTAACGGAGTCATTCCATTCCTTATTTTGCTTTGATGTATCTCCGGAAAAGTAACTACTCACCCCCTACATTGATAAATAACTAAAATATTTCTTGACAGGTTTTTTGATAGCGAAAATATTTTTTCTTAAGCTTGAAGTATTTCAACGATTAAAGCCTTCCTGCAATACTGGAAAT
>JAKISP010000056.1 GCA_021648525.1 Gammaproteobacteria bacterium
GCCAAGTCTAGCCCAACCGTAGTAATCTTCATGTGGTCTCCTCCTGCTTCTGTTTGACGGAATCTACACTCCCATCATGGCGCATTATGACGCCGATTAGGAGGTGGGAGGAGACCATCTCATCGGGGTATTCCCATAAAATGCCATCAAGTAAGACTGTTGTTGGTTCTGTGGTCTCTGATTTGTTCGAGAACAAGGAAAAAGCACGCAGTTTACAAATCGTAAATGAGTACTTTTGACGCCGTAATCGGACAAATCAGAGATCACAGGAATAACGATAGATGGAGGCGACCCATACCCACCACACCCCGGCACACGGGTCCACTGCTGCCGCTGCTCCCTTCCAGGCCTGACGGGGTTCACAGTTTACCGTTGCGAGGGGGCCGATACAGGCCACCATAAACTATGGCGGAGAGGGAGGGATTCGAACCCTCGGTACGCGCAAACGTACACACACTTTCCAAGCGTGCTCCTTCGGCCACTCGGACACCTCTCCTTTACATCATCGCGAATGGTCAGCGAGACAAGGCGCAGAAGATTAAAGCAGGCGACTCTTCTATGCAAACAATAATTTATCATCAACGTCTTTCAAAATAGCTCAATACGAGACAATAAAATCGAAAAAATAGATGTTTTTATATATTTATCAGCAATTTAAACAATAAAGGTAAATTCACAATTAAAAGAAAACAAATAACCTGATCAATGTCACATCATATTATTTTATATTAAATTTCAATACTTTAGACCCGTAATGCGCTGTGATGTCAAAATTTTCTTTGCCACCTCCAACAGATCGTATAAAATGTGTCCAACTTGAATGTGTGGTTATTTACGCCGCATTCATGAGGACTGAGCATTCAGGGACAGGTCCTAATTACATAGACAGCAAATTTAAACGTCATTAGGATTTAACGCTAACAGCATGAAATTTAGTCACTTACAAAATCGAATCAGCCAGCGTATCATCACCCTGGTGATAGCTGCCGCCGTTGGCTTAACGCTAACAGGCTGTGCCGAAACGCCATCAATACTTGAACAGGTCAAAAGCCAGGGCGAACTGGTAATCGTGACCCGTAACGGTCCTACCACTCATTATGAGGGCCCTTTTGGTGCGACCGGCCCTGAATATGATCTCGCCAATCTGTTTGCAGAACACCTTGGGGTAAAACTCAGGGTCAAGACCGCTACCAGCCTGAATGAAATCATCCCGATGGTGGCAGAACGTGAAGCTCACTTTGCAGCCGCAGGCCTGACCATTACGGATGAACGCAGAAAGCGCATCCGTTTTAGCGCTGCCTATCAAACCATTTCACAACAGGTCGTTTATCGCGCTAGCGACACTCGCCCCAAAAGCCTGCATGACATTACTGACGATTCAATCGAGGTGATTGCTGGCAGCAGCCATGCCGCACACCTGCAGAAGATCAGCCGAGAGTACCCAGCACTGAAATGGTCTGAAACCAATGAGATCAGCAGTGACGAGCTGCTTTCTAAAGTCTGGAATAAAGTGGCTCGCTATGCGATTGCCGATTCTAACGATGTGCAGATGAACCAGCGCTTCTATCCAGAACTACGCGTCGCCTTTGACCTCACTGGCCCACAACAACTCGCGTGGGCTTTCCCTCTGGGTGATGACCACAGCCTCTATCTTGCAGCACAACAGTTCCTTAAGATGGTCAAGAAGAATGGCCAGCTGGATCAGATCATGGAACGACACTACGGACATATTCAGGACTTTGATTACGTCGGTACACGCACTTTTATGCGCCACATTAACAAACGCCTGCCACGCTACATTGATTATTTCCACGAAGCCTCGCAACAAAACAACATGGACTGGCATCTGCTCGCGGCCGTCGGCTATCAGGAATCTCACTGGAATTCACGTGCCGTTTCACCCACTGGGGTGCGTGGCATCATGATGCTGACCCGCGCAACGGCTGCCGACATGGGCTATAAAAACCGCGTCAAACCACGCAACAGCATTATGGGCGGGGGGCGCTACCTGGCACAACTGATCAAGCGTCTACCAAAGCGCATTCAGAACCCGGACCGCACCTGGTTTGCACTGGCTGCCTACAATATCGGCATGGGCCATCTGCATGATGCACGCATCATCACTCAGAAACGGGGCGGCAACCCGGACAAATGGATAGACGTCAAAGAGAACCTGCCGCTATTGATGCAGAAACGCTGGTATAAAAATACCAGGTATGGCTACGCGCGTGGTAATGAGGCACTTCAATATGTTGAGAATATCCGCAGTTACTATGACATTCTGGTATGGCGCACAGAAAATGGGAAGATAGACCGCCCACTTAAAATCACTCAGGTTCAACCGGTACAGCACTCTATTTTTGAACGCGATTTAGCGGTGATTCCTGCAGTCATGTAACCACCAAGGATTAGCGACGACGTTTAAAAAAGTTTCGCAATAATGCTGCGCAAGGCTCCACCAACACCCCCCCTTCGCACACCACATTGTGGTTAAACTTACCTGGCTGCATCAATTCAAATGCACTCTCCACTGCCCCTCGCTTTGGGTCAGGCGCACCAAAGACCAGACGCTCAACCCGCGCGTGCGTAATCGCGCCAACACACATCACACAAGGCTCCAGGGTGACATACAGCGTCGTACCACAGAGACGATAGTTTCCCAACGCACTACCCGCAGCACGTAGCGTTATTATCTCTGCATGCGCAGTGGGATCACTTAGTCCAATCGGTTGATTCCAGCCCTCCGCCAACAGCTCATCATTTTTAATCAACACCGCGCCCACGGGTACTTCGCCTGCCAGCTCCGCGCGTTCAGCCAGCTGCAATGCGTGTCGCATCCACTGCTGATCAATTGCTAACTGATGACTCATTTCCCTTCAACACCTCAAAATAAATTAACATAACATTCGTTTAAAACAATACTCATTAGCATCGCACGGTTAATGAACCAAAACAGCCCTTCCCCATAAAATAACGCACCTTAAACGAGCAGAAAAAACACTGAGCAACCACAACTCATTGTTATTTATAAGTTATTAAACATGGCACACCCTTTGCTGTAAAGCCTGTATTACTATTATCGCAGTGGAGCGACCATCATGTCTTCGACAGACAGCAGCGAACATTCAAAATTCACCCTACTCAGTTTCTCAGGCAAGACACGTATTCTTCACCTGACCTGGTTCGCTTTCTTCATGTCATTTCTGGTGTGGCTTAGCCTCGGCCCCTTAATGCCATTCATCCAGGAAGCACTAGACCTGACCGATCAACAGGCTAAGGTGCTCCTGATCCTTAACGTTGCGCTCACCATCCCCGCTCGCGTTGTCGTCGGTATGTTAGTCGACAAATACGGGCCGCGCATCATGTACTGCACCATTCTTGTCTTAGGCGGCTTAGTCAGTATTGGTTTTGCGTGGGCCGATGGCTATGAAGAACTCGCGTTGATGCGTTTTCTCTCTGGCTTCATCGGCGCAGGCTTCGTGGTCGGTATTCGCATGATAGGCGAATGGTATCCCGCCAGACAGACGGGTATCGCGCAGGGCATTTATGGTGGCTGGGGGAACTTTGGCTCTGCAGGTGCAGCAATGACACTACCGGTAATCGCATTAAACTTTGGTGGCGACGATGGCTGGCGTATCGCACTCACAGCGGCCAGCATCGCCGCGATTGCCTACGGCCTGTTCTATTTTCGCAGCGTCACCGACACCCCGAAGGGTTCAACCTATTTCAAACCTAAAAAAACCGGTGCAATGGAGATCACCAGCAAAGGGGATCTAGCGCTTTATATCTTGATGAACATCCCGCTCTATTTAGCACTGGGGGTTCTCAGCTGGAAATTGTCACCTGCACAGATGGGACTTATCAGTGACAACGCCACCTACGCCATCTATGCCGCACTATTGGTAACCTACCTGTTTCAGCTCTGGAAAATCTGGCAGGTCAATGCGCACATACTGACCAGACCGGTCCCCACGCTCCATCGTTACAAATTCAAACAGGTCGCGATCCTCAACTGGGCCTATCTCGTCACCTTCGGCACTGAACTCGCCATTGTCTCCATGCTCGCCATGTTTTACGTTGAGTGGTTCGAGCTACCCAAGATCACCGCCGCACTGCTTGCGGGTATCTACCCGTTTCTTAATCTGATGGCGCGCCCAGGTGGTGGTTGGCTAAGTGATCGTATCGGTCGCAAGCTGACACTGACTATTGCCTTTGCTGGCATTACAGCGAGTTACCTGGTGCTTTGCATGGTCGAAAGCAGCTGGCCAATATGGCTGGTCGTCGGCATGACAATCGTCACCGGGATCTTCTCTCAGGCAGGCTCCGGTGCGGTCTTTGCAATGGTACCGCTGGTACAACGACGCATGACGGGGCAGATCGCGGGCATGACTGGCGCCTATGGCAACGTCGGCGCCGTGACCTTTTTAACCGTTAACTCACTCGTCGATTACAACCAGTTTTTCCTCTTCATCGGTATCGTTGCCGCTCTGGTCTTTGCGTTGATCCTGTTTTTCCTCGAAGAACCCAAGGGACAGATCGCAGAAACCATGCCTGACGGCACCGTGCAGATGATTGACATCAAATAACGCACTGCATTTTTTTGATAGATAAGGCAACATAATCAAATGTCGACAACATCACTCAGCATTAATGCCGGTCAATATAGTGAGAAAGGCAATAAACCTCAGAACGAAGACTCCTGCGGCATCATGGTACCAGAGGAACCAACCTTAACGACCAAGGGTGTCGCCATCATCATTGCCGATGGCGTTAGTAGTGCTGAAGGTGGGCGTGAAGCCGCTGAATCCTGTGTTCGCGGCTTTCTTAACGACTACTTCAGCACACCGGAATCGTGGACCGTCAAGTCATCAGGCCAGCGCATCCTCGGTGCATTAAACCACTGGCTCTATAGCCAGAACCAACGTGCCGGGGCGACATCGCAAAACCTGCTCACCACCATGAGCAGCGTCGTGATTAAATCCACTACCGCCCACCTCTTTCATGTCGGTGATAGTCGCATCTACCACATGTCAAAGCAGGGTGACCTTGAATGCATGACACGCGACCACCAGACCTGGGCGAGCAGTGAAAAGGCCTTTCTCAACCGCGCAATGGGTGCAGACACACTGGTCGAGATCGACTATCGAAACCTGGCCGTTGAAGAAGGCGATCTCTTTTTACTGACCACCGATGGCGTACATGAGCATATTAGTCACAAAGTGCTGGCCAACACATTGCGCGAGATGCATGACCAGCCCGAACGTGCGGCCAAACAACTGGTTCGACAGGCATTAAAAAATGGCAGTGAAGACAACGCGACCTGCCAGGTGATCGTCATCGAAAGTTTGCCGGTGCAGAATGAAGAGGAATTTTTCCAACACCTCACCGACCTGCCCTTTCCACCCAATTTAGAGCCTGGCATGATTCTGGATGGCTACAAAATTCTGCGCGAACTACATGCCAGCAGCCGTTCACAGCTCTACCTGGCCGTTGACCCAGACACCGAGACGATGGTGACAATCAAAACCCCTTCGGTGAATTTTGAGGATGATGCAGAATATATCGACGGTTTTCTACATGAAGAGTGGGCTGGCAAACGCATCAATAATAACCATGTTTTAAAGGTACTTGAACCTAAGCAGCAGCGACGATTTTTGTACCACATTACCGAATACATTGAAGGCCAGACGCTACGTAGCTGGATTGATGACAATCCCGAATGCACCCTCGCGGAAGTGCGCAGCATCATCGAACAAGTGGCACAGGGGCTGCGCGGTTTTCACCGCCAGGAGATGCTGCACCAGGATCTAAAACCAGACAATCTGATGATCGACGAACATGACACCGTTAAGATTGTCGACTTTGGCTCCACCCGCATCGCGGGCATCCAGGAGATTAATGCGCCCATTGAACGTGGCAAATTATTAGGCACATACGATTATGCCGCGCCCGAATATTTTTTAGACAAAGCCGTCAGCAACCGCTCCGATATCTTTTCCCTCGGCGTCATCGCTTATGAAATGCTCACAGGTGGACAGCGACCATATGGCAAGCCACTTTCGAAAAACGTGCTCAAACATGTCGCCTATATCCCAGCCAGGTCACATAATCCATCTTTATCAGACTGGATTGATGGTGCACTCAGAAAAGCCACCCACCTCGACCCAGAACGACGCTATCAGCTGCTATCTGAGTTTGTTCATGATTTACAGAAACCCAACCACGACCTCATCAAAAAAGAGTACCAACCACTGATTGAGCGCCACCCAGTGGCCTTCTGGAAAACACTGGCAATCATCTCAATAGCCGCCAATATTGCGCTGTTACTAATCTAATCACTATCACTGCTGTTCTGTTAACTGGAAAGGAATCACCCTGTTTCTGAAGATGATCAGCCAGTGAATTGAGTATGGTTTTTTCAGGGTCGACTTGATAGATATAACACAAAAGGGACTGACAAAACTGCCAGCCCCTTTTTTAAAATGCGATCTTCAGCAAAGCATTAAAGAAAATAATCTAAATTTGTTCCCTCTGGCTCACCACCCAAGCCTTGCGCAGCAGCGCTAAAAGCGTCTTCTAGTTGCTGCTGTCTATTTTCCACCTGTTCATCACGCTGCTCGATCTGCACAGTCTCAGACGATCCATCGCTTTCACTGACAGTCTGTTTAATAGAGACGACTGACAACTCTGCAGCAATCGAACTAGCTCGCGTATCTCTCACTGCTGTTGACTGCTTTTCCTGCTCCGTAGTACCCGACGTGACGACCGAACGAATTTCCGGTACCGCAACACTCACCTCAGCGCCGAGCTGTCGTGACCGCACCGAGGCTCTGTCTATTGAGGATTGAATCGCATGAACTGTCTGCAGCGGATCACTCGTTTGCACAGCTAGATTAAAACTATCTATATTAGCACCTCGCGGGTCTTCATCAAGGCCTCGCTGCACTGCGCTAAACACATCTTCCAGTAACTGTTGTCGCCTCTGGGTCTGGACATCACGCGTATCAACAGCCACATCACTGACCGCTTCCCTGCGGGTATCTGAAACTGTGAGCGGCACGGCCTGTACATCAGCGACACCCTCAACCGACGATGATCGTTGAACTGGTAGCGGTTCAGCTTCAGGCGCAACTCGTGCCTCTTCTACCCGCAATTGACTCAGTTCAGCACTCGCCACCTGAGCCATGGCATTAGCCGCAGCGGCCACCTGTCTATCTTGTGCAGAAGGTGATGCCGGCGCCAGCGCAGCACGCTGAATCAATTCAGCAGCACGCAACGTCGCTTCAGGGTCACCTCGTACAGGTGAAGTATCCACACCTACCTCGCCGCCTGTCGCATAACGTTTACCATCAGGGCCATCGGTATAAGTAAAACTCGCACCACTGGTGGCGCGACTACCCGCAGCAGAAAGGTGAGCCTG
Organism: Gammaproteobacteria bacterium; assembly: GCA_021648525.1. Lineage (GTDB taxonomy): Bacteria > Pseudomonadota > Gammaproteobacteria > SZUA-140 > SZUA-140 > SZUA-76. The sequence continues at coordinate 7,421 of JAKISP010000056.1, forward strand.
CTCATGCGCACGAACTTCACGATCACGCTCCCCAAGCTGTTGCACCTGACGCAATTCAGCTTCATTCAACAGCTCACTAGTCCCTGTTTTCTCCTGCGTGACCGGCCTTTGTGAAACTGGAATTTGTGTTGCTGGCTCATGCCCACCACCACTCTCTAGCGACTCGTTGTCCTGTTCAGCGTCAAGCTTCGGGTCTTGCAGCGCATTGCTATTAGCACTTTCACTGGTCTGCTGAACAACACGCACATCTGGCACTGGTGCAATATTTCGATTCTGCACCACGGTGTTCTCAGGGGAAGCGTCTGCTGCAACCTGCGTTCTAGCTGGTTCTTTATTGACTACTGGTAGCGGTGGCGAATAAGGGTTAATAATCATAATTTATCCGGAAGAGCTTAATTTATGAGAACTGTCTCCAACTCATACCGTCTATTATATATCGGCATTTTCAAGCCTCATTATTACCGTCACGTAGCGATAATCCACTTCAGTTAACAAACACTTAACATCGCCATTAAAAGAAACTTGACAATATGATCATATTGCCATACAATAATCAACATGAACCAGATACCCAGAGAAAATGTATTAGCCGCCAGCGAAGGGCTCAAGGCGATTGCGCATGAAATCCGCCTCACTGTTCTATGCCACCTGCTTCAAGGCCCAATGACCGTCAGCGAACTGCTAAAAGCCACTGGGACTGAGCAGACAAACCTGTCAAAACACCTTTCAAAGATGCGCCTGCTAGGACTAGTTGAAACTGAAAAACAGGGGAATTTTGTTCAATACCGTATTGCAAACCCCCACTGGGGAGAAGTGATCAACGCACTGAAAACAATCTATTGTCCAGACTGAAAAGGATCAACCAATGAGCAACATCACATCCAGAGCACTTAAGGATAAAATCGAACAAGGTGAAACCCATCACCTGATCGATGTCCGTACCACCCCTGAATTTAATTCTGAAAGTATCGATGCCACGTGTCGAAATATCCCACTGGACAGGATCACTGCGCTCAACCTGCCCAAAGAGAGCCAAATTGTTCTGGTCTGTGCATCAGGCAATCGCAGTTCGCGTGCCAAAGATACATTGATTGAGCAAGGCTTCACCAACGTCTATAGCCTGGATGGCGGACTCGCCGAGTGGAAAGGAAACAAGTTACCAACCAGAAATGTAAAAGGCACCCTGCCTATTATGAGACAGGTACAGGTTACAGCGGGTATATTAATACTCATTGGTACTCTTGGCTCACTGTTTCTTACTTCATCATTCATCTGGCTGGCAGTTTTTGTCGGTGCCGGACTCACCTTCTCAGGGCTCTCAGGCTGGTGCGGAATGGCTATCCTGCTTGGGCATATGCCATGGAATAAAAAAATACAGGCGTGTTCATCATGATATTACGTCAACTGTTCGACCACGAAACCTACACCTTCACTTATTTGATTGCCGATGAGGTAAGTCGTGACGCCATTATCATCGACCCTGTAAAAGAGCAGCTATCACGCGACCTCAAGCTAATCGAAGAATTAGGATTAACACTGCGTTACGCAGTCGATACACATGTCCATGCCGACCACATCACCTCCGCAGGTGCATTACGAGATGCAACTGGCTGTAAAACAGGCGTGGGTATCGGTGGCGATGTTGCCTGTGCGGATCTTACACTGAATGACGGCGATGAAATTAAATTTGGCAGCTACACACTGCACACACTCGCCACCCCTGGCCATACCAACAGCTGCCTGAGCTTTCGCACAGGTCATATTGTCTTCAGTGGTGACTCACTATTCATTCGCGGCACAGGGCGCACCGACTTTCAACAGGGCGATGCAGGCAAACTATATGACTCCATTAGCAATAAACTTTATACCCTGCCTGATGAGACCATCGTCTACCCTGGGCATGACTATCGCGGCAACAACACCACAACCATTGGTGAAGAGAAGCAATTTAACCCACGTATGAAACATTCACGTGATCGCTTTATCGAAAAAATGGCCGCATTAGACCTACCTGACCCCAAAAAAATCATGGAGGCCGTACCCGCCAATCTCGCCTGCGGTGAAACATAAAACATGTCGCTACTGCTATGGCCGCTCGCCTTTGTAGTCGGTATTATCCTCGCTTTATTTGGCGCAGGCGGCGGCATGACCACTGTCCCACTGTTAATCTACTTTGGTGATATCCCGGTTAAAGAAGCGATCGCGATGAGCCTGTGGGTAGTGGCCGGCGTGAGCCTCACCGCCATTATCCACCAGCGGGCATGGAAAGTCCTGCACATGAAGCTGCTGATCACCTTTGGTATCAGCGGAATCGTCGGTAGCTTTGCGGGTGCCAGCCTCGGCATCATGATTTCAGAAACGCTGCAATCGATGCTTTTTTCGCTACTCCTGGTGATCGTCTCCGTCTGGTTACTACTAAAAAAAGCAGCCCCCACGCCAACGAATCGCAATGAAAAAACCTTCAACTATATTTTTGCAGCGGGTGTTGGCGTTGCCATCGGTATCCTCACAGGTATTCTCGGCGTTGGTGGTGGTTTTCTACTAGTCCCCGCGCTGATCTGGCTGGGTGTTTCACAGATGCCAATTACCGTTGCCCATTCACTGGTATTGATTATTATTAACTCAGTCGTAGCAGGCTCACGTTACGCCGAAGTGATTGATATCAATATTGGATTAACAATCGGCATCGTCGTAGCCGCCAGCCTCGGCGCAATCGTTGGCGGTATGTTGCTGGAAAAGATTCCTCAGAAGCATTTGCAAAAGGGGTTTGCTTATGCACTGTTATTGCTAGGGGTGCTGATGGCTGCGAGGAGTGTTCTATAGCTTTTTACGGCGGCCAGGAGCCTGTCGGACTTAGGATGAATCTACTGCGAAAAAGCCATTTCGGTCCACTTTTCCGATCTAATCCTCCCGCAGCACCACCTGCTGCGCCACCACAGGCCCTATTCCCAGCGAACTGATATCCATCAAAAAGATCGTCAGCTTGCGCGAACCTTTCTCGGCCCCGCGTGATGAAGAGAATGATAACAACTCGCCATCCGGCGAGATTGAGGGAAAACCATCAAAGGCATCGCTAGTAGTCAGACGAGTCTGCTTACCGGTAACAATATCCATCATATAGATTTCAAAATTATAGGGCGGGTGCATTTTGGCAAAAACAAAGTGACGGCCATCGGGTGCAGGGTACGGTGCCCAGTTAACCTGCCCATCGTTGGTGATCTGTGTGAGTTCACTGCCGTTATGTTTGACGGTGTAGATATTCATGCCACGGTTGCGATCATGCTCCTCGGCCTTCGACCAGGCGCGAAAGATAATCGTCTTGCTATCTGACATGTAAAATGAGCCACCTTCCTGTAAATCCGGTGAGTGGGTGACCTGAATCTCATCTCTACCATCCGGGCGCACCCGCCACAGATCCAGCATGCCATTGGTTTCACGGGTAAAGAGAATCCACTCGCCATCGGGCGAGACCGACACCTCAGCATCATACTGGCGGTTGTTTGTCAGACGTTTGACGTTGGAACCGTCAACATTTGCGGTATAAAGCTCAGCCCCCTGCGGGTAATCCCCCACCTGCGACCAGTTGCCGCGCGGCATATCCATATTGTCCATCGTCGAGGTAAAGACCACACGTTTATTATCAGGAAAGAAAAAAGAACAGGCATCATTGCCGACATCATTAATCTCATTCACACTGCGCCCATCGATGCTCGCAATGTTAATGTGATAGGCCCCAGATGCCTTAGATTTTGCGTAAAAAATCAATTGCTTACTATCGGGGGAGAAATAGGACTCAACCGCACGGTCAACATTCGGCAACTGCCAGATCGGCAGTTCATTCGCCTCAGACAGGTTATGTTTCTTAGTTTCCCAGCCGGTATAGGCATCGACCACCGGCATAATTGGTGATGCTGCTTCATGTGCAAAAATCGATAGACTCGCCACACCCAACAGCACAACCCCCACTCCCTGTAATGCCAGTTTCATCATCATTCTCCATCGTCAATAAGCTTAATATTCACGAGTTGCAAGAAACATGCACATTTTAAATATACAGTTTTTGTTACGCCGACAGCTGGGCTATGATCGAACCACAACCACAATGGATGATGGACTGACTCAATGATGAAACGCCCGGCTCTTCGCCAACTACTAACACTGATCACCTGCGTCATCGCATCGACTGCCCACGCCAGCAGCGACATGACTAAGACCATCCAGCATGTTTTGAACATCAGCCTCGAACCAGCCACATCGATGATCACCGCCCAGGATACCATCACCCTACCCGATCATTTAGCATCACAGGCTTATTTTGAATTTCTGCTGCACGCAGGCCTCAAACCAACATCCAGCACGCATGCCGTTGAGACACTCGCCACACCCAGCAACTCGATTCAGCACCACTACCGAGTCAAACTCAGTGCAGACAAACAACCGATCACACTCAACTACAGCGGCGTCATCAACCACCCAATCAGCGCCGACGGTGAACAGTACGCACGCGGCTTTAAAGAGACACCGGGATTAATCGATAAAGAAGGGATCTTTCTCGCCGGTTCAACCCTGTGGTACCCGGTGGTGTCAGAGCAACTGGTGAGTTTTAAACTCGCCATCTCGCTACCAGAGGGGTGGAGTGCAATTAGCCAGGGGTCGCGAATTCCGCTGCTTACTGAGGCACTTCCCGGCTGGACAAAAGTTATGTGGGAGGAGAAACAGCCGCAGGATGATATCTTTATCATTGCCAACCGTTACTATGAATATCGCCAGAGCGCAGGTGCTACCGAGGCGATGGTCTTTCTACGCGATGCCGATGAAACCCTTGCTCAGAAGTACCTCGATACCACCGCACAGTATCTTTCGATGTACAACAAACTGCTTGGCCCCTACCCCTATCAAAAATTCGCAATGGTGGAAAATTTTTGGGACACCGGCTACGGCATGCCCTCGTTCACCCTGCTTGGCCCACGCGTGATCCGCTTTCCGTTTATTTTGCACTCATCGTATCCACATGAAATCCTGCATAACTGGTGGGGTAACGGCGTCTTTGTCGATTACGACAAAGGCAACTGGGCAGAAGGGCTCACCACTTACCTCGCCGACCATCTGATTGCCGAACAGCGCGGCAGAGCGATCAACTATCGACGTGATGTGTTGCAACGCTATAGTGACTTCGTTATCCATGAGCGCGACTTTCCACTCAGTGAATTCCGCTCACGACATAGCGCCGCAACGGAGGCAGTCGGCTATGGTAAAACACTGATGCTATTTCATATGTTACGCCAGCAACTCGGCAACCGAGACTTCGTGCGCGCACTCGCCACCCTCTATCGAAAGCACCGTTTCACCATCGCAAGCTTCCAGGATGTCGAGGCAATTTTTAGTCAGGTGAGTGAGCAGAATCTCGCTCCCTTTTTTGAGCAGTGGGTACAACGCGCAGGCGCACCCAGCCTCAAACTGGATAACGCCACCACCCGTAAAGAAGGCAGGCATTACCGCTTAAACGCATCGCTGATTCAACAACAGACAGGCATACCGTTTAAATTAAAGATCCCTGTGATGATCTATCTCGAAGGACAAAGCGAGCCGCATATCGAAATGGTGACAATGGCATCCTCACAAGTTGACCTGTCACTCACTTTTGAGGCACGTCCGCTACGCATCGAAATCGACCCGATGTTTGATCTCTTCCGTCGCCTCGACGATAAAGAGATTCCATCCGCACTTTCACAGGGCTTTGGTGCCGAACGTGTTTTGATGTTGCTGCCATCAAAGGCTCATAACAAGCTACTCAGTGAATATCGCAATATGGCGATGGCCTGGGCAGGCAATCAGCCCGGTGATTGGCAGGTCAAACTGGATAGCGAAATCGATCAACTACCGAGTGACCAGGCCGTATGGATTCTCGGCTGGAATAACCTGTTTAGCGACACCGTTAAGCAAGCACTTAAAAAACAAGGTGTATCCGTGGATGGCACCACACTCACCCTCAAAGAGCAGTCACTACCGATCGCTAACCATTCAGTAATGTTAACCGCACGCCACCCCGACAATAGCGGCTCGACATTGGTGTGGCTCGCCACCAGTCGTGCCGAAGCGGTGCCAGCCCTTGCGCGCAAACTGCCGCACTACCGCAAATACAGCTACCTCGCGTTTGAAGGTGATGAAGGCAACAACGTCGCCAAAGGGCAGTGGCGTGTATTGAATTCACCGATGAGCCTCGATTTTAACTATACGGACAATCCAGAGCGTGATGGCTTCAAACTAACCCCCGCCCCTGCTTTGGCACAACTACCACCCGTCTTTTCTGAAAAACGGATGATGGCTGATGTCACCTTTCTCGCCAGTAAAGAGATCCAGGGGCGCGGCCTCGGCACCCCTGAACTGGACAAAGCCGCAGACTACATCGCCAATGAGTTTAAAAAAATGGGGCTGCAGCCAGGCGGTGATAACAACAGTTTCTTCCAACGCTGGTCTGAAGATGTCGGCACACCGCTCGGCCACATCCAACTCACCAACGTGATTGCAGTGTTGCCTGGCAACAACCCTCAACTGGCAGGCGAAAGCCTGGTAATCAGCGCCCATTATGACCACCTCGGCCTTGGCTGGCCCGACGTCCACAAGGGTGACGAAGGTAAGCCCCATGTCGGTGCGGATGACAACGCCAGCGGCGTGGCGGTGATGCTGGAACTGGCCCGCCAGGTGAGCAAAAAATGGAAACCGGGGCGCAGCATTGTGTTTGTTGCGTTCACCGCAGAAGAGGCGGGTCTGCGTGGCTCATATCACTACACCCATGCGGTAAGTGCACTGCCCGCGCGTAAGGCGATTGCTATCTTGAACCTCGACACGGTTGGGCGTGTCGGCGCAGGGCCGGTGACCATCTTTGGCACTCAGACGGCACGCGAGCTGGTGCATGTGATCCGAGGTGCCGGTTTTGTCACTGGTATTCAGACCCAGAGCATCACCCCAAATAATAAATCCGGCGAGTTGGGATTTAGTGATCAACAGAGCTTTTACGATATCGGTGTGCCCGGCGTACAGTTCTTTGGCTCCGTACACAGCGATTTTCACCGCCCCACCGACACCATTGAGCTAATCGATAGCGCCGGCATGGTCAAGGTCGCCGCCATCCTGAAGGAGACTGCCGAGTACCTTGCTAACACACCAGATGGCCTCACCATCAACCTGCCCAGAGCAGCGCCTCAAAAACGCTCACAGAGAGCACGGCAAGGTCGTCGCGTGACCGTCGGCACCATCCCGGATTTTGCGTTTAGCGGCAATGGGGTACGCATCAGCGGCACCACCCCCGACTCCCCCGCCGCACAGGCCGGACTCAAAAATGGCGACATCCTCACCACCATCAACGGCAAGACGATTAGCGACCTTGCAGCCTATGCCAAAGTACTGCGCGCCCTCAAGGCGGGAGAGACCATCACGCTGCAATACCAGCGCAGTGGTAGCCTTCATCAGGTGGAAATCACTACCATCGCAAGGTAATAATACCAGGCAATGACCATTTTATTTATCAGATATAAAACCCTATGAAAAACATGGTGGAAAGGACTATGATAACCAGGGTAATCAGGGATGTAATTTAAACCGCTTGTTAGAAGCCTAATTTATAGAGACACCTTCAAATCATGAATGCCATCAGCAAAATCGAACTCATTAAAAACTCCCCTCTCGGCAAAGACCTCAGCCCAGCACATTGCGAAACACTTGCTGCCATCATAGAAGTGCGCGATCTGAAAGAAGGCGAAGAACTGCTTTCTGAAGGCCATGTGGATCACACCCTTTATGTGCCGATCAGCGGCAAGATCTCTGTTGTTAAAGATGCAGGCGGCGGCCAGGAAGATCAGCTACATGTGCTCGTGCCAGGAGAACTAGCAGGTGCGATGGGGTTCCTTGATGGAAAAGAGCATAGCGCTACCCTGCGCGCACTGACCGACACACAGGTCTTCTGCATTGAACAATCAAAATTCGAATCACTGGTTTCATCAGAGCCAACCATCGTTTATCAGGTAATGCGCTCGATTGTTCGCGATATCCACGGCATCGTTAAAAATATGAATAACAGCCATGTTGAACTTTCAAACTACATCAATAAACAGCACGGCCGCTATTGATACCCGATGAAGCACACTCGATGCCTCGCCATCGCACTTCTTTTCGCTGGCCATGTCACCACCACCTCTGCCGATGTTCCCACTGAGCAACGGCATGAGGTGGAGCACCTGCTAAACTTCATCGCCAACACCTCCTGCATCATTGATCGCAATGGCTCCCTGCATAACGGCCCAGAAGCACTAGCGCATATCAAAAAAAAGTATGCCTATTTTCGAAATGATATTTCCTCGACTGAGCAGTTTATTGAGCTTTCGGCTAGTCAGAGTACGTTTAGCGGGAAGGCTTATACCGTACGGTGTGAGGATACGGCAGTGGTGACTACTCGGGAGTGGTTGTTGACGGAATTGGTGAAGTATCGTCACCAGGAGACAGCGTCTGTAGACTGACCCTTTTCCGTGTTCTGAGTTCTGAGTTTTTACACTGCCCCTCCCCCCCTTTTTCAGTTAGTAGTATGCAGGGAATTCGGGGTTGTTTAGTTTTACATATTGGGAGTGTCTATATCAGTCGTTAATCCCACAAGCCCAATAACAAAGTAGTTATAGAGCGCTTTTTGGCGGTTAAACGGTTTGCTTTCATCGGCAATATCATTCGTATAACTTTCTATTAGCTCAATGCTTCTTCTCGCAGCATTGAGCTCCGCTTCGGTCAGGGATCGAAACTGGTTTAACCCATACCATGTGCGCAAATTGCTGCCAGGCCAGGCCTCTCCATCATCAGCATTTTCTATAAGCCCTTGAGTCGCCATATAACTGATGCTCATGTCGAGATGAGATTGCAGCGGAGCATAATAAGCATCATCGGAGTCTAGAATCGACAAAAGAGCCATCATTCCAGATACAATATACCCATGAAACTCCAACTGGGCATTGTATTCATCGCGGGCGTAAGCTTGCAGCTTGCCATTTACACTCAGAAAGCCGGAATAGACGCCGTAACGATGCAGGGTTCTTGCATGCTCACGATAACGAGCATCATTGGTAGCCTTGTATGCATAACTCAGGCCTTTAATTAATGCAGAATTATAGTGAATGTTATTGGCAATCGGTTTATCTAGAATCCAGTTTGCAGCGGCGCGTAATGCAGCCAGGACATTATTATTATTTGAGTTTATATGGTAGCGGGAGAGCGTCACTAAGGCATAACCATGGTCGAAATAAAGATGTTCGATTTGCTGACCAGGTAGTCTAATTACCCACCCGTTGACGATGCATGTACGACATCGGCTACTTATAAGGTCACGCACAGCGGCTCCAAATTCAGGGTTGTTAACGTCAGCGGGAAAGGGGAATACACCCGTACCAGCTTCTAATTGTGCTTTGACTAAATAGGAAATAACGTCTTGTTCACGTTGCGCAAACAGGGCGGAGCCGGTGACTTTTCGGTTACTTAATTCGCCATATACATCCGCACGCCAATAACTGTCTCTTAATGGCATACGATAGCCATATTGGTTGCTACCCCATGTTCCACGCCCATCATAGATATTTTCACTCATGGCATGCAACTGGTTAAAAATTTCGTTATCGGGGCCTGGGCCTGGTTCTTCTGGTTCGTTGCCTGGTTCTTCTGGTCCACTGCCAGGGCTATTATTTGAGATCACTTTTAAGTATTTCAGGATCATCAAAATATCATTTCTTAAGCCGTTGGCATCTACTTTTTGTGCGTCATAAGAGGCGGGTAAGCCAGTGTTTTTATCAATTTCTAAACCAAGATCATTCAATGCTGCACGGGCATCTATCGAAAGATGCATGGTGGCAGATTCTCCATTTGCAACATCTTGCACACCTGAAGAATCGAGGATGTACATACCATAGGTTTCTGCTGCCTGGGCAATATGCCTGCCTTGTGAGGTAGTGAGTGCTAAGCTGCCTGCAAGCCCTGGTGGCAGAGCAAGCAATGTGCCCATCGTATAGTTTGGATCACTGCCCCTATAAGCACGGACACCATCATTCCAGCTATTGTCTGAATCACGCGCAGGCCATATAAAACGGGGATCAGGTGAAAACCTTACTTGTGGCATTGTGATAGAGATCGCATGATGAATACCATCATTCAGTTCACCCTCACGAATAACGCCACCGAGCGGCGTGAGGCGAGAAGCACGGCCAGGGACTCGTTCAGTACCATCACCGCTAATGGCATTGGAGTTATGAGCCTCGGGGTCAACAACATCTTTACCAAAGCCAAGAATAGGGCCACCAGCACAACGCCAACCACCTATTCCTACCGAAGTTTCACCTGAATCGGGATTGACGATAACAAATGCAGCATTGCCGTTCGGCTTCCACGATAAACTAGTACATGCATTTGCTGAGAGTCTGCGTGTATAGAGTTTATTATCGTCAGTCATCGCCGTTATAGCACGGTACGGAAAACTCCATCCCATGTTATTTAAAATATCAACCTCGCGCATGCTGGAATCGGAGATTGTGTAGCAAATAGAGATTATGTCTAAATCGACATGAGTGGGTGCCTGCGAATTTGTCACGGCTGCGTCAGGAAATAAAGTGTCTCTCTGGGTAATCTCATGATATATCGCAGTCGAAGGAATAGGCCTGTACCAAAACGAGTCTTCTCTAAAGGGTTTTTTTAGTTGATCGGGTTGATCAAAAACAGGCTTTTCTGCGAAACATTCTGCATAATTTATTGGCCTATGATTTTCCGAACGGGTAGGTGTTTCATCTTGCCAGATGTTAACAGGATGATTGTTGCTAGCGTAAGCCAGGAGTGGGGAAATTAATAGCATGCAAAATATTAACTTTATCATCATGAGAGCGCCCTAATTACCCAGCCAATCAGCAGAGTATAATGGTAAGATTTAACGATGATTCTACATAATTACCCGATAAGAAGCATTATCTGATTAAGGTATATGGCGAAAGCAGACTATGGGGTCAACATCCTTAATTGGTCTACGAGGCTAATACCGATTCACTTGCGTTGCGGCCTACTGTTTCGCCCTTACAAAACTGATAACCTTCAATTGCTCAAAGGCTACTTTTCGGTACTACCAGGTGAATGAATAATTACTCGGACGGAACTTTAACCCGCTAGATAAGTTACCGGTAACGGCGTACGACTTGCCCCCTCCCCTTCTCTTACGATACGAAATATTTTCACTGACTAACGTCGATACTAGCGTTCTACCACAAACACAAACCTGTAGTAGTCATCAATATGTAGCTATGGATTGCTACGCCGTATTTTTAAATATACTCAATCTAGCCTGGATAAATAGACAATGTAGCCTTACTCAGTGAAAAAACAGACCGGCTTGTTCCTTAGTTAGTGCCCATCCAGAAATAGACCCTTTTCAAAAAACCACCCATAAACACATTCGCGATATTACTAATACCTGCATGTATTTCGTATTTTCAATACCTATCTTTGAAAACGGGTTGAATTCTG
>JAKISP010000057.1 GCA_021648525.1 Gammaproteobacteria bacterium
CCTGCGCTGGTGATTCTATTGGTTTGAAGTCGCAAACTTATTTTACCAAAATGAATCAGGCACATTCTTTTTTTTAGCCATTAAACGCTAATAAACTCGCTGCTTTGTAGCGTTTTGCAAGAGGCTCCCAAGATAGCGAATATTTGTCTTTTTTCGTCTAGCCAGACCACGCTGAACGGCCCGAGCTTTAATCGCCTCAGTTTGATGCCAATTCAAGCCCAACAGCTTGCGCGCTTCCTCAACGCTACGGGCGGCCGTAAGGACGCGAATGGCAAAGGCCTCAAACAGCAACGTAAAGCGACTGTTTTTGCCTGCCCAAGGAATCGCAACTGTTTTCGCTCCATGTGTTTCACAACGAACCCGGGGGACTTCACAATACAGGTAGGTTGAGAATTGCATTGTGTCGAGATGACGCCAAGTGCGCTTTTTACGGTTATCATGTTTGGGACAGGTGGCGCCGCACTCTGGGCAGGGCCCTTGATCGCCGGTGTACTCAATGACAATATTTACTCGCTGATCCTGCATTTTGAGATCAATGCTGGCGATTTCCCAGGGGGACTTTACACCCAGCAGCTGGCCGTAGTGTTCTTCTAGTTCCACGCTTATTAATCCAAGGTCGATTGGCTACTGAAAATCTCAATTCTAACGGATATTTCACACTAATCTACGAAGAACCGAACAACAGGGTTTGTTTTCGTTGAGGGAAGGTTGGATTTCGTTTACCCATAACGTCTGAACCGCCCATTGCGGATCCGCATGATGGGTGGTGTGGGGGCTGGGAGAGAAAAACTCCCGGCTACCCGATTTAGGCTATTGTGCTATTACCATTTTACTTAGATTTAATAATATTCCGGCGGCGCGGAAAATAAAGCAATACGAAAACAACTACCCAGAAAAAAAAACCAGGGACAAGCCTTAATGGAAAGGGATCTTTTGCTAATTCAGGAAGATAAAACAATGCTGTAAGAATGATAAATGGAGATAATAATACCTCATATTTCATATGAGGATGTTGTGGAAGATACTCTACAAAGCCTACGCTAAATACTACCCAAATCAGAATCCACACTCCTACTCTTAATAGTTTATTTTTCATTATTTGGCTTGTGAAGATAATTTTAGCCATTTGTCTTCAAATGCATTCCAACCTATAGGTAACATTGATCTCATCGAGACTGATAGCGCACATATTCGCAATAAGTCTGCCGATGCATATACAGCAGAACGCGCAAGAGGGGAGTTGGCTAAACCTGAATCAAAATCATGCTGACTATGGTTATGTTTGTCCTGTTCTGCATATATATAAATATCTTCGATTGCCCCTGGATGTTGAAAATTATCATAGCTAGTTCTTTTTGTATGCCCAGGAGAAAAAGAATCCTGAAGGGAATGTAAAGCAATCGCTAAATGAGATGCCGCTTGTTTTCTTAGAAAAACAGTAGAGCCACCAGGCCGACCGTGTCGGCGGTAGGAGTACAAAACGTGCATCATTAGCCTTATCCACTCCATGGTTTTATTTTTTATTAGTGTAGTAGCTTCTCTATGCGCATCCTTTACTGTTGAATCTTTGGTGCGTTGCATAAAGTGGTATTTTTGTCCAAAATCAGATATGTGATATATCAGTTTAAAAGGCTCCAAATCTACTGCAACAACCTCCCTTGTCAAATAGCCTCTTCCAATTTGATGGAATAATTCTCCAAAAACAGAAAGCTCCTGCGTGATAATATACTTTATTAAGTTTTTGTTGTCGCTTTTGTTCGAATCAGTGCTATCCCAATTGATATTCCATACGTTAAATTGAGGCAAATGACATATTTTTTCTCTGAAAAATACATCTGTTGATTTTGAGCAACGTGACTTAAAGGCTCTAAGCGCACTGTTTGTTAATTTAGCGTGTCCATCTAATTTCATATTCTCACTCACTGGTTTAAAATTATTTTTATGCTAGCAACACTTTTATAGAAAATTTACATTGATAACCACTGAACTTGGTTTCATGAAAGCCTAACGAGGCTGTAGGAAAACCCATTTTGGGTGCGACGATTTCCCTCAGCGCTTAATATCTCAAACACTCATTATCACTCAATATATTTATATTTCAATATTTAACGGGCATTCACTGCTTCTATTTTGATGTCGGGGCGCTCCTGGGCTTTGTTCATCGTCCTAATGCCTTAAATCACCGTAATTCATCAGCTTCTCGATGTTATGTACCAGGCAGTACAGTGGCCACTGACCTTGCACCTTCGCTTTTCCTCTTAGGCTAAAGCGATTGAGTCCTTTGTTGCTGCCCATGTTGGCGAAGACGGGTTCGACCACTGACATTCGATGACTATATAGTTGTTTTCCTTTGGCGCTATCAACACGCGCCTTCATCCAGTCGGTGTAGTTGGGTTCCGGTGTGCGTTTTTTGACGATGAACGAGACTTGTCTTCCGTGGCCGTTGCGCGTGTCCGCCGAGTCGGGTTTCTTCATGCATTGTTGTTTCTGCTCACAATGTCGACAGTCGGTTAGCCGTCCTTCGAAATATAATTTGTCGTTGCCGTATTGGTCTTGCTTTTCATTTTTCAACCACAGGCTTTTTCCTGCTGGGCATACGCAGCTTTTATCCTCGCGGTTGACCTCGAACTCAGTTGCAGAATAGCGCTTGTTATCTTTATTTTTAGTCGACTGCTTTTGTTTGCCGTACTTTTTCTTTTGATCAATAAACCGAGGATCACGGCTACGGAAATGCTTGTCTGGAATGTAGGCATCAATGCTGTTTTGGTGCAAGTATTCCATGTTGTCTTCATTGGCGTAGCCAGTGTCAGCGGTGACGATGATACCATCCTGATAGCGGTCATCACTGATTCCTAGTCGGTTATAACGATCTTTGATAGTTGTTAGAACAGGTTTTAATACATGGTGTTCCTGGCCTTCGCCAAAGGCTTGTGCATCAATGATGATTTGATGTTTCTTATCAACCGAAGCAACGCCATTGAACCCTTGTATGGTTCCCTTACTGGTGGTCATCTTGGCCGATTCATTGTCGGTGATGTTGCTTTTCACTTCGGTCTTTTTCTTGCTTTTCCCCTCTCTCGGTTCATTGTTATTGAGAAAGTTTTCGATTTTGTCATGGGCTTTGCTGAGCGTGTCGATGGTCTGTGCGATACGCTGCTCTCTGGTGTCATCACCACCTTCGACCGGGTCATTTTCCTGATGAAGGTTCATCTGGTATTGAATCATCCGTTTTAATTTGTCACGTTTTTCACCCAACTCTTTAAAGGTGCCTGACCAGGTTTTCGCGGCATCTGAGCGCATTTTACAACCATCAATACCCAAGGTGCACACCGTGGCAAACAGTTCATTGCCCAATAGCCCCTCATCAAAACAGATTAACAGGATTTGTTCGAAGATAGCTTCGATGTCACTGGGCTTACTGCTAATAAAGTCGGCAATGGTGGTGAAGTGCGGGTGACTATCACAGGCGAGTGCTTTAAAGATGATATTGCATTGGCAGCACCACTGGATTTCACGGCTGGAGGTGATGCCTTTTGAATAAGCGAACAGGATGATTTTGAGCAGCATGGCGGGATCATAGGCGGGGCGCCCTACGTCATCATTTTTATAGCGGGGATAAAAAACGGACAGATCGAGTTTTTGATCTATCAAGTAATGCAGTGCGTGTTCAAAGGTGCCCGGTTGCAGTTGATCTTCAAAATTCAGCGCAATCAACATGTCCTGTTTGTAATTATTGGGAATGAATTTTGGCATCGCATCAATCCTTAATGGGGTGGTGCTATTTTACCTCATTTTAGCAGTGACTGGGGGTTTTCCTACAGCTTGAACGTTTAAGTTGACCCGCCGACGAAGGCCGGGTGAAGCGCATTGTGCACGCCCAGTATGGGCATGAATTAATGAGGTGAAAGTCCTCTGTAGGAAGTCCACCGTGATAACAATATATATTGCGATTAGATGCTAACTACTAGCGAATGGCAAGGGTTAACCCACGAGGGATTGGTCTGAAGGAAGCCGGACGCAAAACTGCGAGCTGATGAACAAAAACATCATATGAGACGTAGGCTGGAGGCGAGTCCGCAGAGCCTGCCTCACGAAATGCTTTGGGTGCAAGATGATGAAGTCATGTGATCTAATGGCCACCGTAAATGATGCAGCAGTGCGCCTGCAGGAAGTGACCCTGCAGGGAAAGTTCATGCGTCTATCCCCTCAAGAGGGTGCTGAAAAGAGTCTGGGGAACGCGATCGGTCGATAACCAGTGAGGCCACTGGTCGACCTGACCCTGGTATCCAGGGCTCATCATCTTTGCATGTGCAAATAAGATGAAAACCGATAACGCCAGCAAGGACAACTCTGAGGGTGATTAAGCAGGAGTCATAGTAGCCCAATGGCCATCGTAATGGTTGGCACATGGTGAAGCCTTGCCACACTATCAAGGCACTAAGCCTCCATTCTGCCGCTGGCATGTGAATCATGCAGAGCGTTATATTAAGGCTCATTCTGACAAGCGATTATCTCAACACATATTTGATGATCTCAGGGAATACCTGAAAAACCAGCGTCGTAATGCGAGGCTCCATGACTGGCAATTTAATCAAATCATTGATGCTATGCGGACACTTTAACCTTGATGCTGGTGCGGGGTTTGTTTCAGAATAATATGGTGGAACGTTGGAGTGGCGAAATAAGGAACTGAGAGCTGGTGAAAAGTTTATCTTGTTATGACACTCACTGGCTTGATACGGCGCCTGGGCACCTGCATATTATTGTCGCCTGATATGGCTTTCTGGCAGAGGCCTACTGCTGGTGTGGGCGGTGATGGTGAATGGTTTACCCTGTCGAATACCGCTCATGTGGAGTTCATTGCCGGGGGCTGTCTGGGCGATTAGATTGAGCGCTTCAGTGCCGTCAACAATTGCCTCGCCGTTGATTTGTAAAATAATATCGCCGGTTTCAATGCCAGCATGATCGGCAGGCCCTTGCGGCATGATACCCGCGATGATGATCCCGCGTACTTCTAACAGGCCGAATGATTCGGCCAGTGCTGGGGTGATAGTCTGGATTTCAATGCCAAGCCAGCCACGAATGGCGCGCCCATGTTCAAGAATCTGTTTCATGACCATTTTGACGGTATTGGCCGGAATCGCAAAGCCAACGCCCTGTGAACCACCTGAACGGGTATAGATGGCAGTGTTAATGCCGATTAGCTCACCCGCTGCATTAATCAGCGCGCCACCCGAGTTACCGGGATTGATTGCGGCGTCTGTCTGGATGAAGTTTTCGTAAGTGGAAATACCGAGGTGACTGCGTTCCGTGGCACTGACAATGCCCTGTGTGACCGTTTGACCGACCCCAAAGGGATTGCCGATTGCGAGCACTACGTCACCGACGCGAAGCACATCGGACTGACCGAAGGTAATCCCTGGCAGGTTATCGAGTGAGATTTTAAGTACCGCGACATCCGTTTCAGGATCGGTTCCAATGACCTGCGCATCGGCCTGGCGGCCATCGGTGAGCACCACCTGGATTTCATCGGCACCAGCGATAACATGATTATTGGTCAGGATGTAACCCTGTTCGCTGATTATGACGCCAGAGCCCAGGCTGTTATCTTTTCGCTGCATCGGTGAGCGTTGCTGGTCATTAAAGAAGCGACGAAAAGTTGGATCATTATAGAGAGGATGTTGTCGGCCGCCGACCAGTTTGGTGGTGTTGATATTCACCACACTGGGTGCGGCGATGGCGACGGCGTTGGCGTAAGAGGCGGGGCCATCCGTCGAAACCACGGTCGCGTTGCGAGATTCTTTGATCTCAACCACCGAGCGTTGCTGGATCGCATTGGGCATGGCAAAAAAATAGAAGATCAGTCCGATGACGAGACCGATCACAGTGCCTTGAACAAAATAGGGAAGTAGTTTCCGTACTAACATGATTTGGTTACTCTAGCACAGAGTGAAATTTTAGTGAGACCTTTGCACGAGTCTATTTTCCGCTCCAGCTGCGTTATAAATGACCTCAAAACAGACATTTACTTCGTGTAAACTTCATTTTTTGGTCATTTATGCCTTGCTGGAATGAAAACTAGTTCTAGTGTAAAGGTCTCTTAAGTGATGTGAAAAAACGGGGTAATATTGAAAGATGGCAGCACTACGTGAAATATTGCAATACACCAATGATTTATTAGAAATTGATCGTTTTAAGGATTACGCGCCAAATGGTTTACAGGTGGAGGGGGGTAGTGATATTAAGTCAATCGTTAGTGGTGTCACAGCAAGCCTTGAGCTGGTAACCGCTGCGGTTGAAGCGGGCGCAGATGCACTGTTAGTCCACCATGGATATTTCTGGAAAGGGGAGGATCCTTGCGTTAGTGGAATGAAGAAACGCCGTTTGCAAGCGTTGCTGAAGCATGAAATTAGCTTGATTGCTTACCATCTGCCGTTGGATGCGCATCCCGTTTATGGTAATAATGCACTTTTGGGGGCGTTATTGGGGATTGAATTTAAGGGTGTATTTGGTTCATCATCACCGCCGTTGGTGATGGAAGGTGAGTTTCCTGCTGCACTGTCTGCCGCAGAAGTTAGTGAACTATTAGCCGAAAAACTAGGGCGAAATCCACTGCATATTTCTGGTGGTGAGACGCTAATAAAAACGATTGCATGGTGTAGTGGTGGTGCTCAGAATTATATTGAAGAGGCCGCTGTGCATGGCGTTGATGCCTATATAAGCGGCGAAATTTCAGAGAAGACGACGCATATTGCGCGTGAAATGGGTGTTCATTATTTTGCAGCAGGGCATCACGCGACTGAGCGCTATGGAATAGAATCGCTTTCAATGCATCTTTCTAGGCAGTTTAACTTGAGCCATCAATTTATTGATATTGATAATCCGGTATAATGCGATGTCGTTAATCGTTTTGCGTAACGGGCGATATTTCAGGATGAAGTCCTGGGTTGTTACAACTCGGATATCTTGACTAAAACAGTAAGAAAATTTTCGTTGACAGTGTTGCTGAACTTGTTCTAGGATTCGTAACTTCGTGGTGCCGTCTTGGCAATGCGATTAAATTATAATAATAAAAATATTAGAAATATTGTGGTTTTGATTGTCGTTCCACACTAACCGCACTTCGTGACTTAGCATTTTGTTTTGTTGCATATAAGTAGTAGAAGTTTTGGAGTGGGCCAATTGGGGGTCTATTTGTTGTAGGTGCTATTGAATGGGGTCATTGATCCCAGTCCTGATCGCTTGCGAGCAAATTGCGTAGTTTTGTCTCCCCGGCTCTTTGAATTAATAACGAACAACTATGTTGTCGAGAGGGGTAATGTCGGTTTTACAACATTTGCCACCAGGGCGTTTTATTGAGGCTGCAGGTCGTGGAAGTCGTCAGACTAAACACACCGTGCAGGTGTCTTTTATTGTTATGTTGCTGATGGCTACAATGGCGCTGTTTTCTGCCAATGTGAATGCCGATGTACCGAATGCCGTTCCTCCTGAGGGGGAGTATTCTGGTATTCACGTAGAGCAACCAATTGAATTTCCGCACGACATTCATGCTGATGTTAATGAAATTAACTGCATGTACTGTCATACCTATGCGCGCCGTAGCAAGGTAGCGGGAATTCCTCCAACCAGTAAATGTATGGGTTGTCACAGCATCATTGCTACTGATAAACCTCGCATTCAAAAGCTGACGGAGTATTGGGAGAATAAGGAGTCCCCTAAATGGAAGAAAGTGCATGATGTCCCTGATTTTGTGCATTTCACCCATGAAAAACACATTAAGCGCTTCGTTATTGATAACGAAGATCTTCAGGTTGAAAATGTTTCTGAGGTTTGTGCTTTTTGTCACGGGGAGGTCAAAAAAATGACTGTTGCCGATAAAGTGAAGCCACTGACAATGGGTTTTTGTCAGCGCTGTCATCAGGCAAATGACGGTCCTTCTGATTGTTGGCACTGTCATAAATAAAACATTTTTATGATCGTTGAGAGCACGGGATACGTGACGAAAACGGGGTGATTTTTAATATGAGTTTTAGCAAGATCAAACGTAGAGATTTTCTCAAGATAATGGGGTGGGGCGGTGTCGGGGCCACGTTAGTTGGTTGTGACATGCCCTCAACAGTGACACTTGAAGAAGGTAAAGAGGAGGTCGTTTCCTACCTGGTGCCGGAAGAGTTTGTGATTCCTGGTGTTGGTGTGTGGTATGCGTCTACCTGTCGGCAATGTCCATCGGGCTGTGGTATTCACGGGCGTGTCCGTGAAGGTCGTGTGCTGAAGCTCGAGGGTAACCCTGAGTCTTCTATTAATAAGGGGCGTTTGTGTCAGATGGGTCAGGCGGGCCTTCAGGCACATTACAACCCGGATCGCATTTCAAAACCGCAAATCCGCAGAGGCTCATCACTGGTTGATGCCACCTGGGAAGAGGCTTATGGCCTGATTGCCGAGAAGACAGCAAACATTAGTGGTAGCAAGTTTGCGTGGATGACCGGTTCGGTGAGTGGCCATCAGTCTGTATTATTGCAGGCCCATCTGGAATCGATTGGCTCGGGTAACCATTTTGTACATGAGACCATTAACAATGCTATCTGGGCGAAAGTCAGTGAGGACATGCTGGGTGACAGCAATCCTCGTATCCGTTTAGATAAGGCGCAGTCAGTGCTTTCATTTGGCGCAGACTTCCTCGGTACCTGGGGTTCGCCACTGCATTTCTCAACAGAGTATGCGAAGTTCAGAACGTCACCGCGCGGTACATTGATTCAGGTCGAGCCAAACATGACATTGACCGGTGCAAACGCTGATCTATGGGTAGCAAGCAAACCGGGTACTGAAGGAGCATTAGCACTGGGTATCGCCAATCAGCTGGTTAGCAAACACAGCCTTAGCATGAGCGGACTACCGAGCAGTGTTCAATCTCTGATTCGCAGTTATACAATGGATGAAACAGTAACGGCTACGGGTGTTGATGCGGATCGTATTGCTGACATTGCCTCTACTCTGAAGCGCCGTTCACCAAGTGTTGTCCTGGCAGGTGCTTCAGCTCAGGGGCATGAGCACGGCTATCAGTGTGTTGCTGCCGCAATGGTACTGAACATTATTCTTGGTAATATTGGTGAAACGATTGAATCTAACGGTGAGTTCGCTTACGCGAGCATGGCACCGGTTAGTGGTAACACGCAGTCATTGGTTGCCTTTTCACAGGCTGCCGCTGACAAGCGTTTTGATGTTGTTTTCTTCTCTGGCGTTAATCCCGTTTACACCGCGCCTAAATCATTAGGCCTGCAAGAGAACATGGCGAATATTCCATTTAAGGTGGTGTTTTCACACTTTAATGATGAAACCACTGCCATGGCTGATGTTGTACTGCCGTTGGCTTCCGGTGAAGAAGACTGGGGTACTCATGTTGCTCCATATCAGGCTGGTGTTGGTGAAATTAGTATTCAGCAACCTTTGATGGAACCACTATCGAAAGATACCCGTGGTTTTGGTGATATCTTGCTAACACTACTGAAGAAGCGTAAAGAATCTGCCTACGAAGGTTTTGCAGATTACTATGCGTATCTCCGTAATGCCTTCTCAACCATTCCTGCTGAGCATAAAAATGGTGCAAGTGATGACCAGTTCTGGGCTGATGTACTTTCTGCTGGTTTGATTGATGTTGGTGTGACAGACAAGCCGCTTAATGTTACGGCGGTTGAGTTTAATATGCCTAAAGAGTTGGGTAACTCGTCTGACATGGTGCTTGCTCCATCTGCAAGACTGGGTTTCTGGGATGGTCGTCACGCGAATCTGCCATGGTTACAGGAAGCACCCGATCAGATCAGTAAAGTGGTCTGGGATTCATGGGCTGAGTTACATCCTTCTACCGCTAAGAAAATTGGTGTGAAAGAGGGGGATATGGTCAAAATTGCATCTGCTTCGGGTGAAATTAATGTGAAGGTTTACATCTACAAAGGTGTTCACCCAGATGTCATCGCAGTACCGTTGGGTCAGGGGCATGATGCTGGTTTCAGTCGTTATGCTAAAGACCGAGGTGTTAACTCACTCAGTATTCTTGATCCGAAAGTAGACAAGATGACCGGTGAGCTGGCCCTCTACTCCACAAACGTCAAAGTCACTAAAGCTGCTAAGACAGATGATGTTCTGGTTCGTTTTGGTGGCAGTGAAACACAGATAGGCCGTAAGCTGGTTTCAACCGTTTCAGCTGATGTCTACGAGCGCACAGAAGGAGGCGATCATGTCGCTTAGTAATCTAATCGATGACTGGTCAAGATACCGTAAAGGCCGTGAAGAGGGTGGTTTCCACGACTACGAGCATATGTGGGGCATGTCGATTGACCTGAATAAATGCATTGGTTGCAATGCTTGTTCGGTGGCGTGTTACGCAGAAAATAATCTCGCGGTGGTGGGTAAAGAAAAATTTGAAAAAGGCCAGGGTATGCACTGGTTGCGCCTTGAGCGTTACTGGGATGAGCCGGATCTTGGTGAAGAAAGAACCACAGAGTTCCAGCAACATGGCGCAAGCTTTTTGCCAATGATGTGTCAGCAATGTAATGCGGCGACCTGTGAACCGGTCTGCCCAGTGGCTGCGACTTACCACACCCCGGATGGTTTGAATGCGCAGGTCTATAACCGTTGTATTGGTTCGCGTTACTGTTCCAATAACTGCCCATATCGTCTGCGTTACTTTAACTTCTGGTCGTACTATGAAGATTCGTGGCCAGCACCACTACAGATGCAGCTTAATCCTGATATTTCAGTTCGTGATAAGGGTGTGATGGAGAAGTGTACCTTCTGTGTTCAACGTATTCGTACGGTAAAAGATACTGCCAGAATGGAAGATCGCAAAGTAAGAGATGGTGAAGTTCAGACCGCCTGTTCGCAAACTTGTCCAACCGGCGCGATTGAATTTGGTGACATGCTAGGCATGTACGATCCTGAAACTGGCGTTGCAGAAACCAAAGTGACCAGGATGTGGCGTAAGCATCAAGTCGAGTTTGGCAAAACTAAACAGAATAAACAGACCCCTGATATGCGTGGTTATCGGGTCTTCGAATTCCTGAATACTGATCCATGTGTGATGTATCTGGATCGTGTGCGAGAAGTTTAGTATGTCGACATCTTTGAGCCTTATAACGAAATCGGTGTAAAACATGCAAAATAATGAAGTTTACAAAGATATAAATGAAGATCTGAAGTGGGCACAGATCAACAAAGACGTCTTGAAATCGATGGAAAACCCGCGTAAGGGTTACTGGATTTCAGTTGCAGTATGTCTTTTCTTGATTATGTTCGCTGTAGTAGGTGAGGTGTATCAATACCAGGTTGGTATGGGTGCTGCGAACCTGAACTGGCCGCATATGTGGGATCTATACATTGCGACATTTATTTTCTGGATTGGTATGAGCCATGCTGGAACGCTATTGTCTGCGATCCTGCATATTATGAATGCGGATTGGCGAAAACCGATTTATCGGTTTGCTGAAGCAATGACCACTTTCTCACTGATGACTGCGGGTCTGTTCCCAATGATCCATCTGGGGCGTCTGTGGAATATGTACTGGGTATTGCCATATTTGACTGATCGCGGTATCTGGCCTAACTTTCGCTCCCCACTTGTATGGGATGCATTTGCGATTAGTACCTATCTAACATCATCAGCGCTATTCCTGTTTATCGGTATGATTCCAGATCTTGCGATCTGCCGTGATAATGCAAGAGGCTGGCGTAAAAAACTCTACACGGCTCTTTCACTAGGGTGGCGTGGTGATGATCGTCAGTGGAGAAACTTTCGTCGTACCTACCTGATCATGGCCTGTTTCCTGATCCCACTCGCGGTATCGGTTCACTCAATCGTATCGTCTGACTTTGCAATGTCAATTATGCCAGGCTGGAGTGTCACCTCCTTCCCTCCATACTTCGTTGCGGGTGCGCTTTACTCAGGTTGTGCTGCGATTATCACGCTATTCATCCTGCTGCGTTACTACTTCCGTTGGGAAGAGTACATGACCATCGCGATTCTTGAGAAGACTGCTAAATTGACCTTTGCTATCGCAATGGTATGGACTTACCTGAATCTGATCGAGTTCGCATCAGTTTGGTACGGCCACTCGGCAGCGGATAAAGAAGTACTGCTGGCCAAGTTCTCAGGGCCATATGCACCGTTCTTCTGGGGCATGATCTTCTGTGGCTCGGTGGTGCCGTTTGCCTTAGCATTTGAGAAATGGCGAAGACATCTTCCGACCATGATGGTGGTTTCTATATTACTGAATATTGGTATGTGGCTAGAACGCTGGATGATCGTGACACCTACGCTTTCTCTTTCATATCATCCAATCGCACACGATGTGATGTGGCCTAGTTGGGTACAGTGGTTCATTGTTCTGGGTAGTTTTGGCTGGTTTGGCCTGCTCTTCCTGATCTTTGTAAAAGTGTTCCCAGCTGTCTCTATGTACGAGTGTAAAGAAATGGTGCTACATCGTCGTGAATTAGCTAATAAAGAGATATCACCCGTAATGGCAAATAATCCAGGTGGAGGTGCTTCGATTGGAGGTGGTTCTCCGGCACCGGGCGTTGCCAATAAGTCACCTGGCGTGGAGGGTTCCTAAAATGAAAAAATGCAGAATTTTAGGTCTGTTTGGTAACTTCGATGATGCGTTTGCAGCCATCGGGGACTTTAAAAATAAAAAAGTAGATGGCATTACAGTCGATGATGTGACCTTTTTGTCTCCTATCGAACACCCAGACATCGATGATGTTCTGGGGCCTCGCCCCAGTGTTATCCCTAAGGTAACGCTGTGTGGCGCGGCATTTGGTATCACATTTGGCTTCCTGTTCCTGGCGTCGGCTCAATCAAACTTTTTGATTCAGCCGCAGGGCGGGAAGGCGATTGTGCCGCTGCCATCAAATATCGTACTCACCTATGAGATGATGATTCTCTTTAGTGTGATCTTTACTGTGATTGCATTTTTGGTCACGACACGTCTCTTCAGAAAGCGTAAGAGTCTGTATAGCGAAAAAATTTCGCTTGATCAGGTGGCGATTGAGTTTGAAGTAGATGAGAAATATATCGACCAGATCAAAGGTGTCTTCAAAGACAACCATGCGGTCGAGGTACGTGAAGAGGTTCAAACATGAGAAAGCTATTACTTGCAGCTTTACTGCTGCCATCCATTGCTTACGCATGGCCGTGGTCAACAGATATGATGAACCAACCAAGCATCAAGCCACAGGAAGGTGTGATGGCTCCTTTTCCGCTGCGTTCAATTCCAATACAGGGAATTCCGACGATGGTGAAGAATAGAGAAGAAGCCAAATCACTGGTTAACCCCATTCCAGTGACCACTGCGTCACTGAGAGAAGGTAAATTCCTGTTCAAAATCTACTGTGGCGCATGTCACGGTAATACTGGAGCGGCTGATGCCCCGATTACGAACAAAATTGGCGCAATCTCTTTGGTTGATGACTATGTTCAGGGGAACCTGACCGAAGGATGGTTATTCGGTACGATTACCTTTGGTAGTTTTATAATGCCTGCTTATGGTAAACCATCGGGTCGTGATGACTTACGTGGTTCTAATGACCTTTCTGTTGAAGAACGTTGGCATGTTGTCAATTACATCAAACACGGATTGGTTAAAGATAATAACAAAGCGACGACACGCACCGCTTCTACGCAATAAGCATAGAGACGGTGGTCGTTTTAGAATCAGAACATAATTAGAGATAGCGAGGCTTCCGATGGATGAAAATTTTGGTAGTTGGTCCGTTTTAACGACTAACTTTCTCATGACGCTCTACATAGCGCTGGGTGGTGTCACACTCGCCTCTGTATTGCATCTTATTAATGGTCAGTGGCGTTACAAGGTTCGTTACATTGCAGTGGCTACTGCAGCACTGTTTCCACTTGCGGGTCTATTACTGATCATTCTACTATTGAATGGTGAAAGTACTTTTGTATGGCTGGCAACGGCAGACGACCCTAATAGCCACTTGCCTGGCTGGCATAACTACACCTTTCTGGTCTTCCGTGAAATCGGTGGCTTTATTGGTGTCGTTGCACTTTACCTGCTGTTTATTAAATACCAGCATCTAGCTTCTGTCGATGACAAATACAAACGTAAGTTCCGCAATATTGCTCTGCTGATCCCGTTTGCTTATTTTCTCTACGGATCAATGATTGCGTGGGATTTTGAAATGACAATGGTTCCTGGCTGGCATAGTGCTAACTACGGTGCATATAACTTCGTGAGTGGTTTTCAGATGTTCCTGGCATTCTTTGCGGTACTTCTGTACTTCCTGGGTCGCTCAGGTGCGTTGGTGAAAGAAATGCCGATTTACATTTCTAACTTTCTGGCGCAGTTTATGCTCGCCATGACGATTTTGTGGACATACCTCTATTTCACCCAGTACCTGATCATGTGGTACGGACGTTTGCCATCAAATATGGATCGTTTCGATGCCATGATGCATAATGACCTGTCAGTACTCTGGTGGACATTCTTGGCATGTAAGTTTGTGATTCCATTTCTAATGCTTGTCATGACACCGAATCGTCATAACCCAACCACAGTGATGGTGATTGGTTGCTTTATCATGCTCGGCTACTGGTTAGAGCGTTACACCTGGATTTCAGGTTCTGGTGATCCAGCGTTCTACCACATGCCTATGACATCGCTGTTTGATATCGTTGTCACTGTGCTTGTGATTGCTGCGGCTTATTTCTCAATGAAGAAAGTACTACTGCATTATGGATTGATCCATAACAAGCAGGGTGCAATCGAGAAAAAAAGCACAGAGCAAAGTGCATAAGTAATACTCACCCGTGAGTGTTTAAAAAGGGGCCTTTATGGCCCCTTTTTTTGTGCCTGGGAAATAGAGGATGGCAGATGTATGGTGGTTACATGCTCAAATCCTTCCGCAAAAAAATGGCCGTAGAAAAATGGGTTCCGCTGCACGCCGTCTTTTCCTGTATGAAATGAGCCTGAATGTGCTGAGCGATTGATGTCGCTTATGATCGCAGGATGAAAACGATCATGAGTTTAGTGCAACTAAACAGTATTACCGTTATCAAACAATTTTTTGATGCACGTTGGCAGTGGCCTTTAGTGTCGTCACTCACATACATGAGCGTAATCAGTGGGTGCGAAGGTTCGGGTTAGGCCTCGCCGGTGTTTATCATTGGGAAAGATCGACAGGGGCGCTGTCACTACTATCTCATGAAGCTGACGGAATGCTCCCTGGGTTTTGTTTAGAAAACAGGAGTTTAAATTATCTGGCTTGCTCAATATTTTCGTAGTGAAAGACTTTAGAAATAACCTGCCATTTATTCTCTACGAAAATTAGAGTTCGGTATCCATTATTTTCCTGTTGTTATGTCCATTAGTTTAGCGCTTCCTTGGTCACATCGACGTAATTTTGTGATGCACAGTAGCCGTGCCAGACATTTTTTACACCTGGTTTGCGGCCAACTTTACTTGCTAGAAAACCACCTAATTGTCTTAGTATTTGACTGGTTTCTCTGAGCGTGATGCTCCCGGATCATTTTCCGGCTGCACGGCTGATTCCTGTTGGCTACAGTTAAATTGTAAATAAGAGGATGATTTTATTGTTGGTTTGTTGTTATAATTTGCCGCGCTGTTAAGCAGTGCTGGCGTAGCTCAGTTGGTAGAGCAGCTGATTTGTAATCAGCAGGTCGTAGGTTCGACTCCTATCGCCAGCTCCAAATTCAAGGACTTAGCTCTTCCTGAGCTAAGTCCTTTTTTATTTTGTGCTGAACCACGCATTTATGGTTGTTAAGCAATTTGTCCTGATTTTATCTCTTGCTCGTCTTTTTTTTACGCTTGGAAATTGAGGTTTTCTAAACTAGCTATATGCTAGATCAGCAAATTGATCTTCTCATTGAGCGTGGTAGGGAATTCCGGCGATAGCGCGCTTAAATCTCGTATGACAGCAATGTAGAAAGCCGTAAAGGGGGGGCTGGCCATTGATTGTCAGCGGTTGTGTGCTTCGTTATCTCTGATTTGTTGCTGCTTTTTATTTGTCGCTAGTTGCCTGAAAGTCCCTTTTTCTCAAGTTGTCTAAAATTTAATCAAATCGAGCCTGGAATATTTTTGCTGTGTTTAATCGCAGTAATGAACTTAATGTAATTTCTAGTACTGCTTCTCAACCCTCTGATTTAAAAAATCTTTGAAAAAGTGCATTTTCTCCCACCTTTCCCGAAAATATATTTTTTCGCTAAGTTGTTGTCTGTAAAGGGAGAAACTCCTCTAAATGAACCTGGTTTTTTCTTGACAGCTATATAAACGGGTATATAGTGTCGCTAAGTGGGTGAAAGTGGTGAATTGTGGGTTTATT
The DNA here is from genome assembly GCA_021648525.1 of Gammaproteobacteria bacterium. Taxonomy (GTDB): domain Bacteria; phylum Pseudomonadota; class Gammaproteobacteria; order SZUA-140; family SZUA-140; genus SZUA-76. The sequence continues at coordinate 16,351 of JAKISP010000057.1, forward strand.
GGCCCGGGAGGATAGTGACAGTGTTTCGGGGAGTGCATGCGCTCAATTTGGATGTCAAAGGTCGCCTGGCGATTCCGAGTAAATTTCGGGAACGGCTGCGAGTGCTTTGTGACGGTAAATTGATTGTGACAGTCGATCGTGATCATTGTCTGCTGCTATATCCTTTACAGGAGTGGGAAATACTCGAAGCCAGGTTGGCCGCAATGCCCAATATGGACAAGCAGACGCGCCGCCTGCAGCGATTGTTGATTGGCCATGCGACTGAATGTGACATGGATGGAAATCATCGCATTTTACTGCCACCACCGCTACGTGATTTTGCTGAGCTTGAAAAGAAGGTGGTGATGATCGGGCAGGGCAACAAACTTGAGCTATGGAATGAGCAGAGCTGGATTAAGCGTCGAGATGAATGGTTAGAAGAGGATGAAGATGACGCCCCGCTGAGTGAAGCGCTGGAATCGTTGTCGTTGTAGTTTGATGATGGATGAGATTGAAGATGCAACATTTCAGCACCAGGCAGTTTTACTTAATGAGGCAGTAGCCGCATTAGCGGTAAAACCAGCGGGTGTGTATGTAGATGCAACCTTTGGGCGTGGTGGTCATGCGTTAAAGGTAATGGAAGAGCTTAACCAGTCGGGACGACTACTGGCGATCGATAAGGATCCTGAGGCGCTAGCAGCTGCGCAGCAGAAATTCGGATCGGATTCTCGTTTTTCGATACAACATGGGTCATTTGCAATGCTGGGTCAGCATGTAGAGAGTCAGGGGCTTACGGGAAAGATCAGCGGCATACTGCTTGATCTTGGGGTCTCCTCACCTCAATTAGATGATGCTGCGCGTGGCTTTAGTTTCCGCAATGATGGCCCGCTTGATATGCGTATGAACCCGAAAGTGGGTGAAAGTGCGGCGCAATGGGTGGCGCGTGCACCGCTCGATGAAATTATCAAAGTCCTACGTGACTACGGTGAGGAGCGTTATGCCCCGCGTATTGCGCGTGCGATAGTGGCGGCACGCGAAGAGGCGGCGATCGAAACGACTGCGCAACTGCAGATGATTGTGGCGCAGGCCAACCCATCCTGGGAAAAAGGGAAAGATCCTGCTACTCGCGCATTTCAGGCGATTCGTATCGCAGTTAATCATGAGTTGGATGACCTGCACGCCTGTCTTGGCCAGGCGTTAGATACGCTTGAGGTCGGTGGGCGTCTGGTGGTGATTAGCTTTCATTCCCTGGAAGATCGCATTGTAAAACGTTTTATGCGGGATCAGGAACGTGGCGAGCAGTTTCCTCGTGGATTGCCAGTGATGGCGAGTACACGTGGCCAACGCCTGCGTCGCGTTGGTAAGGCGATTTATGCGGGTAAAGAAGAGCTTGTGGTTAACCCGCGTGCGAGAAGTGCGGTGATGCGAGTGGCGGAGAAACTCGCGTGATTAAGGGGCAGATGGTCTTTTTAATTTTACTGGCAACAGCGGTGCTGTTTTCGGCGCTGGGGGTGGTTTATAGCAAACATCATAGTCGTAAATTATTTGTTGAGTTGCAGTCGCTAGAAGAAATGCGTGATGGTTTGAATGTTGAATGGGGGCAGTTGCAGTTAGAGCAGAGCACCTGGGCGACACCTAATCGAGTTGAGCAGGTGGCTCGTACTCGTCTGGGAATGGATGTGCCCAAACCTGATCAGATTGTGATCGTTTCTCCATGAAGAAAAAAGAGCATAAATTAAAGCAGCCGGTACTGATTCATCCACTACGACATAGCGTTGTGTTGGGTGCGATTATGCTCTCAGCAGGCCTATTGATCTGGCGCGCGGTTGATCTGCAGGTGACTGACAGTGAGTTTTTACAGGGACAAGGTGATGCACGGCATCTGCGTGTGATGGAAATTTCAGCGCATCGTGGCATGATTACCGATCGCAATGGTGAGCCGTTGGCAATTAGTACACCAGTGGATTCGGTGTGGGTGAATCCGCAGGAATTGATCACAGCCAGTGACGAATGGCCGCGCCTGGCCAAATTACTGGAACTGGATATCGATGTGCTGAGTCAGCGTGTGATGACGCGGCAAACGCGAGAGTTTGTTTACCTGAAGCGGCGTATCAATCCTGATGTTGCACAACAAGTGAAGGCGCTTGGGATTCCCGGTGTGTTTTTACAGCGTGAATATCGTCGTTATTATCCGGCTGGTGAAGTGGCCGCGCATGTGGTCGGCTTTACCAATGTGGATGATCAGGGGCAGGAAGGATTAGAACTGGCCTATGACCAGTGGCTACAAGGGACTTCGGGCAGTAAACGTGTGATCAAAAATCGCCTCGGCCACATAGTCGAAGATGTTGAGAGCATTAGCGTACCAGAGCCAGGTAAGGTGTTACGGTTGAGCATTGACCGTAATATTCAATACCTCGCCTATCGTGAGCTAAAGACGGCAATAC
>JAKISP010000058.1 GCA_021648525.1 Gammaproteobacteria bacterium
GATGAGCTCAAGGAGGAGTTGCTATGGATACCAATAAAAAATCGTCGCCATTTCTAAATGAGGTAAGAAGTGCTATTCGCGTTCGTCACTATAGCATTCGAACAGAGCAAGTATATGTTGACTGGATTAGGCGCTCAATGCGCTGAACTTTTTATACAAAGTTGTGCTTGAAAAACCGCTAAGTGGTGTACAGGCAGTGCGTGCTAAGAAGCCGAGAAAGCTGCCTATCGTGCTAACCACTGATGAGGTTAGGGAGCTGCTCAAACAGCTAAATGGTACTCATTGGCTAGCGGCCTGTTTGATGTATGGCTCCGGCCTTCGTTTGATGGAGAGTGTGCGTCTGCGGGTGATGCATCTATTAGAACGCGGTGCCGATATTCGCACGGTACAGGAGCAGCTCGGCCACAAAGACGTGCGCACCACACAGATCGATACCCATGTGATTCAACGCGGTGGCAATGCGGTGATGAGTCCGCCAGGCGGCGTGCTGTAATAACGCCTGGGTACGGGTGCCACCCTACAAACATTCTACGTGACGACCCGGAAGAGTTCCCTAAGCACCACCGTCGCATAACTCCCTGCTGGCAGTTCAAACTGCAACTCAACCACTTGCGGCTCAAGCTGTTTACACTGCAAACCTTTCGGCATTAACCGTAACGAGCGCCGCTGCTGTTTCAGACCCGCTCGCTTTAAGCCATCACAAAACAGCACTTCACCTTCAGCCGCTGATTGCTCTAACGCCGCAACGTCCAGGGCTGAGACTAGCTCACCACTGCCCCACATTGCGCCAGTGGGATGCACATCGTGCTCATGGATACGCTGCTTAATTTCATCATCCGGTGTTTCAATGGGAAAGATACTCTGCGTTCCGGCGAGCATCATCACATCGCCAGCCATTGCCCTATTCCATGAGTCGGATTCAACACGCGCTGCCAGTATCTGATTAAAGATCCATGATCGGGCTGCGGAGAGATACATGCTTTTTTCAGGACGCCGCACCTTTTTCATCTTCCCGGAAAACATGGCACTCGCCTTTTCAAGATTTGAGAACCCGAACCGTTGTTCACCAAAATAATTGGGCACACCACTTAGCGAAATTTTTAAAACGCGATCTTTAAGTAAGTCCAGATCACCTTCAATGTCACGCACCACCAGTTTAAAGCGGTTTCCTTGCAGTGCACCGCGTTTTAGTTTTCGGCGATGACGGGTGATCTCAACAAACTCGATACCCCCTTCGGTTAGTGAATGCCAGTCTGGTTCTTCTTTGCCTGCGAGGTCGATACTAAACCATTGGGTGGTAACGGCACGGCGATCTTTTAACCCGGCGTAACCGACATCGACCTGCCGCACAGCCGCAAAGCGCGTCAGCTGTTTCGCAACCCATTCGGTATTGGCATTCTTTTTTCTCACTTTAAGAAAGGCGTGGGTACCGTCACCATCAGGCTCAAAACCCAGGACTTCGTCAACCTGAAAGTCTTCTGCTGTTGAGCGGATGATGCCCGAGATTAAAGGCTCGCCATCGGCATGAGGCCAGTTGAGTGGGAATGTTCGCGTTTCAGCATTTGCGACCTTAGTCTCATTCATTTTCATTTATTAACACCACGGCATGCGTCGAGATCCCTTCACCGCGCCCGGTGTAGCCCATTTTCTCAGTGGTGGTCGCCTTAATATTAACTCGATCAAGCGGCACCTGGAGGTCATCAGCGAGCCGTTCACGCATCATCGGGATATGCTTCATCATCCTGGGTGCCTGCGCAATGATGGTGATATCGGCATTCGAAAGTGAATAGCCTTTATCTTTTAATAGCCCCACAATGTGACGCAGTAGAATACGGCTATCGATCCCGCTGTTTTCTGGATCGGTATCCGGGAAATGCTGGCCAATATCACCCAGTGCGGCGGCACCCAGTAGTGCATCACACAGGGCGTGCACCAGTACATCACCATCGGAGTGCGCTTCCAACCCTTGTTCAAATGGGATTGAAACACCGCCGATAATCACCACATCTTTGGCATCGGTAAAGCGGTGTGCATCAAAGCCGTGCCCTATTCTCATCGGTTATTCTCGCTATTTTTCACAACAGTTCGCTGTTGTTGTAGGTAGAGTTGCGCCAATTCTAAATCCTGCGGGATAGTGATCTTGATATTATCGGGATGACCCGCCACGATCTTGGGTCTATGTCCCAGAGACTCAATGGCGCTCGCTTCATCGGTGATTGGCAAGCCCTTCGTCATCGCATGTTCAATCGCCTCAATCAGCAGTCCAATGCGAAACATCTGCGGTGTTAAGGCGCGCCAGAGTCCTGCACGGTTTACCGTCTCAGTGATTGAGCCATCGGCATTGGCACGCTTCATGGTATCGCTCACTGGTGCTGCGAGGATGCCGCCAATGCCAGTGTTCGCCTCATCGATTAAACGGTCGATATCGTCCGCACGCAGACAGGGACGTGCGGCATCATGAACCAGTGCCCAGTCATCTTCTGCGGCAATATCATTTAGCACCTGCAGTGCATTTAGTACGGAGTGGTAACGTTCAGCGCCACCCGTCACCCATGTGACGGCGTCACCAAAGTGATCTTCAAAGGCCTGCCAGCGCTTATCATGCTCAGCCACGGCCACCACCACACCGGCAATCCGTGGGTGAGCAACCATCCGCTCGATGGAGTGTTGTAACAGGGTTTTGCCATCCAGTGTGAGATATTGTTTGGGCAGTTCACTGCCCATGCGTTTGCCAACGCCAGAGGCGGGAATTACGCCCCAATAACGTTGTCTGTTATTCATCGACTGTCTGAAAAAAGGTTTCACCAGGTTTGATCAAACCAAGTTCGCTACGGGCACGTTCTTCAATCGCATCGACCCCTTGTTTGAGATCATTGACCTCTGCCTCAAGCGCCCTGTTACGCTCAGTCAGCGCGCTGTTTTCCTGCCCCTGATGGTCAACCACCTGTTGCAGTTGCAAGGTATCGACAATGCCACCGTCACCACGCCACAGTTTGATTTGCAGCAGTACCAGCAGCACAAGAAGAATGGCGAAGATGCTTTTTATGGGTAACATGAGTCTAGCAGATCATCAAGGCTATTTTGATGATCTGCTAACAGAGTGCTCTGCTAAACTCATGGCTATTACCATTGATCAACCTCTTAAAACGACGTTCGAATCGAATCTATTTTGTTAAGGAACCGCGATTTCGAACGCATCACGTCCTGGGAAAATAGCCTTGTCACCGAGTGCTTCTTCGATACGGATTAACTGGTTGTACTTGGCAATCCGGTCTGAGCGAGACATTGAACCCGTCTTGATCTGGCCGACACCTGTTGCTACTGCCAAATCGGCAATAAAGGCATCTTCTGTTTCACCGGAACGATGAGAAACAACGGCAGTGAAACCGGCATCGTTTGCCATGTTGATCGCCGCAATCGATTCGGTCAGGGTGCCGATCTGGTTCACTTTAATCAGGATCGAGTTGGCGATGCTTTTGTCGATGCCCTCTTTCAGAATTGCGGTGTTGGTGACAAACAGGTCATCACCGACTAGCTGTACACGGTCGCCGATTTTCTTGGTTAGCATGTCCCAGCCGTCCCAGTCATCTTCCGCCATGCCATCTTCAATAGAGATAATGGGGAAACGGTCTGCCCAGTCTGCCAGATAGTCAACAAATTCTGCTGAGGTCAGTTGTTTGTTTTCTGAGTCCAGACAGTAAAGGCCATCTTTATAGAACTCGCTGCTTGCAGGATCTAGCGCGATGAAGATATCTTTACCGGCAGTGTAACCAGCCGCCGCAATCGCTTCGAGAATCACTTCAATCGCAGATTCGTTAGAAGGCAGATCAGGTGCAAAGCCACCTTCATCACCCACCGCGGTGTTTAAACCCTTGTCCGCCAGTACTTTTCTCAGGGCATGAAAGGTTTCAGCGCCCATCTGCAATGCCTGTGAAAAGCTGCTGGCACCGACTGGCATAATCATAAACTCTTGCATGTCGACGCTGTTGTCGGCATGTGCGCCACCATTGATGACGTTCATCATCGGTACCGGCATACGAAATTTAGCGGCGTCACCGAGTGATTCATACAGCGCAACACCTTTCTCCTGTGCGGCTGCACGCGCAACGGCGAGTGAAATGGCCAGCAGTGCATTGGCACCGAGACGCCCTTTATTATGCGTGCCATCAAGGTCGATCATGGTTTGGTCTAGTGCCGCCTGGTTCAGGCCATCCTGGCCGATTATGGCACTGGCCAGCTCGCCATTTATATTGGCAACGGCCTTTAATACACCCTTGCCACCAAAACGCGAGGCATCATCATCACGCAGTTCAACCGCTTCACGTGCACCGGTAGAGGCACCTGATGGTACTGCTGCCCGTCCCATTGCACCGGAGGCGAGTACCACATCAGCCTCTACCGTTGGGTTGCCTCGTGAATCGATAATTTCGCGTCCGCGCACTTCAGTAATGTTCGACATTATTTCTCTTTTCCTATTCCTTACCGTTTATTTTTAATTTCTATTGCTAACAAACATCGAGCCCATACACCTGTATTTGCCCGATTGTTACTAATGCTCTTTTCGATCACGTGCGGCCTGTACAAAACCACTAAAGAGTGGATGGCCATCACGCGGGTTCGAGGTGAACTCTGGATGAAATTGCGATGCGATGAACCACGGATGGTCAGGCAACTCAATCATCTCCACCAGATCATTATCAACTGATCTACCCGATACAATCATGCCCGCCTGCACCAGCCTATCGAGCAGCCCCGCATTGACTTCATAACGATGACGATGACGCTCTGAGATCACCTCTTTACCGTAGGTCTCACGCGCCCTGGTACCCTCGACCAGACGACACGCTTGCGCACCCAGGCGCATAGTGCCACCCAGGTTTGAAGACTCATCACGTTTTTCGACTGTGCCATCGAGCGCAACCCATTCTGTCACCAGCGCAATCACCGGGTAAGGGGTGCTGGTATCAAATTCAGTACTGTGCGCACCGGCCATGCCTGCGACATTACGGGCAAATTCGGCCACCGCCACCTGCATGCCAAGACAGATGCCAAAATAAGGCACCTTGTTTTCACGGGCGAAACGCGCTGTTTCAATCTTGCCTTCAACACCACGCTCACCAAAACCGCCTGGTACCAGGATCGCATCAACGGCATCAAGGCAACCGGTACCGTTCTTTTCGATCTCTTCCGAGTCGATATAGATAATGTTGACCCGGGTATGGGTCTGCAGTCCGGCGTGGATCAATGATTCTGAGATCGATTTATAAGAGTCGGTCAAGGTCATGTACTTTCCGACCATCGCCACGGTGACAACTGCGGTGGGGCTTTCCAGGCGCTGCTTGATCTCCAACCATTCACTGAGGTCTGCCACGGGTGCATCGATGCGTAATTTTTCGGTGGTGATGGTATCGAGTCCCTGCTCATGCAGGAGCAATGGGATTTTGTAGATACTATCGGAATCGACCGCCGAAATAACCGCTTTGTTATCAACATTGGTGAATAGCGCAATCTTGCGGCGCTCCGCCTCCGGCAGTGGGCGGTCACTGCGGCATAATAGAATATCCGGCTGGATACCGATCGAACGCAGCTCTTTAACCGAGTGCTGGGTTGGCTTGGTTTTGATTTCACCTGCTGACGGAATATAGGGCACTAATGTTAAATGGATGAAGATCGCATTATCACGCCCAGCCTCAATTCCCATCTGACGAATCGCTTCTAAAAACGGCAGTGATTCGATATCACCAACCGTGCCGCCGACTTCAACCAGCACCACGTCCGCATCGCCAGTACCGGCCTTGATAAAGTGCTGAATCTCATCGGTGATGTGCGGAATCACTTGCACCGTCGCGCCTAAATAGTCACCCCGTCGCTCCTTGGCCAGCACACTTTCATAAATACGCCCAGCGGTGAAGTTGTTATGCTTCAGCATTGTGGTACGGACGTAACGCTCGTAGTGGCCCAGGTCGAGATCGGTTTCCGCGCCATCTTCGGTGACAAAGACCTCGCCATGCTGAAACGGACTCATGGTGCCGGGATCAACATTGATGTAGGGGTCTAATTTGATCAGGGTCACTTTCAGACCCCGCGCTTCGAGAATCGCACCCAGAGAGGCGGAGGCAATGCCTTTTCCGAGAGAAGAAACCACACCGCCTGTGACAAAAATATACTTGGTCATGAATACCTAAAGAGTAAGACGTTTGCGTTTAAAAACAACAAACAGGACGGGGGTGTATATTACAAGAATCACCCTTATTGCTCAATCGAATTTTATTGAGCGACTCGACTATCTTTCTATGGCAATCATTGATGGATGGCAATCAGCGAGCTGAGATGCTGACACCAGGTTCATTGTTCTGAACTAAAAAGGGAGCGCAACTGAAATATCCAACGACCGCCGCTAACTGAGCACCAAGATAGATCAGCGGGATTCGATCTCGTTGCCATGGCGGGACACCCGCTTGCTGTAAAAGCCCCTTTAACTGATGGTGGTGGTGACGGCCTGATAGTTGGCATCGTTCCCCTCCTTGACGAAAGCGGACTGTCATTGGCAACTGCTGACACTGTTTGAGACTCAAGGCTTGTGTTGAATCACGCTCATCACCGTACTCAATCAGGTGGGTTTGCAGCGTACCCAGCCCAGCCGGAAGCATCAGCGTCTCCTGCTGCCACTTCCACTCAAAGCACTGCGAAGCATCAAACGGCTCAAGCGGTAACATCGCATAAATATGCCCACGATAACGGCGTAACTCGCCGCCAGGCCATGAGATCAGCGGCATCGCGTCCACTTTAGCACTTAATAGTGCTTCTTCAACTTGACCAATAGTCACTGAAGAAACAATACCTAAAGATAGATTTTTAATCCAGAATCTTAATAAATTTTTACGCCGTGGCGCACTTATCTGCTGTAAATAATCCAACGAAATTCGATCCGGTAGCGGCATCTCTAACTGCCACTGCGCACCGTTTTTCAGGTCTTCAATCGCCAGTTCATCAAGCAACCCCGCCGCTTCTGCGCAGTGAGCGGCTGAACGGGATAACGTTCGGCTTAATGCAGGCCAGTGTGCTTTGAGCGTTGGCATGATTTCATGGCGCAGAAAATTACGCTCAAAACCACGGTCCTGGTTACTCGGGTCTTCAACCCATTGAAGCGCCTTTTCTTCGGCATAGTGATTGATTAACCTTTGCTCAACAGCCAACAAAGGGCGCGCCAGGTGTCCAGTCGAAAAAGTGCTGCTGAGCGGCATGGCCGCCAGGCCATGCGGGCCTGCACCACGCACCAGCTGGAGCAATAATGTTTCAGCCTGATCCTCACGATGGTGAGCGGTTAACAGCACATCCCCCACTTCAATGAGTTCAGAAAAAGCCTGATAACGGGCATCACGCGCAGCTGCTTCAGGGCTTTCACCTTTTTTCGCAGTGGCATCCAGATTAAAAATATGGCAAGGAATATCAAGCGCATCACACACCGACACTGCGTGCGCAGCCCATTCTGGTGCTTTGGCGTTTAGCCCGTGGTTAACATGAACGGCATTAAGGGTCGCCGACAGCTGCGGGCGCAGGGTCGCCATGGCATGAAGCAAGACATGGGAATCAAGTCCACCGCTAAAGGCAAGCCAGTAACGGTTTGCCGGTATCTGCTGCAACACCTCACCCAGTTGCTGTAACAGGCGGGTTGTCGCTGCAGCCGCCATTGCTCTCGTTACTCGCTTTTGAAGTTGCCGTATCCCATCAGACGCTGGTAACGACGTTCAATCAGCTGGTCTAGCGCTATCCCGTCAAACTCCGCCAGCGCCTGTTTAATTGAGCTTTTAAGGCGGCAGGCCATCATTTCAAGATTACGATGGGCGGCACCCAGCGGCTCATTGATCACTTCATCGATCAATCCCAGTTCTTTAAGGCGTTCCGAGGTGATCCCCATCGCTTCAGCGGCCTCTTCTGCCTTGTCTGCACTTTTCCATAAAATCGTGGCGCAACCTTCTGGCGAAATCACCGAATAGGTGCTGTATTGCAGCATCGATACCCGATCACCGACACCGATAGCCAATGCACCACCCGAACCACCCTCTCCAATCACAGTACAGATAATCGGTGTCTTCAACGTTGACATCACACGCAGGTTACGTGCAATCGCCTCACTCTGGCCACGCTCTTCGGCATCAACACCGGGGTAGGCTCCAGGGGTGTCGATAAAGGTCAATATAGGCATTTTAAAACGCTCCGCCATCTCCATCAGGCGCTGCGCTTTACGGTATCCTTCCGGGCGCGGCATACCAAAATTACGGCGCACTTTCTCTTTGGTATCGCGCCCTTTCTGGTGACCGATCACCATCACGGGGCGATCATCCAGACGCGCAACACCACCAACAATCGCAGCATCATCGGCAAACATACGGTCACCGTGCAGCTCTTCAAAATCAGTAAACATCAGCTTGATATAATCAAGTGTATAAGGACGCAGTGGATGGCGCGCCAGTTGCGAAACCTGCCATGGTTTCAATTTGGAGAAAATCGACTCGGTCATCGAGGTACATTTTTCCTCCAGGCGTGCCAACTCCTCAGAGATATTAATATCGTTATCGCTACCAACATTACGCAGCTCTTCGATCTTCGCCTCCATTTCGGCGATTGGCTGTTCAAACTCCAGGTAATTCAGGTTCATATCAATCCAAAATCAAAATATTTGTCACCATTCTATCAGGTTAGCCCAATTGAGCCTATGCCACACTCAATCCCTGTCGCGCAGACTTTATTGCTTACTGATAGATAACACGCACATCATTGGCGACTTCGCGCAGGCGTTTCAGCAACTCATCGGTTGGCCGTACCCGCCACTCTTCGCCCAACGCCAGGCGTACGGTGGCATCTTTACCACGGTAGTTGACCCATACCGTGCAGCGCCCTTCGCGAAATGGCTGTAGTGTGTTACTTAATGACGTGACAAAACCGTTACCCGCACGCGCCTCGTCAATATCGATCTCAAGCCCGCGCGCGTGGCGTGCACGAGCCTGGTCGATGTCATAAATTGCCTCAGCGCTCATTCTAAAGCCACCGGAGAAATCAGACTCACTCACCTCCCCACTGATAATCACCAGGCGATCTTTGGTTAACAAATCCCGATAGCGGCGATAGGCATCCGAAAATGCCGCGACTTCAACCCGTCCAGTGCGGTCATCCAGCGTCACAAAGGCGATTTTTTCGCCACGTCGGTCATTACGTGTATTGATTGCGGTGACAAAGCCCGCCACCGAAACTGTTTTATTGGGACGCAGTTCAGCAATCCGGCAGGTGATAAAGTGGCTTAGCTCTTTTTCATAACGGACAATCGGGTGCCCGGTGAGGTACAGCCCCAGCGTCTCTTTTTCACCCAACAAGCGCTGCTCTTCACTCCATTCAGCCACTGTAATGCCCGTGATCGCCTCATCTGGTTCTGTCGGTTCTGTCGGGTTTGATGACCCAAATAGATCATTCTGTCCAGCCGCTTGATTGCGCGCATGTTGATCGGCAAGTTGCAATGCACTCGGTAGCAACGCCATGGTACGGGCGCGGTTTTTCTCTAATGAATCCAGTGCGCCACAGCGAATCAACGCTTCCATCACCCGTTTATTAGCCTTACGGAGATCAATACGACGACAAAAATCGAACAGATCCCGATAAGGGCCATTCGCCTGACGCTCTTGAATAATCCCTTCCAGTGCCGCTTCGCCAACCCCTTTAATGGCCCCAAGCCCATATAAAATCTTGCGCGCATCGGGCACGGTAAAGGCGATATCACATTCGTTGACATCCGGTGAACGTACCGCCAGTTTCATCGCGCGACACTCTTCAATCAGCATCACGATCTTGTCAGTATTATCCATATCCGCCGACATCACCGCAGCCATAAAGGCCGCAGGATGGTGGGCCTTGAGCCAGGCAGTTTGGTAGGCGATCAATGCGTAGGCGGCGGAATGCGATTTGTTAAAACCGTACCCAGCAAACTTCTCCATCAGGTCAAAGATACCGCCAGAGGTTTTTTCATCGATCTCGCGTGCCGAGGCACCAGAGACAAAGATCACGCGCTGCTTTGCCATCTCTTCAGGTTTCTTTTTACCCATCGCTCGGCGTAGCATATCCGCCTGCCCTAGCGAGTAACCCGCCAGCACCTGCGCAATCTGCATCACCTGTTCCTGGTAGAGAATCACCCCGTAGGTGGGTGCCAGGATCGGTTCCAGATCAGGATGCGGATACATGGTCGGTGCCCGCCCATGTTTACGGTCGATAAAGTCATCCACCATCCCCGACTGCAAAGGGCCGGGGCGAAACAGCGCCACCAAGGCGATGATTTCATCAAAACAGTGCGGTTGCAGGCGGTTAATCAGCTCTTTCATGCCGCGCGATTCCAGCTGGAACACCGCAGTTGTCTCACACCGTTTTAATAACGTGTAACTGGGCTCATCATCAATCGGGATCGCCGCGATATCGATGTGCTCGCTCTCTGGCAAAGTGGCATTCACCGTCTTTAACGTATGGTCGATAATGGTCAGTGTTCGCAGCCCGAGAAAGTCAAACTTCACCAGCCCGACCGCCTCAACATCATCTTTGTCGAACTGGGTAACGGTGCTCTCGGAGCCTTGCTCACAATAGAGTGGGGTAAAGTCCGTGAGCGCGGTGGGCGCGATCACCACACCACCCGCATGTTTACCGGCATTACGCACCATCCCTTCAAGGGAGCGTCCCATGTCGATCAGGTCTCGAACCTCATCATCTTCCTGATAACGCTGCTTGAGCACCTCTTCCTGCTCCAGCGCTTTTTCAAGTGTGATGCCGATCTCGAACGGAATCAGTTTGGAGATCTGGTCGACAAAGCCGTATGGGTGCCCCATCACACGCCCCACATCACGGATCACCGCCTTCGCCGCCATCGTGCCGTAGGTGATGATCTGCGAGACTCGCTCACGCCCATAGTGTTGCGCCACATATTCAATCACACGATCACGTCCGTCCATGCAAAAATCGATATCGAAATCGGGCAGCGAAACACGTTCAGGATTCAGGAATCGTTCAAACAGGAGCTCATAATGAATCGGATCAAGGTCGGTAATGCCCAGTACATAAGCCACTAATGAACCCGCACCCGAACCCCGTCCCGGCCCCACCGGCACACCGTTATCTTTAGCCCACTGAATAAAGTCGGCAACGATCAAAAAGTAACCGGGAAAGCCCATCTCGATAATAACGTTGAGTTCGTGATCAAGCCGCTCATCATAGGGTTTACGAATCTCAGAAAAATTTTCGACGCCGGTATCAAACAGGAAAGCCAGCCGTTTATCTAACCCCTCCTTGGCCTGCGCTCTAAAAAAGGAGTCGGTGGTCATCCCTTCTGGCACCGGAAACTCTGGCAGCACGTTTTTACCCAGGGTTAATTCAAGATTGCAGCGCCGCGCGATCTCAACGCTATTTTCAAGCGCTTCCGGGATATCCGAAAAGAGTTCACACATCTCCGCTGGGGTACGAAGATATTGCTGTTCGCTGTACAATTTTGGTCGGCGAGGGTCATCAAGGGTGCGTCCGCCGTGAATGCAGACCCGCACCTCATGCGCCTCAAAGTTATCGGCCTTTAAAAAGCAGACATCATTGGTCGCCACCACCGGCACATTAGCATCCACCGCCAGTGCAACCGCTGCATGCAGATAGTCTTCTTCGTTTTCACGCCCGCTACGTTGCAGTTCGATATAGAATCGATCTTCAAACAGTTTTGTCCACGCGTTCAATAACTGGCTTGCCGCACCACTATTAGCCGCTAATAGCGCCTGGCCGATATCACCATTACGACCACCAGAAAGCGCAATCAAGCCACGGCACTCCCCTTCCAACCACGCCTGTTGGATCATCGGAATGCCATTGTGCTGGCCTTCAATATAACTACGTGATATCAAACGAGTGAGGTTAAGGTACCCTTCATGGTTCTGGCAAAGCAGGACTAAGCGGGTCGGCTGGTTGACGTCAGCAGGATTTTGTACCCAAAGATCAACCCCGATGATCGGCTTAACCCCCGCCGCAATCGCTGCACGGTAAAACTTAACCATCGCAAACAGGTTGCTTTGATCCGTCACAGCCACCGCAGGCATACCCGCTGCAGCGACCGCCTTAACCAACGGCTTAACACGAACGCAGCCGTCTACCAGCGAATAATCAGTGTGGACATGAAGGTGAATAAAGGAAGGGCTCATAGTCCCCTATTCTAACTCAGGACAGATCACCCTGCGAGATTGAATGAGTGATTATGGGTGTTTATTTTCGATCATCGCAGCCATATTACTTAGGTTTTGGAGATATTAATACAGACAATGGCATGTGAACATGTTGCGGAAGATAATCCATCAATACCACGCTATTGACCGATTGCGCGGGCTTCTATGTTGCTGCTTAGTTCCAGTTTTTTGATGTGGCGACTGCTGCGGGCGCTTATCATCTCGGTGTTAGTCAACTAAATCCATCAGATACTCAGCCCCGTCCCCAATCATAAGCATTAATGCGATTGCAAGGAAAAACAAAACCAAACTAGCCATTAGTTTGCAAATCACTTTTTCAAATGGTGTGGTGTATTGTGCCACCAGGTCTTGATTAGCGAACAAAAACCCATCTGAATAACTTCTTCGTTTTGCCATTCTTTCGTTAGGAACAAACAGCACCAGTGAGATAGTGATGGCATACCAACCCCAAACAAGATGAAACCCCAGTTCATCTCTGGTGATGGGGTTTTTTCTGAGTCTTCGTACCGTTTTAATATTAATGATAAAAAATAAGATTACGATCATTATCAATAAAAGAACTACCACCCAGGGGATTATTGATTCCATTGTTATTTAAAGCCCATGAATTTTTTCACATCATCATATATGCTATTACCGAGTTCTTTGCCCTTTCCGTTCATCCACAAAGAGGCGGCGGCTGTCGTCACAATGATGGCAACCCAGCCCACAGGAGTCATCGCTAAAAAAGTTGCCGCACCTATTGCTATGCCAAAAGAGCCCGCTCCTATACTTGCGGCAAACCCAAAACTCTCAACAAACGCTGCCCGTTCCCAATCGCCACCTGCTTCACGCACGTTATTCACATCATAGGCTCGTACGCCTAAATCCAGCACAATGATGCCCTTGCCAATCACTTTTGCCGCTTTGCTAAATTGACCGATTGCGCGGGCTTCTATGTTGCTGCTTAGTTCCAGTCTTTTGATGTGGCGACTGCTGCAGGCGCTTATCATCTCGGTGCTAGTCAACTAAATCCATTAGATACTCAATCCCATCCCAGGCTATCACCATAAACATGCAGATAAGGAAAAACAAACCGAAACTAACTAATAACTTGCAGAGTATTTTCTCAAACGGTGTGATATGTTGCTCCACTAGGTCTTTATTAGCGAACATGAATCCATTTGGGCGATTTCTTCGTGTTGTTGTCCATTGTTTGGAAAAAAACACCGCCTGAGAGATAGTGATGGCATACCAGCCCCAAATAAGATGAGACCCTAGCTCGTCTCTGGTAATCGGGTTTTTTCTGAGTCTTCGTACTGTTTTAATATTAATAAAAAAAACCAAAATCCACGCTATCATTAATGGCATCATTACCACCCAGGGGATTATTGATTCCATTGTTATTTAAAGCTCATAATTTTTTTCACATCATCATATATGCTATTACCGAATTCTTTGCCTGCATCGTTAGCAAGCAAAGAAGCACCTGCGGCCGTCACAATGATAGCAACCCAGCCTACAGGGGTCATCGCTAAAAAAGTTGCAGCACCTATTGCTATGCCTAAAGAGCCCGCTCCTATACTTGCGGCAAACCCGAAACTCTCAACAAACGCTGCCCGCTCCCAATCGCCGCCTGCTTCACGCACGTTATTCACATCATAGGCTCGTACGCCTAAATCCAGCACAATGATGCCCTTGCCAATCACTTTTGCCGCTTTGCTAAATTGACCGATTGCGCGGGCTTCTATGTCGCTGCTTAGTTCCAGTCTTTTGATGTGCCGACTGCTGCGAGCGATGTTCATCGCGCGTTGATGGTTGTTGAGCGGGTCTCTTGCCCGATGTTTGTCGTTTCGCCCGCGATTGGCCAGCTGGAGTTCATGGCTGAAATGTTTATTCATTGCATCAAAAGCTGCTTTAACTTTTTTAGCCGCATCACCGCCGGGCCTTTTTTTCACCCTGACTGTTTCACGAAATTCTGTTAATGCGGTTGGTACTCGCCCGCTGCGTGCACAAATTTGTTGGTTCGGGCGGTGAATAAACCGGCGGATGCGCCAGAGGCGGCAATGAGGGAGTCTCTCAGCATAAGCGATGTCTGACTCACGGCAACCGCCGTATCTTCGCCAAGGGTATCGTAAATACGATAGAGATTGCGCGCATCACCCATGCAACTTGCATTCAGGACATTGATCATATTGTTATCATATGCGCTGGTTTTCCCCAGGGTGTAAAAGCCATACGGCCACATGATGCCGTCTTTGCCAACAGCCTGGAGTTCCTGTAAAGACTCACCAAAGGTCGATTGAAACGCTCGCTCTGAAAAGGGTTGGTCACTGATTAATATCGTTGTCATCCAGAGGGGTTGTTCAAATGCAGCGGAAATTGAAAATATACGTTAATAATTAAGAGTAAATGAAGAAACAAAGGTTGTCGAGTGTTACTACGCATGAGATTAAGGCCGCGGCTAATCAATGCAGCAGGTGTCACTACAACAGGCGGCGAACCGGACCAAATGAACGACGATGCACCGGCGAGACACCATATTCTTCCAGTGCGGCAACGTGTGCTTTGGTGGGGTAGCCTTTATGTTGTGCGAAACCATATTCAGGATACTGTTTATCGAGTAGCACTAACTCACGATCACGCGCCACCTTGGCAAGGATTGAAGCAGCACCAATTGCAGGGATCAGTGCATCACCCTTGACAATCGCTTCGACTGAATAAGCGACCGATGGGCACTGATTGCCGTCCACCTGCACATGGGCCGGTTTAACAGATAGCTGCTCAACCGCCCGGCTCATCGCCAGCAGACTTGCCTGCAGGATATTAATCTCATCAATCTCTTCAACCTCAGCACGACCCACTGCCCAGGCAATCGCATGTTGCTTGATTTCCAGCTCCAGACGTTCACGCTTTTTGGCGCTCAATTTTTTAGAGTCTGTCACCCCTTCGACTGGATGCGCCGGATCAAGTATGACTGCCGCTGCAATCACAGCTCCCGCAAGGGGGCCACGCCCCGCTTCATCAACACCCGCGATCAAAATTGATTCAAGCATAGTATTCCGCTACTCCAATCTTATCATTTAGCCGCACGATCAATGCTCGCGCGTCGCCAGGAATTGAATACCAGGCCAACGCTCAATTGTAAGCTCAAGATTTACCCGGGTCGGGGCAATGTAGGTAAGGTCACCACCACCATCAATGGCAAGATTCATCTCAGATTTGCGTTTAAATTCTTCCAGCATCTTTTCATCATCACACATCACCCAGCGTGCGGTGGCAACGGTAACCGCTTCAAAAATACAGTCAACCTTATATTCACTTTTAAGGCGCTCGGCAACCACATCAAACTGCAGCACACCCACCGCGCCAAGGATTAAATCGTTATTGGTAAAGGGTTTAAACAGCTGTGTCGCCCCCTCTTCACTGAGCTGCTCTAGCCCCTTTAATAGCTGTTTGCTTTTAAGTGGGTCTTTGAGCCGCGCGCGCCGAAATAGCTCCGGTGCGAAATGAGGTATGCCGGTGTATTTCAACTCCTCGCCCATGGTGAAGGTATCACCAATCTGAATGGTGCCGTGGTTATGTAATCCAATAATGTCACCAGGAAAGGCCTCTTCCACATGTGAACGATCCTGCGCCATAAAGGTGATCGCATTGGAGATCATCACCTGTTTTCCCAGACGCACGTGATAGATCTTTCTGCCCTTTTCATACGCACCAGAACAGATCCGCAGGAAGGCGACCCGATCACGATGCTGTGGATCCATGTTCGCCTGAATCTTGAAGACAAAACCGGAAAACTTCTCTTCTGTCGGATCAACCCTACGCGTTTTGGTCTCGCGTATCTGTGGCCCAGGCGCGAATTCAGAGAGCGCATCTAACAACTCTTTAAGGCCAAAGTTATTGATCGCGGAACCGAAATAGACTGGTGTTAGCTTACCTTGCAAAAAAAGGTCCAGATCAAACTCGTGGCTTGCGCCACGCACCAGCTCGATCTCCTCTCGGAAGTCATCAATTAGATCACCAAACAGTTCATCCAGACGTGGATTATCCAGGCCTTTGATCACCTCACCCTCGTTGATTTTGCCGCCATGGGTTGAGCTGAAGATATGAATCGTGTCGCTATAGAGGTGAAACACACCCTTGAATCGTTTACCCATGCCGATCGGCCAGGTCATCGGCGCACACTGGATATTGAGCACCGCTTCCACTTCGTCCATCAGATCAATCGGATCTTTGCCTTCTCGGTCCATCTTATTAATAAAGGTGATGATCGGCGTATCGCGCAGACGGCAAACCTCCATCAGTTTGACGGTACGCTGCTCGACACCCTTGGCAACATCAATGATCATCAGTGCCGAATCGACCGCCGTCAGCGTGCGATAGGTATCTTCCGAGAAATCCTCATGGCCCGGCGTATCGAGCAGGTTGATGACATTGTCACCATACGGAAACTGCATCACCGATGAGGAGACCGAAATGCCACGTTCCTGCTCCATCTTCATCCAGTCAGAGGTGGCATGGCGCGCCGCTTTACGCCCTTTCACGCTGCCCGCGAGCTGAATCGCACCACCAAACAGCAGCAGCTTTTCGGTGACAGTGGTCTTACCGGCATCGGGATGCGAGATAATCGCAAAAGTTCGGCGTCTCGACGCCTCTGAAGAAATAGACATAAACCGCTCTTTTGTCTCATCAATAAAAGCGGCGATTCTACGCGTATCGTTCGGCTTAAACAAACTCAGAACAAATAAACTCAAGATCGGGGTTTCTGCGCCGATAAGTCGCCACTTTATTCATTCACAAACCAATAAATTCAAAGAGTTAACAGTTATTAAGATCTGTCACATCAATATTTTTGTGTTTAATTCGATACTTTTTGCTAAAATCACGTCCTAATTGCAAGACTCTGAGGGAGTTGATGCACCGATGGATATCACAGTTGACTGTCAACGTCAGGGAATTGACCGCAGATCACACGGATTACGTACCTTTCTGTATAGCTTTAGCAAAAGCCGTCGCCATCAGCCACGCCGGGAAATCTGCCTCAATACCTCGCACTACGCTGACAACAATCATGCACCCGTACTGTTTGCGTTGACTATTGCGATTATGGGGCTCTCCTGTACCGACGCCTTTTTCACCCTGATGCTGATACAGCAAGGCGCTCAGGAAATTAACCCGGTGATGCATCGCGTGCTTGAAATCAATGTACAATTATTTGTGTCAGTAAAACTGGCCATCACAGCGGCCTGTCTTATCTTTATATTGGCGCATCGAAATTTCTGGTTGTTTAAACGCATCGTACGAACACATCATATTCTGCCCGTACTATTCTCAGGTTACTGTGCACTGATTATTCACCAGTTAAATATGCTAAACAACGCCCCCTATATTTTGTGAAAAAATCACTACTGATCGCTACACCGCGGAGTTCTACACCATGATAACAAATAACCAATTAATGCTTGCTACCGCCTGCCTCTTTTCTGTTGCATTGCTGAGTGGCTGCGTTTCAAAAAGCACCGTATCTGACAATGATATTGACGTTCCACCTACGGTGGAGGTTGTAAAGGCACCAGAAGCAGTGAAACCAGCAGAACCAGAAGTTGCTGAAATTATCGAAGTAGAAGATGCCATCAAGGCCATTGAGTCAATCAGAACTGTGGGTATCACGGATGCCAGCGAAGCAGATGCACCTAAGGTCACCACCACAAAGGATGGCGTTGTTGTGATCCCCTTAGGTGTATCGCTTGAAGAGGTTGCAGCAGCAACAGCAAAACCACCAGAACCAGTTGCGCTACCGAATATTCCCAATATTGCGGAGGCCATTGCCAACCATCAGAACAGCATGTGGCATAGTCGCTCATTCACCTATAGCATCTATCTTGGTGGCCATCTCAATGCTGAATATTCACAGGAAAAAAATGCTTTAACCATTATTAACCAGGCCGATGAAGCAAACCAGTTCGCCTGTAACTATTCAACTAAAAATGGCGGTTTAGCCAGCGTTAAAGACGATGAAGTTTCTGCCTGCCATTCACTCGCTAATGAATTGCAGAGTTACCTTGATGAAGAATAAAACCTTAAGCGGTTTATCACTTAGGTTCTTCATAGAACTGTGTGAAAGCTATGGAGCCATATCCAGCCTGCCGCAGTAAAACGGCATACTATTTCTGAAGCCGTCGAATGAACGATAACCTCTTGCATTCGCCTTAACAGCTTGAACCTTTGAATTCAATCACTCAGCCACCGCATTGCTGATGGGGTATTTATCGACCTTTAAAATAAATGTAGCCCGGGCTGAGCTTCCAGCGAAACCCGGGGGGGGGGGCAGTGCCACATTCCCCGGGTTTCGCTGGAAGCTCAGCCCGTATATGGTCTCCCCCCGTTTTGCAATCTTTGTGATATAAATAACAGGAACAGGATTGCGGTCGTATATCCGGCCTGTTAATGAA
>JAKISP010000013.1 GCA_021648525.1 Gammaproteobacteria bacterium
AAAAATCAAACCATTGGCACAATAATTTGATTTCATGTGAAGCCGATGCCAGTCGGGGCATTGGGATATATGATCTGTCCTGGGACAAAGGGGATGCCAACGAACCAGACCCAGCTTACGTATATAACAATATATTAGTCGGTTGTGGTGATGGCTGGAATGGTGCGATTTATCACGCAAATGGGCATGCTGTGATTTACAACAATACGATTGTCAACAACCAAGGAGTGGGTATACAACTACACGACAAATCACCCGTTCTGTCATCTGCAGCACTTAACAACGTTATAATTAGCACTGGTGATGAATACGTGCAGCGTAGCGAGCGGCACTTATTTAGCAATAATTCGTATTTCGGCGGCCCTGCTAACTCTGTTCCGTCATCAGACACTAACGCAATTGTTGCAGACCCTATGATTGCAGTGAATTCGACTGCCTACAATCCGGTTATCATTGATAAAAATAGTCCTCTCATTGGCGCAGGGCTGTTAATCAAATCAATGTCAGTGGGAATGGATTTTTATGGAACCGTACGTGAAGGGAAATACAGTATCGGCGCAGTGTCTAGTGCTAATGCCACGTCACCTGATCCGGTAATACCGCTTATTGCGCAGCCCATTGATAAATGGGTTGTGGCATACAATAAAGGGCGTATATCACGCCCAGTTAAGATGCTCATTGACAATCAGTTAATTGATCCTGTTACTCCACGTGTAGAAGTAAACGCAGAATGCAGCGGCGAATCAGTGAAAACCACAAGATCAGGACAATGGATGTTAGTTAGAGATGGACTATATGCATTGTGTCGGAAAAGGTAATAATGCTAATCGTTGACGAGACACGGCAAGATGATCCTTCAATTCTCTTCCGGGTCTGAACACAAAAAGATTATTAAATATTGAGATTGAATGCCTTGGTTGCACTAATTAAAATAATGGTGAAAAATAAAAATGGCAATAAATACGTTTTTAAGCTCAGATGAGGTTGAAGCAGTTACTAAAAGAGTGGTGCGCAAATCTCAAGCAAAAGAGTTGCGCGCATTAGGCCTAACATACCGCACCAGATCGAATGGCACTCACGTAGTGCTAAGGTCTCATGTCGTGCAGGCCTTAGGAGGCGTTCCCAGTGTCGATCAAGCATCAAAAGGTCAAGAGCCGAACTGGGACGGTATGAATAGTGCCGCCTAAGAAACGCAATCCTGAAAATGCAGGCCTACCTACACGCTGGCAATATACGCGCAATGCTTACTATTATCAGGTGCCACCAGGCTTTGAGCATCTATGGGATAACAAGCAAACATTCAAATTAGGCAATAACCTATCCGAAGCGCACCGTGTTTATGCCGAACGCGTCGAGATTGATGAAGGTGATATCAGAACATTTAACCAGGCCTTTGATCGCTACATGTTAGAGGTGATCCCAGAAAAGGCACCCGCCACCCAAACCGACAAACTGGCCTCAATAAAAAAGCTCCGGCCTGTTTTTGGTGTCATGCAACCGGCATATTTTAAGCCAATGCATGCATATAAGTATCGTGATATTCGTGGCAAAGAGTCGCCAACAGCTGCTAATCACGAGATGGAGCTAATGAGCCACTTATGCACCAAGCTTATCGTTTCAATCCACGCGCCCGTGAAGGCACGACCGCTAAATT
This sequence comes from Gammaproteobacteria bacterium, assembly GCA_021648525.1. Classification (GTDB taxonomy): domain Bacteria; phylum Pseudomonadota; class Gammaproteobacteria; order SZUA-140; family SZUA-140; genus SZUA-76. The sequence continues at coordinate 1,655 of JAKISP010000013.1, forward strand.
TTAACTTACTAATTTTTAAAGAACAAATTGGAGATTTCCGCTAACCTAATTTAATCAGATAAAGTAGAGGCACTTACCAATAAAAAATTCACATTATAATTAAATAAAATCAATGACTTAATGTTGCCGCTAGCCTCACTGGGTTTTACTGAGTACAGCAGGTTAGCGGTCACAGGATTAATGTATCACGCACAGGGTCTACAGTCGTTTTAGCACCTACGTGTTCTACTCGCTGCCTTCCTTTCTTCCCTAGAAAATAAAACCGTAAGCTATCTTCTTCAGGGTCAAAAATCTCCATTAATGTATTTTTCAACACAGCGAATTGTGCCGGGTCTACTTCACACTCAAATACCGAATTTTGAACACGCATTCCATAATCCAGACAGGTCTTGGCGATATGTCGTAAGCGCCTTGGCCCATCCCCCGTCACAACACTCACGTCATAAGTAATCAAAACTAGCATTTTATTTCACCAAATAGGGAGGATAATATTCTGTATCCCCACGAATGTGTCTTGCCAACAGCATCGCCTGGCAGTGTGGCAAAAGACCTATCGGCACCTTTTCATCCAGATAAGGGTGTAGTATTTCGACTTGTTTACGCTCCTGCCACGCCGTTAACAAGTTTTTACGTGCATCATCAGTCAGCCGAACCGCACCACTTGCCTCTGTCACAAAGTCATTTAATTTAACTTGCTGGCGATTGATAAGCGTGAGCACAAACCGATCAGCCCATGGTGAACGAAACTCTTCAAGTAAATCCAGGGCAAGACTAAGCCTTCCAGGCCGATCTTGATGCAAAAAGCCCACATAAGGATCAAGCCCCACACCCTGTAAAGCAGAGGCACATTCATGCGTGATTAATGTGTATGCATACGAAAGCAATGCATTCACTGGGTCCGTTGGTGGTCGCCTAACACGCCCACCAAAGCTAAACCCAGTGCCACGCAATAATTCATTAAATACACCAAAATAGACATTAGCTGCATCGCCCTCCATCCCCATCGCTTCAGGTATAGTCGTCGCGTTGCGAACCCGTCGTAGGCTCGTAGCAAGGTGTTTCACTGCCGCTTCTATCAATGAATTTGAGCCATGATTACGAATTTCACGCATCAATACAGATCGCGCATTACTAATTTTAGCCGCGACCATTAAGCCAGCAATTGCGACTGATTTCGCCTCATCATCCGCCCAGCGATATTGCGCTCGTCGCAATAGCACATTGCCGGTCTGCTTCCCCTGAACTCGGGCTAGAAATTTCCCATATTCAGTATAAAATGAAAGTCCTATCCCCTGCTCACCACAGAACCCCATCAAGAATGGCGACACACTCACTTGCCCAAAACAGAGGATGTTGCCAATCGTAAGCGCAGGGAACTGGCCAAGCTTCTCCTTATCCTGTTTGATCACGATGGTTTCCCGCTCTTTATGCAGGTAACTCTCTTGTCGAGTTATATAGAGGGTATTAAGCAGTTTTTTCATTTACCCATGGCCTCTTCTGGCTCTAAAAATATCGCATCAACATAATCACTCGAGTGGTCACGCCGAAAAATACCAGGTTCACATAAATCCACCAAAGAACAGGCGCGACAACGTTTGACATCATCAGTAGGTGGTGGCGTTTTCCCCGTCGCTAAAATGGCATGGGCAGCCTCAATAGCGGCAATCGTAGCCGCACGCAAGGCATCATCAATCTGAATAGTCTCTCGCCGCCGTACTTCCCAATACCAGATTGCCCCTTCGGTCACGCTGGTATCACGCATCTCCTCAAGGCATAAAGCCTGTGCGCAAACTTGCACACGATCCCAGTCTTCTATCTTCGGTTTTCCACGTTTATATTCAACTGGCAGGTATTTTGGCTGCTCACTTTGCTCAATTTCCAGTAAGTCCATTTTACCCGTGAGCTTAAAGCGCTCAGACTTCAACATCACGCCGCGCTCATACCGCGTACCTTTACGTTGTTCAGCGATACCCGAATCCACCCGCTCATGCAAAATAGTACCTTCTGCGGTAAAGCGGTTATCCGCCCAGGCCTGTTCGACATGGATCAATGCGAACTGGCGTGGACAGTAGGCGTAGTGCTGCAAAGCAGAGAGCATGAGGGTTTGTGGTTCGATGCTCATTTACTACGTTCTTTGATCTTTATCCGATGGAATCACTTTCTGTTGCTGCTCCAGCAGTTTGTCAAAGTCAGACTTAAAAAGCCTATCTTGAATAATGCGGTATTTTTCAAACTCACTTTCAGCAAAGTCTTTGGCTATTTTAGCCGTGATTTTCCCTGCATCTTGCAATATTTCACGCTCATCAAACTCAAGAAACAGATCAAGTCGTTTAGCCCAATCCTCCATCGTCATCGGAATTTTTCGCTTAGCTCGCTCCTCTGCAAGATCAAGATAGGCGTTGACAATTCTACCCAGGGATTCAAGTTCATCTTTATTCAGGTAGTTTTTGGCAATACTCACATCAGTTTTGATGATCTTACCGTCGGGTGCATTACCCCAGGATGTCAGCCCCATATGTGTTTTATCACTATCAGCGCGTTGCATAATCAGCTCAGCCGCGGTATGGCCATGTATGCCAAAATGAAGTTTGTTCTGAACCCTGGCAAAGAAACTTTGGGTCGCTTCAGTATCTTTGTTGTAATCCAGACTGGTGGCGTAAATATCGGTGATTTTTTGATAGAAACGCCGCTCGCTAAGCCTGATTTCACGGATTTCAGCCAGCAATCTTTCAAAATAGTCTTCACCTAAAAAAGCACCATTTTCAAGGCGTTTGTTATCCAATACATAGCCTTTGATTGCAAACTCGCGCAACACCTGGGTTGCCCACTGGCGGAATTGAGTGGCACGTTTGGAGTTAACGCGGTAGCCGACGGAGATTATAGCATCCAAATTATAAAATTTAGTCTGGTAACTTTTCCCATCACCGCCAGTGTGTCGGAATTCCCGACACACTGAATCCTCAACCAACTCAAGCTCGTTAAAAATATTGCGTAGATGTTCGGTTATGGTACTACGACCTCTACCAAACAGCTCTGCAATCAATTTCTGAGTCAACCAAACCGTTTCATCTTCAACCCTAACTTCAATGCTCTCTTCGCCAGCCTTAGAGGTGAAAATCAAGAACTCAGCGGTGGAATTACGGATGAGTTTTTTCATGCGGCTATCTCCGAGTAGATTCCCGTTTGCCCGTCTTCAGTTTGGAAGATAATGAGTTGAGGGGTGGGTGGGCTGAGCACTTACACTATTTCTCGCACTTCCACGCCATTATTTTCAAGCGCCTCTTTATTAATTTCTATTTTATAATCATTAAAGCCACTTGCAGGCGTGCCCTCTTCGCCTTTAACGCGCATTACGGTTACACGCTCAAATAACTTATGTGAAGCCATATTACCTAGCACATCATTATGTTTGAATACGATTAACTTACGAACAACCATTTCTCCGCGCGCCGCTGAATGGTCATGCTCAAACATCATTTCTAGCGCTTGCCAAAGTTTTTCAAGGTCACTATCTGAAAACCCAGTTTTCTCAGCAAGTTTTGCGGAAATAAAACCATGCACGCGATACAAACCATAGGGTACGATATGCTTTCTGCCCATAGTACGGTTATCACCTTGCTGTTCTTCTGCTTCTTTTTCGGTTGTTACTGCCATTCGAGTAATCGATATTTCTAAAGGTATTATCGGGTCTATAGATTTAGCAAAAGCTAGCTGGACAGGGCCACGCACCTGACCACTATTTATAGCTGTTGTCATCACTGCGCCGAATGTACGAACATCGAAGAAGTTAGCACACATCCAATCTGTTATAGCACGAGCTTTCTCGACTTCTTTTGGTAGTTTTTTATCTATTGGCTTGATATCTAACGCATCATAGGCTTTTCTATTTTGGTTATTTAACACCGATTTTTCTTTGACATAAATATCATAACCCTGAGCATCTGCTTCGGTCAGTTCAATGAAATTTCGAATTTTACGCTTTAAACAAACATCAGTGACCAAACCTTTACTTGATTCTGGATCTAGCCGAGGCATGTTACCCGCGTCAGGATCACCGTTCGGGTTTCCGTTAGTGACATCAAATAGGTAAACAAATTCATAGCGGTTTTGGATCGTCATATTTATATCTCCCTGAAACTAATTAGTTTTGGTGTTTTTTTGTTCTGAGGCAGAAGCACCTGATGAAAAATATTTTTCACGCTGATGGTAATACCCAATGCTGAATCGCCCTTGATCCTCTATCGAAAAATGCTTATTGAATTCAGGCGGCAACTTAGCAATAATTTTGGTAATGTCTTTATCAAGATTAACCGCATATCCAGGCATGTTTTTTCTTATTTTAGACAAGTGATTTTTACTTCCCGCAAGCAATCGTGGAAATACTGAATACGGTACGGTCGATGCGGTACCAAAGTAACGATCAGTGATCGTTGCATTAGCCCCTTTAATTGCGCTGGACTGAATACGCTCCAACACTGCAAAAAGCCTACCTGTATGGTAGGCGTTACTCTCATAGCTTTCATCCAAACCCATAGGAACTCCCTCCTTATTTAGTTTTCTGAAATTTCGCTGTAACACGGCCTTGATCATGGCGATACGCAGTGAGCTAATATGCCCATCCGTTCGAAGTCGTAAAACCAGTTGTGCTAATAATGAATGGGGGTAGCGGTCTCCCGTTAAAATAGAGCGCATCATTTCACCCGCCAAATGCGGTGGAATGTCTTTGGCATTTGATTTCTGCCCTGCACGATGTGGCACAAGCTCGATCAATAGACGGAATATTGAAGGCGACTTATTCCACGCAGGTGGTTCAAGTGATAGATCGGTAAAATGCTCCGCCATATGCTGTGCCAATTCGCCAAAACTAGTATCTAGCCAATAACGAATGGAGAGGCGCGCCGCATTCGGAGCCAAACCGAGCAAATAAAATCGCGTCGAGGGATCAATTTCTGGTGCAATCTCTTTTAGTGGCTGGCCTTGTGATATTTTTTCAACCCAAGGATTAAGCTTTACCGCTTCACTATCATCACTCGGATTAACGACCTGCATAAAAAGCTGTTCTGCTTTTTCTGTTTTCCCACCATCTGCCGCGACAGCCCAGAATACAGTGCTGGCATCGCCCACCGACAAACAGTGCTTGTTGTCACGGTTAAGTAAATAATTAAGTACGGTGGTGTATTTAAAAGCGGCAAGTTCCGAAACGGGTGCATTTTCACCTTGCGATTTACCATATGATTCGTATGATTCCGCGTTAAAAGAGACAATAGAGCCACCCGAGCTTTGCCCACCAAATACACCTTTAATGGATGGATGTAAGCGTGCTATTTTCTCTTGCTTGCCAGTCACTAAACAGTGGCTTTTTGCTACTTCTGTAGAGCTTTCAAGTAGTAACGCCCATTGTTTTTTAATAGCTTCCCTTTCATGTAAATAACAATGATCACCATCGAGTTGAAAAACAAGGTTTGTATGCAACATATCATGATGACAGGGTGATTCATCAATATGCTCAAACTGCCATTGCTGTAGAAAATTCACCAATGCCGATAGGCCTTCATCATTACATGATTCAAGTACTTCAATATGTCGCTGTTTAAATGCATAAAATGTTTTTTCTGATTTAACCCAAGGTACCTCTTTACCTGCTTTTTTGTCTGGGTTGGCCTGAACACCTAATACATAAGCCGATTTGTCCCATAGAAAGTTAGGTTGTATTCCCGACGTACGCTTTTCTGGGCGAGGAACAGCCATTTTCTTTGGCTGAATTTTTCTCCCTGAGCTATCCATATGATTAATGACATCAACCAATTTCCCTTCGGCTGAAATCACAAGAACATAGCCAATTTTCTCTTCACTGAAACCAAAACCAGGAACTCTCAATCTGCCTGTATCTGGATCAGGTTCTGAGACCAGGCGGTCATAATATTGATTCAGTGCCGTGAGTATCATGCGCTGACCTCCGAAGAATCAAATGGAGGCACGTCGATTACGCCACCTTTCATGACCGCTCTAAAAAAATGCGGTGTATTTTCATTGGCAAAGTCGATGTCGTGCAACATCCAGCCGAAATCTCTATCTTTTTCTAAAAGATTCGATGCGGGTAGAACATCATTTTCAAGCAAGCTAAATTCAACAGGAAATTCACGTGTACCAAAATAAGGATGATGGAAACATTGGCCTTTTCTAGCGCGACGATTAAAGATGTCTAAATGTTTTCCTTCGTTATCATCCTCACCACCTTTGCCCGTTAAAACAAAGTGTGCTTCGATGATGTAACTCACTTTTCGTAAGATAGTTGCGGCACGTTGTTGTCGCTCTTTTCCATCATCGGCCAGCATATACAAATTCTCGGTCGAGCCTTTTCTCATCGCACTCGTGACATTGCGAGTGGAAATCTTGCTAGCCACTTCATTACGCCGAATGGATTCAAAACGAATCGGTTCTAATACATGAATTTTATCAATAACCCATTGAATAGCCGGTTTCCAATGGATCGCTTCAAGAATGCCACGCGCCGCTGATGGCGTGATGACATCATAGGAGACCCTTTCCACTTTCATTTCAGGCCGAGTAAAACAGGCATTTTCTCCTTTAATATGGAGTTTTATTCCGTAGGCCATGCATACCTCCTTTGCAAATTATTAATCCACGCGCCCGCAATGGGCGCGACTTATGCATATGAACATTACTAACTGACAGTTTCTACCCACACACCCAGAAGTGCGACTTTTTCTAAAGAGACAAATAAGATAAGAAAGCCCCAAAAGAAGCCACCATTGTAATGGTATAAGCCACATGTCTAGCCGAAAGATTGAAACGCCCCCAAAACACCAAGGACACTTTACCTTTATCATTCCGCTCAACTTGAACACCCAAAACCTCTCGCATCAAAGACTCTCCCAATCTACTGTCAGGAGCAAGTATAGCTCGCATTAATCTTCTGTCAATTAGTTATTTTAATATAATTTAATATTACATCACTGAAGAATTCGCATCGTTAAAATATGGATTATCCCAATTCAACCCGGCCTCTTCGCTATACAAGTCACGACCAATTAACACCCAAAACTGGTCACCAAACCGCTCAGGCTGTATGACAGAAACAACCCCTGCCGTTTTTAGCGCAATAAAGGCTCGCTCAGGTATTTGAACAATGTATTGCTGTAATTTACGCGCAAGCCCACCAACAAACTCAGCGTGATAAAGGCCCTCAATCAATTTTTCAGCCTCTTTGTCGTAGGCAATAATGACAGGCTGCATATAGCTTTCAATGATGCGATATTCACTGGCGATGGTTTGAAAGGGGAATGTGAAATCTGCGCAGTGGTCTCGGTGGGTTTTCAATAACCTTTTTGTATCAAGCCCACCATCTTGATCTTTTCGCCAATAGACATCTTTGAAATATGCCTTGATTGCTTCTGGTGACAGTAAGTCCCCCTCGTGGTTACGCATGACGTAACGGAGGCTGGCGGCATATTGATCTAGCTCGGGGGGAGCTTTCCATTCTGGAGACGTGAAGATCAAAACCTCACTCTCTTCTTTTGATTTGCGTCCCTCACGGTTACATCGCCCGGCTGCTTGCGCGACTGAGTCAAGCCCGGTCTCAGCCCGCATTACCATAGGGAAATCCACATCAACACCGGCTTCGATTAAGGATGTTGAAATAACCTTGCAAAGAGCCCCATCGTTCAGGCGCTTTCGAATTTCATCCAACACTTTTCTGCGGTGCATGGCACACATTAATGTCGTCAGATGATAATGGCCTTCAGAAACCCCGATCAAATCAAACAGTGCGTGGGCATGCCTACGATTGTTAACGATGATAAGAATCTGATCATTGCGACCTATGGTTTCAGCTAATTGCTCATCTGTTTGTACGCCGATATGGCGTACGGTTACACGATCTAAATCGGTGTAGAGCTGAGAAATATCCGGCGCAATTTCTCTCACTTTGATGAATCCATTCAGGAAATCATCCGAGTGTAACAACGCGGGTTGTGTTGCAGTGCATAGCACAATGGAACATTTATAATTTCTGGCCAACTCATCGATGGCCGCCATTGTTGGCCGTAGCAGCTTTAGGGGTAACATCTGAGCTTCGTCAAGAATAATGACGCTACCCGTAATATTGTGCAATTTACGGCATTTAGATGTTCGGTCAGCAAACAGCGATTCAAAAAACTGCACAGCAGTGGTGACAACAATGGGGAAATCCCAGTTTTCCATTGCCAGTTTGAGTTTGTCTTTTGTCTCCTCTCGCCCATCAAATTTTTTATCATCAAATGCACTGTGATGTTCCAGCACAATGTCGTCACCCAGCGTTTTAAACACGTCACGAAAAACCTTGGCATTTTGCTCGATGATACTGGTAAAGGGGATGACGTAAATAATCCTGCGCTGCTGATGTGTTTTACTATGTGCAATCGCATGATCTAATGAAAAAGCCATCGAGGTTAATGTTTTTCCTCCACCAGTTGGCACGGTTAAGGAAAAAAGCCCCGGAGATAATAACGCCTGTTTTCTTGAATGATTTAGCACCTTTTGCCGAAGGTCATTCACGCTATTTGGTGAATTTTGGGCCGCCTTATTCTTTAATTCTTCAAGGTGATTATCAAGCGCATGTTGCAGTTTGCAAAGTGACGGATGATCGCCGCGACTCTTTTTTTTCCCCTTAAGTTTTTGATAAAACACTTCTGTATCAAGAAAGTCCGCATCAACCAAGCAGGAAAAAAGCATTCTGATCAAAAAAGCACACTGAAAACCTTGAAAATTTTCTGCCACCTTAAATGAAGGAAATGGTAGTTGATTTGGCAGTGCCATCTCTTTTCCCCATACTTCATCCAGTTCTGGAATAGCTTTTTGAAGTCGGTCATGCAAAGTTGATCGACCTTCTCCTGAGTCGATGCCGTTTGCCAGCCCGGCATGGTGTCCTGCAACAATATAACTAATTATTTTTCCTAGCCGATCCCATTTTTCAAATGCTATTTTTGCCCCAGCTGTTGCGTGGTCTACTCGCTTTCCACCTTCAAGACGTGCTTGAAATTCACGGGTATATTTACCAAGATCGTGCAACCGTCCAGCAATATCAGCAAGATCTTCCGCATTAAAATAGCGGGCATTTTTAGCTGCAATGCTGCCTACTTGTTGCAAATGATCTGGCAATGTTTGCCAGTCAGACTTATCTGCCTCATTTCCTGAATGTGCGTAATAAACCCTGGTCATATTTGCTTCCTATTTATTCTTATCATCCCAAAAAACCCATACCCCACACCACCAAAAAACAACCGTCATAATCCAGAACCACCGGATGATTGCAGAACCCAATATCAACATATAGCCTACCATCAACACCAGATGCATAGGGTGGGTTAGATCACCGTCATTCACATCTCACACATCAAACCCCACCGCCTGCCACGGATTATAACCGCTACCCTACCCTGTAATCCTGCCCGCCAGCCATTCACCCCGACCCATCATCCCTGAGACCACTCGGTTCTCTCGCCGTGGCAAATAGCTCAGTTTTTGCCCCTGCCCGTAGACTGCGACGGGCGTTTGTCATGGCTATTGTGCAAACAGTGTCTGCACAATCTGGAAATCGGGGGAATTATCTGAAAATTTAATCATTTGCATTAAATTTCGCTTGAACCAGCCTCGACCAGACTTTGCATCCAGATCCGAAGCTAAACTGGCCACCACCGGCTTACCATACTCAACTCTTTCACCTTTTAGCACCGCTGACCCACCTGCCAATATAGTCACGTTAGCTCTGCATTTACACCGGCTGTAACGCGCCTTTTGGCGCTCTCTATCAACTGGTGAGCATCACCAAACAATTTTTCATTCGACGCTATTTCAGCCATTTGGAACCCTCCTTTTACAGACCATAGGCCAGGCTGTATTTAATCCTCACACCCTTCAACTTAAAAAACGCAGTTGGATCACGAAAGTCGGGACAACCTCTTAATGCACCTGGCATATTTGAAAAATCACTCATGACCAGCAAGGTGATCACCTGTTTTTCAAATCGGCTATGCACATCTTTTTCGCACTCAACTGCGTTTTCCAGGGTAATCCAACTTTAAGGCTCTGCATTCGCAGGCAAACAGTGAATAAACCAGATCAAGACGCCCCAACAGCCTATTTATATAGTTTTTATAAGATACACCTTATGCCATACCTAATCTTAAAAGTATGTAGGTAAATACTTATATTTGAAATTAACATGGTAATCAGGCTTAGCTCCTGCCAGAACAGAAATCTGTTAGCTCACTCGCCCGTCATTACCACTCAACAACCATCTCCGTTATTACCCACCTTCGCGGGAATAACAGACACGCCTGTTCCTGAGGTAAAAACAAACAACACCCCTGATGACCTGAACAGAATAGACGGCCATAAATTCTGCCAGGTTGTCTTAATTAAATACAATGGGAGACCTTTGCACGAACAGTTGAGAACTAAGCTGGATAATCTGAGACAATAGCCTAAATTCAAGATGCTTCCCGGAAAAAAGAAAATGGCATGGAAAAACCTTAAGCAGCGCAGTTTGGCAGAATCAATGCTCATTGAGCATGACGCTTTAAAAGAATTGGATGATGTTCATAAGCTGATTACCTGGTCTCGTATTGAAGCCCTGCTATCAGGCATACACATGAAAACAAAAGGTGAAAAAGCGTGGCCGCCCTTAATCATGTTCAAAGCGCTCTTACTTCAAAGCTGGTATGGATTGAGTGATCCTGCGCTTGAGAAACAACTTGCCCGCGATCTGTTATTTCGACGATTTGTCGGTCTGGATATTTCTGAATCCGTGCCTGACCACAGCACCTTCTGGCGCTTTAGACAAAAACTCGAAAAAGGTTCGCTGATGGAAACACTGCTATCAGAGGTCAACCAACAACTATCAGAACAAGGACTTTATATAAAGTCAGGCGAAGTGAGCATTGTCGATGCTAGCGTGATTGAAGCCAATCAATGTCGGCCCAACAAGCGTAAAGATGGCAGCTCCACTCAAGACCCCGATGCTGCGTGGAATGTTAAAGCGGGTTCTGACGGGAAACGAAAAAGCACTTATGGTTACAAAGCGCATATCAATGTTGATGAAGATGGCTTTATCAAGCGAACCGATTACAGCAAAGGTAGCCTGCATGACTCAAACTGTTTCACCAGCCTGTTGAGTGGCAAAGAGTCAGCAGTCTATGCCGACAGTGCTTATTTAAGCGGAGCGCATGAAGATTGGTTATCGAGTCGAAATATTAAAAGTGGGGTGATCAAACGCGCTTACCGTGGCCGTCCGCTGACTGCAGAAGACAAACGTTTTAACCGTCTACAGGCAGGGGTTCGATGTACTGTAGAGCGCGTATTCGGCGTGTTGAAATTACATTACGGGATGGCAAAAGCCCGCTACCTTGGCTTATCACGAAACCGAACACGGTTTGAATTAATGTGTGTGGCCCACAATATTAAGCGAGGGGTGTCGATTCGGCAGGCAAGTTATGCCTAAAAAAGGAGAAATGAAGAAGAAAGCACGTTTCCTTGCCTAAATGCCTTTATGAAGTCGCTATTTTTAGGGGATAGCCTTCAAAAAATGCAAAATTAAAATGTTGGCGGCTAAATAGTGGTGTCGTGCAAAGGTCTCAATGGGTTACTATCAACAATAAGCACTCGTTCGAAACGAACGATACCTGAACATGGATGAACACGTTAAAACTTCATAGTTCTTATTAAAGGGTCGCTATCGTCATGGTATTCTTACTTAATCAACAGCACCTCATATACAGGTGCTGGAGGGGTTATGGGAAAGCTTTTCGAAGGACTGGAACAGATCGAAGCCGCACGCGAGCACCTCACAGGGGACAGCTTTATGTCCGGCCTGTTTCTTGGACGACCCGATTTTGAACTGCTGCTCCCCCCCGAGGAACCACCCGAAGAGAAGGCCGAGGGCCTTGCCTACTGCGAAAAGATCGAAGCCTTTCTCAAAGCACACGTTGACCCTGATGAAATTGAACGCACCGCCAAAATTCCAGAACATGTCTTAAAAGGACTACTCGATCTCGGTGCATTCGGCATGAAAATCCCGAAAAAATATGGCGGTCTCGGCTTTTCTTACACCAACTATGGCCGTGTACTCACCGTCATCGCCAGCTGGAATAACATCCTCTCACTCACCGTTGCCGTGCCGCAGTCAATCGGCATCGGCATGCCAATTCTAATGTACGGCAACGAAGCGCAAAAAGAGAAATACCTGCCGTTGGTCGCACGTAAAGAGATCACCGCCTTTGCCTTGACCGAGCCTGAGACCGGCTCCGATGCTGCTAACGTACAAACCGAAGCGGTGATCGATAGTGATGGTGAAAACTTCACCGTTAATGGTGAAAAACTGTGGTGTACCAATAGCCCCATCGCACGCTACATTACGCTGATTGCGCGTGTACCCGCTTGCAAACAGCGCGATGAAATGGGCAACATCACCTGGGTACCGACTAAAAAAGGGGCACCGTTTGACGACCGCATCCACACGGCCCTTATCCTTGATATGAAAACCACAGGCGTTACCGTGAAACAACGCTGCCAGTTCGAAGGGTGCCGCGGCATCGAAAATGGCCATCTTACCTTTGAAGATGTAAAAATCCCGGCAGGAAACGTCATCGGTGAACTTGGCAAAGGGCTCAAATACGCCCTCTCGATTCTGAACCTGGGGCGTGCCATCAGCGTACCGGCAATCTGCCTTGGTATGGCAAAACAGGCGTGGCAGCCAACGCTTGACCGCGCCAACTCACGTATTACCTTTGGTCAACCGCTCGGCGCACGCCAGACACAACAGATTCGTATCGGTGAGATGGCCACCAACCTGTTTGCGATGGAGGCGATGTGCGAACGGGTATGGCAGATGGCGGATCACAAAAATTATGATATCCGCATTGAAGCCGCCATCACCAAAATATTCACTTCCGAACAGTCGCTACAATTTCTCAACGATGCCCAGGTGATCTTTGGTGGCGCGGGCTATGAGACAGCTGACTCGAAACGTTTTCGCGGCCAACCCGCCTTCGGCATGGAGCAGCTAGTACGTGACGCCACCATGTACCGCATCGGCGAAGGGGCTACCGATATTCTACGCCCTTACGTTGCGCGCGAAGGACTCAACCATCACCTGGAGCAGATCAAGCCACTGTTTGATGAAAAAAACAGTTTTTCCGTTCGCAGCAAACACATCATCAAACTGGCAACAAAATACCCCGGCTGGTATCTATCGCAGTGGAAGCCTCGTATGCTCCCCAACAACCCCGCCTTTAGCACGCCACGTGTGGATGAAAAACTGGGCTATATTGAACGTACCAGCCGCAAACTAGCGCGCCACATCTTTTATGCGATGCTGATCTGCCGTGAATCGATGCGTGACGATCAGGGCCGACAAAATCGCATCGAACAAATCGGCGAAGAACTCTTTACCATCGCCATGATAACACTGCATGCAGAGACCGTTAACCGTCCTTATGCGCGTGAACTCTCGAATGAATTTTACCGTGCCAGCCGCAAGCGCATTAAGCAACTACTCAAAGAGTTCATCTGTAATGACGATGAAAGACGCGCCCGCATCGGACAAAACGGCATAAAAGGCGAATATTACGACCTCAGCAGTGGCATCATCCAACGCGGGCTTGATGACTACCCTAAGACGCCTTATGACCCACCCAATAAACCACGCTAATGCGCCCTGCTAAAGGGGTTTGAAACTATTAATATGTGACATAGATGGCCGATACAGTTATGACGTGTATGATTTTATTCATCATTTTAAAACGTCAATTTTTAGACTTCAGGATGAAGTGAGCATTTAAAACAGATTCATGCTTTAACTAAGGAAAGCAGGTGATGAATCCAGTGATCACCAACAGCATTAATAAAACGACCTTCGACGGAATGGCGGCCAGATTCTGGCCAAAGGAGCCAGCATGACGAATGAAGAGAAAAAATGCATCGCCCAGTTTGAAATCCACCACACTCAACTGCTGAATCAGGCGGGTGAACGGGTCGGCCCACTGCCAGATTTTGCAACATCTTATGAGACGTTACTCACGCTTTATCGCACCATGGTGCAGACACGCACCTTTGATAGCAAGGCAATTGCACTACAGCGTACCGGCAAGATGGGCACCTACTCGTCATCATTAGGCCAGGAGGCAGTCGCCACTGGCATTGGCCATGCGATGCATTTTGAAGACGTGCTACTGCCCACCTACCGTGAATATGCGGCACAGTTCCAACGCGGTGTGGCGATGAGCGAAATTCTTCGCTACTGGGGTGGCGATGAACGTGGCATGGCCTATGCCAACCAACCGCACGACATGCCGATCACCGTGCCAATTGCAACTCATGTACCGCAATGTGCCGGTATCGCCTACGCGATGAAGCTGCGCAAAGAGGCGCGTGTTGCGGTCTGCGTGCTTGGCGATGGCGCGACTTCAAAGGGGGATTTTTACGAAGGGATCAACCTTGCCGGTGCCTGGCAGCTGCCGATGGTGGTAGTGGTCACTAATAATCACTGGGCCATTTCAGTGCCACGTAAAGTACAGACTCATGCACAGACACTGGCGCAAAAGGCGATCGCCGCCGGTATCCCCGGTGAACAGGTCGATGGCAATGATGTGATTGCGATGCGCCATGTGATGTCGAATGCAATTGAGAAGGCGCGCAGTGGTGGTGGGCCGACGTTAGTTGAAGCGATGACCTACCGCATGCATGACCATACCACCGCTGATGATGCAAGTCGTTACCGCAATCAATCGATTGTTGATGAACATAAACTGCTCGACCCGATTGACCGCCTGCGCAAATACCTCACTGCCAATCACGACTGGGATGATGCAAAAGAACAACGATTGCATGACGAATGTATCGCTGAAGTTGAAACCGCCGTTAACCGTTATCTCGATACACCGCCGGTACCACCAGAAACCATGTTCGACCACCTCTATGAAACCCTGCCCGATGCACTGCAATCACAACGTGATGAAGTTGAGCTGTTAGGCAAACAGAAAAAAGGAGGTGGTCAACATGGCTGAGATCACCATCCTTGAAGCGATTAATTTAGCGTTAGCACGCGCACTTGAAGAGTGCCCGGATGTGGTGGTCTTTGGTGAGGATGTCGGCGTCAACGGCGGCGTCTTTCGTGCCACCGAAGGGCTTCAAAAACAATACGGTGCAGAACGCGTACTGGATACCCCACTCGCTGAGAGCATGATCGCCGGTATGGCGATCGGCATGGCAGCGCAGGGGCTGCGCCCGGTGGCCGAGATTCAGTTTATGGGCTTTATCTACCCCACGATAGAACAGATGATCTGCCACGCCACCCGCCTGCGCAATCGCACCCGTGGGCGCATCACCTGTCCGATGGTGTTGCGTGCACCGTATGGCGGCGGTATTCACGCACCAGAACACCACTCTGAAAGCACCGAAGCAATCTTTGCCCATATGCCAGGGTTGCGTGTTGTCATCCCCTCCTCCCCACTGCGCGCATACGGTCTGCTGCTCGCCGCCATTCAGGACCCAGACCCTGTCGTGTTTCTCGAACCGAAACGAATCTACCGCATGATGAAACAGGAAGTCCCCGACGATGGTGAAGCGTTGCCACTCGATGTCTGTTTTCAACTGCGTGATGGTGCCGATGTCACGTTGGTCACATGGGGCGCGATGACACACGAAACACTGCAGGCTGCCGAACAACTTAAGGCAGAAGGGATTAGCTGTGATGTACTTGATGTCGCCACCATCAAGCCGCTTGATATGGCAACCATTCTAAACTCGGTTGCAAAGACCGGCCGCTGTGTAATCATTCACGAGGCGGCACGTACCTGCGGTGTCGGTGCTGAGATCGCCGCGCAACTGGCAGAGCATGGGCTGTTAAGCCTCTTTGCACCGGTACAGCGGGTGACTGGGTACGACACCATCATGCCGATGTTCAAACTGGAAAATGATTATATGCCATCGACTGAGCGTATTATCACCGCGGTGAAAAAGACACTGGAGGAAGCATGAATATCTTCAAGCTACCCGACCTGGGTGAAGGGCTACAGGAGGCAGAAATTGTTGAATGGCATATCAGGGAAGGCGATGAGGTCAAGGAGGACCAGGCCTTGTTATCGGTTGAAACGGCCAAGGCAATTGTCGATATCCCCTCGCCACATAACGGCATCATCCATAAACTCTATGTCGAAGCCGGTGACATTCCCCTGGTCGGCGATCCTCTGGTTGAATTTGAGCTAACTGGAAATGATGAAAAACCCGCACCAACACCGCAGGACCAGGGTACTGTGGTGGGTGAAATGGAGTGCGGTAAAGGGGTGATCAAAGAAGCCCCCACTGCTGTCGGAGGAGCAGGCAGCAAGAGTGTCGGTGGTGGCAATATCAAGGTAACACCAGCGGTACGCGCGTTGGCATCACGCATGAAAGTTGATCTATCGGTTGTCACACCCTCAGGAAAAGCAGGCGTGATTACCGCAGCGGATGTACAGCGCGTGGCAAAAATTTTAGAAGATGCCGGGCCGATGGAACCACTGCGTGGTGTACGCCGCGCAATGGCACATATCATGACCCAGGCACATGAAGAGGTGGCAGATGTCACCATCTGCGACGATGCGGACATCGACAACTGGCAAGCAGGAACAGACACAACACTGCGCCTGATTCGCGCCATCGCCGTTGGCTGCAAGGCAGAACCGTCACTCAACGCCTGGTACGATGGCCATGCGGTCGGTCGCCGCCTGCGTGACAAGGTTGATCTTGGCATCGCTGTCGATACCACTGAAGGGTTGTTTGTACCCGTGCTCCGAGACATTGCCAAACGCACACCTGAAGCGCTACGCGGCGCACTCAACCAGGTTAAAAAAGATGTAAAAGCACGCACTATTCCTGCCGAAGAGATGCGCGGCTACACCTTTACCCTTTCAAATTTCGGCGCATTTGGGGGGCGTTACGCAGACCCTATTGTGGTACCGCCTACGGTTGCGATCCTGGGTGCGGGTCGCGTGCGTGACGAAGTAATCGCAATCAATAGACAGGCGGTGGTACATACGATGTTGCCGTTGTCACTCACGGTCGATCATCGCTGTGTCACGGGCGGTGAGGCCGCACGTTTTCTCGCTGCCGTGATCAAAGATCTCAACAAGGCGGAATAATAGACGATTCGCTATTATGAACGCCTCCTCCTCTTCTGCAGGTAAACACCTTCGCGATACACTGCTTGCAGAGCAACCGCTGCAGATGGTCGGTACCATCAACGCCTATTGCGCGATGCTTGCCAAGCAGGCAGGGTTTAAGGCGATCTATCTCTCCGGAGCAGGTGTCGCCAACGCATCATATGGGTTACCAGACCTTGGCATCACCACCCTTGATAATGTGATTGAAGATGTACGACGCATTACTGCCGCAACTGATCTGCCACTACTGGTGGATGCCGATACCGGCTTTAATAATATCACTGAAACAGTTGAACGACTGATTGCTGCCGGCGCTGCAGGCATTCATATAGAAGATCAGGTCAGCAACAAACGCTGTGGCCATCGCCCCAATAAACAACTGGTACCGATGGTAGAGATGATGTCGCGCATCGATGAAGCGATCACCACGCGCAATAGCATAGACCCCCATTTTGTCATCATGGCCCGTACCGATGCCTTTGCCGCCGAAGGGGCTGGTGAATCACTGCGGCGCATGCAACGTTATATCGATGCCGGTGCCGACATGCTCTTCCCCGAGGCACTCACTGAATTATCACAATACCAGTACATTGTAGAAGAGACGGCTGTTCCTGTGCTGGCCAATATCACCGAGTTTGGCAAGACACCACTCTTTACTATTGAGGAGCTAAAGTCAGTTGATGTTTCAATTGCACTCTACCCACTCAGTGCCTTTCGCATGATGAGCGCAGCAGCGTGGCAAGGTTACAACACCATCCGCAATGATGGTAGCCAGCAGGCAGTGATTGATCAAATGCAGACACGCGAAACACTCTACCAGCATCTCGACTATTACCGTCATGAAGCTGAATTCGACAGGGAGCGTGATGATGACAGTGGAAAGTCATAAAGGTCTGGCTGGTATTTCTGCCGGGAAAACCGCTATCTCGACCGTCGAAGCGAGTGGCGATGGGCTTTTTTACCGTGGTTATGATATCCAGGACCTTGCCGCTCATACTCGTTTTGAGGCAGTCGCTTATCTGTTGATCTATGGTGAGCTACCGACGGCCACACAACTCAGTCACTATTGCGAAAAGCTCCAGTCACTGCGTACGCTACCAGATGAATTAAAAACAGTTCTTGAACAGCTTCCAGCAGACGCTCATCCGATGGATGTTTTACGCACGGCATGTTCTGCACTCGGTTGCATCGAAGCAGAAAACAGCACACAACAACAGGCTGATATCGCAGACCGTTTAATGGCCTCATTCGCATCGGTGCTGCTCTACTGGCATCACTTTCATACAGCAGGCAAGCGCATAGAGACTCAGACGGATGACAATAGTATCGCAGCACATTTTCTTCACCTGCTACATGGAAACTCACCCAATGAGCAGCACTGTCGCGCCCTTGATGCCTCGTTAATCCTCTACGCAGAACATGAGTTTAACGCATCCACTTTTGCCGCACGTGTCACCACCGCCACGCTCTCCGATTTTTATTCTGCTATCACCACCGCGATTGGCACCCTGCGCGGCCCCCTGCATGGCGGTGCCAATGAGGCGGCGATGGATCTTATTTCTCAATTCAAAACCGCCGATGAGGCAGAGTCTGGCCTGTTACAGATGCTATCTAAAAAAGCCTTAATCATGGGCTTTGGCCACCGCGTCTATCAACACGGTGACCCACGCTCTCCTGTGATCAAGCAGTGGTCAAAAAGATTGGCTGAAGATGCAAATGATATGGCATTATTTGAAATTTCAGAACGTATTGAGCAGGTCATGAAACGAGAAAAAGGGATGTTCCCCAATCTCGATTTCTACAGTGCCTCGGCCTATCACCTGTGTGGCATCCCAAAACCTTTTTTCACTCCGCTATTTGTGATTGCACGCACCAGCGGCTGGGCCGCACATATTATTGAACAACGTAATGACAACCGATTAATTCGCCCTACTGCTGAATACATCGGGCCGTCGCCTAGAGGGTATCCCAGTCATGTCTGACACAACATCACCTGGTGATGACAATCGACGCGCTGTGACCGATGAGTTACTCGTCAAAATCGCCGACTATGTTTGTGCTTATCAAGAGCCAGGTAATGAAGCAATTGAGACAGCGCGCTACGCATTGTTTGATGCGCTGGGTTGCAGCATCCTCGCGTTACAGACTGAAGAGTGCCGCAAACGACTCGGCCCTGTTGTCCCTGGCGCAACGTTAACTCATGGCGTACCCGTACCCGGCACAGAATATCAGCTTGAGCCGATTCAGGCGGCCTTCAACATCGGCACACAGGTACGCTGGCTCGATTACAACGACACCTGGCTCGCCGCTGAATGGGGACATCCGTCCGATAACCTCGGTGCGATTCTCGCCTGTGCCGATTATCGCAATCGCCATTTATGCAGTGACCTACCACCACTGACGATGCGTGATGTGACCAACGCAATGATTCAGGCCTATGAAATACAAGGGGTGATTGCGCTAAAAAATAGTTTCAACCGCCTCGGTATTGACCATGTCATTCTGGTTAAAATCGCCTCAACGGCCGTCGCCACCCTGTTACTGGGCGGTGACCGAAAGATGATCATCAACGCACTCGCTAATGCATGGGCCGATGGTGGAACGCTACGTAGTTATCGACATGCGCCTGATACCGGCTGGCGTAAATCATGGGCAGCAGGTGATGCTACCTCACGCGCTGTGCGCCACGCATTAATGGCAATCAACGGCGAAATGGGCTATCCCAATACACTTACGACCCCGCAATGGGGATTTGAAGATGTCTGTTTCAACCAGCAACCACTGCTCATTGAAAGGGAATTTGGCAATTATATAATGGAAAATATCCTCTTCAAGGTCAGCTATCCGGTTGAGTTTCATGCGCAAACAGCGGTTGAGTGTGCGGTGCAACTGCATCAAAATATGGCATCAAAAATTAACCAGATAAAGCAGATCGAGCTGCACACCCAAAATGCCGCAATGCGCATCATCAATAAAACAGGCCCACTGCATAACCATGCCGACCGTGATCATTCACTCCAGTACGCTGTCGCAATCGCGCTGATTTTTGGCACACTGGAGAGCCATCACTATCGTGACGAGATCGCCGCTGATCCTCGCATCGATCAACTGCGCAATAAGATGAAAGTATTTGAAGATAAACAATTTAGTGCCGACTATTTAGATGCTGACAAACGCGCCATCGGCAATCGCGTCACCATCCACTTTGAAAACGGCACGACTGAAACCGCCTGCATTGAATACCCCATTGGCCATCGCCGCCGCCGCAGTGATGCTATTCCGCTGCTCGAACTCAAATTCCACCACAACCTGGCACAACACTACCGCGCTGTGCAGAAAAATAGTCTGACAGCATTGATGCTGGATCAGGCTGCATTAGATACTATGCCGGTCGATAAATTTATGGATCTGTGGCGAATCGACCAGACAACAGAGTTGTCAGACTAAGGAGCCTGTGATGCCTGAACGTGAATATTTTCAACATGCGATGCCCGGCGATGTCTGCTTTGGCTGTGGTAGTGATAATGAAAGTGGGCTTAAAATTCACAGTTACTGGGATGGTGATAAAGGGGTCTGCCACTGGCAGCCACAAAAACAGCATCAAGGCTGGGATGGCATCACCTGTGGCGGCATCATCGCAACATTGATTGACTGTCACTGCATGGCGACTGCGATGGCAACTGCGATTCGTAATGAAGAACGGCCACTGATGTCCGAACCCCGTTATCGATTTGCCACCGGCATGCTCAATATCAAGTATTTAGCCGCCACCCCCAATGATAAAGAACTGGAACTCCGAGCTTTTGTTACCGAGATCAAAAACGAAAAGAAATACACCCTGGAATGTGGCCTCTATGCTGACGAAATAAAAACCGCCGAAGCAAATGTAGTCGCCTTTCTAGTACATCGCAGTGACCAGAGCGATAGCGATTCAGCGTTCAGCTAGTTGCATCCTGCTTATTTGATGACATAATCAAACCATGCCACTGACCTATGCCAGGTATCTGAAGATTGATGAGTTGCTGGAACTTCAGCAGCCACTGTCTAATGACCCCGAGCATGATGAAATGCTTTTTATCATCACTCACCAGGTCTATGAACTCTGGTTTAAACAGATTACCCATGAGCTGACTGACTTTCAATCTTCGCTGAATCAACAAAACCTGCCAACTGCAATGCGCAATCTAAAGCGCGTGCTGCATATCCTCAAAGTACTCGTTGCCCAGATGGATATCATCGAAACCCTTAGCCCGGTTTCCTTTCGCGCCTTTCGTGATCGTCTTGAAAACTCCAGTGGTTTTCAATCAGCACAGTTTCGTGAGATCGAATTTATCCTCGGCAGACGAAATGCTAATGTGCTTGTTCATTACCCGAAAGGTGAAGAGACACGCAAGCGCCTTGAAGCGTTACTACATCAACCTTCACTATGGGATAGCTTTCTGCACAATATCAATGCCAGTGGCTATACAGTACCAGAATCAGAATTAAGGCGTGACCTGACGAAACCGCCCGAACTGAATGAGGCAGTACAACAACAGTTACTTAAGATCTACAAAAATGAATCACTGCTAACACTACTTTGTGAACAGATGATCGACCTCGATGAAGGACTCCAGGAATGGCGTTACCGACACATCAAGATGGTCGAGCGCACGATTGGTAATAAAATGGGCAGTGGCGGTTCAAGTGGCGTTGATTACCTCTATCAAACCCTGATCACGCCATTATTCCCTGATCTCTGGGCCATTCGTAACAAACTTTAAAACATGCAGAAACAACTTTCTGTTACTGATTTCCAACAAGCGATCAATCCGATTGCACACCACTACGCCCAGTTTCAGGTAGATAAACGTCTGTTACTAACCGGCCATTCACACCAGGCATGGCCTGATGTTGCATTAGAAGGCATCAAAGAGGCGTGGCAAGATGCAGCAACACACCTTGATGATAAATGGACATTCGCCTTTGATAAAGCACACGAGGTAGAACAGGGCTTTGCTCGGCTATTAAATGACAGTGATGGTGACTACACCCTTGCTGAGAATACCCATAGCTTAATTGTTCGCTTTCTGTCAGCACTTGATCTCAAAAACCGCCCCAGACTGGTCACCAGTGACAGTGAGTTTTACTCAATTCGCCGACAGTTAGAGCGACTGGCAGAAGAAGGCATCGAGATTATTCGTGTCGCGAGTCTGCCACATGCGACTTTTACTGAACGGTTAGCATCTCAGGTCAATGGCAACACAGCTGCGGTGCTAGTCTCATCCGTCTTTTATAATAGTGGGCAGATAGGTAGCCACTTTAACGAGGTGATGGCAGCCTGCGAACGTCAAGGAAGTGAACTGCTCATCGATACCTACCATCACCTCAATGTAGTACCGTTTGATATCATCCAGCAGGGATTACAGCAGGCCTATATTGTTGGCGGTGGATATAAATACTGCCAACTCGGTGAAGGCAACTGTTTTCTGAGGAGTCCGCCTCTGTGCCAGCTGCGTCCTGTGATTACCGGCTGGTATGCCGACTTTGAATCATTAGATAAAGGCAACAACCATCAAGTCAACTATGGCGATGGTGGGCAGCGTTTTGCTGGGTCAACCTATGACCCAACCAGCCACTACCGAGCTTCAAAGGTCTTTTCATTTTTTGACAGACATGAGCTTCACCCCCGACTCTTACGTGAAATTAACCAACATCAAACAACGCTGTTACTGGAGCGATTTGATGCACTGGACCTCCCTGAAACTTTGATCAAGCGAGACCATATAATGCTACCAGCAGAACGCGCTGGCTTTATCTCATTTAAATCGACTCATACTGCGCTGATCACCAGTGAGTTACATCATCAAAAAGTTTTTTGTGACCACCGCGGTGATATTTTAAGGATTGGCCCCGCCCCCTACCTCAGTGATCAACAACTACACCATGCAATGGATATCTTTGCAGCGGTCACTAAAAAGATAGCTCTTAAGTTAATTAAGTAACAACGGATAGTACTGGTATGACAACAACAAAAAATATCATCGATTATATTCGAGGCATTCCAAAGGTAGAACTTCACCTCCACATTGAAGGGAGTCTTGAACCTGAAATGGTATTCAAAATTGCGCGACGAAACCAGTTAACCGTAAAAATTGAGAGACCTGCGCCACAAAATGATGCAGAGATAGAGGCCATTAAAAAGCTCTCTCAGAAGGCGTTGGATATTGGTGCTGAATGGATTCAAGGTGACGATGGCAACATCAAAGTGATGTTCGAGACCGCCGAGCAACTTTCACAGGCTTATCACTTCGATAACCTGCAAGAGTTCCTCGATATCTACTATGCTGGTATGAATGTGCTGCAATCAGAACAGGATTTTTATGACCTCACCATGGCGTACCTCGCAAGGTGTCACACACAGAATGTTTTACACACCGAGATTTTTTTCGATCCACAGGGCCACACCTGTCGAGGCATCCCCTTTGAGACGGTAATTAATGGGATTAGTCGAGCACTTGATGATGGTGAAAAAAAGTTTGGCATCAGTAGTGGCTTAATCATGAGCTACCTGCGCCACCTTAGTGAAGAAGATGCGATTAACACCTGGCAGGAAGCACAACCACACCTGGATAAATTCATCGCTGTTGGCCTGGATAGTGCTGAACTTGGTCACCCGCCCTCAAAATTTAAAAACGTCTTTGCGATGGCCAGAGCAGCCAATAAAAAAGTGGTCTGTCATGCGGGTGAAGAAGGGCCACCAGAGTATATCTGGCAGGCGCTTGATCTGCTTGAGGTAGACAGGGTAGACCACGGCAATCGCTCACTTGAAGATAGCGCATTAGTCACCCGTTTAGTTAACGATGAAATGACCCTGACCGTCTGCCCGTTGAGTAATAACAAGCTTCAGGTCGTTACCAAGATGAGCGCGCATCCACTTAAAACGATGTTAGACCATGGGTTGAAAGCCACCGTCCATTCAGATGACCCCGCCTATTTCGGTGGTTATATCAATGAGAACTTTGCAGCCGTACAACAGGCGCTGGGATTATCCAGAGATGATATCTATCGTCTGGTGCTCAATGCGATTGATGGAAGCTTTATACCTGAAAAACAAAAATCCTCACTGCGTACTGAGGTCGATGCCTATCATAAAGCAGTGTTAGAAAATGAAGCGTATTGAGGAAACAAGGGGCTATTTTAGTTTTGATTTCAGCCCAGCAAATGGGCTGAATGTCGCCGCATCGCTTTTGGTACCACCTGTACTCGTATTACCCTGGTGCGCCTCAAGCTGGCGCTGGTGCTCATTATCGTGGCAATAGATACACAGTAACTCCCAGTTAGAGCCATTCGCAGGGTTATTATCGTGATCATGGTCACGATGATGAACGGTCAGTTCCTGCAAATTGGTACGGTCAAATTCGCGGCAACAGCGACCACAGATATGCGGGTACATCTTGAGCGCTTTTTCACGATAGCCCTTATCCCCCTGCTCTCGTGCTCGTCGTGAATCAGCAACCACCTGGTTCAGCTTATCATTATCTAGTTTAGCCATTATCAGCTCCGTTTAGATTTAAGATGAATCTACTGTTGATCAAGCGCTATGCCCGCGACATAAACTTACCGCTAGCCGTGTTGATCTTAATCACCTCACCGTTAGTCAGGTACTCCGGTACCTGAATCTCAATCCCGGTAGAGAGCGTTGCTGGCTTGGTGCGACTGGTAGCACTCGCGCCTTTAATGCCCGGTGCTGTTTCAGTGATCGCTAACTCGACTGTTTGCGGTAATTCAATCCCCACCAGCTCATCATCAATCAACATCGCGACCATTCCTTCAAGCTGGTCTGTGATGTAACCCGCGACATCACTCAACTCATCGCTATTCATGGTGAACTGCTGAAAGTCTTCGGTATCCATAAACACGTAATCATCACCGTCCATATAAGAGAACTGTACGCTGCGCCTCATCATGTCGACCGTTTTAAGGAAATCGTCTCCTTTGAAGGTCTGCTCCAGTTTCTGTTTAGTACGTGCCTGGTTAAAGCGCACTTTATATAGCGTCGATGCACCACGTGCTGAAGGGTTTTGCACATCGATGTTAACCGTAATATAAGGTTGATCGTTAATCTCAACCACCGACCCTTTTTTTAAATCACTCGCTTTTGGCATACTACCACTCTACTTAAAAAATATTTAAGACCCATCATCACAAGATGATAAATCGAACGACATATTTTCGCACCACTGCCGCTTATTGAACTCTGATTACGCAGCAGGTGTTTCAAACTGGAAATTAGGGGTTGAGTTAGAAATTTCAATCTCAGCCTCATTCATCTCCGCCTCAACACCCGCAAATAGCGGCGTACTCAGATAACGCTCACCGGTATCAGGCAACATGCAGAGAATATTGCTGCCCTTAGGTGCCTTCTTTGCCACCTCAAGCGCTGCCGCCAGGGTGCCACCGGCACTAATACCAACAAAGATCCCCTCTTTAGTCGCCAACTCCTTAGAGCAGCGGATCGCATCAGCACCATCAACCAGGAGCATCTCATCAATCATATCAGCGCTCACACTATCAGCGGTGAGCCTGGAGATAAAGTCTGGTGTCCAGCCCTGCATCGGATGCGGGGCAAAACCAGGGTGACTGACAGGGTTGCCCTTTTCGTCAACCTCCTGAGCAATACCACTACTAACAATAGCCGCATTTTTAGGCTCACATACCACAATACGGGTATCAGGACTTTCAGCCTTAAGCACACGAGAAACACCTTTCAGGGTACCGCCGGTACCGTAACCTGTTACCCAGTAATCTAGTTTCTCATCATCGAAGTCATTTAGAATCTCACGTGCGGTAGTCTGTGAGTGGTAATCGGCATTGGCTTCATTTTCAAACTGGCGACACAGGAACCAGCCATGCTCTTCAGCCAGTTCCACCGCCTTGGCCAACATCCCACTGCCCTTTTTAGGCGCGGGTGTCAGTACCACCTGCGCACCAAGAAAACGCATCAATTTACGGCGTTCAACACTGAAGCTCTCCGCCATAGTCACTACCAGTGGATATCCTTTCTGTGCACAGACCATGGCCAGTCCAATCCCGGTATTGCCGCTAGTCGCTTCAATAACCGTCTGGCCAGGCTTTAATTCACCGCTCTTTTCAGCGGCCTCAATCACACCAATCGCGAGACGATCTTTGACCGAGCCCATCGGGTTAAACGCCTCTATTTTGGCGTATAGATTGACCCCTTCAGGGCCTAACTTGTTGATTTTTACCACAGGTGTATTACCGATGGTTTCCAGTATGTTGTTGTATTTATTGCTCATGTTAGCTTCCCTGCAGTTTGATTAATATGCGAGATAGAATGGAGAGGATTAATTAACATCATAATGGCTCAAGCTTACCCCTGTATCCATGATTTACCAACTTTTCTACTGAATAAAATTCAGGGCTTTTATCCACCCTTTTAATCACTGGATTGACGACCATTAGCCATAATGCTTTTTATCGCATAAAGAAATGCGATGCCAGAAAGTGCCGCAATTACATGTTTGAGGCTATGACCACTGATACCTGTCAATTCATACAGTTGATAATCAAAATACTCACTTACCTTCGCTGCAAAATAGACAGCGATCACCGCCCATACATGCGTGGTGTTATAGCGCACAGTAGGAAACATCAGGACAATGGCAGGAATCAACAGCATCGGCAGGAATTGGATCATCGCGTAAAAACGTAAATCACCCGCACCGATAGACTCCGTATAGGCCCAGTAAAAAACCGATGCGATACCAACCATAATTAGTGGCCATAGCAATAGAGACCCTATTTTTTTGCCGTAATGCATCGATAATACAAAGGTAAAAAAGGCCATAAAGGCGATTGTCATGGGTAGCCTGTCCCATACCAAGGTACTGTTTGATGGCGAAAGGTGATAGTAACCTGAGCCAATGCCGGTAAAAAACAGACCGATGAAAAACACCCAGGAGACTGTTTTCACCACTCCCACCAGGTTTTCCTCATCCAGTCGCCTCATCGCAACCAGTCCATATAAACCGGCAATCATGAAAGGCAAATTAGAAAGCACATTCCAGAAATTCGGAATTCCCCATAAAGTGTTTGTATCAGAAAATCGATGGTATGCAAGATCCTGAGGAACTGGTTCAACAAAAAAAACAGCTGCAATAACAGCGATAATCAAACCGATAACTATTCTGATTTTATTGCTGTGACTCAAAATTTGGCATCCTCAAAATGAGTATCATCATAACAAATTAGAGTTGAGCCAATCAAACCAGAGCCTGCTCATCACTTATTCCCGAACGCATGTTCTAGCCGATTATATTGTATCGCCTCTTCTATTTCCTTTGAGAACTTATCTGAACTTAGCTTTGTTAATAACGCAAATGCCGCTTGATAGCTAACCGGCCCACCGTTGGAGGTGATAACCTTATCATCAACGACTACATTTTCATCATATTGAACTTTGATTTTAGGGTAGGCCTTCGCAAGGCCTTTCTCGCCACCAGCCCATGTCGTTGCTTTTTTGCCATCGAGAACACCAGCTTCACCAAGCAAAAAAGCACCGGAACAATTACTAGCCATCCAGGATGCTGATTCGCTTTGTTTTTTAATATACTCGATAAGTACTTTATTATTTAGAAATCCTTTCATTTCATAAGCACTAGGCACAATTAGCACATCAAGAGAAAGGTCATCATAAATAGTTTTATCCGCAATTATTCTTAGCCCCTCTTCAGATAAAACCTCTTTTTTCTTAGTTGCAGAAATCACCACGACCTCGTAGGACGAAAACCAGGATTTTTTTGTTGCAGCACCAAAAACTTCAATTGGCGCAGTCACATCACTGGTTAAAAACCCTTCAAAAACAAGAATTCCAATCTTTGAAGAGGCAGCATGAACTGGCGTACTAATGAAAAACAGTATCCCTATGACAATTGATAATTTTTTAATTTGATTCATTCTATTCTCCATCTATTAGTAAATTGTTTTCCCAGCACCATCAGCGGGTTTTTCATTTTTCAGAAAGCGGGACAAATACCCTTGTCTTTTACTGATTTGTTCTAATTGTCTCGCCTTTAAATCAGGTGAATAGGCTGCCTTGACTGCATCAAGTTCAAACAGGTGTTTTTTCCAGTTAAGTATCTTAGGATAGCGCTTATCAAACAATATCGCAGGATGTACCTCATTTATAGTGTTAAGATTCTGAAACAGTGGCGCAAAATTAATATCTACTAACGAACAATCAGAACCATTAAAATAGGCGCCCTGTACCTCACGTTCAATTTGGTCAAACTTGATGAGCAGACTATTCATTACTTCATTAAAGTCCTCCTCGGTCTCTTTTACTGTTAAGTAGAATGAGTCCCATAAACAAGCATTCCCAAATTCAATCCAGCTCCTGTTTTTCGCACGTAAAATCAAATTATCTGGATGAAGTTGCTCGGGATAAGCTTCATCAATATATTCACAAATAACGGACGATTCGAAAATCACATGTTCTTCCACCAGTAATAATGGCACTTTTTTTAATGGCGATATTTGCATAAACCATTCAGGAGGGTTTTTTAAGTCTATACTTTCAACTTCATAATCGACCCCCTTCAATTCCAGCAATATCTCAGCCTTCTTTACAAATGGGCACAGATTGAAACTAATTAGTTTTAACGCCAACGTTTAAATTACTCCACATTTTTTTAAGGGTATGATGAAGTGTTGAACGCGATAAACAAGCAAACCGCCATTTATGGTCTAATACCTGCGCGGCCATGCAAAATACCTGATCGTGTTTTACGACTTATACCGAGCCCCGTTGCTGTATCAGTTACAGATAAGCCTGGCGGCTCCATACATAGCGCTCTTATCACTTTACCTGGGTGAAAATTGTACATCAACATAATAACTTTCCTTAAGAAAGATTACGACATCTTTTTCGCATAACGTAAACCTAATAATCCGAGCGCGTTTTTTGCGTATCAACCTGAACTTTTCTCTGGACAAAGCGGTTTTTCACTAGCGATCAGGTCTGAACTGAATGGCACTGGCTTAATACAAAATTGTTATCATCACCTGCCATCCAATACGTCCTTTTTGAGGAACCAGGGGCGTCATCCCCACCTTCGCGGGAATAACAGAATAATCAATAACTCCAGCGACTTTTATTCGAACTCGATGCCTGTGACATACCCCGCTTACGCTCTGCCCCACACGGCAATATCAAGCCAAATACCACCCCAGATAGGAATGCATTACCCGGCAGGCGAATAACACTGCCCAATCCTTTTAACAGGATGCCAATAAACAGAAATGCCAGCGCATAGGCCATGGTCGCCTCATTGAAGAGCAGCACTAGAAAAAGAAACCAGCAAACCAGCCCGACTATCAGAGCCAACGTCTGTTTAATTCCATCACTCATATCATCATCTCCTTAGCAGTATTATCAGCCTTGTTATCGTTACATAACGCTTCATTAAATTGTCTGACGAACGCCTGTTGGCTTCCATGCAGGCGCGATCACATTTGGCATACTGGAACGCTTTAATAAACGCATGGGGGTGAGTGTAAATTCACCGTAACGTTCATTCACCTGATCCATCACCACATTGACCTCTCGGCCATGCAGTTCAACCCGCGGTGAAAAGAGTTCAATTTGATGGTTGGCAATAGATGGGTTCAATGCGGTCACCTGAACCTGATGCACCGCCTTTCCATACCAATGGGTATTTAACATGTTACGACAGAGCTTCATGATTTCATGGCCATCATCAATCGGGATCTCTGATTGATATTTACCACCAATCCAGCCGTTCTGACCACGCAGACCGATAAAAAAACGCCCCGCCTGCATGCTGTGGCGACGCAGGCGCGTTGCAACCTTTTCACTCATGTGCAGTAGATAAGTCTCAACCACATCGACATCAGTGGTATTCGGCGGCATCACTTTGCCATGCCCGAGTGACTTCGGCGGCTGGGTATCGATGCTCACCTTGCTCGGATCTGTCCCCTGGCACATATGCCAGATACGCCGCCCAAGGTTGCCAAAACGACGCGCCAGTACGCTAATCGGGATCTGTTTCATATCCCCACATGTATGCACGCCGTATTGCGCAAGAAAATCGCCAATTCCTTTTGCGATGCCACATAATTCGGTCACTGGCACATCTTTCAGTCGCTGTTCCGCTTCCCATGGTGGAATCACGGTGAGGCCATTGGGCTTGACCAGCTTCGCAGCAAATTTGGCAGTGGTCTTATCACCACTTAGCCCAATCGAACAGTGAATACCCGAGGCCTCAAACACCTTTTGCCGCACCATGCGTGCAATCTGTAGCGGTGTGCCGTGCAGTTTCTGGCAACGGGTCACATCGAGAAAGGCTTCATCAATCGAGAAGACTTCAACATCCGGCGTAATGTCATGCAGTGCGCGCATAATGTTCTGCGATACCTGGGCATAACGTTCAGGGTCTGCCGGGACTTGAATCAAGTCAGGACAAAGACGGCGCGCATCTTTTAACCGCATGCCGGTATGCACCCCATAAGCACGTGCTTCATATGAACAGGTGATGATACAGGTACCCTGCTCACCATTGGTAACTGCAATCGATTTACCGCGCCACTGCGGGCGGTCACGTTGTTCTATCGATGCAAAGAAGGCATTCATATCGACGAGGATGATCGCCTTCGGCCAGTGCACAGGGCTGCGGCCTGGCGGATCTCTTTTAATGTTTGTGTTTGTGCTGGTTTTCATGATTCACTTCCTGTCGATGACGATTAGGGATAACTGCGCTGCTTTACAGGTAGCTACGCATCTGGCCAACCAGCACACCCTGAATACGCACCCGATGTGCAGCATAGGTAAAAGGCTCCATCGTGCTGTTTTCTGGCTGCAACTTCACACGCCCATCATCGGTGTGTTTTAAACGCTTCAGGGTCGCTTCATTACCATCGATCAGCGCCACCACAATTTCACCGCTGTAGGCCTGCTGCGCCTGGCGAATCACCACCATGTCGCCATCAAGAATACCGACATCAATCATCGAATCTCCCACAACTTTAAGAATGAAACGATCGGGGCCCAT
The DNA here is from genome assembly GCA_021648525.1 of Gammaproteobacteria bacterium. GTDB lineage: Bacteria > Pseudomonadota > Gammaproteobacteria > SZUA-140 > SZUA-140 > SZUA-76. The sequence continues at coordinate 32,922 of JAKISP010000013.1, forward strand.
AAAAAAATCAACCAGGTTGACTCTGTCGTGCCCCGGGATTGCCTCAATCGGCAAACCCGCCGCAATCTCACCTAACAACGGCAAGCTTATCTGCTCTTCTTCAGCATCATCATCGACCAACTGCAAACCACGCCAACCCGCGTGATTGCGCACCAGCTGTCCTTTATCAATCAGCCCCTGGACGTAGCGATGTAGCGTGCCCTTTGAGGCAACACCGACCGCCTCACCAATCTCCACCAGGGTGGGCGAACGCCCCTGCTCGGTAATGTGAAATCGAATCGCATCCACAATGCGTTGCTCAAGTTCGGTCAGCATAAACCGTCTCCCGCCTTAATTAATCAACCTGAACCAAGCATAGAGAACTTTTAGAGAACTTTCAAGGGAAAATTAAATACCCACCATATTCCAGCCACAACCCAGCCCAAAACAGGCCTGGCTGCCCCTGAAGTTAAGGTTAAGTACCCAATAGAAAAATCGAGAAAGGTGTGACCAGAGCAGCGATGACGAAAAATCGCCAGATCGACCACTGAAATAAATAAAAATTTTATGAGACGCTAAACTATTTCCAGCTACTGCCGTCAAAGATACTGGTAATAACCCAAAAAACAGGAATACCTCATACCAAAAAAAATTTCCGATGATAAAATGCTAGACCAACTTAACCAGGGACAGGCTTGTGGCATCCATCAAATATATCAGTTCGAAATGCGGTCAGTGCAGCTACTGGAAGGTTAGCAGAAACCCATTAGGAAGATGCCGACTTGACCCAGAACACCAGATAACCATTGGTCGTTACGGTAAGGCCTGCGGAGCCTTTGAAGAGGCCGGGTTTGTCATTCAACGGGTGCCACCAGTAAAAGAATGTCCGCTCATCTATTATAAACGCTCATAAATCCAGTTTTTCTGGCTCTACCCCGTCACTAAGAGAGCGTGGATTTATCTCAGAATGAGCGGCGATTACGGTCGATCTTTGCTTTTAAATTGATCCCCATACTCGGCTTTTCAACCTCATCAAATGAAAACTGGTTATAAGAAGCACTATTATTAACCAACTCCTTCAATTTAAAATATTTCAACTCGCTTATCGTCACAACACTTAAAATGGTGTTCAGGCTAAAAATGGCGGCAGGCACTAACACACTAGCAGGGCTGCCCGCCTCCTCTGGAATCAGGATAGAGCGGTAATATTCACCCTCCTCACCAGCGCCCTTTATCGATCTCGCCGCAATAGTCTCTGCATGATCAGAAAGAATCTGAACACCGCAACGAATATCATGGTCTGGCAACATCACTAACCAGCGCACCACACCCGTCTGCCACTGTGGTGGTTGAACATCGTTCACCGAAATTGCCACTACCTTACCAACCGCAAGCGAGGCCTCTGATTGCCCACTGTCGCAGGTAATTGCCATGCCATCAGTACTAATATCAACCTGAATACAGTCGATCACCTGTAACGCTGTATTTTCCTGGCGCGCCTGCTCGATTGCTGAAGTTGAATAAACTTTCTCCCAGGCATCTTTACGACTATTTTCATCAAACTGAGAAATACGATGACCATCTAAATTAGCTTTTGCACGCGCTTCAATCACATCCTTCTCCCACGGACTCGCCTCCTCAGGCACCAACGCGAGCACCCCTGAGGTATCACCACCATCATTCCACTCAGTATCAAACCGTAATTCATCGTGCTCTGGGTTAAAGTGCCTTTTATGACTCAAACCACGATGACAATCATGCAAACCGCTTATCAGTTTTATCGCTATATTAATAGGCTCACGAACAGCGTCACGCTCGCTGCGCACTCCCCAGGTAAATCGCAAGCGAATATACATCGCTTGCTCTGCTCTGGCACCGAGCATATTTTTGCCTTCCATACTCTGCTCTGTCAGCACATCAATCTGCCCATCAAGGTGTTCTAGCAAACGTTCAAGGTTAAACAGACGTCCATTAAGGAATTTAATCGGTTTTTCAGAAAATACATGGCTAGCTGGCTCGTCAATACCAGGGTCGACAATCACACCTTCACGAAAAGAGTCATCGAGCTTTGATAAAGCGGTCAACCTGGACCAGGCCGCCAATTGTTTATAAACCCTTTCTGCTTCCCCCATCATAAGACGAGACATATCAGCAAGTGACAATAGCAAAACCTTTTTGTAGAGTTCATTAATCGAGGTTGACTCCTCGCCACGCGCCGCATTACCACTAATGGTAATATCCAGTATCCCCATCTGCTCAGAGATCACAAAGAGTTTATGGAAATCGAGCCAGGTACCTTTATCGGGTGATTGATAAACCAGAAATCGCTCGATCAACCCCAATGACATATAATGCATCGCCTTGACAATTGAAAAGAAAAGTACCTTTTTATTTTGTGTCAGCAGCTCTCTGTTATCAATCAGGTCACTCACAATTATCTTATGACCAATCGCACATTCCACAAACAATTCCTGCGCCTGCATCTTCAACACCAGCTGTTTTTCACTCAATGGTAACAACTGGCTTTCATAGTTTCGCGGTATAATCCGGTGGAGCTTTTCGACTCGCGCCGATAATAAACTCATCACCATAATACGCACCGGCAGTTCAAGCTGGTGCCGATTAATGTCACGCAGCAAAACTACCATTTGCTGACAACTCGCGGCAAAATCCAATCTCGGTAGCGCCTTGATCCAGCCCTTGATGGCAGATTCACTCACCTCCATTAAATTTGGCGTATCATCAGATCTCAGCGGAATATTTAAAAACTTCTTTTTCATATGCTCTCACGCACTAAAACTTCATATAGAACCTATAAAACACTTACCTTCTTCAAAACTTAGCGGCACTACAATCCATCATCTTAAGGGAGGGTGAAGCTGATTCAGAGTCAACCTGACGCCCCCAGATAAAAGCAGTGAATTATCCACATTTTAATTAAAAAGGCTTAATAGTGATGAAATACACCTTTTTACAGTCACCCTGGAAGCGCCATCCCAGGTGCTAACCATGAGCACTACGAGGTGCCTGCCACTGCCCCTTATGATCAGGTATAATGTCGTCCATTCAATCAGATACGTGCTTAAGTGAGGCATTCATGCAGGAAAATCAGGTCCAGGTAGCGATCGTTATGGGCAGCAACAGTGACTGGCCAGTGATGCGCCAGGCCGCCGAGTCACTCGCTGATTTTGGCGTTACCTATGAAGCACAGGTGATCTCAGCCCACCGCACCCCGGAATTGATGTTTGAGTTTGCCGGTGAGGCACAGACACGCGGCATCAAGGTGATTATCGCCGGTGCTGGCGGCGCAGCTCACCTGCCCGGCATGATTGCCGCCAGAACCACACTGCCGGTACTGGGCGTGCCTGTGCCCTCACGCTACCTCAAAGGGCAGGATTCATTGCTCTCAATCGTACAGATGCCCAGGGGCGTGCCAGTTGCGACCTTCGCCATTGGTGAAGCGGGTGCCGCCAATGCCGGGCTGTTTGCGATCTCAATGCTCGCCAACGAAGATGCTGCGCTGGCGCAAAAACTGGCCGATTTCCGTGAGAGCCAAAAAGAGCGCGTCTTCGCGATGGCACTCGACGACAAACCATGACCCCTCCCCTCATCGCCCCACCGGCGACACTCGCACTACTGGGCGGCGGCCAACTCGGCCGTTTTTTCGTACATGCAGCCCATGAACTAGGCTACAAGGTGATTGTGCTCGATCCCGATAGCGATGCACCCGCGGGCAAGATCGCTGATGGTCATATCGTCGCCAGTTACGATGACCAAACAGCACTGACACAACTCAGCCAACGATGCGCAGCCGCCACCACGGAATTTGAAAACGTGCCCTCTGCGGTGCTCGAACAGCTTGCGCAGACCATGCCAGTCTCACCATCCGCCGATGCCGTTTCTATTGCCCAGGATCGCATCCGTGAAAAGACCTTTCTGCGTGATAACGGCTTTAACACCGCACGATTTATCCCGGTCGAAAATGAAAGTGAGCTGGATGGTGCGAGTAATGAACTCTTTCCTGCAATCCTCAAAACCGCCCGTTTTGGTTATGATGGCAAAGGCCAGGCACGGGTCTCATCGATCGAGGAAGCCAAAATCGCCTATCGTAATTTTAATATCCCCTGCGTACTCGAACGCATGTTGTCGCTCGACCTCGAAGTCTCCGTGGTACTGGCACGTGGCGCAGATGGCCAGTGCTTCTGTTTTCCACTGGCCGAGAATGATCACAGCGACGGCATCCTCGATGTGACTATCGTGCCCGCTCGCACCACCCCAGCACTGCAGCAGCAGGCTGAACAGATGGCCAGTGACCTCGCTTCCCTGCTCGATTACATCGGCGTGCTCACTGTGGAGTTCTTTATCAGCGAGGGCCAGCTGTTGATCAACGAGATCGCACCACGCCCGCATAACAGTGGGCACTACACGCTCGATGGCTGCATCACCAGCCAGTACGAACAACAACTACGCGCGCTGTGCGGCTTGCCACTCGGTGCTGCAACACTGCATAGCCACTCGGTAATGGTTAACCTGCTGGGTGATCTGTGGTTTCAACAGGGTGATGACAGTTGTGAGCCGAACTGGCTGCTACTGAATCAAGTCCCCTCTCTAAAGCTACACCTGTATAGCAAGACATCGGCACGCCCGGGACGTAAGATGGGTCACTTTACCGTGATCAATCAAGATGCTGAAACAGCGGTTGCGACTGCCATGGCTGCGCGTAAGGCGATCGGTATCCAGTAGCGTGAACACGTACCGATCCAGAGCAAACGAGGCTAAAAGCTAAAACAGCAGCGGCAGCAGCGCCGTGAACATCTACCTTCCCTGTTTCTGTTCCACTTCGCACTGATTTACATTACATAAGCGATCAATATAGTATGTGACCAATACTATTGGTAATGATCAGAAAAGGACCATAACATGCATGGATTATGTACGGGATCGAGTGGCTGGAAAAAGCTGACCAATCGACTTTTTAGTGCAGCCCTTATCACAATACTGGCTGGCAGTATTTCAGTTTCCCATGCAGCAGACCCACACCAGGTGATTGACCATAAGGGTACTGCTAACAATAGCTGCATCGTAGCCAACCAGTGGTACAACCCCGATGACATGGGGATTATCAATCGCAATAATTTCCTCAGAGAAGCCTCCCAGGGGCGTGTTGTGTTGCTCGGTGAACACCATGCACAGGGAGACCATCAACGCTGGGAGCTACACACACTGGTAGCACTGCATACACTCAATCCTGATATGGCGATTGGTTTTGAGATGTTTCCACGCAAGGCACAACCGGTGCTGGATAAATGGATTGCCGGTGAACTAACCGAGGCGGAATTCCTTGAGCAGTCCAACTGGCAACAATACTGGAACTTTGATGCCAGATATTACATGCCGTTATTTCACTTAGCACGCATGAACCAGATCCCGATTCACGCCCTTAACGTCAGTAAGGATCTGCTGAAAAAGGTGCGAACAGAGGGCTGGCAAAACATCAAAAAGGAAGATCGCGAAGGGGTTACCGACCCGGCACCGCCGGGTGAAGGCTATAAAAACCTGCTGATCGCAATTTATCAACAACACGGTGCACATATGCCAGGCGCAAAAAAAGGAGAACAGGATACCGCTGCGGATCTCGAAAGCCCCGGCTTCAAACGTTTTCTGCAGGGACAAACCTTATGGGATGCTGCGATGGCCCAGATTATCTTTCACGAAACTGTAAAAAATCCGTCACGACTCTTTGTCGGCGTGATGGGTAGTGGCCATGTCATTAACGATTACGGCGTTCCTGACCAGCTCAAATCACTGGGGCAGAAAGAGGTCACTACCATGATCGCATGGCATGATGACTTCGGCTGCGAAGGAATCGACGGCCAGTTCGCCGACGCCGTCATCGGCATGAAGATGCAGGCAGATGCCGCACAACCAAAACCAAAACTCGGCGTCTACCTTGAAGAAGACGAAGAAAAAGTGAGTATCGCCAGACTGGTCGAAGGTAGTGTCGCCGAAGCGATCGGCCTGCAAAAAGGCGATATCTTTGTCAAAGCTGCCGGTAAAAAAATCACCCGCATGATTCAGGTGATCTCTATCGTGCAGCGTACTAGCCACGGTACATGGTTACCACTCTTGATGAAACGTGGTGATAAAGAGATTGAAATTGTGGCCAGGTTTGCACCTCTGGAAGAGGATGAGTAAATCACTCTCACTCTATTAATGCAGGGCGTAATGCGCGTTACTTATCGCGCCCTGCAAACGACGATCAGGCACACCAGAGTCATAAACGGAGAAATGCTCATACCATTGCAATAAGTCACGCTACCGCAGTAAAAATTTAGATAAAACAAGCCCAACCTATCTGGTTTTTAAGTTTCATTTCAGTTTCATCTCTTACCATTCATCTCGTAGACAGTAGCGAGGACTTTTCCTTCCAGGTTCTCGCATCATGATAGAGACTAAGTATTGCCATTGCGCAATCAAGGAGAGAGACCATGAAAATGAAATTATTGTTAGTAATCCCGCTCATTGCGTCACTCGCTGCCTGTGGCGGCAGCGGTGATGGCACCACTTCTTCAAACGGTAGTAGTACGGGTACGGTCTCGGTGATAATCACCGATAATCTCACCCTGACCTATTCAGAGGTATGGGTAAGCCTACAGGCGATTACGGCAACCGATGCCAATGGCCAGGTGGTTGACCTTTACCGCAATACGGCTGGACAGACTCACAACCTCTCGCAGCTGGTTAACATCGGTGCGCTAGTTGATGCACAGACAATCGCGGCAGGCACATACACTACCTTTGAGATTCTGATGGACAATCAGATTCAGCTAGTCGACCCAACGGGTGTGACGACAAACGCAACATTTGATCAAACAGGTAACCCATCCTTCACCCTAAGTGTAGCGGGCCAGCTCGTGGTCGATGAGAATCAGATGTCATCACTACTGCTAGACTTTGACCTGCAGCAATTCACTTATGATATGGCTACCAATACAGTCAACCCAGTGGTCATCCAACAGGATCCCGCCACACTGAACCAGACGGTTGCCACCGTGAATGGACAGGTGCAAGCAGTGAACAGCTCAACACAGTTTGTGGTTACACCCGCTACTGGTGGCGCTAACATCACGGTTGACCTACATGCCACCGCGACAGTCACCGATACCGCCAGCGCAACAGTTGCCGCAGACACCACCCTGCTCGCGGCAGGAATGCAGGTAACCGTGGATGGAATCTACGATCCAGCCAATCTTAGCATCACAGCCTCTGCGGTTGGGATTGTGACTGGCGCAAGTGTCACTATTAATAGTGAAGTGGAAGGGATCGTTACCGCATTTGATGGCTCAACACTGACCATTGATGTGAAAGAAGCAAGCTTTCTGCCAGGCAGCAACACCCTGACGATTGCCAACAGTAGTAATGCCTTATTCAGTCATGGCTCCCTTGCTCTGCTCACGATTGGCCAGGAGGTTGAAATCAAGGGTAACTGGGATAACACAACTTTTACCGCAGCTACAATTGAGATCGAAGGAGCACCGAGTAATGCGACGGACAGTAACTACCTGGATGACTATGTAGAATTCGAAGGCACCATCAGCGCGATTGATGGCGATCTACTAACCTTAACAGTACAGGAGTTCGAACATGTGAGTGGTATCACCATCGGTGATTCGGTCATGATTGATCGCACTAACAGCTGGTATAAAGATGGCGATGCCAGCTGCCTGAGTAACGGCGCAGTGATCGAAGCCAAAGGCAGCATGAGCGATGCCACCACCATGATCGCCATGGTGATCGACCTCGAAGATAGCTGCAACGGTTCAAACGATGACGATGACGATGATTCAGATGATGATGACTAACTAAAAAGTTCCCCCTCCTGGCGTCACACCTGTGGCGCCTTTTTTTATTTTTTATGACTCACCGGTAAGCGCACTGCTGATGCAGACAACACTGCCCACACTGAAATACCTGGATGCTCGGATCAATTCACCAGGTTGCTCATGCGGTAATTAAGCAATCGCCTCGAATGAGAACCTACTTCTTTTTAGTTGGCTTCTTACGACGCGCAACCGGTGCATACCCTTTCTTCGGACTGGCGCGTTTTTTGCTTTTTGGCCTTTCATCTGGCTTTACCCGAGGCACCGTTTTTGTACGCGCATCACTACGACCCTGTTTCTTTTCAATCGCGGGCATGTCGACGGTGCGTAACAGCTTATTAAGACTCGCCATATCCAGATCGACAAACTTACCGGCAGAAAGTCCACGAGGCAAAATAATGTCACCGAAACGCACACGGATCAGACGACTGACGGTAACGCCCTGTGATTCCCATAGGCGGCGTACTTCACGCTTACGCCCCTCTTTGATAATGATGTGGTACCAGTGATTGGCACCCTGCCCACCAGCGTCACGAATGGAATCAAATGAGGCCATGCCATCGTCAAGCTCAACCCCTTCGCGCAACTGCTTAATCATCACGCGGTCCACTTCACCCAATACACGTACCGCATACTCCCTTTCCATACCGCTCGACGGATGCATCAGTTTATTGGCCAACTCACCACTGGTGGTCAGTAACAACATGCCACTGGTGTTGATATCAAGACGCCCTACCGCAACCCAACGACCACCACGCAGTTTAGGCAGATTGTCATAAATCGTAGCGCGCCTTTCAGGGTCATTACGGGTACAGATTTCACCTTCAGGTTTATGATAGAGGATCACTTTAAGTGGCAGCTCATGTTTAAACTTCAGGCGTAGCTGTTTACCGTCCAGCAGCACTTTATCATCTTCGGTAATATGAGCACCAGGTGTCACGACTTTGCCATTAACGGTAATGCGGCCTTCTTGCACCCACGCCTCAACCTGACGGCGCGAACCGTGTCCGGCCTGCGCCAGTGCTTTTTGAATTCGTTCACTCATAAATTATCTCAACCCGCCTTAGCAGCTGGTGGGTCATCATCATCCTTTGCTTCGCCATCAAGCGACGTTATTGCTGTTTCAGGCGCTGACACTTCTGCGCTAGGTTCAATGACTTCCGCTACTATCACATCAGATTCGCTATGCTCTTCCTCAACCACTGCGGTTTCACTAACAACATCGCTCAGTTGATCTTGCGTAGATTCAACATCACCTTTTTCAGTGCCCGCTGCATCAACGGTCACGTCAACCTGTTCTTTATCGCTCTCCACCACGGTACCCACACCGCCAGCAACCTCTTCACTATCTTCAGCAGGCTGTTCGTCATTCATTGCATCAGCATCATTGGCGGCTTCACCCTCAGCAGCAATGCCATCCATCTTCAACTCCAGCTCACTTTGAATCGAATCAAGGCTACGAATTTCAGCCAGCGGCGGTAACTCACTTAGGCTCTTCAAGTTGAAATAATCAAGAAACTGGCGCGTAGTGCCATACAACGCTGGTTTACCCGGCACATCACGATGCCCCACAACACGCACCCATTCACGCTCCAGCAAGGTTTTGATGATCGATGAACTCACTGCCACACCACGCACATCTTCGATCTCAGCACGTGTGACTGGCTGGCGATAGACCACCAGAGAAAGCGTCTCCAATAGTGCACGCGAGTAACGCGACGGGCGCTCAGTATCGAGGCGTGCAAGCCACTGTGACAGCTCCTGCTTTGCCTGATAGCGATAACCGCTCGCAACCTGCTTCAACTCAACGCCACGTGTTTCACACTCGGTTTGCAACTCTTCGAGTACTGCGTTGATCTCTTCGCGGCCGATTTTTTCGTCTTCGGTGAAGATGCGTAGCAGGTAGTCCATCGAGGCAGGGGTGTCTGCAACCATAATTGCAGCCTCAATGATATTTTTAAGCTGTGTGTGATTCATCTGGCTCGTGAACATTTTGCGGTGCCTTTACGTAGATGGGGCCAAAGTTTTCGGTTTGTACCAACTCCAGCAGTGACTCTTTCACTAGCTCCAGGATTGCGAGCAAGGCAACGACAATGCCACGTCGCCCCTCTTCTGGTGAAAAGAGGTCAGCGAAATCGGTAAATTTTTCAGTACTAATCATATCGAGCACTTCGGTCATGCGTTCACGCACCGACAGCCGCTCCATCTTAATCTGGTGGTGGGTATACATATCCGCGCGCGCCATGATCTCCTGGAAGGCGAGCAGAATATCGGACAGCTCAACCTTCGCTTCCAGCCGAACCACATTGCTCTCAGGTGCCTTGATTGAAACCGGAAAGATATCACGATCGACACGCGGCATCCCCTCAATCTCTTCGGCGGACTGTTTGAAGCGTTCGTATTCCTGCAGACGACGAATCAACTCGGCACGCGGGTCATCTTCTTCTCCCACCTCAATCGGACGCGGCAGTAACATGCGGGATTTGATCTCCGCCAGCATTGCCGCCATCACCAGGTATTCCGCCGCCAGTTCAAGATGCAGATCCTTCATCAGCTCAACATATACCATATACTGACGCGTGATTTCGGCGATCGGGATATTGAGGATATCGAGGTTCTGGCGTTTGATCAGATAAAGCAACAGATCAAGCGGGCCTTCAAAAGCCTCCAGAAATACTTCCAGCGCATCCGGCGGAATATAGAGATCCTGTGGTGGCTCACTGATGCTCTTGCCCTGCACAATAGCAAAGGGCATCTCCTGCTGAGTCGGCATCTGAACCACCACCTCTTCATCAGTATCGCCAGCCGAATTCAATTCAGAAACCATATTAGATAGCCCCCCTGACTTGTTGATTAGTGGTTATCTGCAAGTCCCATCACCTGTCTCACTTCATCCAGTGTTTCGCGTGCCACTTCGCGTGCTCGCTCACTGCCTTCAGCGATAATTTTACGTACCAAATTAGGGTTTTCGATGTATTCCATCGCGCGTTCATGGATCGGTGCCTGCTCTGCGATGACAGCATCGATCACCGGTTGTTTGCAATCAATGCAGCCAATCCCTGCACTGCGACATCCTTCAACCACCCACTGACGGGTATCATCAGAAGAATAGATCTGATGGAAACCCCACACCGGACAGATCTCAGGATTACCCGGATCGGTACGACGTACACGCGCCGGATCGGTCTGCATGGTGCGCATTTTCTTCTCAACCACATCCGGTGCTTCACGCAGACCAATGGTATTGCCGTAAGATTTTGACATCTTCTGTCCATCCAGCCCCGGCATCTTCGAGGTCGGGGTTAGCAGCGCCTGAGGTTCTGGCAGAATAATCTTGCCACCCCCTTCAAGATAACCAAACAGACGCTCACGATCACCCAGGGTAATATTCTGCTGTGTCTCCAGTAGCGCGCGCGCCTTCTCAAGCGCCTCGTGATCGCCCTGCTCCTGATAATCTCTACGCAGCCCTTTATAGAGCCTGGCGTTTTTCTTACCGATTTTCTTGATCGCCTCTTCCGCTCGCTCAACAAAATCCACTTCACGACCATACTGGTGATTAAAACGCCGTGCCACTTCACGCGTCAGCTCAACATGTGCCACCTGGTCTTCACCAACCGGTACCTGCCCTGCTTTGTAGATCAAAATATCGGCACTCTGCAGCAGTGGGTAACCCAGGAAACCGTAGGTATCGAGGTCTTTCTCTTTAAGCTTCTCCTGCTGATCTTTATAGGTTGGCACTCGTTCCAACCAGCCCAGCGGGGTGATCATCGACAGTAGTAGATGTAACTCGGCATGCTCCGGCACGCGTGATTGAATAAAGAGACTAGCCGCCCCTGGATTAACGCCAGCCGCAAGCCAGTCAATCACCATCTCCCAGATGCTATCGCTAATCGCGGCGGTATTCTCGTAATCCGTGGTCAATGCATGCCAGTCTGCGACGAAGAAAAAGCACTCATATTCGTGCTGTAACTTCACCCAGTTTTTCAAAACACCGTGATAGTGGCCAAGATGTAGCCTGCCGGTCGGGCGCATTCCCGAGAGCACACGATTCTTTTGAGAAGCCGTAGTAATCAATCAGTTATCCTCTTAATTTAAACAAATACATTATCTTTTACAGACCAAATAAAATGAATATCTGGCTCTGCAGGTAGTTAATCGGTGGCCATAAAACTTTGCCCAACACGCCTATCACCATCAACCCAAGCAGGATCACAAATCCCCAACGCTCTAGCCGATTGAACTGCCACGAGAGTTTATCCGGCAGTAGCGAGGCAACAATCCGTCCACCATCGAGCGGCGGCATCGGCAACAGATTCAACACCATCAAAATCAGATTAATCGTAATGCCCGCGCCCCCCATATAAATCAGCGGTAATGCAACCATTTCAGCACTACCTGCGATCGCCAGCACCAGACCAATCTTCAATACCCCTGCCCACATCAGCGCCATCAGCAGATTACTCAGCGGCCCCGCCAGCGCCACCAATGCCATATCTCGTCTGGGTTTTCGCAGATTCTCCCAGGTCACCGGTACCGGCTTTGCCCAGCCAAAGATAAAGCCGCCCATCACCAGCATCAGACCGGGAACCAGCAGGGTACCAATGGGATCGATATGTTTAACCGGGTTTAGCGTCAACCGCCCCAGCATCTTCGCGGTGCTGTCGCCGAGCTTAAGCGCCACCCAGCCGTGGGCAACCTCATGTACCGTAATCGCCAGTATCACCGGCATTGTCCAGACAGCGATGCGCTGCAGCAAGCTCAATTCTTCCATGGGTCGATTATAGCCTTATTTTAGAACGATGATTTTAATCATTTAAACGGGTTAATCCTTAATCACTACGGGATCACTGCGGAATCATTGCGGGGTCACCAACGCCACGACGCACAACCAGCGGCACGTCACTTGTCAAATCAACCACGGTGCTGGGCTCATATCCTCCCCAGCCGCCATCAATCAACAAATCGACCCGTTTACCTAATTGCACCACCATTTCATCAGGATCGGTCAGTGGTTCATCGTCACCTGGCAAGATCAGGGTAACGCTCATCATCGGCTCATCCAGCACACTTAACAGCATTTGAGCGACAGGGTGTTCCGGTACGCGCAATCCAATGCTTTTACGCTTAGGGTGCTGCAGACGACGCGGCACCTCTCGTGACGCCTCCAGGATAAAAGTGAAAGGGCCTGGTGTCAGTGATTTCAGGCGACGGAAAACATGATTGTCGACCCTGGCATACGTTGCCAGCTCTGAGAGATCACGGCAAATCAGGGTGAAGTTGTGGTGTTCATCCAGCTCACGAATATGCCTAATACGGTCCATTGCAGACTTGTTGCCGATCCCGCAACCCAGTGCATAACAGGAGTCTGTCGGATAGATCACCACCCCGCCGGAGCGGATTATCTCAACAGCCTGATTAATCAGACGCAACTGTGGATTTTCCGTATGTATTCTAAGATGTTTCATTAAAACAATAACCTGTTACGATGTTATTACAATTTAGATTCAATAAAATAGTAATAAATTACGCTTAATCCCATGCTTGCCAGATTGGTGTACAGCCCTCTGGAAGCGCATGCACACGCCCCAGCTTTGCCCAGTTGTTATGTGGCGAATGAAAATCAGAGCCCGCCGAAGCAAGCAACTCCAGCTCCCGTGCATACCCCGCCATCTGGGTCGCCTCCTGCAGATTGTGGCTACTACAGGCCACTTCAATCCCCTCTCCACCCAGCGCCTTGAAGTCCTTCAGAAATTCACGAAACAGCGTTCGACTCATTTTATAACGCGCCGGATGCGCCACCACAGCCTGACCACCTGCACCGTGAATCCAGCTCAGCGCATCCTCCAACGAAGCCCATTCAGCCCCAACATAGCAACGTTTCCCCTGTTGCAGATACTTTTTAAAGGCCTGCTGGAGATCCTTCACCACCCCCTTTTCCACCAGATACATCGCAAAATGTGAGCGGCTCAGGACTCCGCTTGCCAATGCACGTGCCCCTTCATAGACATCAGGCATGCCGATTTTCTCGAATTTAACCCCAATCTCCTCCGCACGGCGTTCACGTTTGATACGCAATTCCGACAAGCCATGCTGCATTTCAGCATAGTCACGATCGACGTTAAGACCGACGATATGAATTAAACGCTTGCGCCAGCTCACCGACACCTCAATACCCGGTATAAAGCGAATGCTGGCCACTGCTGCGGCTTTGGCGGCTTCTGCATGGCCATCTGTACAGTCATGGTCGGTCAATGCAAGTACATCCACCCCGTTTTCAGCGGCCAACTGCACCAGCTCTGTTGGGCTTAACACCCCGTCTGAGGCGGTTGAATGACTATGAAGGTCGTAACAAATAGAGGGCAAGGCCTTGTTTCCCATTTTCGCGTGTTATACTCTTAAAACTGAATTTGAACGAGATATTATGACATGTCTGCTCGCAACTCGCAGACCTAATCCTGTTAAACAATGACTTAACACTCTAGCTAAAACCACTCAATCCCTATGAAATTTCTTGCTGACTTCTTCCCAGTCTTACTCTTTTTTGTCGCCTACAAGGTTTATGATATCTATGTGGCGACTGCCGTTGCGATTGTCGCCTCCTTTGTACAGGTCACTGTCCATTGGCTCAGACATCGTCGCTTCGAGAATATGCACCTCGTCACCCTCGCCATTATGGTGGTGTTTGGCGGTGCAACACTCTTTTTACAGGATGAGATGTTCATTAAATGGAAGCCAACCGTAATCAACTGGGTCTTTGCAGCCGTTTTTCTTGGCAGCCATTTTGTTGGTGAAAAAACCATCATCCAACGGATGATGGGCCAGGCAATGACACTGCCAGGCCAGGTATGGGTCAAACTCAATATCAGCTGGATCCTCTTTTTCGTCGCCATTGGCCTGCTCAATCTCTATGTCGTTTATAACTTTGACACGGACACCTGGGTTAACTTCAAACTCTTTGGGCTGATGGGGATCACTTTCGCCTTTGTTATTCTGCAAATCCCATTTTTAACAAAATACATCACCCCAGATGAAGAGCCAAAGCCAGACGACAGCGAAGGAAAGCCTTAATGCTGTACGCTATTTTTGCTGAAGACAGTGCAGACTCGCTTGAAAAAAGGCTCGCCAGTCGACCTGCGCACGTTCAACGCCTCACCGCATTAAAAAATGCGGGCCGCCTGGTGCTGGCTGGGCCACATCCAGCCATTGATAGCGAAGACCCTGGCAGCGCTGGTTTTAGCGGTAGCCTGATCGTTGCGGAATTTGCATCACTGGAAGATGCACAAAGCTGGGCCGATAAGGACCCCTACATCACCGCGGGGGTTTATAACAAGGTGACCACCAAACCATTTAAAAAAGTACTACCATAAGATACGTTCAACTACTTGAATATTTATCACGATCAGTTGTAGCATCAAACATCCATTCAGGTGACATCCCCTGTATTAAAATTTATCAGCGCTGCAAAGGAATGAAACATGAAACCATTAAAGCACCTAACCGCAATACTTTTATCCGCATCACTTATTTCTATTCCAGCCGTTCAGGCTGGAGATGTCATCGCGATCATTGATGGAAAACCAATCGATAACGAAACATTCAGTAGTTATGCCATGATGAGAACTCAACAGGTACAGCACAACGGCGCGCTCACGAATGAACAGCGAAACATGCTTCTTCAGGAGTATATTAATAGCGAACTGCTTTATAACGCCGCGATAAATGAAGGCATTGACCAGCTACCCGCGGTAAAAGCTGAAATTAAGATGCAGACTAGAACGTTAATCATCAATAGTGCGCTCAAAAAACATATGGATAGCACTTTTACAGAAGCATTACTGACCGAGGCATACAATGAACAATATGGTAAAAGTAGTAACGAATACCATATCAGACACATTCTGGTTGAGCACGAAACAGAAGCCAATAATATAATCGCAGCGCTTAAACGAGGTGAGGATTTTAAAAAATTAGCGGGCATCAGCTCTATCGACCCATCCAGCAGTGATGGTGGTAGCCTCGGGTGGATGGGTACCAACCTGATGCCAGCAGAATTCGCCGCCGTTGTGACTACTTTAAAACAGGGTGAATATGCGAGCACACCAGTAAAAAGTAATTTTGGCTGGCACATCATTCAACTCGATGAACAGCGTACTATCGCACCGCCACCGATTGAAGCCGTCGCCAATAATTTAGCGTCCTCAATACAGAATAAAATTATAAAAGAGTATGTTGATAGCCTTAGAAACAAGGCCAAAATAGAAATCAAATAGTATTAGCCTTTATCTGAAGTACTCAAGTGATGGCGCGCATAAATAATGGCGCCATCACAACCAGTCGAGTCATCAATTACCAGCTTAATCGACAGTTGCTGAAGGTTGTCATGCATCAACCCCTTATTGCAAAGCCGTTCAGCAAAAATCTGCTTTCTCGAAATCAGCAGTGGCTGTATCTTTAGCGGAATGCCACCCACCAGATAAACAGCTGAAAGCGGATAATAGTGCAGCGCGATATCACCAATCACTGCAGCATAGATATCAATAAAACAATTTAATGTTTGTGTGCACAAAGAATCATCCCCTGCCATCGCATGTTCACTAATCAGTTGTGCAGGATCACCCAATTGCAGTGCCCGCCCTATTGAGCGGGCTTCAGGCAAGCCGACTTCATCCCGAAAAAACTGATAAAGCGTATAGATACCACGCCCAGACAATAGCAGCTCTATGCTAATGTGAGATTGCTGTCGTTGCATCCAGCTCAATAATTTGCTCTGCACCTCATTCCCTGGTGCAAAAGCGGCATGCCCTGCTTCACTACTCAATACGCGATAGTGGTCACCCTGCCCCACAAGATGCGCCGCTCCTAATCCCGTGCCTACCCCTATCACGACGGCATCCGCAACAGCTCCGGACTGCTGCCTGCTGCTACCCGGCTTAATACAAAGCATGGCGGAATCATTTAAAAAAGGAATAGCAAAGCCTGCTGCAACCAGATCATTAATCAAACAGACATGCTCTGTCTGCAGAGCGCCTGACAGAGCTTCTTCAGTGATTTTCCAGGGCAGATTGGTGAGTGATACAGAACCAGCAATAACCGGCCCCGCAACGGCAAGGCAAGCGACATCTAATGGCCGCTTAATGCCGAAGCATGACAGAAATTCCTCCACGACCTCAACGATACTCTCGTAATCCATACTAGCGAAAGTCTTTTCATATCGAACAGGAGACTCAACATCATACTCTACATAAACAAGCCGCGTATTCGTTCCGCCAACATCACCCGCTAATATTCGCATCTGGCACTCTATTATTTATAAAGCGACTTTGAGGGTGGGCGGCGCTGCTTATAGTGATTAATTAAGCCGTTGGTAGAGCTGTCATGTGTATCAATCTTCTCTGCATCGTTCAATTCACTTTCAATGGTTGCAGCAAGCTGCTTACCCAACTCTACCCCCCACTGGTCAAATGAGTTGATATTCCAGATCACTCCTTGCACAAATACTTTATGTTCATACATTGCAATCAGAGAACCCAACGTACGTGGTGTCAATGTATCAAATAGAAAAGTGCTAGTCGGCCGATTACCAGGAAAAATTTTATATGGTAGCAATGCTTCAATAGCCTCCTGGTCAAGCTCCTGTCGCTCCAGTTCAGCACGTGCTTCTTTTTCTGTTTTGCCACGCATCAACGCTTCCGTTTGCGCGAACACATTTGACATCAATGCGCGGTGATGTCGAGGAATACAGCGAAAACTAAAAATAGGGGCAAGAATATCGGAGGGAACCAGTTTCGTCCCCTGGTGCAGCAACTGAAAAAAGGCATGCTGACCAGAGATACCGATTTCACCAAACAGTACCGGGCCAGTCGTATAATTAACCTCGCAACCCTCACGATCAACATATTTGCCGTTACTCTCCATATCAACCTGCTGCATGTAGGCCGCAAAACGGTGCAGATGCTGATCATAGGGCAACACGGCCGTCGCCTGGGCATCGAAAAAATTGTTATACCAGACCCCCAATAGTGCCATTATGACTGGGATATTTTCAGCTAATGGGGCCTCCCTGAAATGCTGGTCAACCTCATAGGCACCGGCTAGTAGCTCGTCAAAATTATCTGAACCAATTGCAATCACAATCGATAAACCAATCGCAGACCACAATGAATAACGCCCACCCACCCAGTCACTCATCTTAAAAATATTTTCGTCTGCGATACCAAATTCTCTGGCTAACGTTAGATTAGCGGTGACCGCAGAAAAATGTTTATGAATATTGTCATCATTACCAATACCATCCACATACCACTGACGCGCTGTTTCAGCATTCACCATGGTGTCCTGCGTCATAAAACTTTTAGAGGCGATGATAAAAAAAGTTGTTTTAGGATCGAGATACTCAAGCGTCCCATTAATATGACTTTCATCAAGATTAGAAACAAAATGGACATTCAGATCATGCAGTGAATAAGGGCGCAGCGCCTCATTGACCATCAACGGGCCAAGATTAGAACCACCAATACCGATATTAACCACATCAGTGATCGCCTGACCTGTCACCCCACGCCATTCTCGGCTACGAATTTTCTCAGCCAACTTTTTCACCTTAGCGCGCTCTTCTTTTATTTCTGGCGCAATATCGACGCCATCAAGCATGATCGGTTCATCACCGTTATCACGTAGTGCAGTATGCAGTGCGGCACGATGTTCAGTGTGATTGATTTTATCACCACTGAACAGACGTTCTATCCATCTGGAAAGATCGCTCTGTTCGGCCAGCGTTAATAATAGTGTCATCGTCGTGTCGGTGACGCGATTTTTAGAGTAATCATAAAGAATATCGTTCAGATTTAATGAAAAATCCTCAAATCGATTTTCATCCTGATCAAACAGATCGCGCATGTGCAAGTGCTTATTTTGCCTGTAATGTTGCTCTAACGCTAACCACGCCGGTGTTTGTTGTAATTCAGTCATCTTTCCCCTGTCCCTGATATCCAGCTATCTAAGTATATTGTATTCAACAACACGACTATCAGGCAAAAAATAATATTTTTAACCCAGTAGCGATCATAACTCGCGCAAGGAGTGATCACGCTATAATACTAACCATTGACAGCGAATCACACAATGTTCATCTCGTTTTTAATCATCCTGAAGATTTAGCACTTAAACGTAATTTCTGCCTGCTTACTCAGACTCCGGCCCCTTCTCCTGTTCGCCTTAAGGAGAGCAAAGTGATAACCTGACCGTTGACTGACGTCATCATAATAAAGCGATAGAGCACTCATTAATGAATATTCAAAAAATCTCATCAACACCTTTCAGCGATCAAAAACCGGGCACCTCCGGGCTGCGCAAAAAGGTGACTGTTTTCCAGACAGCGCATTATCTGGAGAACTTCGTACAGGCGATATTCAATGTTGCCACTGAATTAAAAGGCAACATGCTTATTCTAGGTGGTGATGGACGCTACTACAACACCAGTGCGATTCAGACGATTCTAAAAATGGCCGTTGCACACGGTGTGAGCCATATCAAAGTCGGTACCAACGGTCTACTCTCAACCCCAGCAGTCTCTCATCTCATTCGAAAAAACAGCGCTGCGGGTGGCATTATTCTCACGGCTAGTCATAACCCTGGCGGCCCAGCAGGAGATTTTGGCATCAAATTCAATAGCGCCAACGGCGGCCCTGCCGAGACAAAATTCACAGATCAGGTCTACACCGGTAGCCAGCATATCAACCAGTACAGTATCGCCGAAATTGATGATGTAGCACTAAATGAATCCGGAACGTTTCAAGTGGGTGACACGTTGATTGAAATTATTGATCCCGTTTGTGACTACGCCGATCTGATGGAAGAGATCTTTGATTTTGACAAGATGAAAGCACTATTGGATGGCGCTACGCTCAACATCTGCTTTGATGCCATGCATGCCATCACAGGGCCCTATGCTACCGAGATTTTTCAACGACGGCTGGGTGCTTCAAATGATTCAATTATCAATGCAACCCCACTAGAAGACTTTGGTGGTGGTCACCCCGATCCCAATCTTATTTATGCTAAAGAGCTGGTTGAGCGTCTCTACCGGGGCGAAGAATCACCCGATCTTGGTGCCGCCTCAGATGGCGATGGTGATCGCTACATGCTGCTAGGGAAAAGTTTCTTTGTCAATCCGAGTGATTGTCTCGCAATCATGACCGCAAATGCACACCTGCTCTCAGGCTATAAACAGGGGCTAAGCGGTGTGGCACGCTCCCTGCCCACCAGCCGCGCGGTTGACAAAGTCGCCGCAAAATTAAAGATTGAGTGTTACGAAACACCCACGGGCTGGAAGTACTTTGGCAACCTGCTTGATGATCAACGCATCACACTCTGTGGTGAAGAGAGCTTCGGCGGCGGCTCTGATCATATCAGAGAAAAGGATGGTATCTGGGCGGTGCTGTTCTGGTTAAACCTGATAACGGTTAAACAACAGTCAGTCGAAGCGATCACCCGCGCACACTGGGCAGAATTTGGCCGTCACTATTATTCTCGCCATGATTATGAAGGGCTAGAAAGCGGCACTGCCGAGCAGCTAATGAAAGGGCTACGCGAACGTGTCAAGAGATTAAAGGGCGAAACCCTGAATGGCCATACTGTCAGTGTCAGTGATGATTTCAGCTATATCGACCCTGTCGATCATAGCGTGACCAACCACCAGGGCATTCGAATTATATTTGATGATGAATCACGTATCGTCTTTCGTCTGTCAGGTACCGGTACAGAAGGTGCGACCTTGCGTGTTTACCTTGAGCGTTACGAGGCTAACCCAGATCTTCATGATCTGGAAACACAGGCCGCGCTTGCCGATATGATCGCGATCGCGGTCGATCTAGCTGAACTAAAAGCACGCTGTGGACGTGACCAACCGGACATCATCACATAAGCATTTATAATAACCCCCCGGTGCAAAGGTACAGGAGGTTTTAATCATACAGCACATTCAAGGCCAGAAAGTAATCTAGCTCGGTTTTAGTTTCCAGATCTCTTCATTATATTCACCAATGGTTCTATCGGTCGAAAAGTGCCCACTGCATGCCGTGTTATTAATGCTCATTCTCAACCAGTGATCGCTATCTCGGTAGGCCGTAGATGCCAGTTTCTGAGCATCGAGATAACTTCTGAAATCAGCCAGTGTCAGCCATGGATCATGCGGGTTCAATAATGAACCAATCACTGCATCAAAGATATCTGGTTCAACCACATTAAAATGTCCACACTGTAATAAGTGCATCACACGCTTAAGGTCTTCATCCGCGTCAACCAACACCGCGGGCCGATAGTGATTTCGCATCTCATCAACCTCATCTGCACGCAGGCCAAACAGAAAGAAATTTTCTTCGCCTACCGCCTCAAGGATTTCAATATTGGCACCATCATACGTACCAATCGTCACAGCACCATTCATCATAAACTTCATATTGCCGGTACCAGAGGCCTCTTTACCGGCAGTCGATATCTGTTCTGATAAGTCGGTACCAGGACAGATAATCTCCATCTTGGAGACCCCGTAATTAGGAATAAAAGCGAGTTTCAAACGGTCACCCACCTGCGGATCATTGTTAATCACTTCAGCGACATTATTAATCAATTTGATGATCGATTTCGCCATGTAATATCCAGGTGCAGCCTTGCCTCCAATCAACACATTACGGTTCGTCCAGCCATCCGTATCACCACGCTTAATACGGTCATAAAGATGAATCACATGCAGCAGGTTGAGTAACTGGCGCTTATATTCATGAATACGTTTAACCTGCACATCAAACATCGCACTAACCTTAAAATCGACACCGCACTCCTCTTTTACCAGCTCAGCAAGACGCTGCTTATTCGCACTCTTAACCTCATGCCAATCCTGCGCAAAGGCCTTATCACCATTATGCACCTTGAGCTTCTTCACTAACGAAAAATCATGCCGCCATTTGTCACCCGTTTTTTGATCAATCAAGCGGCTCATTGCCGGATTAGCATGTGCCACCCAACGTCGCGGTGTAACGCCATTCGTCTTGTTATTAAATCGATTCGGCCATAGCTCATAAAAATCTTTAAAGAGCCCTTTAACCAGTAGATGTGAATGCAGTGCCGCAACACCATTAACAGAAAAACTACCTACAATTGCGAGATATGCCATACGCACCTGCTTAACGTCGCCTTCTTCAATGATCGACATACGAATCTGGCGTGCGGCATCCCCCGGCCACTGCCTCGCAATCAGCTTAAGAAAACGCGCATTGATCTCATAGATAATCTGCAACAGACGAGGCAACAGGCTTTCAAAGAGATGAACAGGCCATTTTTCCAGAGCCTCGGGTAACAACGTATGGTTGGTATAAGCCATCGTTTGAGTAGTGATCTTCCACGCCTCATCCCATTTCATCCCTTTTTCGTCCATCAGTAGTCGCATCAACTCAGCCACTGCAATGGTGGGATGAGTATCATTCATCTGAAAGACATTCTGTGCAGCAAACTTGCTATAGTTGTCGCCTTCGTTGATTTGCCACTGGCGCAGCACATCCTGAAGACTTGCTGAGGCAAGAAAATATTGCTGTTTCAGGCGTAGCGCCTTACCGCTTTCACTGGCATCGTTGGGGTACAGTACCATCGTTATATGCTCAGCATCATTCTTCGCTTCAACCGCCTCAGAATAACTACCGGCATTAAACTCTTCCAGGCTAAAGGCACTCGTGGCACTGGCAGACCACAACCGCAGCGTATTGACGGTGTTATTTTTATAACCAGAAACAGGTACATCATATGGAATCGCTAATACATCATTGGTATCAGCCCATACATAGCGTTTGCTGCCATCCTTATCTGTCAGGTATTCAACTCGCCCACCGAATTTAATCTGCTGGGTAAATTCAGGGCGTGCTATCTCCCACGGATTACCATCACGTAACCAGTGATCGGGCTTTTCAATTTGATAACCATTGTCGATCTCCTGACGAAACATACCGTATTCATAGCGAATGCCATATCCGACCACAGGCAGCTTTAAAGTGGCGCAGCTATCCATAAAGCAGGCGGCCAGACGGCCCAGGCCACCATTACCAAGACCAGCATCAATCTCTGCACTGGCAATCTCTTCCATCTCCAGTGCAAACTTGTTCATCGCCTTGTCAGATTCACTATTCAAGCCAAGGTTAAGGATATGGTTGCCGAGTGATCGTCCCATCAGAAATTCCAACGACATATAGTAGGCCTTTTTACGCCCAGGTGTTTCATGTTGACGCAGGGTCTCCTGCCACTCCACCATCACACGATCACGAATGGTAAAAGAGATCGCTTCATAGAGATAATACGGCACACACCCCAGTGAACGACCAAGGTGATTGAACAGATAGCGCTGGAAGTCGAGGGCTAATGCCTCACTATCAGATGTGGGTTTAGCTGGGGGGGGAATGTTAGCGCCACAATATCCTTTTTTAACCCGCTTTGTTTTCTTTACCCGCGTTGTTTTTTTTACCTTAGCCATACCTTACCTTTGATTCGATTCTATATAGTGCTTTATGCTATCAACCATCTCGGGCTTAAGCTGCGACCACTCAAAACGCCACTGCCAGTTATCACCTACTGTTCCTGGCACATTCATTCTTGCCTCTGAACCCAGCATCAAGAGATCCTGCATCGGAATCACCGCAATACATGAGGGTGATGCCATTGCCATGCGCAGCATTACGTGCACTTTCTCTTCTACCGAAGTGTCACCACAATCGGCATATTGCTCAAAAAATGTCCTATTATAATTGTTTTCGTCGCTGGCCCAACCCAAAGTTGTGTCATTATCATGGGTGCCGGTATAAACCAGATCATTACTCAACTGATGATGTGGCAGATGCGGGTTGTTATTATTACCATCAAAGGCAAACTGCAACACTTTCATCCCAGGCAACGAATAGCTATTTTTAAGCGCAATGACCTCATCCGTGATCACCCCAAGGTCTTCGGCTACTAGCGGCAGATACGGAAAACTCTCAAATAGCACGGCTAATAATTCATTGCCTGGCGTCTGTTGCCAATGACCATTCATCGCAGTATCCTCATCTGCCGGGATCATCCAGCATGCCTCAAGCCCTCTAAAGTGATCGATACGAAGCAGATCAAACAGCGATAATTGAGTAGTAAAGCGCCTTTTCCACCAGGCGAAACCATCCGCACTCATATACGCCCAATCATAGAGTGGGTTTCCCCAGCGCTGTCCTGTTTCGGAAAACGCATCGGGTGGCACTCCCGCTACAAAGGGCATCACACCATTTTCGTCCACCAGGAAGTTTTGTCGACTTGCCCATACATCCGCGCTGTCATGTGCAACAAAGATGGGCATATCGCCAAACAGCTTTACATCATGGCGGGCAGCATACTCGTGCAGTTCATGCCATTGGGTAAAGAAAATAAACTGTTCAAAAATAACCTGTTCAATCTCATCAGACAATTGCGCTGCACTTTCGTTCATCGTAACCATATCGCGATGCGCTAACTTCTCAGGCCACGCAAACCAGGCTACCCCCCGGTATTGTTTTTTCAACGCAATATAAAGGGCATAATCTTCAAGCCATGCCACATGCTCCTTTTTAAAGGTCGCTAGCTGGGAAAACCATTTCTCATCTTTTTGCTGATAAAAGTTAGCTTTAGCCTGCAGTAAACAAGCACTACGATAGCTTTTATCATCAAGCGGGAGATCAATAGAAGCGATCTCCAGCCATTGGCGATCAACCAGCCAGTCAAGGCTAATGAGCTCAGGATTTGCAGCATGTGCAGAGAGACATTGATAAGGAGAGCGGTCATCATGCGTTGGCCCCAGCGGCAACATCTGCCACACCTTAATCCCAATACCGTTTAAAAACTCAATAAAACGGTAGGCGTTATGTCCTATGTCACCACTCAGCAACGGCCCAGGCAGTGAGGTTGGGTGAAGCAACAGACCCGCACTACGCTGCTTAAATATACCCGCTACGTCGCGGGGTCGTTCCTGATTGACTGTCATGCAGTCTTACTGCTGCTGACCTGGCAACATCGCACCACCCATCGCAGGGGCACCACTACCAGACGAGAATGCCCTGGCCAGATAATCTGGCGGACTGACCTCTAATATCTGGTACAGATTACCGAGGTGCATTCGGAACTGCTCATCAAAGGCAGAAACAGATTCAGCTGAGTTATACTCCCCCACCCACCAGAACCAGTCAGAACTTTCACAGGTGGCTAACTGTATCGTCGCACGCTGTAGCTGTTGCTCGTCTAACGCCCCTTCCTGTACAACACGGTCATAAGCATACTTAGCATCTACCAGCATATCCCACGCACGATTCTTATCTGCTTCGCCGATCCAGGTTGAAAGTGTGCCGTAAACCCAGCTGCCAGCCACCACCTCATTCACCCGTGTACGCTCTCTTGGCGATGAAAGAAATTCACTATAAGTGGTCAGCTTGATTCCTTCATGCGCCACCAGATTTTCATACAGTGCTGAGAGAAAGTGATAACCATTTTCTGGGTAATATTCCCAGGCATTCTCACCATCAAGGATAATAGAGACCAGTCGATCCTCCTTATCAGCACAGGCTTCAGCGATATTCTCCAGATGATGGACAAGATTTGCGACAGCATCATCGGCATGCCAGTCTGAGTATTTAAAACCGATAAGATCTGAAAGCCCATCATCACGAAAGAAACAGGTGATACCGTTGTCCTGATATTGATAGGCTTTATGGATGCACTCATTACCTTCACCTGCACGCTCATCTGAAGATGCTTTCTCCAGTGATTTACGCAGTACCGTCTCACCGCTAGCTAACCATTTCAACCCCATTTCATCGATCAGCTCAATGGTTTCAGCACTAATCGCACCCTCGGAGGGCCAGCAACCCGCCGGCATAAAACCAAAGGTATCCTTAAACACGGCAAGCCCCTTCTCCATATGCCAACGACTCCTCGCCATACCACCGGGATATTGAGCGGACTCAGGTAAATCAGTGCCCGGCATCGCCTGCTCGGCACATTTCAGATCGATCAACAGCGGCAGAATCGGATGCGCATAGGGTGTCATCGACAGTTCTATTTTACCCGTCTCAGCCAACGCTTTATAACGACCGATCACACCCGAGATTAACTCATGAATAATATCAACCAGGGTGTGGCGGTCACCCATGGTGAAATGGGCAGCCTGCTTCATTAATACCTGAACACGCTCATCAGTTTTACGAACCGTTTCAGCCATCCAGCTCAGGTGATACCAGACCAGCAGGTCAATAAAAAATTGCTCAGAATAATAAGCCAGTTTTTCCGGCTCTTTAACTGCGAGTTCAGCCATTTCGGCAAGTGTCACAAAAGCGGGAAAACGCTCTATCAAACGCTGGCGATTGGCACGCAGGCAAGTCTTAACCAGGGTTAAGCGTGCATTTTCATCCAGCTGTAACACTGGCCCTGCAAGCGCTGCTAACAAAGGATCTCGTAGCGCTTTTCCTGCATCACGATACTCCGTCAACTGCTGTGAGTAGTCCTGAATCTGCTCCAGCAGGATCGGTGCGAAATTCACTACCGCCCTGGCACCATCCTGATTCTCAAGATGAGCGACCATATCGACATAGTCTTTAATGGTATGCAGGTATGTCCATGGTAGATGGTATTCACCATTACGAAGGTCACGATAATCTGGCTGGTGCATATGCCAGTAAAGTATGACGTTCAACGGTTTTTTACCCGCCATACTATCCAACATGATGCATTTCCTGATCCAGCATATCAGACGTTACCAGTACGATTTTATTGTTAGAGATATAAAAATTATTAGCCTTGTCATCCTTCGTATTTTCTCCAATCACCATGCCATCCGGAATCACACAGCCTTTATCAATGATGGCTCGTGTGATGCGACAATTTTTGCCAATTTTCACATCCGGCAAGATCACTGATAGATCAATTTTACTACCATCATCAACCGTCACATTAGAAAAAAGTAATGAATGACGCACTGCTGCACCAGAGATAATACAACCGCCAGAAACCATCGAATCAACCGCCATGCCGCGTCGTTCATCTTCATCGAAAATAAATTTCGCGGGTGGCAACTGTTCCTGATGCGTCCAGATCGGCCAGTTAGTATCATATAAATTCAACTCAGGCGTCACACCAATCAATTCCTGATTGGCCGCCCAAAATGCATCAATCGTCCCAACATCACGCCAGTAAGATTGCACTCCCGTGACGGAGTTTTTGAATGGATAGGAAAACACACGACAATTTTCAATTGCATCTGGAATAATATCTTTACCAAAATCACGACTTGATTCAGGTGTATTAGCGTCACGAATAAGCTTTTCGAACAGGAAATCCTTATTAAAGATATAGATTCCCATCGAACACAGTGAGTGATCTTCATCGCCAGGTATGGGTGCCGGATTAGCTGGTTTCTCGGCAAATGTCTCGATACGCATATCATCTTTAACACCCATCACGCCAAAGGCAGAGGCCTCCTCACGCGGCACTTCAATGCAACCAATGGTAAGATCAGCTTCAGACTCAACATGTTTTGCCAGCATCGCACCATAATCCATTTTATAGATATGATCGCCCGCCAGAATAAGCACATAATCAGGATTGTGATCTCGAATAATATCGATATTCTGGTAGATAGAATCTGCAGTGCCCGCATACCATGACTCCTCATCCACACGCTGCTGCGCCGGTAACAGCTCTACAAATTCACCAAACTCACCTCG
Source organism: Gammaproteobacteria bacterium (assembly GCA_021648525.1). Taxonomy (GTDB): domain Bacteria; phylum Pseudomonadota; class Gammaproteobacteria; order SZUA-140; family SZUA-140; genus SZUA-76. The sequence goes on from JAKISP010000013.1 coordinate 60,535, forward strand.
TAAATGACCCCAGCCATGTTGAATATGTAAATTGAGTGAATGCGATTTATATTGCGTCAACACACCAATACGACGTATCCCAGAGTTAATGCAATTCGATAATGGAAAATCAATGATACGAAACTTACCGCCAAATGGTACCGCTGGTTTGGCCCGCCATGTGGTTAAATTTTTCAAACGAGAGCCGCGCCCACCGGCCATAATTAAGGCCAGCGTATTTCTTGTCAGGTTACTAATAAAACGTGGTGATTGTTCTGAATTCATCCGATCCATGCCCTTTTTTTGCTCACAATACTACATTTCAGTATAACCCTTTTTCACGCCACTAAAAACGTACTAAAATGGTTAGGATAAAAATACACTAGCCACACATCCATTAGTAAAATAACAGATATATTTTCCTCATGAAAAGATATAACCGTAAAATACGGCAATGGCAATGTATCCTTGCAAAGCCCGGCACCAGACAATCGCTTTCTAATAGAGACAAATGGTGTATGCTTAAAACATTGAATGAAGGAAAATAGTTTTAGATGTCAGTCAAATCAGACAGTCAACGGACACAATCAGACCTACTCAAAACGCTTCTGTCTGATATGGATAGAATTGCTCATGCAACACACCACGATCCTGCCGCTGTTCTGGGACGACTACCTGGCAACCCGCACAAGCACATCCTGTTCTACTCGCCGGATACACTTGAATTAAGGCTCGGTGATTTTAAGGCCGCAGTACCACGCATTCCAGACAGTGACTTCTTTATCTACGATGGCGAGCTGGATACGTTGCCTGAACACTATTTGCTACATCGCATTGATCAGCAGAACAACCATCACAAATACTACGACCCATACAGTTTTGCCGCGCAGATCAGTGATTATGACCTACACCTGTTTGCAGAAGGGCGCCATTTTCACATTTACAACATCCTCGGTGCGCATAAAAAGGAGATCAACGGCATCAACGGCGTGCACTTTGCGACATGGGCACCCAGTGCCGAGCGCGTTAGCATTATTGGTGATTTTAATGGCTGGGATGGCAGATGCCACCCAATGATGTCGCGTGGTAGCAATGGTATATGGGAACTATTTATTCCCGGACTGGATAATAACGCCCTGTATAAATTTGAAATTCGCAATCGCGACAGCGGCGAGATACTCAGCAAGACCGATCCCTACGCACAACAAATGGAAATGCGCCCGCGCACCGCATCGGTGATTAACGAGAAGTCTTCCTTTCAATGGCAAGATGAACAATGGCTCACACAACGTAAAGAGTACGACTGGCTACATGCACCGATGTCGATCTATGAATGCCACCCTGGCTCATGGCAGCGCGATAAAGATAACCAGTTTCTCAACTACCGAGAGCTTGCTCATCGCCTGGTTGATTATGTGAAAGAGACCGGCTTTACCCATATCGAACTCATGCCGATCACCGAGCACCCACTCGATGCCTCATGGGGCTATCAGACCACCGGCTATTTTGCACCCACAAGACGTTTTGGTACTGCCGATGATTTTCGCTACTTCGTTAATCACTGCCATCGTCATGGTATCGGGGTTTTGCTCGACTGGGTACCCGCCCACTTTCCCAAAGATGAACATGGCCTCGCCCGCTTTGATGGCAGTGCGCTTTATGAACATGAAGACCCACGCCGCGGCGAACACCGTGACTGGGGAACACTCATCTATAACTACGGCCGCAACGAAGTTAAAAACTTCCTCATCGCCAACGCCCTGTTCTGGATTGGAGAGTTTCATATCGATGGGCTGCGTGTTGATGCCGTCGCCTCAATGCTCTATCTCGATTATTCACGAGAAGAGAACGACTGGATACCTAATCAACATGGCGGTAATGAAAACCTTGAAGCAATCGCTTTTATGCGTGAGTTAAACACCGCTACTCATGAATACCACCCCGGTAGCATCATCATGGCAGAAGAGTCGACCGCATGGCCCCAGGTGACACGCCCGGTCGATATTGGCGGACTGGGGTTTAGCATGAAGTGGAATATGGGCTGGATGCACGACTCACTCACATACATGAGAAAAGACCCGGTACACCGCCACTACCACCATGACAAACTCACTTTTGGCCTGCTCTATCTGTTCACTGAAAATTTCATCCTGCCTTTTTCACATGATGAAGTCGTGCATGGCAAAGGCTCAATGTTAAATAAAATGCCGGGCGATGAATGGCAACGCTTTGCCAACCTACGCCTGCTCTACACTTACATGTTTACCTATCCCGGAAAAAAACTACTCTTTATGGGGTGTGAGTTTGGCCAGCCTGGCGAATGGAATCATGACAAAGGACTTGAGTGGGATGTATTACAATACCCACTACATAGTGGGATTAAACAGTTAGTAACTGATCTCAATCGACTCTACACACAGCAGCCTGCACTGCACTATTTCGACTTTGATCACGATGGCTTTGAGTGGATTAGCTGCAATGACACAGACCAGTCTGTACTCGCCTATTTAAGAAAAGATGAAACAGAAACTATTATCGTTATTCTAAACTTCACCCCAGTGGTGCGACACGGTTATCGTGTCGGTGTGCCCATTGCAGGTGAATACGAAGTACTCTTTAATTCTGATTCACACCATTACGCTGGCAGCAACGCCGGTAGTGATGCGGTGATTGTCGCGGATAACAGTGGCTGGATGGAACGCCCTGCATCACTGACCCTCGACCTGCCACCACTCGCCGCGCTGGTACTCATCAAAAAATGAGGAAAATTTTATACATCAGCAGCGAAGCCTTTCCATTGATCAAGACTGGCGGCTTAGCCGACGTAGCGGGCAGTCTGCCAATTGCCCTGTCAAAACAGGGCGAAGCAGTTCGCCTGCTACTGCCCGCCTATCCCGAGGTCATGCAGCAGGTGGAAAATACCAGACAGCTCGCCAGTGGCCATTATTATGGGCTTGAAGTGTCGCTACTTGAAACTTACCTGCCTAACAGCGATGTTGCGGTCTGGTTAGTCAACTGTCCCGCTGCTTTTGAGCGCCCTGGCGGCCCCTATATGGACAGCGATGGCCAGCCATGGCATGACAATGCGCTACGTTTTGCTCTGTTCTGTCAAATAGCCGTCGATATTGCGTTAGACAGGCTTAAGCTCGGTTGGCAGCCGGACATCGTACATTGTAACGACTGGCAATCAGGGCTAGTACCTGCGTTACTAGCGCCATTTAACCAACGCCCAGCCACCCTGTTTACCATCCACAACCTCGCTTATCAGGGGCTGTTTAGTTACCAGACGTTTACCGACCTCGAACTACCCGACGACCTATGGCACCCATCACGGCTCGAATTTTATAATCAACTCTCATTTATCAAAGGTGGGCTGGTCTACGCTGATCGCATCAATACCGTCAGCCCAACCTATGCCCGCGAAATCCTGCTACCAGCATTTGGCTACGGTCTTAATGGCCTGTTACAACACCGACAAGCGCGCCTGTCCGGCATTCTTAACGGTATCGACCAGACAGTATGGAACCCGGCAACAGACCCTCACCTGACAGCCAACTACGATTCACACCAACCGGCACAAAAGCGCAAGAACAAAACGGCACTGCAAAAACAGCTTGGTCTACCAGTCGATGCCAAAATTCCGCTCGTCGGCATGATCAGCCGTATGGTTGAACAGAAAGGCCTCGATATTATTCTAGGTGCCATGGCAGATATCGTGAATCTACCCGTACAGCTCGTGATACTGGGCAGTGGAGAGAGACACTACGAAATACAGTTAGTAAAATGGGCGAGTAACCATCCTGACAAACTTAACGTAGTGATCGGTTACAATGAAATTCTTTCCCACCAAATTGAAGCGGGTAGTGATATGTTCCTGATGCCATCTACCTTTGAGCCTTGCGGCCTGAACCAGTTATACAGCCTGCGCTACGGCACGTTACCCATCGTCAGAAATGTTGGCGGACTCGCAGATACCGTGGTTGATGCGAATGATCTTAATCGTAAAAATAAAACCGCCAATGGCTTTGTGATAACAGAACAAAGTACCGACGCACTGCTAACAACCCTGAGGAGCGCACTAGGGATTTACCAGGAAGCTGGCGCATGGAAAAAACTACAGCTCACCGCAATGAAAGGTGACTTTTCCTGGAAGTGCAGCGCCGAACACTATATTAAGCTCTACCAACAAGCACTCAGCGACCGTGATCAGGCCACCGTTTAATACTTAACCACGTTGTTTTTTCACAGCAGGTAAGCAATCCTCACGCCATTTACATCGTGCTTGATCACACTCACCCGCGCCTGCGCTTCCAAAACAATCAAAGTTACCCTCATCCAGCTGAATGGTGCGGATAAGCTTCATCTTATTCAAGCGGCCACTTTTAATCCCCATCTTCCTCGCGATTTCTCGTATTTCCAGCATTTTCATTATTTCAGATCCTTTCAATTTTTTGTTAGAACCACTACTTATTCAGGGTTTCTTAACACGATGGTTTACTGTCTGCAGAAAGTGACACCTCATCAACAAACCAGTGAATATCACCTATCTGATTTACCGGCAACGGTTCGCCACTGCGAATTCTACCCATGATGGTCGCCTTTGACGGGCCAGTCGCCAGCACCACACGAAGACGCGCCTGACGTAAAATCGGCAGGCTCATACTGATACGGTCAGCCGGCGGTTTTGGTGAATGATGAACAGCAACCACTGACGCAGTTTCTGCTAAAGCAGCGTTTCCCGGAAACAGACTAGCAGTATGACCATCTTCACCCACCCCAAGAAAAGCGATATCAAACAGATCAACCGGTTCAATCGTTGTTTGATAGGCCAACGCAGCCTGCTCTGCGCCTGACTCTGTAGCCATGGGATGAAAATGAATACCTGGAGTACGGGACAAAAAAATCGACTCAATCATCACATCATTGCGCTCAGCATGCCCCACGCGATAACAGCGTTCATCACCAGGGTAACAGTGCAGCTTATCCCATGGTAACGGTTTTTCCGCCAATGCAGCATAACAGCCCGCAGGGGTATTGCCACCAGGCACAATCATATGACAAATGCCCCGCGCTTCAATAGCAGTACTAATCTGAGCGGCAATAAAATCTGCCGCAGCGATAGATGCTGCGTCAGGTGAAGTAGAAACTGTCCAGTGATGCATATTAGTGACTCGGTTTGTGCCAGCCAAGCTCGCAGTCTTCGAATAGCGCGTCCATCCCTTCAATCTCCCATGTTCCCGCCTGGTAACGGTTAATTGAAAGCTTACCCTCCCACGCCTTCAAAATAGGATCGATAATCTGCCATGACTCCTCGACCTCATCTGCGCGAGAAAAGAGTGTCGCATCACCACTTAACACATCATGCAATAGCACTTCATAGGCATCTGAAATATCACTACCATCTTCAGAGTATGGGGCATGCATCACGCTGCGCTTAATGTCGGTGGTTAATCCCGGTAACTTAGCATTCATACGCAACGAGATTCCTTCATCAGGATGAACCCGAAATACAAGTGCATTGGCTAACGGTGGGTTGCCTTTCGTATCAAAAAGATTGAAAGGTGGCTTACGAAAACGAATCACAATTTCAGAGACTCGTTGCGGCAGGCGCTTACCCGTCCACAAAACAAATGGAACACCTTGCCAACGCCAGTTATCAATATAAAAACGAGCGCCAACAAACGTCTCGGTAGCGGACTCTGGCGAGACCCCTTCTTCCGCAACATAAGACTTAACCGCTTCACCATCAATTTTACCGGCGCTATATTGCGCTGCTATCGTCTGCTTTTTAATATTCTCTTTTTCAAAAGGACGCACGGCGCGCAACACTTTGATCTTTTCATCGCGTACTGCATCGGCAGTAAACTCAACCGGCGGTTCCATCGCCACCAGCGTCATCACCTGCATCAGATGGCTTTGAATCATGTCACGCAGGGCACCCGATTTTTCATAATAGTTGGCACGATACTCAATCCCGATCGACTCGGCTGCCGAAATCTGAATGTGATCAATAAAATTTCGATTCCATAGCGGCTCCAGAATACTGTTCGAGAAACGGTAGACGAGCAAATTCTGCACACTCTCTTTACCGAGGTAATGATCAATGCGGTAAATCTGTGATTCATCTAATGAGGACTGAAGTTCACCATTAAGCTTCCTGGCACTCTCCAGATCCATACCGAAAGGCTTTTCAATCACAACTCGACGAAAGCCATCGCTTTCGTCTGTTAGCCCAGCACGTTTCAGGCCAGTCGCTATCGTTGCATACCACTCTGGCGGCACGGCACAATAAAACATCGCATTGCGATGGCCTTCAATTGTTTCCAGCGCCACTTTTAGATCATCATAAGTCGCCTCATCCTTTAAATCACCAGAGACCAACTGACACATGGCACTAAACGACTCCCACTGGCCATTACTCAGACTGACATCAGGCGCATACGAACGTAAACCCTGGTAAAGTGATTCAAGCCAGACAGGCTCTGTACGTCCCTTTGAAACGCCAATCACACGACTCTTCGGGTGCAACAGGCCACAACGCAACATCTTTAATAATGCCGGTATCAATTTACGTTTAGTTAAATCGCCAGCAGCGCCAAAGATCACAATATTGGCCGGTTCAATCGGGTCACCTAAACATTGCTTATCTGGAGTTTCTCTTTCAGTCACATTCAGCTCCTGTTACCTGATCACTCAACTTATTCAACAACCCACTCGGCTTATTCAACCGCTGTGGTTAAGCAGGTAACTCCATCATGCTGTAGTTTTTACGCATGCCATTCACAATCAGACCAATCGATACTTCAAGAATTTCCTGTTCGATCCACTCAGGGATATAGGGAATATCAAATTCTTTATTAATGCGTGTTGCCAGTACCGATTTAAGCTGACGCGCATCTTCATCTGAGATGCCATCGCGTGAATTTTTGACCAACCCATAGATTTCATTGGGTAGTTTACGATAGAGTAATCGGTCGATTTTTTTAACGATCTTCACCAGAATAAGCTGCTCGGCCTTATCATCGATATAAGGGATATCGATCTTTTCATTCAATTTAGTTGCCAGCATCTCCACTTCATCAGAACTAAGCATCTCAATCTGCGTATCCATATCCCTCGCAATCTGCGCTCTTTGCTCATCCGTCAATGTAATAGAACTCATTTTTTTCTCCTTTAGATTTACGTAATCGGGTTAAATAAACTGTCGACATACACCAGACAAGTGCATAAAAATTACTTTTTCGTCCAGACACTTTTCTTCATTGTAATATATAATATTTCTACTTTCTCCCTTGCCCATGGGGTTTTTCGTAGAAATTTAAGACTAGATTTTACTGAAGGGTCACTATTGAAACAACGAATATCGATCCGCTTGCCCAACGCCTCCCAGCCATAATGTTCAACCAGACTGGTGACGATCTTCTCCAATGTTACACCGTGCAGTGGATTATTGGCTTGTTTATCATTCATATGACGGCAGGGAACCCTTAATAGTTAAGATAGAAATACTAAGGGCATTTTACCCATTGTCATCAGCATTACAACGCCCAGCCTCAAGTGCATTTAACACCAGCAACATCACACCATTTATAGCCATAAACCTTTCAGGTTCGGCAAGCATCTCACTTTTAGACTGCACATAGCGACTACCATCTAGCTCATCACCACAATGCTCAATCAGCGCAGTAGCAGACTCAAGTGTCGTCTCAAGGTGAAACTGAAAACCAGCCACCCGGTTATCAAGAATAAAGCCCTGCCGTTGGCACGCTTCACTCTCAGCCAGCGATACTGCGCCCTCAGGAATATCGAAGGTGTCACCATGCCAGTGAAACACTTCTACTCGATCTGGAAAAGCATCAGTAAGAATGGTGTCATCAACGCCAGACTGGCGATTGATGTTAAACCAGCCTATTTCGCGGTATTCGTTTCGATAAATCTTCGCGCCCAGTACATCCGCAATCAACTGCGCACCCAGGCAGATACCCAGCACCACCTTACCCGAATCGATTGCCGTTTTAATAAAGTGCTTTTCATCAACCAGCCATGGGAAGGTTTCATGGTCATGGATACCCATCGGGCCACCCATCACAATTAACCAGTCGAATTCATCCACCGAAGGAAACAGAGGGATATTATATAAATGGGTCGATGAGAGTTGATGCCCTTTCGCTATCAGCACCGGCTCGATACTACTCAAGCCTTCAAAGGGAACATGCTGTAAATAATGAACTTTCATATTTTCTCTTCCGTGGAATGGGCAAGGTACCCAGCAGCACTTGAACGAAATCACTCACTAAATCTCATCCATCCACCTGATTTCAAAAGCAACAACTATATTTCAACAATATCAATGCAATATGGCAGCGGGATAGTCTTCCGTCATCCCATTAATAATACCATACCAGTCAGGCAGGTATAGAATCACGAGCTTAATGAAATGTAATAACACTGATAACACTAGTAATTAACATCTTTGAATTTTTTTATTAAGAAATCTATCAGCATACGAATTCGTTTTGGTAGGTGGCTTTGCTGAGGGTACAGCACGTATATCGTATCATGCTCTAATTTATAGTCTGTTAAGATGGGTATCAGTAGTTTTTTATTGATTGCATCAGCACACATGAAAGAGGGTAAATTTAAAATACCCAGGCCGTTTATTGCAGCCTGCAGAAGCACGTCACCATTATTTGCCTGGAACCGAGAAGGGACGGTTACTGATATCCACTTCCCGTCTTTACTCTGAAACTGCCAGTGCTGAGTTTTAGAGGCATAGCTATAATTTATCCCCATATGCCGAGATAGATCATCTGGCGAGTCAGGTTCGCCATTTAGTTCTAAATAAGCAGGACTAGCCGCTATTACGCGTGGCGAGGATGACAAGCTTCGAGACATTAATGTTGAATCAGACAATTTTCCTATTCGAATGACCAAGTCTATCTTTTCTTCTAAAATATTGACTGTTCTATCATTCAAATCAAAATTTAGCGAAATACCAGAGTGCAGATTAAGAAATTCATTCAATATTGGTGATAAATAGTTAATACCAAATGTTAGAGGTGCTGAAATTCGAATTGTGCCAGTTAAATTACCATGCTGGTTTATTGTTTCCTGCTCTGCCTCGTTCAGCATATTCAGTATATTGATACAACTCTCATAAAACCGCTCACCATCCTCTGTTAAATTAATTTTACGCGTAGTCCTGATTAAGAGTTGCACGCCCAGTCGATCTTCCAGCGAATTAACCCGACTACTAATAGCTGATCTTACTACAAAAAGCTCATCGGCCGCTTTACTGAAACTTTCATTTTTAACGACGCTGACAAATGCTGTCATTTCCTGAAATCTATTCATTGACTAACTTCACCAGGGATTGATATCAATTATGATAAAAAATAATATACATTGAGACCTTTGCACGAGAGCTAGTTTTCGTTCCAGCAAGGCATAAATGACCGAAAAAATGGAGTTTACACGCAGTAAATGACTGTTTTGAGATCATTTATAACGCAGCTGGAGCGGAAAATAGACTCGTGCAAAGGTCTCACATTATTTATATCAAAGATAGCTGTCATAGTCATTGATTAAATGGAGACAACAACTACAACCCCTGTCAATCTACCAGATGGATTGTCCATGACTGATCCAGAACGAGCCAGCAACTGGTACCTGCTTTTTCTGAGGCACACATCCTAGAAAAGCTGTCTTCAATCGCATTCACAGGAGAATCATGTCCAGTAAAAAACGGGCATCATTACGTCGTAGTCGCACTCATCACACATATGACTACAAGGTACCCGATCGCTGCATTATAATTCACTTAGCCCCCATCCGACGGTCCAGAAGGAATAATAGCGTTTGGGTTTAATCCAGGTATTTTATAGTATAGAGACTTTATGTGACCCACATTAAAGGTCTTCATTATCGCAGGATTTTCAAGTAGCCTGTTTTTATAACGTTCAATATTCCGAAAATCTTTCAACATTTTCAGGTTACATTTGAAAACCCCATAGTATGCGATATCAAATCGTAACAGTGCCGGTAACAATGAAATATCGACCCCTGATAATTGGTCGTTTAGCAGATATTCCCGATCACTTAATTTGCAGTCAAGCGCCTCTAACTCAATAAAAAGACTCCTCACCTCTAACTCATACACATGCTGTGATTTTGCAAATCCCGTTCTGTAGCAGGCATTATTGATTGCATGGTAGTAGTAAGTAATTTGATTATTAATTGCAGCGTAATCACCCACGGGAAACAAATCAATATGGGAAGTTGAAAATTCATTAAACTGACTATTAAGTATTTTTATTATATCTGATGATTCATTGTTAACTATCACTTCATCACGAGAGTCCCATAGTACTGGAACAGTAACGCGCCCCGTATATTGATTGTCGGATCTTAAATATAACTCCCTTAAATAATGCATATGATAGCGAATATCTGGGTACTCGCCTGTGAAGTACCAACCATCATCCGATATATGAGGCTCAACTATAATAAGTTTGACAAACTGATCAAGTTTAAGTAACTCATAAACCATGATCACACGATGTGCCCAGGGACACCCATATGAAACATACAGGTAGTACCTTCCTCTATCATTTTCAGTAATATAATTTATTGTATTACTAAACTTCGTATTCATTCTTAAGAAGTTTCCGTTGCTATCGTGTTCAGTCCAATGAGAGTTCCATTTTCCATCAACAAGCATTCCGAAAGACATCATTACACTCCATCTAATATTTAATCATCATGTTATTCATATCGCGACACCAGACTTCATATCACTATCAATGTTATCTACAGATGAGAACAATACTACATGTCAATGCAGTAGTGATTGGTCAATTTTGGTGAACACTGATGTTATAAACAGGCTGTATATTTCGTGATTTTAGATAAATATAATGAAATAACATAAACGAGCACAGTCCACGAGGAGAAATCATGGGACTTTATTACAGCCCAGGCGCATGCTCTATGGAGTCATACAGTGCCTTGTTATAAGATGAAAAAGTACAAAAATGAAATTTTCTCTGTAAAATTTATTACCGTTTACAGTTCCATTATTATGGGGTTATTCACAGGTGTTTCATCAAGTGCTTTTGCAGCTGCTACGCTGATGATAGATGATGAAAAATCAATATCGATGGCCCTTGGACTGAGAGGAACCTTTTCTTCAATAGAAAATTCAGCCCCCAATGGCAGGTCGTCATCAAAGAGTTTTGATATCGATAGCATAAGTATATATCTTGATGGTCGATATAATGACAACATCAAAATGACATTTAATGTAGAGCGCGACATTGATGATAAATTACGTGTAATGGACGCTATTGCAAAATTCAATTTTCACGATAATTTCAATGTATGGTTAGGTCGTATGCACACACCAGGTGACCGTTCAAATCTAAGCGGTCCTTTTTTCACCAACGTGTGGGAGCCAGCAGTGGTTGTCTCACGTTATCCTCATATTGCGTTCGGACGCGATAATGGCCTCTTGCTCTGGGGGAAACCTTTCGATGGCAAGCTTGTATATTCAGCGGGAATATTTAACGGCCATAATTGCTCAATTAGCGGTTCAAATGATTCAGATAATCTTTTATATGCAGCGAGAATTTCGCTTAATCTTTTCGATCCCGAGCCATTACCAGCATACTATGTGAGCAATACCTACTATGGAGACAAGCGCATCTTGACAATTGGTGCTGCCTATCAAACCCAGAAAGATGGTATTGGACTGTCGCCCACTGATAAAGATGACTTCCAGGGCTGGAATGTAGATTTTCTATTCGAAGACACGATCGCTACAGGCGTATTAACTGTCGAAGGTGCGTACTATGATTACGATCTAAGCGGCCAGGTCGATTGTGCTTCAGGCGAGCCTGGCTCAATTCCATGTGCCAATGGAACTAACATGGGAAATCAGATTGAAGGAACTGGATACTTATCGACACTAGCTTATTTGATTCCACATAAAACCGGCATAGGTAATCTTCAACCATTTATCAGACAGCAAAAATTTGACAGGAAGATAAGCCAGACAACCAATGAACAAACTGACTTAGGTATAAATTATGTTATTCAAAAGCATAATGCTCGAATTAGTGTCGTCTACTCCCAAATAAAAGATGACCGGCTGGCAAGCAGTAATGACAATATCGATAAATTTCTTGTCGGATTTCAACTACAGTATTAAACATAGACCTTTCCACTGAAAATTCAGCCAATCAGTGGAATGGTTCTCATCACTAACACGTGCCACACGTATGGTTACACATGAGCTACCAACACTCAAACGAAACCACTAACTAGTGCCCATCCAGAAATCTTCAATACCATGAAAAATAAAGAAATATTCTTGTAATCGGTTAAAAAACCCTCTTGGATTTGTTAAGTTTAGAGTCTGAACAAAAAACCACAAACCAAGAGGATTAGGCATGC
>JAKISP010000014.1 GCA_021648525.1 Gammaproteobacteria bacterium
TTATCAGAATTCAACCCGTTTTCAAAGATAGGTATTGAAAATACGAAATACATGCAGGTATTAGTAATATCGCGAATGTGTTTATGGGTGGTTTTTTGAAAAGGGTCTATTTCTGGATGGGCACTAGTTAAGTACCATGCCCGGCACACACGACCAAACTGTGCGGCGTAAACTATGGCCCCGCGTAATGAACGCACCTTATTATGATTTTTTACTATAGTAGTTTTATATCGCCTAATAATTGATACTGGGGTGGTATTTAGGCATATTTACCTGCTACTTTCTTCAAACTCTATTCCCCGGAAACCACTATGTCAACTCAGCACCCTGGAAAAGACTTATTGACAGAAATGCGTCATTTGATGCGGCGTTTGCATTATTCCATCCATATCGTGGACAGGACAGCACTACCCGTCACTGAAAAAATATGAATAGGCCTTACAAACAAGCATTAGCTGTAACTATTCAGCATAGTGAAAAATGAAATAGTTACCATTAGCTTTACTATATTATCACTGGACCACATGATTAAAATGACAAACGTTACAAAGTTAAATGAACAATGGAGGATCAATGATCAATTATACTTTGAGCCTAACCATCATGGGCTAATCATCGCCAACATCAACAACCAACATGCAAGTGCTTCAATCGCCTTACAGGGCGCACACCTGGTGGAATGGATGCCAACAGGCGAAAAGCCTGCTATCTGGCTCTCACCCGATGCAACGCTAGCATCAGGGAAATCGATTCGCGGCGGTGTACCGGTCTGCTGGCCATGGTTTGGCGCGCACAGTACTGAAGCAGATTTCCCCGCGCACGGTTTTGCACGCACCGTACCATGGCAGGTTATCAACTCAAGCCAACAGGCCAATAGCAATACTCAAATCACGCTTCAACTTGATTCAGCTAACATACCTTCGCAACAATGGCCTTACCCAACATCAGCGCAATGCCAGATCACAATTGGGAAAACATTGGAGATAGCGCTAACCACCTTTAATAAAGGGAAAAATGAGATCACCATCAGCGAAGCGTTACACACCTATTTTGCCGTAAGCGATGTACGCAATATAAGCATCTACGGTTTAGATGCATGCCACTATCTCGATAAAGTCGACAGTATGAAAACAAAACAGCAAACGGGTAATATCACTTTTTCACACGAGGTTGACCGTCTTTATATTGATACCGAAGCCACCTGCATCATTCACGATCCTGGGCTTGCGCGCCAAATTCACATTCGAAAAACAGGCAGTTGTTCAACAGTGGTCTGGAACCCATGGATCGAAAAATCAATCCAGATGGGCGACATGGGAAGAGATGGTTACCTGAACATGGTCTGTGTTGAAAGCGCTAATGCTGCCAACAACCTCATCACCATCCCTGCTGGCGGCAAACACCAGCTCAGCGTTAGCTATCACCTTAGCAAAATTTAAAACCCTCTCTCAGGAAATAAACATGGACACACCCACATCAAACCCGTTAAACGAAGAATGGCAAACCCTTCACCAGGATTACGAACGCTATGACCGTTATAGCCTGTTAATAAAGCTTGCCGCAATTCTAAGCAGCCTCATCGTCATTGGGCTGACAATCCACCTATGGGTCGCGATAATATTCATATTAGTACTGTGGCTACAGGAAGGCATCTGGCGTACCGTTCAAGCACGCACTTCCGAACGACTATTAGCGCTTGAACAACTGATCAAGCGTGACGAGCAAAAAGCGGCCATGCAGTTTTATTCAGACTGGGAAGCAACCCGACATGGCACCATCGGATTAATCAAAGAGTACATGCGTAACGCCCTGCGACCTACTGTCGCATATCCATATCTCATTTTACTGGGCATATTAATCACCATAACCATATTACATCATGAAATAAATTTACCGTGACATCCACCACCGTAGAATAGGCATTGAGTCATCTCTGGAATAGTGGCAAGGTATGTATAAATACCATTCAATGCCGTTTACTGGCGTGGATCACTAGCGCACCAACTGAATAGCAACGTCAAAGGAGTTATACAATGAATACAGAGGGTTCAAAGCGAGTTACATTCTATTTAACGTTATTGATTGCCTGCATTACCACCTTCAATGCAAGTGCATCAGATGACTTTGACAGACTCTATGCACAGGCAAAAACAGAGATGAACTCTGAATTTGGCGCTTTCTATACGATGCAACTCAATAGTGAAATTGGTGAAAACCATGCCAACGTGCTGGACAACTGTACTAAGAAACACAAAAACTCAGAAAAACAATTATTCTCCGCAGTATTTGAAATAAATAGTGACGGTATCATTAAAGCCTTTCATATAGATAAGAATACCGGTTTTTCAGCATGTCTGAAGTCCAGGTTTGTAGGATTAGAAGTCCCGATGCCGCCTTATGATGGCTATTTAAGCCCATTCAACTGGCAGACAACGCGTTAATCAGCCAGCTCATCTGAGGGTTCATGGCTAGCAATACTGGCTTAACCAGCTTGTCATCTTATTGCTTATTAACGGGTTCTTCCAGGGTGCGCGCCAATTTCTCAATAGGCTCTAGTGCTTCAGGTTCTTTGTGATTACTAATACCCATTTCAGTGAACTTACGGGCACCACTCAGCACCTGTCGCTCAAATGAACCGACAGCTTTATTGTAATGCTCCAGGCTACTGTTGAGCCCTTTACCCACTTTGCTCATATGACCGGTAAAGGTACAAAGCCGTTTGTAGAGATCTTCACCAAGGTCGCGAATTTTTTCGGCATTATCAGTGATCGCTTGCTGGTTCCAGCCAAAAGCGACAGCACGCAATAGTGCAACGAGACTGGTGGGAGTAGCGAGAATCACCTTCTGTTTAAGCGCGTCCTCTAACAGCGCACTATCTTTTTCGAGTGCGGCACTCAGGAAGTGATCACCTGGAATAAACAACACCACGAAATCCGGGCTCTGTTTGAACTGCCCCCAGTAGGCCTTACTGGCAAGCTCTCGGATACGCTCGCGTACTTTTTTAGCATGATGGAGCAGATGTTGGTCACGCAGTTCATCACTATCGGCCTCTATCGCATTGAGGTAGGCATCAAGCGGTGTCTTCACATCAATCACGATCTCACGCCGTCCGGGCATTCGTACAATCATATCGGGGCGGATGTTGCCATCGTCTGTTTCAGTATGCTCCTGCTCGAAGAAGTCGCAATATTCAACCATGCCTGCCAGTTCAACTAACCGTTTTAATGTCAATTCACCCCATTGCCCGCGGACTTCTGGACGGCGTAGTGATTTCACCAGATTACGGGTTTCACCATGCAGCATCTGTTGGGTCTGCGCCATGCTTTCCAGGTGTTTAGTGATTGAGCCGTATGACTCTTTACGCTCATGTTCAATCTCGCGAATCTGCTTCTCACTCTTCGCCAGTAGCTCTTTAATCGGCTTGACCAGATGCTCAATCGACTGCTCTTTTTTTGCCAGGTCACCTTGTGCCTGCACGTTAAACTGCTTAAGATTTTCCTGAGCAAGTTTGAGAAACTGTTCGTTATTGCTTTTCAACGCCTCGCTTGAGAGTGCACTAAAGGTATCACTGAGTTGTGCCCTGGTTTTTTCAAGTGCCTCTATTTTTTCATTCGCATTGCTTTGTTGCATTTCCAGTGTGGTCGCTAGCGTGCTGTTCTGGCGTTGCAGTTCAGCGATCTGTTTTTGTGCGCGCAGATGTGCCAGTAGCGCACCAATCAGCAATGAGACAGCGGCAGTGATAGCAATGATGAGAGTGCTGGTGGTGGTCATTTTTTATTGTGAATCCCGGTTAAAACGTTTTTGCCATTCAATGATTTCACTGGCGTGTTCAACCGAGCCATCGGCGCCCCATGTAGAAGGGTCATCATCGTCATTGATGTAACCAAAGAGTGCGGTAATGGTTTTCATTCCCGCACGCCTTCCCGCCTCGATATCACGTCTGGCATCACCAACATAGATGCATTCTGAGGCACTGACACCCATCACTTCGCATGCATAAAACATCGGCTGTGGATGTGGTTTTTTATGTTCAACCGTGTTACCACTGACAATACAGGCAGCGCGCTGAGCTAACCCTAACTCTTCCATTAAAGGATTAGTCAACCATGACGGTTTATTGGTAACCACTCCCCACAGTTGATCCTGCTCTTCTATTGTCACTAACAACTCCGCTATACCGGGAAAGAGGACTGTCTTATGGGTAAGGTGGTTCTGGTAGATATCGAGAAACTCAGCGGTCAGCTGTTTAAATTTTTCCGCAGGTAAATGCTCGCCAAAGCCTGCCTCGATCAATGCATTAGCACCATGGGTGACCATTGGACGCACCTGCTCAAATGGCAGCGGTTGATGGCCCTCGCTTTGTAGCAACTTATTGAGGGTAAAGACGAGGTCTTGCGCTGTATCGGCGAGGGTACCATCAAGGTCGAACAGAATGTGTTTAAACGTCACTCGTTGCTCATCCTCATGTCGCTCAAAGCGCAGTTTGCTGCGTGTGCATCATGTAATTAACATCGATATCATTACCAACAGAATAATGTTTGTTAAGTGGATTGTAGCTAAGGCCGCTGATGTCATGTGTCGACAGTCCCACTTCACGTGCCCATGCTTCAAGTTCTGATGGACGAATAAATTTAGCAAAGTCATGTGTTCCTTTCGGTAGCATTTTTAGCAGGTATTCAGCACCAATAATCGCAAACAGATAGGCCTTAGGATTACGGTTAACGGTTGAAAAAAATAGATGTCCACCAGGCTTAACCAGTTTGGCACAGGCACGAATGACTGAGGCGGGATCCGGCACATGTTCCAGCAGTTCCATGCAGGTAACCACGTCAAAACGATGCGGATGGCGTTCAGCAAAGGCCTCTGCAGTAGCGTGCTGGTAATCAACCTCAAGATTTGATTCATAGAGGTGCAGTTTCGCGACTTCGATCGACGGCTGCGACATATCGATGCCACTCACCGTCGCGCCTCGTTGCACCAAGCTTTCACTGAGAATGCCACCGCCACAGCCAACATCGATCACTTTTTTTCCCGCAATCCCACCAGATTTTTCATCAATATAATTAAGCCGCAGCGGGTTGATCGCATGCAGCGGTTTACATTCGCCATTCACATCCCACCAGCGGCTCGCCATTGCCTCAAACTTGGCAACCTCATTACGATCGACATTGTCGCCAGGGATGTAATCAGTATTCACGTTATTTTCTGCTTGCTGCATCTTTATATTCTCTTTAAACCAGGGTTATACAGGATCATTATTACTGCTGATCGCTCTCAGCGATCTTTTGACGCCACTGGCGCGTCTTTTCAAGGATATGGTTTTCATCCAGTGTGGTCAACGCGCGCTCCTTTAACAAGTGGCGACCATTGACCCAGACATGGCTTACTTTATCACGATTGGTGGCGTAGACGATCTGCGAAATGGGATGGTAAAGCGGCTGGGACTCCAGCTCGCTGAGATCAATTGCCACCACATCAGCAGCCTTCCCTACGCTGAGTGAACCAGTCTCGTTGTCCAGTCCTAGTGCACGGGCACCGTTAAGCGTCGCCATTTGCAGGGCAGTCGCAGCCGAAATGGCGCTGGCATCCTGCCCCACCGCCTTGGCAAGCAACGCAGCGGTACGCATCTCGCCAAACATATCAAGATCATTGTTACTGGCAGCGCCATCAGTACCGAGTGCCACATTGATCCCTGCCTGGTGCAGCTTATGAAGCGGGCAAAAACCACTGGCGAGCTTGAGGTTTGATTCTGGGCAGTGCACCACATGAGCCCCGGCGGTGGCGATTGATTCAATCTCACCATCAGTTAGCTGTGTCATATGCACTGCGATCAGGTGAGGTGTCAGCAGCCCAAGCGCTTCGAGTCGCTCGATCGGACGTTTACCGCTCTGTTGAACTGCCTCGCTTACCTCATGCGCCGTCTCATGCAGGTGGATGTGTAGCGGCACGTCTAGCTCTTCAGCATACATCTGTAGCCTTTTGAGCGGCTCATCAGAAACCGTATAGGGTGCGTGAGGAGCAAATGTTGTCGAAATCAATGGATCATGGCGGTAGTCGTCATGCACTTTGAGCCCTTTAGAAAGGTACTCATCAGGGCCACTCGCCCACGCAGTGGGAAAATCGATCATGATCAGTCCAATTGCAGCACGCATGCCACTCTGGCTGGCGACATGAGCAACCTCATCGGGGAAAAAATACATATCACTAAAACAGGTGGTCCCGCCACGAATCATTTCTGCAATCGCAAGACGGCTACCGTCATGGACAAAATCACCACTGGCCCACTTCTCCTCTGCCGGCCAGATGTGATCGTTAAGCCACTCCATCAAAGGCAGATCATCCGCGAGGCCGCGAAAAAGTGACATCGCAGCATGGGTATGCGTGTTGATTAATCCAGGGATCAACGCCTGCTCATCGAGTACCAGTTCATTTTTCCCCTGGTATTGCTGCCGTGCCTCAGCAGCGGGCAGGATAGCCACGATGCGGCCATCATCAATCGCCAGACTATGGTCTTCAAGCACCACGTTAGTGGGCTCAACAGGAATAACCCAGCGGGCGTGAATGAGCGTATCGATCTGTTTCATCTGTTGTCCATCCAGGTATTGACTGGGCTCAGTATAGCCTGGATAGATACGGGATGGGGTTGAAGTGATTGTTCATAGAGCGCTTCAAGTGATACTTTTTGCACTCTTTAATTCTGCATGAAGCCACAACAAGCGGTGCTGTTTCAGCTCTCTCCCTTCAGGTTGACCTCTATCTGGCGTAACGACTGTAACTTGTTGAACACCCATTCCAGCCAGGTATTCAGCCAGCCATAAAAACAGGCTATGGACAGTGAATCTGTTGACCAGCTACCGCCACCATGCCCTATGCCCATTCTTTTCCATGAAATGTGGCCATTGATGATGGACCGCTGAGACACGCGCTCTAATTGCACTACGTATAAATCGTTTTCTTTCTTTCTTTGTGATTACATGATGCCTTACCAGGTCATTTAGTGCCCCAACCACGCATAAACGGTATTGACGTGAAGATATTGACTGATCATCATAACTACATGGAATTTCGGGAAAGATAATTTTCTCCCCCGCTCTTACATTAAACAACTTATTACGTGTACCACCAGGCCACAGAATTTCAATGGTTCCCTTTCTGGCTTTACCCAGGCCAAATATCCATTCCAGACTGTTTTGGGAGGCATAACTAGATCCACCCAGTACAGGGTGCATAGCCGTCTGACCATTCCTCGGCGTAAAGCTGATGACTGCACCTATCCCATCGCGATTAACCATGGCTTCTTCAGTCTGTCCAATAGAACCTCTAGTTAATACTTTTATCCAGTGATTAGTTTTCACAGCACTACTAATTTCGATAGCAAGCGTACCATCTACTGGCTCCATACCAGTCCAGATAAAATTGTTAAATTGGTCAACAGGGGAAAAAGTTGGCCATATAGAAGCCGATTCATCAAATGGGGAACCAAATAATTGTTCTTCAGGAAGGTATGGTGCTAGTGGGAATACACCAGGCCAGTCCTCACTTGCAACAGATACAATGTCAAAAAAACCATCATTATTTAAATCACCAACAGCCATACCCTGTATGTTTCTTCTATTATGTTGAATTGAACTTAAGTGAATATTTTTTTCAAAACTAAAATTAGCATTGCCATCATTGCTAAGGATCACACCGGGATTAGATGCATCAACATACGCACCCATATTTGCCCCGCCATAAAAAATGATGTCAGAGTCACTATCATTGTCATAATCTATAATTGCAGCACCCCAGCCAAATGGGGTCGCTATTAAGTCCCCAACACCAGGGTAGCTAAACTGTCCATTTTCACTACCTAAAAACCACCCGGTCGAGAAATCCTCAACTCTAGCTGGATATGGTGTAATCGGGTCAAGAAAGACATGAAAATAATCACCTGAGTTAGTTGAAAAAATATCCATATGACCATCACTATTCAAATCACCAAATGCTAACCCCATCCATGCACCAAAACGATCAGTGCCTAATGTTTCTGTAATATCTTTAAACTCTCCTGACCCATCATTTTGGTAGATCCGAATGTAGCCATGATCTTTACCGCCGAATATTTTTGCTGGTTTTGGCCCCTGATCATCTGCAGTGATCAAATCGAGGTCACCATCCAGATCATAATCGACCAGGGAAACCGCCCAGGTAATTCGTGCAGGAAGATTAATACCAGCAGACTCACTCACATCTTTGAATCCATAGCCTGTATTCAAGAATAATTGATTTTCTTCCATTAACGCATCGAATTCAAATGAGAGGGATGGCAAGCGGTGGTTCCAGTTGTTATATGTATTACCTATTACAATATCTAATAAACCATCATTATTCACATCTCCAAATGCGCAGGATGCAGGCGATTTTTCGCGGCTTTCCAGCATGCTTCCTGTAGAAATAATAGTAAATGATTCTCCACTCTGATTTTCATACAAAATATTTGATGACCCATGATTACCTAAGACAAACATATCCTGATCACCATCATTATCAATATCACCGAAGCAAACACCAGTACTATCCTGCTCAGAAGCAGTCACCCCAGCCTCGATTGCTGAATCAATAAAAAACACCCTTCCTGTTTCTATCAGCTGGTTACTATACAAACTATTATCGGTGCCTGGGCCATTGGTGACATATAAATCTAAATCACCATCACTATCATAATCAAAAATTGCAATACCTGGAGCCCCTCGAGGTTTAATAGGAAGACTCGCTAATACCTCAGGGTTCCCAAAATTTACTACACCCTGTTGTTTTACCGCATCCAGAAGAGCATTATTATTTGATGCGGTACGACGATATGAAACACCGGTGTGATCATATTTCACAATATCTGTAAATTTTATACCTTCTTTAGCATAAGTCGGATTGAACCATAATAATGGTACGATGAATATCAACGAAAACCTTGCTTTATTTGCATAAATCCTCTTACAAAAATAATCTATACTCATGATATAGCCCCTTAAAATTCAATAATAGTGGCTTTAAAATCTAAAGCTTATTAATTATGATGGTATTTATTGATAAGGTTCTAGCTTCCCCCCTTATGCCAGTCAGGGGGGAGAAAAAAGCGAATTAAACCAGGATAACTAACCTTGATTACCAGGACTACAGACCTTTCCGTGACCACTCAGCTCTACATTCAAAGTCGCGAAGTTTGCAGACCCGCTAATCATAAAGTCACCAATGGCAGTTTTAAAATCACCTTCTCCACCCACAAACCTGGCTTTCGACATAATTTCAACAATCATTTTATTTTCAGTTGGAATAAATTTACCTTCAATCAAACCATCTAAAATCTCACCATTATCGAAGTCAAACCGCAATGTCGCTAGAAACTTTAAAGAACCGTCATCCTGAAGTTCAGGAGGTCTGACAAAAGTTATATTTGTATCTGCAGCTCTCACTTCGTGATCAATCATAACGTCAGCTTGACCAGTCGTTGGCGAGGATGGTGATGTCATAAATAACACTGATTTCTCTACATTAATTTCTTGACAGGCCCAATGATGAATATCAGAAACGCCGCCAGAGCCAGGTACAAGGCGATTACCTGTTAATGGAAAAAATAGTTGTCCATATGCACGCTCCCCAGGAAATGTCGGGTCAGTTGGGTGCAGCGGTGTTACTGGAACCAGTCCTCCAGATTCATGTGCAAAACTCACTGTTACCGCAATTGCCACCAATGGATGATCTGTTTCATCAGCCGACATTGGTGGACATCCCAGCATTTTAAAAGCATAGTCGCCATTGCCATATTTGTCAGCCGTAAATGAAGCTGGTGCCCCGCCGAACACACCAGGAACAACAATAAATTCAGTAGCGGGCTGGGGTAGAAACCACTCTCTTAATGTGTAAATATGATTAGGAATTAGACCTGAAAACTTTGATTTAACTTTAGAATACTTACCGTTATAACAGGTGAATTCGAATTGACCACGCGCCCTGTACCAATCGCCTAGTGTAATAGGGTAAGCAGGACTGACTAAACCAAAATCCATTTGCTGCAGATCAGCAAGTTCAGACAAGCTCGATTTATTGAAGCCACCAGCATCAATACGTATCGGTATATCACGTAGTGGTATGTTTGTTTTAGCAATATCCAGTACTTCAACTGGAAACCCCAATGTCGTCACCCACTCTGGATCCAGAAACGTTGCAATCATAGTTGATGCAGGTAATTCCGTTGTGATTGGGATCACATCGCCACCGGGATTATATTGCCCTATTGTTCTAAAACTAAACGTGTCTATACCTCCAGGGAGTTCAGCAATAGGCGATGTAAAATCCCTGTTCCAACCAATCGTTGATGACCCGATAACGACTCTTTTTTTAATCCCATTATCTGCATATGCAGTGACAACCAGGCCAGGTAATAACAACCCAATAATTGACAGCACTAACATTGATGATTGTTTTGTGTGGTTTTTTATATAAAACAATATTTTTATGTTCATTTAATTCAATCCTTTAATTTAAATATCTAGTTTTAATCTAAAATAAAACTCATCACATATCTTTATCAATTGGCTGAAACAGGAAAATGCAAATGAACATGTGCAGCATTGCCTGGGAATTTTCCGGTTTCAGGAAAAGTGGGAACAACTCCTCCAAACTGTTGATTCGAATGAAACATCACAAATATCGTACTCAATGGAACTTCACCGTCCTGCAGGTCTAAAGGACAGAAATTTAATGCTCGTTTGAAAGTTGCCTTACCTGAATAGTTCGTTACCAGCATGTTAGGAAGGCCACCCAATGGTCGAACAGGGCCAAAATCATTCATTGGAAAACCTGTAAATCCAGAGTCGAAAAATGCCCAAACTGAATAAAACCGATTAGGAATCAGATTTGACATCGATAATTTAACCACAGGAACCTTGCCTTTTTTGCACTTGATAGTCATCTTCCCCTTAGCTTTCAACCAGTGTTTTAGATGAATTGGGAAAAAAGGGAAGGCCTGTCCAGGTTTAAACTGTGTATACGTTTCATTTTTAGTAATAGGAAGTATTTTCTGAAAATTCAAACCTGTCACATCAACATTGGAAGGAACATCACGTAATGGAACATTTAAAGACAAAGGGTCAACCGTATATCGATAATCACCCTGAAATGAATCCAGAAAAGCATCATCAACATATGTAGCTAATAATGAAGACCTCTTTGTTTTGTGAGTAAGTCTATGAGGGAAGTCGCCGTCACGGTTAAAAACACCCAGTGTACTGTAACCAAAACCACCGAATGAACCCAGAGACATTAGAGGCTCACCTAATAATCTATTAAAACCCGTAGCAACCATACCTTTTGATTTAAACACATAAGAATCTGAGTCCTTAGCGATAGCACTTCCTGCACCAGATACTGTCATCACGAGCATCACTAACGATATACTTAGTAATTTGTTGATACGATTCCTTGACATCTTATTCTCCTGTTTACTTGATTTTTCCTGATTACTACGCCATAGCAAATATATTAAATATCGGGTTTACTTCTGATTTAAACTAGATAATGACTGTTTAAACATTACAAACCTCACCTATCCCAGCCATATGAATCGAAAACTCAGAAAAATTTAACGTACCTTTCCCATCAAAACGACCATATGCATTTTCATAACGGCCAAAGCCACCTGTATAATTGATTTTTGCATTGTTATCAAACACCCCTGGACGATCAGTTTGTGTTAGCACACCCCTGGAAAATGCCAGTAATATATCCCCTCCCCCAAAATCATATTGAAGTAATACTAGGATATTGGCAGTACCATCAAGTTGTGGTTCAGGAGGCGCTATTAACTCAACTGTTGCGGTTGCCAGCATTGGCTCGCCACCAATAATAAAATGCGCAGGCCCTGAGGCTGGACCAATAGGAGGGATCATCGCTAATGCTGCATGTAGCAACTCCACCTTGCTGCACTTAACTTTGAATTTTTTACTAGAATGATGATGAGGATTACCGGCTACGGACACTGAAGAAAAAGAAATCAGGATCATAGTTATTACTAATGGGATTAATTTTTTAAACTTAATCAATTTAAATATCCTTTTATTATTTAATTAATTTGTAGCTCTATCGCGGGTTCTCTTTCAGATACGATTTTATGGCACTTATTAAGTACCTGTATTTTTCCTTATGACTTAGATAACCAGCCTTATGAAACTTCAAAAGCGAATGTGATACACACTTAAAATAATTATTTATTTTAATATTTTTATCTGTATAGCTACATGGTATTTCCGGAAAATTAATTCTTTCACCGGCATGTACGTTGTAAAGCCTGTTACGAACACCACCAGGCCACAAGACTTCCAGCGTGCTGCTTTCACTCTCTCCAAGCCCAAAAATCCATTCCAGACTATCTTGCGAAGCATAGCTTGATCCAGCAATTACAGGCCACATGACAGGATTCCCATTTTTTGGTGTGTTAGTCACAACAGCGCCAATTCCGTCGCGGTTAACTC
The DNA here is from genome assembly GCA_021648525.1 of Gammaproteobacteria bacterium. GTDB lineage: Bacteria > Pseudomonadota > Gammaproteobacteria > SZUA-140 > SZUA-140 > SZUA-76. The sequence continues at coordinate 12,510 of JAKISP010000014.1, forward strand.
TTGATTTTTTTAATAGACCAGCACCACCCAGAAGAGTCACTTTTATCCAGTTGTTATGATTTTTTGCATGACTAATTTCTACTGATAAAGTTCCATCAAGTGTCTCTAGACCTGACCATAAAAAACCTTTTGACAAGTCTGTTACATCAACAGGCATAAAAGTCGGCCAGAATTTTGCCGCATCATCAAAGGGGGATCCAATTAAATATGGCGGTGGCACTAGTGGCGCTAACGGGTAACTAGCAGGCCAATCTTCTGCTGAAACAGTAACGATATCCATGGAACCATCGTCATTAAGGTCACCCACAGCCATACCCTGAACATTACGGCGGAGGTGGTCTGTCGATGTTGATAGCGCAATTTCATCGCGACTAAAATTGGCGGCACCATCGTTATTTAATATCACACCAGGGTTTGATGCCTCAACAAAGATACCCATATTAACTCCACCATGATAGATAATGTCGCTATCACCATCATTATCATAATCCATCACTGACGTACCCCAACCAAAAGGGGTGTCTATCATTTCACCAGCTCCAGGAAAGATAAACCGTCCATCTCCTTGCCCTAAAAACCAGCCGCTTGTCCAATCTCCAGTTTCATTTGGAAAATCAAGTACGGACTGTAAAAAGGATGTAATATAAAACCCTGAGTTAGTAGCGAATATATCCATGTAACCATCGCTATTAAAGTCACCAAATGACAGCCCCATCCAGGCACCATATCGATTAGTACCCACTTTCTCAGTCACATTAGTGAATTTTCCTGATCCATTATTTTCATAGATACGAATATAACCATCATCACGCCCACCATGAATTTCGGGTGATTTTGCACCCTGGTCATCAGCTGTAATCAGATCAAGATCACCATCTAGGTCATAATCCACCAATGCAATCCCCCAGGTTATAAATTTGTCATCAACTAAACCAGCATATAAACTCTCATCTTTAAAATGATTATCACCTTTGTTAATAAGTATCTGATTGGCTTCCAGTAAAAAATCATTATTAAATGTAACTAAAGGTAAACGATGAAACCAGTTATCGAAAGTATTCCCGATTGCGATATCCAACAACCCATCGGCGTTAACATCACCCATTGAGCACCCTGCTGGATGACGGATATCATCTGAATTAAATACCTTATGGCTAATATTGATAAAATTACCATCACCTGAATTTTCGAAAAGCATGTTTTGTGTACCATTGTTACCAAGCACTAATAAATCACGATCGCCATCGTTATCGATATCGCCAACGCAGGCACCAGTACTATCTTGCTCAATAGCAGAGACAGAAGCCTGTAATGCGACATCAATAAATGTTAATTCACCCGTTTGCCTGTATTGGTTTTGATATAGACTATTTGAAACGCCCAGACTATTTGTTGCATAAATATCAAGGTCGCCATCGCCATCGTAATCAAATATAGCAACACCAGGCGAGCCATGCGGCTTGACTGGTGCACGTGACCGGCTCTCCGCATCAGCTGAGTTAATAAAACCAATCTGCTTTATTGCATCAAGAACCACATTGTTTGGTGAAACTGCGCGACGGAATTCAATACCAGTCTCGTCATCAATAGAGATATTTTCGTATGTGACGCTATTCGAAGCAATTAAATTAGTGTCTGGTAGAGCACACACACTAAATCCTATAACGTAAAAATAAGTTCTCATCATTTTTTTCACTTATCCTTAAGTGAGAATGTCTTAGTACTTGTTAAGCAGCGAACCATCCATGGCTCAGGCTCATTCCTTTTCTTCAGGCTAACTTTAGCACTTCGAAATCGTCACATTTAGTCGAATTAGCTTTATCTCATTAGTAGCAAAAAATCAATTCACTATTGTTTACATTAATAATTGATTCGCTATGCTACGGCCATTCATTTCTGTGGACTTTAGTGAGTCTTTTTATAAGCACGTACAGCGCTTTTTATAAGTCGATGAGCAAACTTCCGACTTATACTTCCTTTATCATGCAGCTCATGTACTGAGTCAACCACACAATGGAGATATGTTCGAAAACCGGTAGACTTATCATCGTAACTGCAAGGAATTTCCGGGATAGTAATATGCTCGCCAGCATGAACATTGTATAGACGATTGCGTATTCCACCAGGCCAGAGCACCTCTAAACTGCCTTTATGCTTATGTCCCAGGCCAAATATCCATTCATTACTATCCTGCGAAGCATAACTTGACCCAGCAACCACTGGCCATAGTACTGACTTACCTTTTTTCGGTGTAAATTGAACAACTGCACCAATACCATTTCGATTAACTTTTGCACCATCTACTAAGCCAATAGAGCCTTTTACTTTAACCTTTACCCAGTTATTATTATTTACCGTTTCACTGATCTCAACAGATAATGAGCCATCATGAGGTTCTATTCCATTCCAGATAAAGCCTTTAGTCAGGTCGCCAGGGTCTACTTGAGAAAAGGTAGGCCATATAAATGAATCCGAATCAAATGGACTATTTAGTGGCACAACAGGATAAGGAACCATCGGTGCACTTTCAGGCCAGTCTTGATTAGAAACAGAAACAAAATCAACAAAGCCATTATTATCGAGATCACCAACAGCAACTCCACGTACATTACGTCTGGCATGATTTGTTGAATTGCTGAGCGCAATGCTATCCCTGCTAAAATTCCCATTACCATCATTATTTAGCAAAGCACCACTATTGGATGCATCCATGTAAATTCCGACATCCAGACCACCATGATATATAATGTCAGTATCACCATCATTATCATAATCTGGCATAGAAGCCCCCCAGCCAAATGGACCAGCGACTAATTCACCGGATGTTTGTCTGGTAAAGCCGCCGTCCTTATCACCTAAAAACCAGCTTGAGTGCCACTCACCAATTACAGGTGCGAAATTAAACATTGGCGCTGTAAAAACAGAAGCGTAATCACCGATATTGCTAGCGAATAAGTCAAGATGGCCGTCACCATTTAGATCACCGAATGACAAGCCCATCCAGGCACCAAATTGATTCATCCCTAGCTCATCTGTAATATCAGAGAATATTCCTGTGCCATCATTATTATATATACGAATATAACCTTTATCCTGGCCACCATATTTAGCAGGTGCTCTAGGCCCCTGGTCATTCGCCACAATTAAGTCTGAATCACCATCCTGATCATAATCAATGAAACTAATTGCCCATGTAACTCTTGCAATATTCTGTATTCCGGATTCTTCACTAACATCATCAAAATAATTATTGCCAGTATTTCTAAATATCTCGTTATGTTCCATTAAAAAATCATGCTCAAATGACATTATTGGCAGGCGATTTTCTAAAGGGAAACTATTAGCGATTGCCAGATCAATCAGCCCATCATTATCTATATCTCCCATAGAACAGGATGACGCGTGTAATGTCCCTCCACCAATATTACTACTATGTGAAATATCTACAAATGTACCATCACCATTATTTTCGAATAAGAGATTCCCTGATCCAGCCCCGAGTACCAATAGATCACTGTCACCATCATTATCAATATCACCATAACAAACACCACTACTATCCTGTGGTGTAGCACTAACACCAGCCTCACCAGATTTGTCTATGAAAGTCAATTTTCCAGTTTCATTTAACTGGTTTGAATATAGACTATTTGGAGTATCTGGGCCGTTAGTAACATAAATATCCATATCGCCATCCTCGTCATAATCAAAGATAGCAATACCTGGAGCACCTCGTGAATTGGCAGGAATATTAACTCCATTTTCCATAAATAGAATCCCGCCTTGCTTGATTTTATCATAACTAACATCTGTAGCAGATTCTGTACGGCGGTATGTAATTCCAGAATCAATATCAGTTGCAATATCCTTAAACACGATTTGACCACCATTTAAATGGCCTTTCAAATCGGCATTTGATGAATTAAACCCTAAAAAGAACACTGAAAGCCCAATAATAGAAGCTTTAGCTAAGTCAGGAATTTTTTTAGTAGGTAGCATTTTGAGTCTCTTTATTAAATTTTAGATATAAAATACCTCCCGAGAATTACCTCGGGTTGGTATACCCATTAATAAAACTACTAGATGTGTTATTTCTTATGCTTGTGTTCGTTGATATACGCTTTCATTGCGCTACGATGAAATTGATGAGCCTGTTTTCTGTCGATTACATCATTTTTGTATAAAGTATAAAGCGACTTCTTAACACACTTTTTGTATTGATGATGAGATATTGCGGCATCATCAAAGCTACAGGGAATTTCAGGGAATAGAACTTCCTGAAATTTTTTCACGCCATAAAGACGATTACGAATTCCACCAGACCATATAACTTCAATGTAACCTTTTTTACTAGTACCTAACCCAAAATTTCGAGTCAGTGCATGTTGTGATGAGTAACTAGCACCACCCAGTACAGGTTCCATTACAGTATTTCCATGATGGGGTGTGAATTTAACAACAGCACCAATACCATCCCGATTTGATTTGCTGCCCTTTACCATTCCTACGGTACCCATTAGAGTCACTTTTACCCAGCCATGTTTGTTTTCCGCATTGTTAATTTCAATTGCTAACGAACCATTATCAGTATCAACCTCGTTCCAGGTAAATCCTTCCATTGGATTAAGAGGATTGTTCGGCCGGAATACAGGCCAGATATAGAGTTCATTATCAAATGGACTCCCGAGTAAGTCTGCAGTCGCTAACAAAGGTGCCAGGGGCTTATTTTCATCCCAGTTCTGGTTAGATACAGACACAATATCTGTAAAACCATCGTGATTAAGATCAGCTAGAGCGAGACCGTGAACTGTACGACGCGAATGGTTGGTCGAATTTTTCAGTGCTACACTATCACGAGTAAAATTTGCATGGCCATCATTTTTAAGTATTGAACCAGGATTTGAAGCATCTACAAAAGTACCCATGTCAATACCACCGTAAAAGATGATGTCTGTATCTCCATCATTATCATAATCAGCCGCACCATTGCCCCAGCCAAAAGAAGTTGCCTTTAACTCCCCGACACCAGGCTTACTAAAAACACCTGATTCGCTACCAAGAAACCACGTAGATTGCCAATCATCAGCTAATACTGGAAATTGAACTACCTTTGACAGGTTTTTAGCTAAATTATCACCTAGATTTGAACCAAAAATATCCATATAACCATCACTGTTGAAATCAGCAAATGCTAACCCCATCCAGGCACCTGCAAAATCAGTGTTAGCATATTCAGTTACATCAGAAAAATAGCCTTCACCGTTATTATTATAGATCCTGATATACCCTCTATCATAGCCACCACGCTCAAACTTTGGTTTACCCCCCTGATCATCTGCTGTGACTAAATCAACATCGCCATCTAAATCATAATCCACTAACGCGATAGCCCAGCTAATACCAGCAAAATTTGTAATGCCAGATTCGTCGCTCACATCTTCAAAATGATTATGACCCCTATTAATTAACATCTGATTATGTTGATGACGATATTCAAAACCGAATAAATTAATCGGCATAAAATCACCCCAGTCATCATAAGTATTAGAGATAGCAATATCTAATAGTCCATCATTATTAATGTCACCCATCGAACATGTGGTGGAAAACATATCACTGCCTGAAATGTGATGCTGGGTAATATCTTTGAATTTACCATTACCTGTATTTTCAAATAAATGATTGGCAACACCCGCTCCTAAAACCATTAAATCATGATCACCATCGTTGTCGATATCACCAAAACAAACGCCAGTCGTATCATACTCAGTTAGCATTACCCCAGCCTCATTTGAGATATCATTGAAGGTTAATTTACCCGTTTCTTTAAACTGACTAGAATATAAGCTATTTGCCATCCCTGGACCATTAGTGACATAAATGTCTAAATCACCATCATTATCGTAGTCAAATACTGCGACACCCGGTGCTCCATGAGGCTTCAATGGAATGTTGACCGTGTCTTCAGGAAAATTAAAGCCAACTTCTTTCATTATATCCAGGACAGCACTCTGTGATGATTGTACACGCTGATAATTAATACCAGACTGATCTTTTACTACCACATCACTAAATGTAATCGCGTTATTTGCATAGATGCTACTAGTACCTAGTACCAGGCTAATACTTAGTGTTATTGGCACATACTTTCCTGACGATGACATAGTCATAAACTCCCTTTTAGTTGGACTAATGAAAATACTATCTGTTTAAATTAACAATTTTCTTCGGTAAAAATACAACTTTATGCTGATAATTTTCTTTTATTTAATTTCAAATGTTCAAAAAATCCATCCATTATTTTTTTGGGAAAATCACTTAAGCAGGGATTATTGATTTCATCATTTATAACCCAGGCAACAACCTGATTTCCAACTGCAATTTTTTCTTTTTTTCCATCACCTAATAGGCGAAAATATTCAAACTTCAAAGATGCTTTGTTTTCGTAAAGTTCATTTATAGAAAGCGTGACGTATACTTTGTCAAAAGGCATAGCATCACGAAGATAATTTAGTCGACTACTGACACAAACCAGAATTCCATAATCACCAGAACCGCGTAAATATTCAGGAGCTATATTATTAAGAAATGTATCTCTTACTCGTCCTTGCCAAATAAAATAGTTCGCATAATAGACATTTCCAACTAAATTTGAGTCTTCCAGAGTAGTTGAAAACAAATCTTCGGCGGCAACAGGAAATCCACTGATTAGCGGAGGTGACCTGTACAGTATCTCAGTCGTTTTAATATCTGATAAAACGCCTTTAAAATATTTAGTGTCATCGGAAAATTCAACCTTTTGTCTTGTTCGATCTAAATATTTCTGTAAATAACCAGGAAAGGGAGCAGGCTTAACTTTTCCATGTCCAATTACTTCGACCCAGGTAGTTTCCTGCGAAACAATAGCCAAAGGTACAGGATCTGAATTTTCAACGAGTTTAAAAAATTCACAACGAAGTGGAATAATAGATCCGACTACTTTACCTATTCTAAACTTTGCAAGTATCCGCTCAAAAGAGTACACCTCATTAACAATTTCCAGATCGGCCCAGTTGGTTACCAATCCCCATTCAGCAGTTGAAATCTGGTCTGCTAATTGTTGACCAATTTCATCTAGTGCAAGCTCCCTTACTTTCCCTGCCCATATAAGATAGCTAGTGAAATATACACTCCTGTTAATATTTGCAGATTCTCTAAAAGTCGGTTGGAATATATACTCATATATTTCCTGCTCTCTAACTTCATCAAACACTTCTCTACCTGCATGTTTACTATTATAAAATTCCATATCTATAATTCCCTGTTAGTACACGCTATGTATTATTAACCCTTATATATTTATTTTATGCCGCCTCAACATTTGTCTTGATCCCCGAAGAAGTCACTAATGCTAATATACGCTCATCACCCATTGAGATATTTAGAGCGACTGTTAGTACCTCTAACACCCTGCCACTTTGTACTACTTCAAATAGTATAGACTCTGCGACTCTTTTTTTGATCGAAACCAAAGAATCAGCATTACCTGTCACTTTAAAAACAGACTCCATAGTACACCAGATATATGTACCTGACTTATGCATAGAATCACCATGGATGGTTAGTTCCTCTAAAATTCCAACATGAGATTTCCCTAACAAACCAATCCAGTCTAGTTGGGATCGAGGCTGTATAACTTCTAAATCACATCCTTGTTCATCTGTACCAATAGTACAGAGACAATAATCATCATCATGAGAAATTGACAAGTGTAGATGCTTGATTTTTTTACTTGAGAAAACAGGCTTTCCAGACGGGAGCCACTCAATTTTTATTTTTTCATCAGGGCTTATAGCCAAATTATTTTTAACTGGGGAAAGCATATTATCAATCAGTTCGCGTTCAATTATGTGGCGCTCTGGTTTCGGTTTTCGCCCGAGGCCAGGGAAATAGTGAATTGAATAATCTGGCAGGGCAATGCCATATTCATCAGAAATAGCTAATAGTGTCTCCTCTAATTTTTTAAGATCACTCTCCCTGGTATTACTATCTATTTTTTTAGTCAAAAGACCATTAACAGATGGCATCGACTTCCTTGATGGGTCATTAACTGTTCTAACTCGATAATCTGTGAGTTTCTCACTAACAAGACCAGTTTCATCCATCACTGTTATATCCCAGATAAAGTCCTTGTCGACTAACTCTTTCAGCGTTGCGTTAATGATTTTTTGTCCACTTCGAGATAAAGGATCTCCAAATAACTCGATTTTTCCAATCGATATTGGCAACACTATTTCAGGTGTAGCCGGTAGTTGTACTGACTGTAATAATACGTCACGATAAAATGCATCACCTAACACAAACTCAGATGGTTTATCTCCAGAGAACCCATTTTGATTAACCTCAATATCCACTCTAGACTCACAGTTCAATATCACCTGCTCAGGCGTAATCAAATAAACCGCTCCCATCCTTTGAAAAAGAGCGCCCTGAAATAGATATTCACCATAAAGGTCAGATTCTGGCTCAATTTGGAGTGGTAATTTTGTATTGACTGGTGAGACTGTTAATTTTCTGACCTTATCACTAAAAGTGAATTCAGCTGAAAAATGATCTACATTATATGCAGTCATCTCTGTTCTAATACCAACCGTAACTGCCTGTTCATTTTCTGCATCTCGTTCAGTTGAAATCGCTTTAATCTCAATTTCTTCGCCATTTTTCGCATTTACAACGACCGGACGCGTGAGCTTTATGTCTTTAATAGAAGTTATTTGACTTTGATGACGACCCGTTAACACACACGCAACCTGAGCCATCGCCTCAAGTCCGAATACGGTAGGAAATAACAAGGATCCGCGGAAATCATGATCATTGAGATACTCATCAATACTCGGGGTCAGTGTCGTTCTTACAACCATCTCAACCCCAGGTTCACTTTCAACGATATTATCTATAAAACGAAAATATTCAGGTTTCTTATAAGAACCTAATGATCTCCATGTTTTTAATCCACCTAAAGCACCGGCAACTATTACCTGTTTATCACCAGGGTCAGTTTCAAATAATTGTATAAATCGCTTAACTCCTTCAGCTGTTGGTATGGCACCAACTCCCATTTTATCAAGGCTATCGATAACACCCATACGATGCCCCATGCCAACATCTTGCCAAACACTATATGCAATTGAAATAACGCTAGTATCGGCGTGCTCTCTTTCGTATTCCTGTAACAGTAAATTAAGATTTTCATTTGAGAATGCATACCAGGAATTACCGAGCATGCCCGTTATACCGATGATTGAAGAAAACCCTACAATTAATTTTGGTGGTTTATCCGCTAATGCTTTCAACAGGTATTGTGCACCAAGAATTTTAGGTGAAACCTCCTCGACAGCATCCTCGATAGATACTTGTTGCGTTAGTCTAGCTTTATTTGTCCCTGCGCCATGCACAACAGCGCTAATATTACCAAGCTCAGCATTAATCCTTCCTACTGTTTGAGTGACATCTATTTGCTTCGTTAAATCACAGCTGTAATATCGAGCCTCAACCCCAAGCTCATAAAATCGTTCTAAATTCATGTTCACTTCAGTGTTGTTCGTATGTCCATCATCGTTAGAAATTACTGAGCTACCCAATAAAGCAAACCTGGCACCCGTCTGTTTAGCCAATGCAAGTCCGCACTCAGCAGTGATACCCTTTGCGCCACCCGTCACCAGAATAACATCGTCGTAAGACCAGTTATTTAAACGAATAGTATTCAACGCAGGGTATTGCGGTATGATTTTCTGAACCAGGCGGGTATTCTGACTATTATAGCCAACGGCTGAAAACCCTTCTTTACTTACAAGTTCCTGAATAATGTTATTCGCAGATATATCACTGCTTAAGTCGGATGACATATCCAGTACTCTAATATTATGAACCGGATTTTCTAGTGACAAACTCCTGGCAAATCCAGCTGAGCAGCATGATGCTTTATCAGAGGAGTGGCCTTTTTCCCCAAAATACCCTCCACCAAATTGAACAAACGTAATATCTTTGCAGTGCGATGCGAAGGCTGTAGTAACAATAGTTTGCAGTCGCCTGACAGCTCTCTTTAGTTTTGATATTTCGTTATCATTACTGCTACTCGAAAGCAAAATCCCTACCACAGAGGAAACATCATAATTACCTGAAGTATTTTCATAACTTCTAATCACAACCTTTGCCCCATATGCCATTAATTTATCAGATAGTAACAAAACCATATCATCATGTTCATTTTCAGAAATTATCAAAATATTTTTTTGATTAAAATCCAGGCTACTTTTAACATAATCAGGAAGACCAGAATGCTCATATTTAACTATAAAATTCCGCACCCATTCACTCTGCTTTCCTGTCTCTGATCCTGATTTATTTATCACCACTTTTTCAGAGGAATCTGTAGAGAGATCTGGGATTAATACGCTATGACTCTTCACATCATTAATTTTTTGAATAATGTCAGCAATACTAGCATTTGAAAACTCAGTAGAAACTAGTTTCGTATCAACCTCGTATTCACGAAAAATAGCGTTTATAAGTTGCCCTGACTTAATCGAATCAAGATTTAAATCATCTAACAAACGTGCTTCAAGTGATAGAGCCTCCCGGGGAAAAGCAGTAGCCTCAGTTATTAACTCACACACTCGTTCCTCAATATTTTTATCATTTTTAGATAAGGAATCAATCGTGCTATCAACCAATAAATTAGCGGCTGAAATGATTTCTTCGAGACTAGCATTCGAAAATTGAGTCGTCTCAAATTTTCCAGCTATTTCTATTTTATGTGAAAAATCACTAACTAATTGACCCGCTTTTATTGAATCGAGATTTAAATCATCTAATAAACGCGCCTGTAAAGAAATTGACTCTATTGGGAATCCGGTGCTTTCAGAGATAAGTCCTGTTAGAATACCTTCAAGTGTAGAGAGATTGTCTATATTTTCAGCCACAGGCGTAAGCGAATTTTCTATATCTCTCTCTAGCCCCCCTACTTCAACAGAATTTTCAGCTGATATGCCACTGTGTGCCATATCAGATTTAATCACATCGGCAATAAATCCCGCTCGTTGTGACATATAGTTTTTCATCCTTTTTTCGTCTAAATTGATAAGATTGATAAAATCATTACCTTTATTAGATGAAAAATAATCCCTGTTGTCGGTCTCGGTCTTGTCTATACTTACATCTGCTAATTGACGTTCACATGGATTATCAATGAATATTTTCTCTGATGCGGGTCTAAACTTTCTAATCAATCTTTGCTTATACAACCAACTCCAGTTAATATTTTTACCTGCTACAAATATTTGTGCTAATGCTGATAACAGATCTTTATTACTATCTGCTTTAGAAGCTACTGGAAAACAATTTGGTGACTCACTATTAATTTGATTAACAAGTCCACTCAGAACATTCCCTGGCCCCACTTCTAATATAAAATCGACTTCTTTATTAAGGCTATCTATCAATTTAATAAAATCTACCTGAGATTCAATCTGATTAGAGAAATGATCATGCATTTCACAATCCAGGCTTATTAATTCACCATCAATACTAGAATACAGCTTACTTTTCAGAGATAGCGGCTTCGTCGGTATAGTTAAATTTTCTCTAAATTCACCTACTGCATTATTCATGAGAGCAGAGTGAAATGCAGATGAAACGGGGAGTAATTTTGTAGTAATCCCCCTTTTTTCAGCGGCTTCAATAATTTTTTTAACTGCAGTTTCTTCACCAGATACCACCGTTTGTTCTGGTGCATTAACATTCGCTACTGTGATATATCCTGCATCAATATGTTCAATCAGATCATCAACAATATTTTTTGATGTCCCGATGCTGGCCATGCACCCCTTGGCGTCACTTGATTTGTCCATTGCAAGGCCTCTAATCACTGCAAGATTGATTAAGGCCTCCTCGTCAAATGCGCCAGCAGTGTAGAAAGCTGTCAATTCACCTAAACTATGACCACCTAAAATCTCAGGCTCAACGCCCAGTTTTTTCAAATAGATGATATAAATTAGCGAAATCAGACATATCGCTGGCTGGGCAATTTTTGTATCTGCTAGTAGAGACTTCCACTCTTCCAGCTCGTCTTTCCCTTTCGTCTGATCTAAAGGTTTAAAAATATAAGAAGAAACTTTAGTACCCGTTTTTTTCTGAGTGATACCATCTGCTAATTCGACCAGGTCACGCGCCCACTCAAAACGTTCAACTAGCGTTCGCCCAATACCCAGACGTTGAGATCCCTGGCCTGGTAATAAAAACCCTATTTTTTCTTTCTTTACGTTATTCCCGTACCAAAAATTGTATTTCAGTGATGTCTTCATACTCTCAATACCAGAATTACTCTCACTAATTTTATTTGCCAGCGATCGTAATGATGTCGCTAATTCAACGGGCTGGTTAGCAATAAAGGCTGCGCGCACTAAAAAATCATCATTTACTTTTTCGCCCAGACTAGCTGATAAATCGGCTAATTCACCAACACTGATCTCTTCAGAGATGGCTGCATACTCAAGTAGTAAAAAACGCAACGACTCTTGTGAATTAGCAGAGAAAACAAATATTTCACTATCCTGATGCGAAACTAATAATGACCTTTCATCAACCGATGGGCTCCATTTGTCTATTGGGTCGCCATGTGACTCTAGAGTAATGTGTGAATTGATCCCCCCAAAACCCATTGCTGAAACTCCAGCACGTACTCTCTTTGTTGAGTCAAATACTTTCCCCTGTAGAATTGGATATAAACAGGAAGCGGTATCATCAAATACTGGATTCCGATCCCGACAATTCGCTGTAGGCGGGAGCACTCTGCGGTTCGCAGCTAGTGTCGTTTTAATAAAAGCACCAATACCGGCAGCTGCTTTGGTATGCCCAACTATTGATTTAAACGATGTCATACCGCAACTTCGCTCTCTAGTACGGCCAAACACATTCATGGCTTTAGCAATTCCTTCAAGCTCTGTCTTATCACCTCGTGCAGTACCAGTACCATGACCTTCTATAAAATCTAACTCATGCGGACTGTACCCAGCCTTTTGATATGCACGGATTAAAGCCGTTGCCTGGCCATCACTACTTGGAGCGGTGATGCCTCCTTTTCCATCGCTCGAAATACCCCAACCACGAAGTACAGCATAGATTTTATCCCCAGCAGCTTCTGCATCTTTTAATCTTTTTAAAACAACAAATCCACACCCTTCTCCTGGTAAAAAACCTTCGCCACGTCGATCATAGACATGCATATCTTTTTTTGCTAATGCGCTTGTTTTTGAAAATCCAATTAATTCAAATGTATCAAGGCTTACATCCACACCACCAGCCAGTGCCATATCTAAATCATGATTAGCTAATTGTGTAGCCGCAGTACAAACTGCTAATAGTGACGATGAGCATGCGCCATCGATCACGTAGCCTCCCCCATGTAGATCAAAATAATTAGCAACTCGCCCTGCAATCGTATTCGAAAGCCCACCTTGTAATGTATCTTCATTTACCTCAGGAAAGACTGATTTATAGACCTCTTCGGCAGATGTAACAAACTGCTCTTTTATATGGTCAGTTAGTTGCATCGCTTCCGCTGTTTTTAACATGACTTTTCTTACAAAAGGCCATCGCAGGCGCATCGTATTGGCGCGACTCTGTTCGCCAGTCAAAGAATTTCCGAGTATCACACCAGTGCGATCACGTGGCACCGTATCACGTGTATAACCTGCATCTTTGAGTGCATTTTCAGCTACTTCTAGCGCAAGCCATTGTACAATATCGGTACCCTCAAATGTGTTTTTAGGGATGCGTCGTTTCAACCAGTCAAATACAAAATTATCGATATAGGCGGCGTTAGTTATATATATCTTATCTGGAGCGGAAGGATCATGATCAAAGTATTCAGAAAGAGGCAGCCTTTGGGTTAGCATGCGTCGAAATTCACGCCGATGACCTAACACATTTTCCCATAGCTCTTTGGGGTTTTTTGCGCCTGGGTAATGACAACCAAGTCCAACAATTGCTATAGATTGAGATGAGCTATTGTTGCTTTTAACGTCCATTAGGTGTTCTTCATTGTTATCCATAACATTCTCTCTATATTTTAGAGCCTAATTTCAGGGTTTTATAGAACAAATCCTGGTATGTACTGCCATTTTTTAATATTATCAACCTCGTGCGAATATGATTCCTAAGCTAAAAACTCACATGGTAAATATATAAAAAATTTTTATTTCTCGTACACAATTAACTTCAAGATATTATCAAGTTTATTTATATTAATATCTCCAAGCTGGCTTTCTATACTCGTTTGTGCAATTTCCCATAAAGGCTTTGCCTTTTTAAGTAGTTTTTTACCTTTACTTGTCAAAAGTGCATTACGAGTTCTTCCATACCCAGACTCTAGTAAAATTAATCCATTCTTTTCTAGTGGTAATAAATTTCGTGTTAGCGTAGTTCTATCCATACTGAGTTTATTCGCTAAATTTGTCGTAGACACGGGTCCCATTAAGCTCGTCCCAATCAGTATAGTAAATTGATTGGCTTTGATACCTAGTGGTCGCAACACATCATCATACATGCGTGTAATTCGACGCGATGCAGCACGTAACTTCGAGCACTGGCATCTCGCAGCAACCATTTCATCTGTTATTTCTTGCACATCATCCCTCTAAAATTAAATATTTAATTAATTCCTACTATTAAGTCATCTAACTACATCAATAACTCGGGAGTCATGTAATCCAGATAGAATAATCATTAAGTCCAATCTTCGATGTGTAATTACACAATATCATGTTATTTTTATGTACGTTATGTGTATCACTGGACAGTCGAGGATTTTAGAACACTTCACTCATTGCGACTTAATTTATTACTTTTCAACAATACTTAATATAACGAGATTACGATGCAATGGTCAAGTTTTATTACAACAATATTTTAAAGGCAATTATTTACTAATCAGATCTGTTGCATGGGTAGGTTAGATTTAGCCAGGAAATCCTGACTAAAAATAGTTATACGCAGGATCAAAGGAATACCCACCTTAATCGACTTAAGCATATAATCTAGCTACCTAAATTAACTGCATAAAATATAGCCTGATAGCACCAATACTAAAATCCTGGGGGTAATATCAAAGAAGGGGATGGAAATATCATGCTTAAAGGAGCTTCTTAAACTAAGCATAGTAATACCAACCCCATCACAGACAATCATCATATAACCAATGATTTCGTAGCTAGACTAATCCAGGTCAACGGAAGAAATCTCAATGTTTTTTTGAATCCCACTGACTAGCGTATTGAGTTCACCTTCACTCAGTTTTCCTTCTCGAATAAAAAACAGTTTACCATTCCTATTAAAAGCCATAACATTAAATCGCTCATCTTTTAGACCCCACGCCTTTTCAGCGTGACGCTCATAATCAAAAACAATCGTCAGTAACTCGTTATGAGATTGCTTAGAGCTTAGTTTTCTTCTCAACATGAAATTAGGAATCCACGTTGCATCAGCATTTACAATGCCAAATACTTTAATATCATTTTTTTTAAATGTTTCCTTAATTCGATTTTCTACGTGCTCGTTATCATCAATATTGTCCGGATCTACGTACATTACTAACGTAACTTTACCTCCGATTATATTACTGTTCCACCCACCACCATTGAGTTTCCCCCCCGCTTTTCCGTTCAGAACCAACAATGGAGGCTTAGTACCATGCTCTAATTTAAGTTTCACTTCATCGACTTCGACTGCATAACTGCTACTACCACCCAGCATTAGTAGTAATGCTAGAGAAAAAACACAAATACGATGTACACCAGACATAGACCTCACTCCTTTTTGATTAAATAATTATTATCAAACTAAATCCACATTCACACTTCAGTTACATAACCAGTCCCATAATGATCGCCAGAATTCCAAAGAAAAAAGTTGCATGGGCACGATAAATATAGACCTGGTAAATATGTTGAGCATCCCTGTTGATAGCTACCTGTAATTTTGGCCAGGTGATAAATGTCCCATATAGTGTAAATCCAGCCATTAGAATTAACGCTGCAAATTTTGCCATAACATAAATCATCTGGTCGTCAGCTACAGGTCGACTTAATAACAGACTAACCCCTGATAAAGTTAAACCAGCCATTGCAAAGTAGACCCAGAAAAATATTTTTTTCCCATGTGAAAGCACAAATTCAAAAGGAAATTTTCCATCCTTAATTGTCGACTTTGCAGTTGGCCAGTCAATAAACGCAGCCATAAAAACACCTCCTACCCACATTGTCGAAGTGACAACATGTACTATTAACATTAAATCGTACGCCATTGTTCAACCTCTCCTGTAATTTTCTGAATAATAACCTGTGCAGTCACCATA
The DNA here is from genome assembly GCA_021648525.1 of Gammaproteobacteria bacterium. Lineage (GTDB taxonomy): Bacteria > Pseudomonadota > Gammaproteobacteria > SZUA-140 > SZUA-140 > SZUA-76. Next base: position 28,900 of record JAKISP010000014.1, read on the forward strand.
AAACTATTACCATTTAACAGGCTTTAGATCAGGGGACACCTCTAGATTCTTTTAATTAATCCAAACATCATTTGATAATCAATCAAACGACCAAAATCTGAACGGCGCGCACCTTCGTTGTATATACCCACTAAAAACACCTCTAAAGAATCGCTTGCATGCCACTCTAAAATACCTGAATATTGACCACTGTTATCATCAAACGAATGAATATAACGTAATGTATAATTTAAAATTCCATATAAGTCATTCTCTCCAAATTGAGTGAACAGGTAGTTTTTTCTTAGATAGGGCTGACCAATATTAATCGCACGGGCCAGGTTTCTGTTAGAGAGTAACTTATCAGTACCGGCATTTTTCTGTGATGAAAAATCAATAGCATCAAAAAGTGTTTTAGCCTCGTCATCATCAAAACCTCTACCAGTATAAAAATATTCTAACGTCACGGTTGGCCCAACCTCGAAAGTGTACGAGCTGCCAACGAGTGCAGTAGGAAATGAACGATAATTTTCAGGGCCATTAATTACATCATATTGTGATAATGCATCGTCAATACCTGGTATTTTCTGCGCGTAGTACCGATTAATACCTCGATCCAGAACGATGTCTGACCAGACAAGAAATGAATCAGAGATATTTCTCTGCCCAAATAGAGCTAAATGATGCTGTTGTTTTCTGTTTGTAGAAACAAGAAGGCTATAGCTGTCGTATACCCCGTAGTATTCCAGCATAAAGCCATATGTTCTGTAGAACTTAAAGAAAGGTTCACGATAGATAGCATTGTCTGCACGACCGACATTAGCAATTAAAGTGGCCTCCCACTCCTGATTAATGGTGACATTTAGTTCAACAAAATCCATTGGCCTGATTTCAAGTTTAGGGTTAAGCTGCCCAGTCTCAATTACGAAAGGGTTACTAGGGTTATATATTATCGAAGGGCCTAACTCCTTAATATAACGACCGGCTAAAACATATGCCTCTCCGCCCAACTGAAATTTAGCCTTAAGTTCCTGGGTTGAAAATTCATGTTCGTATTTTTCTGTCGAAACAGGGTTATTCATATGTTCATTGCTCGAAAATGCATCTAAATTGACATCAATATTTAACCTGGGTTTGAACCAGATAGACAGCCCTCTACTTTGATATCTAATATCAGGCCGAAAATATAATCCACCACTATCATTCTGAAGTTGTGCTATCCGATTATCCGGATTCACTGTGCCTGTAGTATCGTAAAAATTAATAGTTCGAGTGAATACCATAACATCCATCGATGAAGTAATATTTTCTTTAATCTCCTGCGCGAAACTACTACCCACCTGACCCATAATAATCAATAGAATCACCCAACCATACATCCTAATCAAGCATCCTTTTATTCTGAAAAGTTGAGCGATCGAAATCCTTAAACTCGATATCGCTCATTTCAAGAATAGTCCTGTCATCACTATTTATGTTGTCGGTAATTGTCACATGACTAATAAAATCAACCAGAGACCCTTTATAGCTCACCTGGTTTTCATATTTATAATTTGCAGTTTTTATTAATTTTCCAGATTTTCCATAGAACTCAGCCCTTAGTCCATGACTAGTTTTAGCGTTGATCCAGTACTTAATACGATAGTAACTCATCAGTCTTGTCTTAGCGGTCAGGTTTAGTACATAAGATAGTTGACCATCAAGAGGCTCTTCACTCAGCAGGGTAAATTCATAATCTTCATAATAATTAGCTGATACCACATCAACATTAGAGGCCGAACCACTTAATCGTTGTCGACTGGAAATTGGTATCGGTCTTCTTAAACCTGGTTTAGAAAACCACATGTTGAAATCTTTCAATAATAGTTTTTGTCTACTATATTTCTTCGGCGCCAAAAAACTAATTAATGCTGATAGTCGGCCATTTTTATTTTCAGCCCTCACTTTGACATCAATTGTGTTTATAATTTCATTGCGCTCGATATTTTTCACATGTAAATTCCACATCACACCAGATACACGTCCTCCACGAAAAAAATCAGCCTGTTTAAGCTTCTCACCCAGGTATTCCTGTGTACTGGCTATAGTTACTGCTGGAGACAAAAAAAATGCGAATACCAATACGGCTAAATAGTAAAATTTTGCTATTTTCATCAAGTTTTCCATCTAAATTTACACATTTAATATGGGATACCCGACAGAACTAAAATCACGATTTCAAATTTCCTGATCGCTTTATATGCAGGCATAACACACTTGTATACTTATAAAACAGCCTTCATCCACCAGCCCTAGGTAGAAAAATTGACAAAGTATCACCATCTTTAACCTGAGTGTTAACACCTTCATCAATATTAATATTATTTTTTCCTACAAATATGTTCATGTATGGTCGCAACGTACCATCATCCATTAATACTCTCTCGTTAAAACCACCGAATCGCGTATCCAGGTATTCAAATACATCCTTAACTGTTTCTGCATTTACCTCTATCTCTTTAACATCATCTACATATGGCGCAAGTTCTGAGGGTAGTTTTAATGCTATTAATTTTTTCTGATGCACATCATTCATAATTTATTGCTCCTGGTTAGTTTGGGGAATCGATTTTCAATTGATATGAGCAAGAGAATCGACAATTTTTTTCTTAGCAATATTTCTTGATGTAAGATATGAAGAAAACACTGCCGCAGTCAAAAACAAAGCAAACATTCCCACTAACTTTTCTGGCCCTAGTATCAGCATAATTGGAATTGGGGCTGATGCTACAGGCGGGATGAATGTCACTTTGAGTACTGTCAACAAGCCTGAAATCCCATATAATAAAGGTAGCGCTAAAATACAACCAATAACTGCCATCATTCCGCCTTCAATGCAAAATAAACGCACCACACTACCTTGCTGCATTCCAATAGCACGCATAGTACCAATCTCCCTTGACCGCTCGGTTACTGCCATTAACATAGTATTAAGTGTTACCAGAAGAATGATGATAGTAACAATCATAGACAACACACCAAAAATAACACTAAACATCAGGTACACCTTCTCATAAAACAATGAGAGTTCATTCCATGTCATCACTTCAACAGAATGTCCAGAAGCGGCGATATTATTAATTAGACGGGCTCTAATTTTTTCAATATCATCTGAATTTTTTAATGTAACAATGATACGTTCAGCACCATCAGCATCATATAACTGTTGTGCCAGCCCAAAATTCATCAGTATGAACTTGTCATTAGTTGCCGGGTTACCGGTGTTATAAACATCAACTATATTAACGTCAACTGCATTTGCCATGCCGTCAACTGTCGTGGTCAATAATGTAACGAATTGCCCTTCACCTACCCCTAGCATTGAAGAAAGTTCTGACCCAATTGCCACACTATATTCCTCTCCTTGCTGTTGAGGCAGAGTAACCGTACCTGTTAGGTCAACTCTATTATCTACCGGTGTTTTGATCAGTCGCTCATCATCACTCGGAACAATTGCTTCGCTAATAAATATACTAGATGCTTTTCCATTACTGGCCAGTCCAAATAACTTTAACCGGGGTGTCGCTATTTCAACATCCGGATCATCCCGAACAACATCAATAATTTCCCTTAGTTCATCCTTACCCCAGATATATTTTGCTGGATCCATTTTTCCATTAAGATAGAAACCTTCTTTGGAAATAGTCAAATGACCCAGTTTCTCAACAATAATTGCCTGAGCCTTGAGACGTGAAAATATATTATTAACCATTCCTCCAATCACACCTATTGCCGTAAAACCAAGAAAAATCACCATTATTGTGGCGATACTTCTTGTACGATGCCGGAAAATATTTCGTAATGATAATCGTAAATACTCCATATCTAACCCTTAGTTGTATTGCAATTTTCCATCCATAAGCTCAAGGACATTGTTTACGCAAGAGGTTATTCTTGGATCATGAGTTGAAAAAATAAACGTTGTTCGGGCTGATTCATTCAAAGACCTCATCAGGTCAATAATCTCCATCCCAGTTTTACTGTCTAAAGCTGCTGTAGGTTCATCAGCAATAACAACTTCCGGTTCTGTAATCAAAGCACGTGCTATTGCAACACGCTGGCGCTGTCCACCACTAAGCTTTGCCGGTCGGTGCTCAAGATGACCTGACAATCCCACTTGAGATAAAATATCTTTTGCTTTCCTCAAACATTCAGAGCGCTTTACAGACTGAATTTGCAGAGGAAATGCCACGTTTTCTAAAACATTAAGCACAGGGATTAAGTTGTAATTCTGAAATATAAGGCCGACTTTTTTGCTTCTAAATCGGGTGATAACCTTATCTGTCATGGTACACACATCTTCACCATCACAATACACTTCGCCACTTGTTGGTGTATCCAGCATCGAAATTATATTAAGAAGAGTACTTTTTCCACTACCAGAAGATCCAGCGATAGCAATGAAATCGCCTACTCTTATTTTTAAATCGATACCTTGTAACGCATGTATCTCATGCGAAATAAAATAGTATGTTTTTACAATATTTTTTAACTCTATAATTACTGGAGCACTGGTATTTGAAAAAACGTTTGTATTCACTCTGACCCTCCTTAGCCTGTTATTCAGCGCTCTTGTTGCATTAACCTTGTCACTACATCGAAAAAAATCACTTGTCATCCACGCCTGCTAATCCTCTCACCACAAAGTTATGTAGACCAGAACACTCACCCACGTTTCACCGTCTATTTTGGCTCAAGCAGGCTGAAACATGCCTTTCCAGTACACTAAAAATGTGTTCACACCCTCCACCACTATTCCAACAACCCAAGTATGTTGCATATACACATTAAAGGTGCAAACTCATTATGTCAAATTTAATATTTATTATATTTTTCAACAAAAATTCACAGGTTTTCTCCAGTCAAACTCACGGAAAGCATCATGCGTTCACGATAATTCTATCAACATACATCCCCGATAAAACATATTGAAAGATTAAATGAAGCAACTTACATGGTAGTAAAATTCAGCCGTAGGGCTAGCAATCATATGTTTCATAAAAACATGCAAACTCATTAAACATCTGAATCAGGATTCAAAATGATCATGCTTTCTGGCTGGTTTATTATTTATTATCAGCAAGCTAACCTGTTTTTCAGAGCTGGCTATTTAATAAGCGAGCGAACGAATATCATTCAAAAACAGGATAATGGCACTCGATTTGCATTACACATAATAAGGTGATGAAATAATTCTACAGTTCGATTAAAAAAACAGGTCTTGATTAATGATGACTGTTCACAATAATCATGAGGATACCACCTGGTTAGCGGCTATAACGGCTATAACGGCTCAAATAACGCGGGATCATGAACACCAGGAAAAATCGATACATTAAGGAGAGAGCCTGTGAAGCCAGAAGAGATCGTTATTGTCGCTGCAAAACGCACCCCTATTGGGGCTTTTCTCGGTCAATTTTCAGGCACTTTAGCTCATGAACTAGGTGCCGCCGCCATTAAAGCAGCGGTTTCTGACAGTACAGCTAAGCTAAATGAAATCGACGAATTGATCATGGGCTGCGTATTACCAGCAGGACTAGGCCAGGCACCAGCTCGCCAGGCAGCGCTCAACGCCGGGTTATCAATCACCACCACCTGCACCACCATCAACAAAGTGTGTGGTTCAGGGATGAAAAGCGTGATGCAGGCGGCTGATGCAATCACCGCAGGCAGCACCAGCATTGTAGTCGCAGGTGGCATGGAGTCGATGAGTCGCGCCCCCTATATTGTACCCAATATGCGTCAGGGAGCCCGCTTCGGCCATACTGAACTACTCGATCACATGCTATTCGATGGCCTGCAAAATGCTCCCGATGGAAAGGCAATGGGTCTCTTTGCAGAACAGTGCGCAGCGCATTTTAACTTTAGCCGCGAACAGCTCGATGCCTTTACGGTGGAATCCGTTAACCGCGCAATGGCTGCCTGTCGTAACGGTGCCTTTACTGATGAGCTGACTACAGTCAATATCAAAACACGCAGTGGTATAGAACAAATTACAACTGATGAAACACCAGCACGCTGTAGACTCGACAAAATCCCAACCTTGAAATCTGCATTTAAAAAAGACGGTGTGATCACCGCAGCTAACTCTTCGTCAATCTCCGATGGTGCTGCGGCGCTTGTGTTGATGTCAGCCGCCGAAGCTCAAGCACGTAACGTCACACCACTAGCGCGTATCGTCGCACATAGCAGCCATGCGATGCTGCCGGAGGAATTCACTCTAGCACCGATCCATGCAATTAATAAACTCTACCAAAAGTGCAACTGGAGTAATAACGATGTCGATCTTTACGAGATCAACGAAGCCTTTGCAGTAGTCACAATGGGGGCGATCCATGAACTTAAACTTGATCATGCTAAAGTCAATGTCAATGGCGGTGCGTGCGCTCTTGGCCATCCACTCGGCGCATCAGGTACACGTATTATTGTGACACTGCTGCATGCACTGCGTGCACGTGGTAAACAGCGAGGCATTGCATCACTCTGCATTGGCGGCGGTGAAGCAACCGCTATCGCCATCGAAATAACGGACTGAAATTAACTAACAGATACTAAATACAGAAAAAAGTAAAGGAATATTCCCTACCAAATTAAGTAACAGATGGGATTTAAGATGGCAATCATAGAAAGTAACATCGATACCAGAAGCGAAGCATTTACCGACAATAGTGGCCATTTGCAGTTACAGGTCAACGACCTTAAAGAACGCCTGCGTGATGTGAAAATTGGCGGTTCAAATAAAGCACGTGACAAACATCTGCAACGCGGCAAACTCCTGGTAAGAGACCGGGTCAATATGCTGGTTGATGAAGGTCATTCATTTATGGAGTTTTCAGCGCTGGCAGCCAATCACATGTATGGCGACGAGGTGCCCAGCGCTGGCATTATTACGGGCATTGGTGTGGTGCACGGCCAGGAGACGATCATCATTGCTAATGATGCCACGGTGAAGGGTGGCACCTACTACCCCATCACCGCCAAAAAACACCTACGTGCACAGGAAATTGCTGAGCAAAATCGTCTGCCGTGCATCTATCTGGTGGATTCAGGCGGGGCCTTTTTACCACTACAGGATGAAGTCTTTCCTGATCGCGATAACTTTGGTCGCGTCTTCTATAACCAGGCGAGGCTCTCTTCACAGGGTATTCCACAGATCGCAGTGGTGATGGGGTCATGTACAGCCGGTGGTGCCTATGTGCCAGCGATGGCCGATGAATGTGTGATCGTTCAGTCTCAGGGCACCATTTTTCTAGGTGGTCCACCACTGGTAAAGGCTGCCACTGGCGAGGTGGTCGATACTGAGACACTGGGTGGAGCCGATGTTCACACCCGCATCTCAGGCGTAGCCGACCACCTGGCCAAAGATGATGCCGATGCACTCCAGATCACCCGCAATATTATCGCCAGCCTCAACTACCAAAAACAGGGCGTCATCAATCGACAGGCTATCACTGCCCCACGCTATTCAGCCGAAGAACTATACGGCATCATACCATTCGACATGCGTCAACAGTATGATGTACGTGAAGTCATCGCGCGCATTGTAGATGGCTCGGAATTTCAGGAGTTTAAAAAACTCTTCGGGCAAACGCTGGTATGTGGCTTCTCACATATCCACGGTTACCCTGTCGGCATCGTTGCCAATAATGGCATCCTCTTTTCTGATGCGGCACTTAAAGGGACTCACTTCATCGAACTATGCAATCAGCGCGGCATTCCATTGCTTTTTTTACAGAACATTGCCGGGTTTATGATCGGAAAAAAACATGAACATGAAGGCATCGCAAAACATGGTGCTAAAATGGTAAATGCCGTTGCCTGCAGCGAAGTACCCAAATTCACCGTCATTATTGGCGGCTCTTACGGGGCGGGCAATTACGCCATGTGCGGTCGTGCCTATAGCCCACGGCAGTTGTGGATGTGGCCTAATGCGCGTATTGCAGTGATGGGTAGTGATACTGCATCTCATCTACTTAGCGCCATCAAAAAAGATAGCATGGCAAAAGCAGGAACACAGTGGAACAGTAAAGAGCAGGTGGCGTTTGAAAATGAGACGCGGGAGCAGTTTGAACATCAAAGCCACCCCTACCACGCAACCGCACGCATATGGGATGATGGCATCATTGACCCGGTAGAGACACGCGATCTGGTAGGCCGTGGGATCGCAGCAGCAATGAATGCCCCGATTAAAAAAACCGCCTACGGCATTTTTAGAATGTAATAACACGTTAACAACGTGATATCACTGACAGGAGAGCGAGCATGATGCAAGAAGATAAACGACTAATGATTGAGACCGACTCACGTGGCGTCTGCACACTCTCATTAAACATCCCTGAAAAACACAACGCCTTCGATGACAGGTTGATTGCATCATTACGAACCATACTCAGTGAAATCGAAAAAGATGATGGCGTTCGTATTCTCGTGCTCACAGGTAAAGGCGAAACCTTTTCCAGTGGCGCCGATCTCAAGTGGATGAAAGCCGCTGCACAACGTGACGAAGCGACTAACCAGAAAGATTCTGAAGCACTTGCTAAATTAATGCGAACACTATATGAATACGGTAAGCCCACGGTAGCACGGATCAATGGCAGTGCCTTTGGTGGCGCATTAGGATTGATTGCCTGTTGCGATATCGCCATTGCAGTGCGCTCGGCACAGTTTGCCTTTACCGAGGTACGCTTTGGCCTGGTACCAGCAGTCATCGCGCCCTATATTATCAAGGCAATTGGTGAGCGCCATGCACGTCGGCTCTTCCTGAGTGCCGAGCGCTTTACTAGTGATGAAGCGACAAAAGTAAACCTTGTTCACCAGGTCTGTGATAACAGCGAGCTTGATGAAACCATTAACAAAGCAACTGAAAAACTGCTCAAAGCAGGGCCATTATCAGTACAGGCGTGTAAGTGCCTGATTCGTTCACTGAGTTCCGATTTTAGCGATGAATCATCTGCCCTGTTGATCGCACAGCTACGTGCATCAAAGGAAGGACAGGAAGGGATGAGCGCCTTTTTTGAAAAACGCCCCCCGTCATGGGCCAACTAACATTAAATTAATCACATCCATTCAACCGCTATGAATTCACTACCATCAAAAGTCACCATTGTTGAGGTTGGCCCACGCGATGGCCTGCAGAGTGAAGCTCAGCAACTTTCTTCTCAGGTAAAAATAGATTTCATTAACCAGCTCTCATGCAGCGGTCTCGCGGTGATTGAAAGCGGCAGTATGGTCAACCCCAAATGGGTACCCCAGATGGCAGATTCAGAAGAGGTGTTCAAGAGAATCAACCAGCACCCAGATATAAAATACCCGGTACTGGTTCCCAATGAAAAAGGGATGCAACGTGCACTTGCGGCAGGTGCTAAAAGCGTCGCCATCTTCGTTTCAGCTAGTGAGGGCTTTAGCCATAAAAATCTTAACTGCTCGATTGAGCAATCATTCACCCACATTGAGCCAGTAATGGCAACCGCACGCGATAGTGGTATTGAGGTGCGCGCCTACCTCTCATGTGTAATGGGCTGCCCATTTGACGGCAAAGTAAAACCGATGGTGGTCGCCACCATTGCACGTCGTCTGATTGAACTCGGCTGTTATGAGGTTTCACTAGCAGACACCATCGGTATCGGCACCCCATTACAGGCACAACGACTGATACAAACTGTTAGCCGGCAGGTCGCAATCGAACAACTAGCGGTCCACTTTCACAACACCAGAGGGCAAGCCCTCGCTAACATCTACGCCGCCCTTGAACTCGGCATTACCACTATTGATGCGGCAGTAGCAGGCCTCGGCGGCTGCCCCTATGCAGAAGGTAGCAGTGGCAATATAGCAACTGAAGATGTGATTTACATGCTACATGGGATGGGGATTGAAACAGGAATTGACCTACGTGCGTTAAGTGAAACGGGCAATATGATCTGCCAACAGTTAAATCGCATCAATAATAGTCATGTTGGAAAACTCTACCGTTAAAGCATAAAAGTGAGAACGGACCATGGAATTCAAACAACTTAACGCAATTGTAAGCGGCGGGGCCTCTGGTCTTGGGCTTGCCGTAACACAGCGTATTATCGCCGCAGGTGGTACGGTGGTTATTCTGGACCTGGATTGCGAACGCTATGCCGATGAGCTAATTCTGTTAGGCGAACGGGCACACTTTATCGCAACCGATGTCACCTCTGAGGCGGCTGTCGATGCGGCACTACAGGAAAGCCACTCCACATTAGGCGACATCCAGCTTGTCGTTAATTGTGCAGGCATTGCGCCGAGCAGCCGAGTCCTGGCTCGTGATGGTCTCATCAATCACGCTGATTTTCAAAAGGTCATCGATATCAATCTCAATGGCAGTTTTACTGTCTGCCGTGCCGCCGTAAATTTGATGCAACACAATACTGCTATTGGCAGAGATGATGAAAGAGGGGTGTTAATTAATACCGCATCGATCGCTGCCTTTGAAGGTCAAATTGGTCAGGCCGCTTATGCGGCATCGAAAGGAGGCATTATCAGTATGACACTACCACTTGCTCGTGAATTTGCACGACTCGGCATTCGTGTCATGTCGATCGCACCCGGACTATTCGAAACCCCGATGTTAGACAAACTTCCGCTCGCTGCTCGCGAAGCACTTAGCAACAACACCCCTTATCCCAAACGATTGGGACAAGCCGACGAATTTGCCGCACTGGTGCAACATATCGTCGAGAATTCGATGTTAAATGGCTCCACCATTCGACTCGATGGTGCCCTCCGCATGGGACAAAAATAACGCTCCTCACACTCACCCATGCCTGCCGAATCACAACCGATCTGGACCCCTTCAGCTAAGCGCATTGCTAATGCCAATCTCAGCCAGTTTATAAAGGCCGTACGTCTTGAATATAAGATAAAGGTCGAGCGTTATAGTGATTTATATCAATGGTCAATCGATACACCTGAACAGTTCTGGCCCGCTATCTGGGACTTCACTGCGATTAAGGCAAGCCAACGATGGGATCGTGTCATCAATGATGAGGCAATGCCACGCACGAAGTGGTTTGAGGGTGCACGCCTCAACTTTTCTGAAAACTTGCTACGACAGTGTCATGGGCCACGACAGCACAAAGCCGCTCTGATATTTCATGGCGAAGATAAAAATCGCTGTGAACTCACCTATCGCGAACTCTATTCTGCCGTTGCCAATCTCGCCGCTGCGATGCGCGAACAGGGTGTAGATAGCGGTGATCGCATCGCCGGCTTCATCCCCAATCGACCTGAGGCGGTTGTCGCTATGTTAGCCGCCACCTCACTTGGCGCTATCTGGTCATCATGCTCACCAGATTTTGGCGTCGATGGTGCTATCGAACGCTTTGAGCAGATTAAACCAAAGCTACTTTTCTGCTGTGATGGCTATTGGTTTAAAGGAAGGCAGCATGATTCACTGGTACGCGTTGCTGAGATTTCTCAACACATCTCAAGCATTACTCAGGTCATCGTCATCCCTTATCTAAACCAGCAACCAAATCTGGTCGCACTGCCCAATGCCATCAACTATCATCAATTTGTAAAAACAGGTTGTGAAGAGATCGATTTTGTACAATTGCCATTCGACCATCCACTCTACATCCTCTATTCATCCGGTACCACAGGGAAACCAAAATGCATTGTGCATAGCGCGGGTGGTACGTTGATACAGCACCTCAAAGAGCTAGTGTTGCATACTGATCTTAAAGCAGATGATTCGATATTCTACTTCACCACCTGCGGCTGGATGATGTGGAACTGGTTAGTGAGTTCACTTGCGACAGGAGCGACTTTGATTCTATATGACGGCTCCCCTTTTCATCCATCACCAGAGATCCTGTTTGATATCGCGGAAAAAGAAGGCATGACCATCTTCGGCGCAAGTGCCAAATATTTTTCAGCACTGGAAAAAGAAGGGGTAAAACCCAGCGCCCTTTACCCGCTCGAAAAACTACGCACCATACTGTCAACTGGCTCACCGCTAGCACCTGAGTCATATGATTACATCTACCGTGAGATCAATGCAGATCTGCAACTTTCATCAATCTCTGGCGGTACTGATATTGTCTCCTGCTTTGCACTTGGCAATCCACTACTACCGGTCTACCGTGGTGAACTGCAGTGCCGCGGTCTCGGCATGAAAGTTGAAATCTTCGATGAATCTGGCAAGGCCGTCAACAATCAAAAAGGTGAGCTGGTCTGCACCGCCCCCGCCCCTCCCATGCCACTTTTTTTCTGGGGGGATGATGGCAACAGAAAATACCATGCAGCCTACTTTGAACGTTTCGAAAATACCTGGGCTCATGGTGACTATGCTGAAATCACAGCGCATGATGGCATCATTATCTATGGGCGGTCTGATGCGCTACTTAATCCTGGTGGTGTGCGCATCGGCACCGCTGAGATCTATCGTCAGGTAGAAAAACAGCCAGAAATTATAGAGAGTATCGCGGTCGGCCAGCACTGGGATGATGATATACGCATCATACTATTTGTAAAGCTACAGAAAGGGTGCAAGCTCAATGATGCACTCATCACCCAGCTAAAGACCCGTATCCGACAAAACACAACGCCCCGTCATGTGCCCGATAAAATCATTGCGGTAGATGATATCCCACGTACTCGCAGTGGCAAAATTGTGGAGCTTGCAGTGCGCCATATCATCCATAATGAGGCGGTGCTCAACATCAGCGCGATTGCCAACCCTGAGGCGCTTAACTGCTTCAAAGGACTGCCTGAGTTACAGCGATGAACCCGTTAACTCTGTCAAACCCCTTTGGTGGTTATCTTGCTTTGCCCACTCGGCCAACCTGTAACAGGCTTCAGTGCTATATCCATGACAGGGGCACAGTAACGTTAAAAATTGCGCTTTGGTGGCAGGGATCACTGATGAATCTAACAGTCGTAGCATTTAAATCGACACAACCAGTCAATTACAGAGGACAGTCCCGTTGAAGAAGGCCTGATACCGGGCAAATAGTAAAAAGCACCTACCAACCACTACCAGCACATTCAAAAAACCGGCGAAAATAAAAAACCTAATAAATTCAATAAAATAAATGAGCACCCCGAGTTAATGACAGGAAATCATCACACCCAGAAGTAACCAGTAACCAGGTAATTTCTCAATCGTGATGCGCCTCACAACATAAAAATCAAAAAACCATTATATTTATCAGTAATCATGGCGCTATCTTAGTAAGAGGAATAGGAGTTTGAAGGGTAAAGTTATGCAATCAGTATTATTACTTAACGCAAAAGGCGGCAGTGGTAAAACAACCATTGCAACTAACCTTGCCTCACTTTACGCTTCAGCTGGCTTCAAAACAGCCATCCTTGATTATGATCCTCAGGGTTCAAGCCACTACTGGGGGGCACTAAGAGAGAATAGTGACCGTCCCGCCATTCACCTTATTGATGCTAGTCACAAACGAACAGGTATCACCCGTGCCTTTCAACTAAAAACACCAGCAGATACCGAGCGCGTCATCATCGACACACCCGCAGGTATTAGCAGAGATCTCCTGCGAGAAGCCGTTGACCGTGCCGACATGATTATCATCCCGGTTGCCCCATCTGCGATAGATATTCATGCGACAGCAGCATTTATACGAGAACTCATGCTCATCATTAAAACGCGCGCCAGAGGCATCCCCATCTGCGCCATTGCCAATCGAGTTAGACAGGGTTCACCTATCTACAAGCCACTAGAACAATTTCTTGAATCACTCGACATCCCTTTTTTAACAGCACTTAGCGATAGCGAGAGTTACATTGAGGCCTCAGCGACAGGAATTGGGATCCATGAAATGGAAGCCTCATTGGTCATGAATGAGCGAATTGAGTGGACTCCTCTCGTTAAGTGGATTGGGGAAAACCTCCCTCGTATATCGCCTCCAGATGAAAGTCAGCCACTACGCGCCGCTTCAAATTAACCAGCAGAGACCTTCACTCGATTGTTCTTTCGCCTTCTGGTGGCGTTATAAGCGGTCTCAATCGGTCATTTATCGTGACAAATTCCCACATCCCGTATACTTTTGCCGCGCTTAAAGCACCTGCTTCTGGTGCCATAGAACAAAACTACTGCTCGTGCAAAGTGCTCAAATAACAGTACTATCGCGCTAAAACCAGTTTTTATCCAACATCAATAATTGATGAAGCTCTTTTTCCGGTAGCGGCTTACTAAAGAGAAAGCCCTGCAGGTAATCACAAGCATAGTGCCTCAGAAACGCCACCTGCTCACTATCCTCCACTCCCTCTGCAACAACCTCTAATTTCAGACTATGCGCCATCGCAATCACCGCTGTAACGATGGCTGCATCTTCAGAGTCACTTGTCACATCACGAATAAATGTTCGATCAATTTTGATGATATCCACAGGAAAACGCTTTAGATAACTAAGCGAGGAATAACCCGTACCAAAATCATCAATCGATAATTGCACACCTAGTGCTTTTAGTGCGCTGATATTTGCTAGCGAAATTTTATCATTCTGCATCAAAACAGTCTCTGTAATTTCAATATCAAGTAGCGAGGCAGGGAATTGATGAGCCTCAACTGCCGTCCTCACAATATCAATTAATCTCTCATCTCGGAACTGTTTACCCGAAAGATTCACCGCCATCCTAAAAGGACTTCCAGTCGATGTGACCACAGCACTTCCTTGTTTACATGCCATATTGATCACCCACGCCCCTACATCAATAATTAAACCGGTATCTTCTAACAGAGGCACAAACTTACCAGGTGCCACCAACCCCAAATCAGGATGATGCCAACGGATCAGCGCCTCAGCACCCACTATCTCACCACTTTTCATTGCGATCTGAGGCTGATAAAAAAGCTCAAACTCATCACGTTCCATCGCGTGGCGTAAACTTGTTTCAAGGGAAAGGCGTTCAAAGGCTCTCACTCCCATATCGATTGAATAGAATTGATAGTTATTACGCCCAGTATCTTTAGCGCGATACATTGCAGTATCCGCATTTTTGATCAATGTATTAGCATCCGAACTATCATCAGGAGAAAGACTAATCCCGATGCTAGCGGTTAAATATAGTTCCTGGTTATTCACCAGATATGGCCTTGATAGCACCTCAATTAATTTTGAGGCGACTTTTGCAACCGCATCGCTACCAGGCACTTTTTCTAATAACAGGGCAAACTCATCCCCACCAAAACGTGCCACCGTATCTCTATCACGCACACAGTCCAGCAAGCGCTCAGGGACTATTTGCAGCAACAGGTCGCCAACACTATGACCTAACGTATCATTAATATTTTTGAAACGATCAAGATCGATAAACAACACCGCACAACGCTGCTCCACACCACGCGATTGCTTAATCGCATTATTGATTCGCTCAACCAGCAGCACTCTATTGGGAAGGTCTGTCAAAATATCATGGTAAGCAAGGTGATGAAGGCGCTCTTCAGTCTGCATACGCTCGGTTATGTCTTTTCCCGAAGATATAAAGTGTGTGATATTCCCATCACTATCCTTGAGTGGAGAAATAGTTTTCTCTTCGTAATACAACGAACCATTTTTTTTTCGATTAATCAAAACATTACGATAAACTTCACCCTTCATAATTGTCTGCCACAGGCGCTTATACTCCTCGCCAGAATTTCTCCCCGACTTGATAATAGCAGGGGTATTGCCACTTGCTTCAGCTCTGGTATAGCCGGTAATCCCCTCAAAGGCGGGGTTAACATATTCGATGACACCATAACGATCCGTAATCATTATCGAATCAGCAGTTTGTTCCAGCGCACTTGATAGTTTTTCCATCTCCCACTCTTTTGCTTCAATCTGCGCGGCATGTGCTTTACGACGCTGAGTAACATCACGAGCACAACCAATAAATAGCAATTCATTATGCCCGTCCAGCACTCTAATATTGATCTCGACAGAAATTTGTCTACCTTCTTTGGTAACATGTACTGTTTCAAATAAATGGCCGTCGTGTGCAAGCACATGTGCAATACACGCCTGCAGCTCCACTTCCATCCCTGGAAGATTAATGTCTACTGGCGTCATTTGCAGTAATTCTTCTTTGCTATACCCTAAACGCCGACACATCGTTTCATTCACATCAATAAATTTTCCAGGCCCTGATGTTTCATCTATCGCCACCACAAACAGTGCATCATTATTACTCTCAAACAACTGCATATAACGCTGCTCAGATTCATTTTTCTCTTGTGTTAAGAGCCTGGAGTTTTGCTCAACCATCTGGGTATAACGCTCACGACGATATAGAAACAGCATTGCAAGCAAGGTCAATATTATTCCAGCAGCTAATACTAGCCAGGGTCGCTCAGAAGAGCGTTCGCTTAAAAATCGATCGGATGGCTTAAAGATGAACAACCAGGAACGTCCATTCCGATTCAGCACAACCTCAAGCACCAGTTCACTTCCAGTTACAGATAGTGAAATGAGAGGCAACGCCTCCTTATCCTTAGTATTCTCTCTAAAATAGAGTAACTCGTTCTCAGCTGAGTCCACTTGATCATAAATCCAGAGGTCCAGTGAGTTATGCGACGAATCATGCAGTGCTTCATCAACAAACTCTCCAAACTTAAACACTCCTAGTGCATACCCCTGCAATTGAACACGACGCGCCTCTATCGTCAGTGGAAGTACCCCTTTGTACGCAGGCTTAAACATCAAATAGCCATACTGATCTCTGTTTTCATCCTGCACTAAACGAATTCGCCCACTAACCACAATTTCACCACTGTCACGCGCCTGTATAAGGGCTTTTCGTCTAACGGGGTCAGAGGCCAGATCAAACCCGAGCGCACGCTCATTACCCTCATAAGGAGCTACATAATAAATGGGGAAATATTCATCACGCTTTGATGCTACCACTAATCGTCCAGCCGTATTTCGCTGTGTAAAATGAAATCCATCGAAGCCCACCTGACGCGCCTTGAGTTCATATTCCTCACGCTCTACATGCAATACTCTGGGCACCCATTCTAATGCCTGCGTATCACTATGCTCTAGCAATACAGCTCTGGCAAAAGCATGAAAAGCTGCGCGATTAGTCTCATCTAGCGATTGATGAAAGTTAGCAACGGAATTAATCGCTTCCTGGTGACGGCCAATTTCACCATTAATAGCAGCGATGTAAGACGCAGCCAACGCGTTGAAACTCGCTTTAACTCGCTGCTGCTCCCAATCGAGAACCCAGAAAAAGAAGACGAGCGAAGAAATCACACCAACAAATAGAATATAAAGCAGGCCTCTGCAAGGACGATCTAACTTTAAACGCTTTTGTGTTTCCACCACAAAACTCCCAGCTGCACTAACAAACAGAATACAAAATGATACCGGTACGACAGAAAAATAGCGTCGCCTCTATTTCAGGTATCAAAACCTGTCACTATACATCATAAGAAAGTGCCTCTTCAGCGGAGACCTTTCCAGCTCTTACCAACCGAATCAGGTCATCATTCATCGATACCATCCCACTCTTCAACGCACTTTCAGTAATCTGTTGATGAGGAGCTCGAGTATTGATAAGTCCTGCAATCACATCATCAATCATTAACACCTCGCTGATCAACGTACGCCCATGAAAACCACTTTGATTACATGCATTACACCCTTTTCCAGATAACACAGGCTCATGTTGAGCCAGATGCAATACCGTACGAGTAGCAGCATCTACGCTTACAGATCCGACACAGTGCTCACAATTCAATCTAACCAGGCGCTGTGCCATCACGCCTTTTAATGTTGCGGCCAGCAGGTAAGGCTTTAGCCCCATATCAATCAAACGAAGTACCGTACTAACACAATCATGCGTATGCAATGTGCTCAGTACAAAATGTCCCGTTAACGCCGCTTTGTTAGCAATCTCGGCCGTCTCATTATCACGAATTTCACCAACCATAATCACATCGGGATCATGCCTCAGAACACTTCTCAGAACACGTGCAAAATCTATTTCACGTGATGCCGCCACCTGAACCTGCTCAATACCCTCCATTTCATATTCTACTGGGTCTTCAATCGTCACAATATGCACATTCTTTTTTTTAATCTCATTCAACAAAGCATATAGCGTTGTGGTCTTACCCGAGCCAGTAGGACCCACGACTAAAAACAGGCCGCTCTGCCGAGAAATTAATGTAGACAATTTCTGCTGTTGTGACTTAACAAGCCCTAAGTCGGGAAATTGTTTCACTCCAACCTCTTTATCAAGAATACGGATAACGATGCTCTCCCCATCCACTGTCGGTATCACTGAGACCCTTAAATCAATATGTCGCTTACCACGCATCAGACTCACATGACCATCCTGCGGCAGACGACGCTCAGCAATATCCATCGATCCCAGCACCTTGATACGACAAATTAATGGAAGCAGCAGTGATTTATCCATCGCACGAGCAAATTGCAACTGTCCATCAATACGGTAATAGACCTTTATTCCATCCTTTCCAGGGCGAATATTAATATCAGATGCACCTCTTACAATCCCCTGCAATACAATCGCATTCAATAATCTGACTAATGGTTTCTTTCGAGCTCGGGCCTCTATAATATGCATTGAGCCTGTTTGAGTAACATGATACGGCAGTGGCACAAGCTCCTTATCCTGAAGCGCTTCGTGCTCATCAAAACGGCTGTAATACTTACTTTGAGCAACGGCGATATCTCGCAATGGTGAAATCACAGCCTCCAGCTTTAAGTTAATCGCAAAAGTAAGCGCTTCGATACTGCCTAAATCAAGCGGGTTCTCCATTGCAACAACCAGACGCCGCCCCAACACCACCAACGGCATAATGTTGTAACGAAAAGCAACCTCTTCTGGAATACGCCTCAACACATCACTATGAATATCAAACTCATCAAGACGAACATAGGGAATACCAAACTTCGCCGCCAGCGCAACATAAACCTGCTCCTGCGATAGCAGGCCCTGATCTACTAGCATCACACCAAGACGTTTATTAACACCGCCCTTCTGCTGCTGTAACAACGAGTTGAGTTGTATTCGACTAATGAGTTTGTGTTTTTCGACAATAATTTCGCCCATCGGGCGATCTGGTACAGACATCTGCAGTGAAAGCACGGCACGTAGCTCTCCCTGGCTTCTAATAATTTTCTCTTGCATCATTCCTCTCCCTGAAATTAAGCCCACGTTAATCCATTAACGTCTGTTTCAGACTAGCATCATTTAGCCCCAACTCCACCTGTAACAAATTCCAGATGCCATTTTTTGCCGCAGAATTACCCACTCATGAAAGTCAAAATATTGACGAATTAGACATTGCCCTTTTCACGCCCGTAAATTTATGTATCATAACGATGTTTTAGTGGTGTTAGCACTCTAAGGGATGTTGAAATACAAACTGGCATGCTCCATGCATATTGTCATGGACGTGCTGGACTAACAAAGGAGGTTCGAAAATGCCCACCCCGCATACACAACCAAATGACAAGGATATGGTTTACGAATTTGGTAATCTAGCATTAATGTCAGATGCCTTAGTGACTGAATCAGGGCAAGGCGGCTTAAACCGAGCGCTTCAAATCGTCAGCGTTTTACAGACAACACTCGACTGCGAATCCCTGATTGAGATTTTTTCTCAGGAAATAAGCGCCATGATTCCACATCAAAGCGTGCTGTACGAACACCAGACTCAGGGAATTCGGCTTGAAGTCTGCTCCCCTGCCAGGCACTCATGCTCATATCAACTGTCAGCCGCAGGCCAGTCACTAGGCGAGTTAACCATCACACGTTCAACGGTTTTCAATCATCAGGAAACAACACTCTTTGAACACCTGCTTTGCAGCCTTGTCTATCCACTGCGCAACGCTCTGTTATACAAAGGCGCACTTACCGCAGCCCTGCGCGACCCACTAACGGGTGCCAACAACCGCGCAGCGATGAATACAGCCATCATCCGGGAAATTGAATTAGCACAACGCCACAACACACCACTATCGCTAATTGCCCTTGATATAGACCTCTTCAAACAGATCAATGACGAATATGGCCACACTGCTGGTGATAGCATCCTGCAAGCCGTTGTTGGACGTATTTCCGAATGCACTCGTAGCTCTGATATGTTATTCCGTTACGGCGGTGAAGAGTTCACCATTCTGCTCAGCAATACAGCAAAAGATGGTGCCATGCTGCTTGCAGAGCGGATTCGTAGAACCATCTACACCAGCAGCTACAAATATGGCAATGAATTAATTCCCACCTCAGCAAGCTTAGGTGTGGCGTGTGTCAACGCTGAAGACAATGCCAGAACACTTTTTGAAAGAGCCGACATGGCGATGTACGAAGCAAAAAATGCAGGTCGGAATTGCGTGAAACTTGCAGCGGGAAGCTAATATTTTCCAACAACAATAATGGTCTCGTTAGTTGCTAGCTATGCCCATACTAACCCGCTGATATAAAAGAGTCCCCACAACAATATTGGCAAGCACCATTGCAATAGAGGCGGCCTCTCCAGCGCAGGTAGAACAATAACCTCTTCTTGAGGAGCCTGCCCTGCCCGCTCGATTACCGCATTCAACACACCAGATGCAAGTAACCCCATACGATCTAAACGTCGAGGCACATGGCCTTTTTCTGGTAGATACTGAGTAACCATCTGCTGCACTTCACCCATCGCATCAAATACCAGCGTCATCCGCAGCGCTACCAACTCTGCTTTCACCCCAATCAGTTGTAATGGTTGTGCCAGGAAATAAATTGCAGTCAATAATTCTTGCCGAGAGAGTGATCGTAATAACAGGTTAACACTCGCAATCACCAGTACCAGCGCGACGACTCGTAGTAAACCACCTGATAACCCTTCGTTTGTTGGCAGCCATACGCTCAATGCAGGCCACTGTATAACGGGCGTTCCAGGAGTAAGCCAGAAAAAAATCAACAGAATCGAGAGTAGGAACCAACGCATTCGGCGTAGCATCACCAGAGCAGAATGCACGTGGGCACCGCCATCACGCAGGTAAAGCAGTACCAATAGTAGCAAGGAGATAAACAGAGCAGACGGCACTGGAAATGCAAGCATCGCCACGAAAACCAGAAAACTAACAATTAAGATAACCGGATGGAGCTTCACCATAATCCCAGATCAAATACCAATGACAAACAATATTACAACGTAAACCAGTAGGTTTAGTTGTAGTTTACGCGATACGCTCGATTAATTCATTAGCATCTTTTTTCTGATCATCATTACCATCAGCCGTCACTTCATCAAGAATACCTTTAGCGCTCTCATTATCACCCATATCAATATAGGCCCGCGCAAGGTCTAACTTGGTACCCACCTCATCCTCAGCTGAAAATAGCTCACTATCTTCAAGCTCGTCAGAGTCATCATCAAGCGAAGAGATTTCATCACTAAAGTCAGATAGCCAGTCATCATCAGTAGAAGATGTAACATCATCGCTTGCATCCAGACCAGAAAATAGATCGTTTTCAACGTCATGATCAGTCGTCACTGCGATTGATTCAACTAACGCTTCTGTTGTGTCTACTTTAGCGGCTGTAGAATCAACATCCAGCTCCCCGGACGGCTCTTCATCCAATACCAGTTCATCACTAATGGACTCAGATGCTGCCAGTCCAGATTCAAGCGCCAGATCATCGTTCGATGAGCGTTCATCGTTAGCCTCAAATACGACATCTTCAGCTCTTAAATCATCCACCGCAGCAATTTCATCGTTCTCCTGTGGCTCAACCTCGGTAGGCTCATCAAATGTAAGTTCATCCACCGCCTCTGACAGATCAAGTACATCATTGGCACCAGCTACTGACTCCAGTTCAAACTCATTATCAGGTGCTTTTTCAGCAGCATTATTATCTAAGGTATTTGCTTCTTTTTTCTGCACATCAACATCAGTCACCATATCCATCGCAGAATCCAGGCTAGCTTCTAGCTCACCAAGATCATCCAGTGCATCAAAAGCGCCGCTTAATTCACCCTCATCAAGCCCACCAAAATCACTTAACTCATCACTACTAACATCAGAGAATGGGTTTTCACTTTCACTAACAGACTCCACTTCAGCCGTAATATCACTGTCAGAAAGATCCAGATCATCAAGATCCAGATCACCACCCAGGTCAGGTAGATCAATATCAAGCTCATCATTGATACCAGTGCTATCCATCACCGCATCAACTTCTTCATTAAAAAGCACACTGGTTGGCGCAATCTTCTTACCCATCTCAGCGACACTCTTCCAGGTGTCGTTATCTGTACCGCCTAGCGAAGCTCGCAGACTTTCTGCCTGTTCAACGAATGCATCTTTCTTATCACTCGCGGCATAAACTTCTAACAATTTAACCTGGATATCATGACGCTCAGGCTCATTCTGTACTGCTTCACTTAACAGCTCTTCTGCCTTATCGAATCGGCGATATGCAAGGTATACATCGGCTTCAGCGATTGCATCAATTTCGTCATCATCGTTTACATCCATACCACCCGAACTAGAGTACTCTGGGATAACGTCATTCAATACAGATTCAACAGCCTCATCACTGACATGCTCATCAACGGCGGCAGCCTCGCTATCTAATGGTACGGAATAATCAATCTCAGACAGTTCTTCTTCAAAAGCCGCCATTTTACGGCGACGAACAACCAGCGCTCCTGCCACCAGGCCAATTAAGACAAGCCCACCTAGCGCAAGAATGGGATCAATACTACCCAGCAGCGAATCAATATTTAACATCGATCCGACACTACCTAAAATACTGTCAACCACTGATAAAGCTTCATCTATAATTGATGGTTCAATCGTTGGCGTCGCCGGCACTATCACAGGGGAAACCGTTCTTTTCGACTCCTCAGTGGCTACCACTTCACTCTGCAAGGCAGCGTCAGCAACATCCGTTACAGACATGTCATTTGATAACTCAGCCCCATCAGGCAACATAACACGATCGTTTGCCGCTAATTCAGCAGCCGCAACAACCTCAGGACTTAACTGCATAGCAGAAAGGGTATCACCTTTGAGGGTAATCAAGCGCTGCATTGAAGATAACTGCTCTTCTAATGCAGAAAGTCGTTTTCTCAGCTCTGCATTTTCCTGGCGACTCACATCAGCAGATTCCAGTGCAAATGCCAGCTCCTGTCTCACCTCGCCATCACTCGCACCCAGTTTACTGCCTGAACCAGATTGAGAAACGCTCTCATCAGGTGCGACTAGCGTCAACCTTGATGAGGTTTTACTGCCTGAACTACCGACACTACTAGCACCGTTGCGTCTGGTGCCGAGTGGTCGCTGTCCTGCTGCCAGCGCAGCTGAATGTTTAGCATCAACCCACTGATCATATTGGAGTTTTGAAATTTTTTCAGCCTCAGCAGCTGACACCGAGGCGATGCTGGCAGGATCCAGAATTCGCAAAAAATAGCCTGCATTCAGATCATTGATATTTTGATTCTCAAACGCCTCTGGATTTTCATTCAAGAGCGCAATCATTACCTGCTGAACAGTAACGCTTCTATCCGGTCTCATTTCAGACGCAATTTTCCACAGAGTATCTGTTCTTTTTACAGGGCCGTATGTAATTTCACCGCTATCAGATCTCGAAACAGTACTGGTTCCAGGTCTGAACCGAGACACTTGACGAATAGAAGACGCACTCGGCGCTACCGTCGATGCATCCAGGGTTAGCAAATGGCTATCTGCCGACGACTCTGATTCAAACAATGGAATATCAAGTGCCGCAGGTCGCTCATCAACCAGTACAGGTGGATCCAGCAACAGTGTGTATTCACGCAACACACGACCGCCAGGCCAGTTTGCTTCTATAATAAAATCAAGAAATGGCTCTTTTACTGGCTCATGCGATGTGATTTTAAGATAGGTATCGCCATTGACACGTTTTGCAACGCTAAATTTAAGCTTTGTCAGAAATAATGGGCGTTCAAGTCCCGCTTTTTCAAAAGCCTGCTGCGATGCCAGTTTAACAACAATTTCTTCAACTGTTGTATTGCCTACCGATAACAACCCGATTTCAGCATCCAATGGCTGATTGAGTGCTGAATGCAGGTTGATCTCACCAAGACCGAGCGAAAAACTATTAACCGGCAATAACAATAGAAGCATGGCGAATACTTTTGCCATATCTTTCATCAGTCCAGGTAACATTCTTTCTCCTTTTCGTCTAAACATCATCTCAACACCTTAAGAATCCAATGGTTGCAAGATTGTTAACGGCAGCTTTTTCAGAAACTCACTAATTTATATATTTTTTTATTAAAATTTCCGCAATCTGCACACTATTAAGTGCCGCACCCTTTCTAACATTGTCGGCAACTACCCATAAATTCAGGCCACGAGGATGTGAAATATCCTCACGAATTCTGCCTACATAAACAGGATCCGTTCCAACTGATTCTGTTACTGCTGTAGGGTAACCACCATTTTCACGTTCATCCAGCACCACAACACCAGTTGCATCCTGTAACGCAGCAATTGCATCATCAACAGAAATCTTTTTTCTGGTCTCAATATGTACCGCTTCAGAATGACCATAAAAGACAGGGACTCTAACTGCCGTTGGGTTAACTTCGATATCGTCATCCGCAAAGATTTTTTTAGTCTCCCACACCATCTTCATCTCTTCTTTGGTGTATCCATTTTCCATAAATACATCAATTTGAGGTAATACATTAAAGGCGATCTGTTTGGGGTAGACCTTTGTATCAATTTCTTTGCCAGTGAGCAGTGCGGCAGTCTGCCCTGCGAGCTCTTCAATCGCCGGTTTACCGCTGCCAGAAACTGCCTGATAAGTAGCTACATTGATACGTTCAATCCCAACCAGATCATAGATGGGCTTTAGCGCCACCAACATCTGAATGGTCGAACAATTTGGATTGGCGATGATATTTCGATTTTTGTAATCCGCCACTGCTTCCGGATTAACTTCTGGCACTACCAATGGGATGTCATCCTCATAACGAAAATGCGAGGTGTTATCGATCA
This sequence comes from Gammaproteobacteria bacterium, assembly GCA_021648525.1. Classification (GTDB taxonomy): domain Bacteria; phylum Pseudomonadota; class Gammaproteobacteria; order SZUA-140; family SZUA-140; genus SZUA-76. Next base: position 53,898 of record JAKISP010000014.1, read on the forward strand.
CCACACAACCAGCAGCACCCGCGATTGGCGCATATTTCGCCGAAATATCCCCACCAGCAGAAAATAGCGCTACCTGTACCTTTGAGAAATCAAAGGTATCCAGGTCTTCTACCCTGATATGCTTACCATGAAACTCAACACGCTTGCCTGCAGAACGACTACTCGCCAGTGGGTACAAGGTATCAACCGGGAAGTCACGTTCAGCCAGAATTTCGATGATGGTTTCACCCACTGCACCAGTAGCACCCACCACAGCAACATTATATTTTTTACTCATCACTATATCCCTTACGTTTAATCTCTTTTTACCACTAATTCAGTGCCGCAACAATCGCATCGCCCATTTCACTGGTTGATACCTTACGCGAACCTTCGGTATGAATATCCGCCGTACGTAGTCCTTTATCCAGCACCTCATTGACCGCGACTTCGATGTGATTGGCCATTGCCGATTGACCTAACGAATAACGCAGCAACATCGCCACCGATAGAATCGTCGCAAGTGGATTGGCTATCCCCTGCCCAGCAATGTCTGGTGCAGAGCCGTGAATCGGTTCGTACATCCCCTTACCATTCGCATCCAGCGATGCCGATGGCAGCATCCCGATCGAGCCGGTCAGCATCGCCGCGCAATCTGACAAAATATCGCCAAACATATTGGTGGTCACCATCACATCAAACTGCTTCGGTGCACGTACCAACTGCATCGCGGCGTTATCGACATACATATGGCTCAGCTCAATCTCAGGGTAATCCTTCGCCACACGGATCATCACCTCACGCCATAGCTCGGTACATTCCAAAACGTTTGCTTTATCGACCGAGCAGACACGTTTGTCACGCTTCATCGCAATCTCAAATGCAGAGCGGCCGATGCGCTCAATCTCTGACTCTTTATAGATCAATGTATTGAATCCCTGCTTTTCGCCATTCTCCAATGTGCGTATACCGCGCGGTTGACCAAAGTAGATACCACCAGTCAGCTCACGCACAATCATAATATCGAGACCCGAAACCACTTCTGGCTTCAGTGTTGAGGCATCGGCTAATTGTGGATAGAGAATCGCCGGACGCAAATTTGAGAACAGCTCCAGATTCGCTCGCAGACCCAGCAGCCCCTTCTCTGGACGAACCGCAATATCGAGTGATTCCCATTGATGGCCACCCACCGCGCCTAACAGAATCGCATCACAACGCTTCGCCTTTTCAAGCGTCTCATCCGGTAGTGGAGAACCCGCGGCATCGTAAGCTGCACCGCCCACCAGACCGTGCTCCAGTTCGATCTCAAGACCCTGGTTTTTTTGCAATGCTTCAAGCACCTTTATCGCCTCGGCCACAATCTCAGGACCGATGCCGTCACCAGGTAAAACCAATATTTTTTTAGTCATGTTTACTCTTCCACACTATTAATCTAAATTTGTAACGACTCAATAACCTGTGGCAATAAACGCCCTCCCCTATCAAGGGGAAGGTTGGATTGCCACGGATTGTCAATAGTTATCTCTGCATTAAGAGGCAAACAACCACGGCGCATCCTGTTTTCGTTTCGTCTCGTAATCATGCACAGCATCGGCATGCTGCAGACTCAACCCGATTTCATCTAGCCCCTGCAACAGACACGCTTTACGAAAATTATCGATTTCAAAACGCATCGTCTCGCCACTCGGCAAAGTAACATGCTGTGCTGCCAGATCAACCTTTAAACGGTAACCTTCGCTTGCCTCAATCTCGTTGAAAAGGCGATCCACCTCATCGCCACTGAGTGCAAATGGCAATACCCCATTCTTGAAACAGTTGTTATAAAAGATATCCGCGAAACTCGGCGCGATCACCACCCGAATGCCATAATCCAACAGCGCCCACACCGCATGTTCGCGCGACGAACCGCAACCGAAGTTATCACGTGCGATCAGAATCTGCGCACCGTTATAACGCGGCTGGTTCAGCACGAAATCCGCATTCAATGGTCGACCACTACTATACCCAAGGGGCACGCCGTCCTGATCCGGCTCACCCACATCAAGGTAACGCCACTCATCAAACAGGTTTGGCCCAAAGCCACTGCGTTTAACCGACTTCAAGAATTGTTTAGGGATGATCGCATCGGTATCAACGTTGGCACGATCCAACGGCACCACTAAACCATCTAATGTTGTAAATGCATCCATTTGAATTACACCTCTTCTTTATTGTCCGGGGTCTGCATATATTGCGCGACGTCAACGAAATGACCCGCAATCGCCGCTGCTGCCGCCATCGCTGGACTCACCAGATGGGTGCGTCCGCCCTGCCCCTGGCGCCCTTCGAAATTACGATTCGAGGTCGAGGCACAATGTTCTCCATCACCTAATCGATCTGCATTCATCGCCAGGCACATCGAACAACCCGGTTCACGCCACTCAAAACCCGCTTCGGTAAAAACCTGATCAAGCCCTTCCGCTTCCGCCTGACGCTTTACCAATCCCGATCCCGGCACCACCAACGCCTGATTAATGCTCTCTGCCACCTGACGCCCATTGATCAGCGCTGCGGCATCACGCAAATCTTCGATACGTGAGTTAGTGCAGGAACCGATAAAGACCTTGTCGAGCTTGATGTCAGTAATCGCCTGCCCACCTTCAAGCCCCATATAAACCAGCGCGCGTTCAATATTGCCACGCTTCACGCTGTCCGCCTCATCTTCGGGACGCGGCACAGTGCCACCGACCGGCAGTACCATCTCCGGCGAGGTACCCCAGGTAACCTGCGGTTCAATCGCCGCACCATCTATCGTCACGACACGATCAAATTCAGCACCTTCATCACTATGCAGATCGGCCCAGGCCGCTTTCGCCTGCTCCCACTGCTCAGGCTTCGGCGCATAAATGCGGCCGCGCACATATTCGATGGTCTTGTCATCGACCGCCACCATACCGACGCGCGCACCCGCCTCAATCGTCATGTTGCAGAGTGTCATGCGCCCTTCAACCGACAGTGCACGTACCGCCTCGCCACCAAACTCGATCGCGTAACCAGTGCCGCCCGCAGTACCGATCTCACCGATAATCGCCAGTGCCATATCTTTAGCCGAGACGCCGTCACGCAAGCGACCGCCGACCTGAATCAGCATGTTTTTTGATTTCTTCTGAATCAGGCACTGCGTCGCCAATACATGCTCAACCTCAGAAGTGCCGATGCCAAACGACAACGCGCCCAATGCGCCGTGGGTTGAGGTGTGGGAATCACCACACACCACCGTCATTCCCGGCAGGGTCGCACCCGACTCCGGGCCAACCACATGCACGATCCCCTGACGCGGGTCATCCATCTTGTATTCAGTCAACCCAAACTCGTCGCAGTTGTTATCTAGCGTCTCGACCTGAATGCGTGCGACTGTCTCTTCGATCCCTCTGCTACGATCAGTGGTCGGCACATTGTGATCCGGTGTCGCCAATACAGAATCGGCTCGCCATGGTTTTCGGCCTGCCATGCGCAGCCCTTCAAAGGCTTGTGGTGAGGTCACCTCATGTACCAGGTGTCTATCTATATAGAGAACGCTGGCACCCTCATCTGTTTCACGAACTTGATGTGAATCCCACAATTTATCATATAAAGTATTCTTTGACATCGAGTTTACTCCTGCTTTCCAACCTCCCCACGGAGATCAGCTATCTATGCGGTCTATCCTAATAAGGGCAATATACGCCGACCTCACTCATTAATCTAATTCATCTTTTTCATCTATTGCATTCCATTTTAGAATAGATAAAATGACCACTATGAACATCTCAGATCTCAAAGCATTTGTCACCGTTGCAGAACAGCACTCCTTTTCACTGGCCGCTGAGAGGCTACATCTGACTCAACCAGCGATCAGCAAACGGATCGCCACACTGGAAAGCACACTCGATACCAGACTTTTTGACCGCATAGGACGCTCGATCCAACTCACCACCGCCGGCCGCGCACTATTAAGCCACGCACAGAAAATCCTGCTAGCGGTCGAAGATAGCCGGCGCGCCATCCACAATCTCTCAGGTAAAGTGAGCGGGAAATTAAGCATCGGTACCAGTCACCATATTGGCCTGCATCGACTACCCAACGTGCTCAAAACTTTTGGCCAACAATTCCCCGATGCACAGCTAGACCTGCATTTTTTAGACTCTGAAACCGCCTGCCTTGAAGTCGAACACGGCGAGTTCGAACTAGCGGTTGTGACACTCCCCCCTTTTGGAAACAGCCCACTCACCATGATCCCGATCTGGCAGGACCCACTGGAGCTAGTCACCGCCCTTGACCATCCCCTCTGTGCGCTCAAACAGATAACACTGACACAGCTAGCAAAACACCCCGCCATTCTGCCATCACACGGCACCTTTACACGTGCACTGATCGAGCACCACTTTAACCACAAACAACATCGACTCAATGTCCGCCTCGAAACCAACTACCTCGAAACCATCAAGATGCTGGTAGCAATCGGCCAGGGGTGGAGCGTACTGCCCGCAACGCTGATCGATGAGAGTCTACGTGTGCATCACGGCCACTTTTCTACAAAGCGTATTCTGGGAATCACTCATCACCCCAAACGCACTCTCTCCAATGCCGCACAGGCATTCATTACCACCTGCCAATTGGCAGGTTCATAAGGATTCATCATGAGCAGAATCGGGAAGCTTCTTGTATTCACTTTCTACTTCATATGAGGGCTTTGAGTGACGTTCTCGCATTAGCCTCTGTTGACAGGTTTTGTAGATATGCACCGCATCAGAAAATCGATGTTGCGATCTGAATAGCTTCATCAACATCAAGCAGGCTTTTTCAGCTAGCGGAAATACCGCATTGATCTTCTTTAAACATGTTTCCGCTTCCTTAGCGCTATTATTGAGCAACCAATAATCCGCGAGCTTAAACAAAGTATTTAACAATTTTGAATTTATTTTCTGTTGCTCGTGGAGCGCGATAGGCAGATGTTCTTCAGAACAGAGAAAATCACCGTGGTAAACACGATAGATACGATTCTCATGTTTTTTTATCTCATCATCAGTGACACCTTTAGTTTCAATCAAGGATGCTAGTGTGTCAATTTCGCTATTCAACGCCCATGTATCCAGCCAGCAGTATCGTTTATTGAGCGATAACGTGCCTTCACGGTTGATTAACACATGATGCAGTCCAAGCATTTTCCTTAACCGGAAAAGCGTCGTATCAAATAACTGATGTGCCGCATCACCTTCGGCATCGGGCCAGACGTTCTCACTGATGCGTTCTTCTCGTACTTGCGTTCCACCAAATGCGATTAAGGTTTTTAACAATGCAAAAAGCTTAGGACGACTGCGGGCGGGTGCTTCCAGTCGTTGTCCATCAATGTAAATTTCAAAGCGGCCCAGCGTATAAATGCGAATGGGCCAGGGCCACTCTTCTATATCATAAGGTGGAGTTCCAGGCATTAACTGACGTTGACTGATGATTTTTTGCGCGACAACAGATTCTATATCGTGCCGTATCGCCTGCATCAGGATTTGGGTTAATTCATCTTCAGCGATCCATAATCCTGGCAGCAGATGATACTGTCTGGCCAGTAACAGTGATTTCTTTAAAAAAACCAGCGCTGAATCTCGTTGGCCGAGAGACCAGTCGAGAATAGCCGCCAGAAGTAGGCGTTGAAACTGGTGAAAATTACTATTCATTTGAATCGCAAGATCATTAGAAGCATTCATATGATGCATCGCTTTTTCGATATTGCCGTCAAGCAGATAGAATTGCGCACGGTTCAGGTGTGCAGAACTTTGAAAAAAAGGCAAACCTGATGCCATTGAAGAGTCCAGAGCGGCTTTACTATAATAGCGTGCCGCCTCATTATCACCGTTACGACAGGAATAAACTGTATGAAGCATATGGTAAAGCACAAGATGAGTTTGACCTGATTCACTGGCAACCGGTGTCGCAGCATCCAGTAGCTTCTTTGCTTCTTCATTATTATGATCCATCAAAGCCGCTGCAGCCCCATGAGTGAGCAGGCCAAAGTTTAACAGGGGCAGGTTGTATTCTTTAACGCGCAATAATCCTTCTTTAGCTGCCGCCAGGGACTTTTTCGCCTGGCCTGTTGCCCATAAAAAACAGCAATGAATGGTGTACCATAAAATCGTCGGCACATGCTCAGATGAGTTGTTAAGCTGATTTTCCAGAACACGGTGATACATTGCCGCACGCTGAAAATCGCCCAGCCAAATACCATGTAGCGTTAGTGAAACCTGCCTTGTAATTCGCAAACTTGGAGGTAATTCAGCCATCGGTATATTTTCGATCCGTTCAAGCCATAAACCAAAATCGTTGTGCCCAGGTGCGCGATGCAACAAGGCTGAAAACATTTTCAAGGTTAATACATTCAGGGCGGGTGGCACCACTTTTTGATCGAACACTGTTCGCAACTGGTCAACTTTCTCAATCCATGGATCCAGACTAACAAATTCATCTCGCTCAAACAGATAACTATCAATCACTCCCACAATGGACAGGCATTGCCCGGTGGCATCTGACATTGAGCTAAAATAATCGAAGGCTGCAACGAAATCCTGACGTGCCATCTGCGGTCGCATAGGCACAGTAGACATCCCGCGCCAATACAGTAACCAGCCAGATGCCACAAGGGTTTCCGCAGGAATATGTTGCAGACATTTCATCAGCGTTTGCATACGATTGCCTATCAGTAATTCTTTCGCACGCAGAATAATAAATTGTGCGAGACGTGTGACGTTGTTAATTTGAATTAATAGCGTCACAGCTGCTTCCAGAGCACCCTCTTTCTCTAACAAATCGATTGAAGTATCCAGAACTTGCTGTCGATTTTGAGCGCTCAAAGCCTCCTTGCTTTGTGCCATCAAGAGTGTTCGAAACAGAGGGTGATAGCGATAAATAATAGCGTCGCCTGCAATACGATAAGTAAAATAGCGTTGATCGTGAAGGTTTTTCAGTATATCGGCAACCTGAGGGTTCTGTGTCAGTGCCATGGCAGATTCAATGGAAAGGTCTGGCAAATAGCAGGTACGGTACAAGACCTCTCGCGTTTGATCATCAATATGTCTCAGGACTTCGTTCTTAAAATAATTCAGCAGTTCTTCCTGAGTATCAAACGCTTGCATTGCGGTGCTATCTATTTTGTTATTGCGTGACAGCAACAGCGTTAATCCAGCCACCCACCCAGCCATCACTTTTTGAAGCTTATCGCACTGTTGCTGAGAAAAAATATCGATATCATGTATTGTTGCGAGCTGAGTGAGTTCATTATTATTAAAGTGAAGCTCTTTTTCTCGTAATGTATAAATGAGTTGATTAAGGTTCAAGCGAGAAAACGCGGCGGGTAAGGCATGTCGGCCTATGATGAAAACCCGTCCATTGACGGGCAGTCCGTCAATCGCCACCGTAATCACATCGGCCCACTGCTGGGAGGGGCATTCGTGAATATCGTCAAATACCAGGTAAAAAGGGCAAGCCAGGCATTGATACACCGCCTCAAAATAGCGCCTGGCAAAGCCTTTAATATTTAGCCCATTTTCAGCCTGGTAGGAAGGAATAATTTTACGTTTCCCTGGTGCAACAACCTGTTGCACCGCAAGCGTAAAATTAACAAAAAAACTCGCCAGGTCTGTGTCACCTCCATCCACACAGTACCAGACAGACAACGCCTGCTTTGCTTCCACATAGCTGGAAGCGAGTGTCGTTTTTCCATATCCCGCAGATGCAAGCACTGCGGTAGCCGGTAGATTTGCTGCACCATCAAGAACATCAAAAAGACGTGGCCGAGTGATAACCTTATGCATGAGTGGTCGGTAGATTTTACGCGAGCCAGACAGCGTCCGTTTTTTTACCGTCAACCTAATACCCTTATCAATTATTTGTTATTCAGCGGAGAGCAGGCTATCACCCCTCTCATCAATCGGGTGTCCAGCATAAATGCTCAATCATCACCGGATACAGGCTTACTGTAAGCTTATTGTAAGTGACCGGGATTCATAATTTTTCACTCTGACCGTATAGATATTAGCACAGCCTTTACAATGAATTTGGCGTGCAATGAGTTATTTGTGTCGGCGTAATGAGCTTTGATGGTGTTTATAATTTAACCCAATAAAGGAAGGTGGAACAGATGAAATCAAAACAACTGACAGCTATTTTAAGCGGCGTATTACTCGGCCTGGCAGCCATATCCCCAGCACTCGCTGGCAGCTGGAGTCACAACAATAACAAGACTGTTATTGTTAGTGAGTCATTGGTACTTGGTGTTCAGGTGATGACCGAAAATGGCTTTATGGAACCTGAGCCGGGCATCACAGATGAAAGCAGCGTGCTTTTTAATATCCCCGCCGATGGCACTGATCCGGTGCCCTTAAGGCAAGTCCCGACCTTATATATTACTGATGGGCTTAATCCCGTGGTCATTGATGAGTCTATCAGCACGGACAATAAGATGCGGGGGCTGGCATTTCCTGGTACACCAAATCCAATTACTTACGGCGACTGGCTGGACATTGGCGAATCAAAGCTCATTGTTAAGACCCTCAACAACGGCATGACAAAAATCAGAATGAAGGTCAAAGGCTTGCTGCCAAATAGCCTTTATACCGTTTGGCAGTTTAATGTGATGCCCGGACCACCCGGACCTTTTGGTGGCATCCCTAATGTACTCGCCACCGATCATAGAGGAAATGCGACCCTGAAGCGGACACTCCCTTTTAACTTCCTGGAAACTGTAAAAAACCTGGATCTCATCTATCACTCTGACCACAGTGTCTATGGCGGCACACCTTCCCGGATCAATGTATTTGCAGGCCATGACCAACATGTCCAGCTGAGATTTGATGTACAGGCAACGCAATAAGGTTCGGGATCAAGCGTATCGCGACTTGCCTGCCCCGAATGGTGCTTACTTAAGCACTTTTAAATATAGTGAATTTGATCCATGGAGGGATCACTTCGTTAACATCTCATGCGAAAAATATCGAAAAATTCACCTCAACACCTCGAATAATTAAGGGAATTTAGGTACGATAGCGTCTTTATTTTCATCAGGCTTCAATGATAAACATGAGCGCAAAAATCATCGATGGCAAGGCAATTGCCGCCCAGATTCGTCAAAACGTCAAACAGCGCGTCGATAAGCGCCTCGGCGAGGGAATTCGCGCCCCTGGGCTTGCCGTAATTCTGGTTGGACAGGACCCCGCCTCCGAGGTCTACGTCAACAGCAAACGCCGCGACTGCGCCGAAGTGGGTTTTGTCTCAAAATCACATGACCTTCCTGCTGTCACCACCCAGGAGACATTGCTGGCGCTGATCGAACAACTCAATGGCGACGATCAAATCGATGGCATTCTGGTTCAGCTGCCACTGCCGCAACACATCGACCCCAAAACCGTCATCGAAACCATCCATCCCGATAAAGATGTCGATGGCTTTCACCCCTACAACATCGGTCGCCTGACTCAGCGCACCCCACTGCTGCGCCCCTGCACCCCGTTCGGCATCATGACCCTACTGGAACATACTGGCGAAAAGATTCAGGGAATGGAAGCAGTCGTGGTTGGCGCCTCCAATATCGTTGGTCGCCCAATGGGGCTAGAACTGCTACTCGCCGGTTGCACTGTCACCACCTGTCACCGCTTTACCCTGAACACCCACGAACATGTCTCACGCGCCGATATCGTAGTGGTGGCGGTCGGCAAACCCGGCATCGTCAAAGGCGAGTGGATCAAACCCGGCGCCATTGTGATTGATGTCGGCATCAACCGCGGTGAAGATGGCAAGCTAATTGGCGATGTCGATTATGATGCCGCCGCCGAGCGTGCTGGCTGGATCACCCCGGTACCCGGTGGTGTTGGCCCAATGACCCGCGCAACACTTTTGCAGAATACGCTTTACGCTGCTGAGAGTCTGCACTTCGACGATTAACGCGCAGCCAGCTATAATTAATCTGCACACCTAATTTGAATCGTGAATTTGCCTCAATAGTCAGTTCACCACAACACCCCAGCACACAAGGACGCCACACGGCATGAGCGACACTGAACATCCAGAATCAGATAACAGGCCATCCAATTTCATCCGTAACATTATCGATGTAGACCTGAAGAACAATAAAAACGATGGCCAGGTTGTCACCCGTTTTCCGCCTGAGCCCAATGGCTACCTGCACATCGGCCATGCCAAATCGATCTTGCTCAATTTTGGCATAGCAGAAGACTACAACGGCCACTGTAATCTGCGCTTTGATGACACCAATCCACATAAAGAGAACATCGAATTTGTAGAAGCGATCAAGAAGGATGTCGAATGGCTCGGTTGCAACTGGGGCGACAAAGTCTACTTTTCATCCGACTACTTCGATCCACTGTATGACTTTGCGGTACAGCTGATCAAAAAAGAAAAAGCCTATGTGTGCGACCTTAACGCCGAAGAAATGCGCGAATATCGCGGCACCCTGATTGAAGCAGGCAAAGACAGTCCATTTCGTAACCGTACCGTCACAGAAAACCTCGATCTATTTGCCCGCATGAAGGTAGGTGAATTTGAGGATGGCAGCAAAGTACTACGCGCCAAAATCGATATGGCATCAGCCAACATCAATATGCGAGACCCAACACTCTACCGCATTCGTCACGGGGTAATCCATCACCAGACCGGTGCTGAGTGGTGCCTCTATCCAATGTATGATTTCACCCACTGCATCTCGGATGCGCTGGAAGGAATCACCCACTCCATCTGTACCCTGGAGTTTGAAGACCATCGCCCACTGTATGACTGGTTCCTCGACACACTAGAAACCGAATCTCATCCACAGCAAATCGAATTCTCGCGCCTTAACCTGGAACATACCATCACCAGTAAGCGCAAGCTGACAGAACTGGTCGAGAACGGCCATGTCGAAGGATGGGATGACCCACGCATGCCAACCATTGCAGGCCTGCGACGCCGTGGCTGCACGCCTGCCGCACTGCGTGAGTTTATACAGCGCATCGGCGTGACTAAATCTGACAATGTGATTGAGATGGCGGTACTCGAAGGGTGCATACGTGACGATCTCAATAAAAATGCGCCGCGCCGCATGGCAGTGCTGCATCCGCTTAAAGTGATCATCACCAACTACCCCGAAGACAAAGAAGAGCTACTGGAAGCAGCCAATCATCCGCAGGATGAAAGCTTCGGTATGCGAAAGCTGCCCTTCAGTCGCGAACTCTATATCGACCAGGAAGACTTTAAAGAAGTGCCACCAAAGAAATACAAACGCCTGATCCCCGGCGGTGAAGTGCGCCTGAGAAATTCATACGTCATCCGTTGCGATGAAGTGATCAAAGACAGTGATGGCAACGTGACCGAACTTCGCTGCACCTATGATGTAGACACGCACGGCAAAAAACCAGAAGGACGTAAAGTCAAGGGTGTCATTCACTGGGTCTCAGTCAGGCACGCAATCGAAGCTGAAATACGCCTTTATGATCGCCTCTTTAACCACCCGACACCCGACAACAGTAAAGATGGTAAAGAATATGCCGACCATATTAACCCAGACTCACTGCGTACACTCACCCACTGCTATCTGGAACCCACGCTAAGCGAGGCCACACCGGGTGATCAGTTTCAGTTCGAACGAGAGGGATACTACAGCCTGGACCTTCTGTGTCAGGCAGGTAATAAACCCATCTATAACCGCACCGTTACACTGCGGGACACCTGGGAAAAGATAACAAAAAGGTAACACCCACCACTTGTTTTTGCTGGATGGATTGCCTGTTTACTTTAAGCAGAAAAATCCTTCATACTGTCCAGCAGCCATTGGAGGATTTTTCAGATGAAAAACAAAATCACCAGCATCATTATATCGATGCTCATTATCACGATCACTAGCTTCACTGCTTACGCATCAGAGATCGATGGTGCATTACAGACTGTAAAGAACATCACACATCCAATCACCAATCGCTACAGCGCGGGCCAACCAACACCCGATGAATTTGCTGCCTTTGCTCAGGCAGGTGTCAAACATGTCATCAATTTTCGCCCACCCGATGAAACACCTGAAATCAATGAAGCGGCTATCATCACCAAAAATGGGATGGCTTATTACAACGTACCAATCAGCGGCATCCAGGAGATGACCATTGAAAACATCAAATTAGTCGACAAACTATTAAAGCAGATTGGTAATGAGCCAGTCTTACTTCATTGCTCCAGTGGCAATCGAGTAGGTGCAGTCATGGCACTTAGCGCAGCATGGTTAAAAGGCGCTTCCCATGAGGAAGCGATAGCAATTGGTAAACGTTGGGGGCTAACTAAATTACAACCCAGGGTTGAACGATTGTTAAATAAGTAAGAGCCTTATCACGTTCTAAGAACGTGGTTTTGATTGCTCCCTATAAGGGTGTACAAAGCTAGCCCTCTCTTTTTCTCGCTTCATGTAAATAAAAACCCTGTACTCATGACCATATTTATTTGTGATATTTAAATATTAATTATTAGTCAAAGTTTCTACATCCACAAACTCGAACTTTTTATACAAAGTATCAAGATGTTTGTGATTGACCCTGAACTGACTGCGGCGTTTTATTTTAGGTTTGTCGGTAGAAGCATGCTCCAGTTTTATTCCAGGGTCATAATATACCGTTCCTAAATACATGGCAGAAAGAATCATTTCAAAGTTTGTCCCAGTACCCATTTCAATATCCTTACCATAATGATATTCATGAATACCTGATTGTGTTCGCCTCATGCAGGGAATATAAACAGCTTGAGAATGTTTTCGCTTCCAGTGATCCATGAGTTTGGAAAAGCTCCAACTAGCGGTAATATTATCTGATTTATCTATTAGGGCTATAACACCCTCGGCATCAGTTATTGAGGATGCTGTCGTATCAAAACCAATAAGCCGCATAGTCAGACCTGTCAGTTTATGACCCTCCCCGACATTATGTTTTCCACCAAAATTGAGCCTGTCAACTTTGCCATTTTTATCAGGGTAGCCATAGTTCCTGACAAATGCTATTGCTCCACTCTCACGGTAGAAACCGCCATTTGGTTCAGGGGTCATCAAAGTTGTGGGTTTTGATCCTGTTGTTGGGAATCTGATGACCCCAAACTGTTTTACCTCCCACCCCAGATAATCAGGTTCGGCAATACCGTTAGGTGAAACCCCTAACATGGACTCCAGTGTATACCCGCCACCATTGGGGGCTTTATAGGGGATAATATTCATATTAGAGTTCAGTCTCTGGCTCGGTATCCATCCCATACGATGAATCTCAAGCAGCTTGCTGATAAGTGCGTCCCGCGTAGGTACTTTGGGCGCAGTGTGTTCAATATCCAGTTGCCAGAAGATATTACTGACTTCTATAAAGTCTATTTCGGCAAACTCACGGGATAAATGACTTTCTGGCGTTGCAAGATAAGCGTAAATAGACTCATCCTGGGTAACACCCAGAACTAGCCATCTGCCTTCACTTCTGACCTGTTTGTCTGGCGACATCCATTCACTGACATTGGCCTTGGAACCACGCAAAAAACCCGAGAACCTTACTTCAGGATACTGAGGATAATAGATAAGTTTTGAGTGTGGAGCATGGTAGACAGCACCGTCAGCATCAACCCAAGACAAGTTCAGGGTTGCCTGGTATTTAATTTTTCTTTTGGCATCGTTGGTCTTTTTTGAAACCGACACTGAAGCAACAATTTCTCCTGTGGGAATAAAAGGTAAATCCGTTAGGTGGGCACCGAAATAAGGCTGATTTTTGCTGTTATCATTAGGAGCAAGTTTCTTTACATAAATCTGGGTACAACCCAGATTTTGAAGAAGACCTGTAACGCCTTCTGCACTGATTTTTTTAGCTGATTGGGTATCATACGTTCCGCTCTTCGATGCCATTGATACTACCTTCTGAAATTTCACCTGTATTATTGTTAGTCAACTGCCAGTCAGAAATATGATCAAAAACTTTATTGATTTCCTGATCGATTTTCCTTTTAAGAGCGCATTCCCACACGATAAAAACCCTCCAGCCATCCTCTTTTAACGTAGTAGTATGCCATGTATAAAAACAATAACGTTGTATTTGGCAAGAACTAGGTCAGGCTTGGCATGAAGACGGTATCTGTATCCTCGCTTGTAAAGCCCTTTCCTGAACATAATTTCAGGCTTTGTGTTTTCCCTCCTGATACCCGACATCATGCGACTTCGGATGTTAGGGGAAATAATATCAGTCATTAGGCTACTTTGCGCGATTTATTAACTTCAGCTCTTCTCTTCCTGACCGTTATTTTCCCTACTTTGGATCTGGCCACTTTCTGCGCTTTAAGAATATACGGTTTCATCAGTTTTGCTACTGATTCAAATACAGGAACAACCACACTGTTACCAAACTGCTTATAGGCTTGTGTGTCAGATACAGGAATTATAAATTTACTTTCACCAGACTTGTCAAAACCCATTAACCTGGCGCACTCCCTAGGAGTCAATCTTCGTGGTCGCTTCCTGCTTCCGCGATCAATAAGTACTTCCGAGCCATCCTTGTAATATCTTGCTGACAATGTGCGGGTTGATCTGTCTGAAGCAGTAATCTTTCCAAACCCGAAACCATTACCCGCCTTCTTGTGCTTGTCAGCATAGGCTTTGAGATATTTCCATAAATTGGGGGTCAATATATATTTATCATCCACTTCATTATCCGGCTGCAAAATATCACCAACTACAGGTTCGGTTTTAGGGAAATATTTTCTGATTTTTTTAAGAGAGAACCCCTCTGTCACTTTTAAATCTCGCCTGAAGGCAACTATCACTATACGTTCCCTGTTTTGCGGAACAAAATTCTTGCCATTGATGATCTTCGGGTCTGCTCCTGCTTCATCATACTCGCGATCAATTACATCATAGCCAAGCTCATCCAGGGCATTCATAATGACCTTGAAGGTTTTTCCCTTGTCATGGCTTTTGAGATTTTTTACATTTTCCAGCATGATGGCAAGAGGTCGTTTGGCATTAATTATCCTAGCAACATCAAAAAACAATGTACCTTGTGTATCACATTCAAAACCATGCGCTCTACCCAGTGATTTTTTCTTCGATACACCTGCAATTGAAAAGGGCTGACAGGGAAAACCCGCAAGTAATACATCATGGTCAGGAATGGATTGCTGAATATGGTTATAGGTTTGTTTTTTCGTCATGCCTTCAGGTTGTGTGATCTCTTTTATATCGCCATGAATTTTGTGGTCACAGTAATAATTCGCCTGATAGGTCTTGATAGCGTATTTATCATATTCACTGGTAAAAACACATTTACCCTCTACCGACTCAAAACCGCGCCTGATCCCCCCGATACCTGCGAACAAGTCAATAAAGGTAAAGTCATGTTTTCTCTCTGTTGGAGTAGGTAACATCTTCTCTAGGGTAATACGCTCACTATAGGTTAGCCAGCTTTCGTCTTGCTGCCTAGATCGTTCCTTGATCCATCGGTTAATCACCTCTCTGGGATGATTTATTTCATCAGCAATGGTTTGTTGGGAGTAAATGGAGGATAGTTTGGTCAACAGTTCGAAATCATTAAGGCTTTGCATCGACATTCTCTCCAAACAGCCATATTAAAGGAATAAAAACGTGATACATAGTCACAAAATTGTCCCTTTTTGTCAATACTCAAGAGCCAGAACTAATGCTACTTTATAGTGCCTTTTGTAATTTACCGCTTTCCTTTGACTTTGAGCAAAACCTACTCTTTTTTATCAACCGAAAACAAGCCTAGAATCTTGCCATTTTCTCTCTATTGCCACTAATTTTTTTGCTAACTATAGGGGGATTGCTTTTACTTGCCTTGTCCAAATCCGGCACGTTAACCCGGTGCCATTCTCTTTTGACCTCGCCATTCGTTGTTTTTCAATCTACCTTTTTACACGAAAATAGACAAAATAGCGCATTGATTGGCCATTCATCCGTGTGAAGCCTCAGGCCGCTCTGTGCCTGCCTCATCAGCGTGGTTTTTGTTGGCGATTAGTTCAAGTATTGTCGTCGTTCACCTCTTAGCTCTCTTATCGCGGGTATCTCGGCGATTACCTGAAGTATGCCCGCTTTGCACTTTGGGCAGGGGCAGTATGGGATGGTAATAGGCTTAGCCGTTTTTTGTTCTGTGCGATGGTTTAATGCGGCTTCTTTGGATTGCGCGACGTAGCGACGTATCTTCGCCAGCTTTTCCTTTCGGCATCGGTTTGACAGGCACTGACCATTGCCCCTCTAAAATGATGAGACAGGGCTCTTACGGGAAAGAGGTAATGCCCTTTGGCGGGGCGCCATTCATTGCCGGAGAGTGCGCCACTGGACACCAGACAATGAAGGTGAACATGCTGGCTCAGGTTTTGCCCCCAAGTATGGAGTACGGGGCTTTCGAGCCAAACTGCTTAGTGCCATCGTTGATGAGGGACTAACGCTTCCGGCAAAGTACCCTAAAAAATGGGTGGTTGATTGTCAATCAGTCGGATCGGGTGAAAAGGCACTGGTTTACCTTGGA
>JAKISP010000059.1 GCA_021648525.1 Gammaproteobacteria bacterium
ATCCTCTTGGTTTGTGGTTTTTTGTTCAGACTCTAAACTTAACAAATCCAAGAGGGTTTTTTAACCGATTACAAGAATATTTCTTTATTTTTCATGGTATTGAAGATTTCTGGATGGGCACTAATTAGTCAAAAAATCGACTTCATGAGAAGCCTTCCAGACCATGATCTCTATACAAGCAATCCATTTGGAACCCCGAAATCCACATACTTTTTAACGCCAGGGAGTTTTTCTACAGCTTGAACGTGACAATTAACCTGGACTCATTACCACCCCGCCTAACTGCCACCCCGCCTAACTGCCACCCACATTCAGGTCACCACCTTTAAGCAGGACATCCCAGTAGAATTTTGGCAGCGCATATTTCTTCAGATAATACATACTGCGACGCTCTCGCCCCTGGTCAAACGGAAAGGTCTCTTTCGGTTGCATGTTATAATCAAATTCGGCCAACACCAACTTACCGTAGCCGGTGACCAATGGGCATGAGGCGTAACCATCATAGGCAGCCTTACCCACCTGGCCATTGATTGCAGCCACCACATTACTGGCAACCACCGGTGTCTGACCTTTAATCGCAGCAGCCGTCTTGGAATTTGGCGTATTGGTGCAATCGCCAATGCCAAAGATGTTGCTATATTTTTTATGTTGCAGCGTGTGCATATCAACATCAACCCAGCCACCCGCATCACTGATAACACTGCCTTTAAGGAAGTCCGGTGCGCACATCGGCGGCGTAACATGAATCATGTCATATTTGATCACCTCCTGCTCACCGCCCTTATCGAACACCGCCTCTTTTGTCTCGGCACGGATTTCAACCAGTTTTGTCTGGTAACGCATATCCAGCTCTTTACGTGCGATCACTTTATTCAACGCAGCGGCATATTTTTTCACCGGGAAAATACCGGGTGCCGCAGAACAAAAAATCACATGACTCTTCGCCCGAACATCAGATTTTCGGAAGGCATCATCGGCAAGGTAAAGGATTTTTTGTGCGGCACCTGGGCATTTAAATGGCGGCGCTGGCTGGGTAAAGATCGCAGTGCCCCCCTTGAAATTTTGAATAGCCTGCCATGTCCTGGGAGCTTGCTGGTAATCATAATTGCTAACAACACCCTCTTTACCAAGACTCTCTTTTAACCCGGGTATGATATCCCAGTCGACCTTAATACCTGCTGCAACGATCAGGAAATCGTAACCTAGCGAGCCACCCGAGCTCAGTGTCAACAATTTACCGTCCGGGTCTATTGCATTCACTCCATCCTGAATCCACTTAACGCCCTTCGGGATCACTGACCCCATGCTGCGCGCGGTTTTCTCTGCCTTAATAATCCCGGCACCAACAAAGGTCCAACCCGGCTGATAATAGTGAGTATCCGCAGGCTCAACGATCGCGACATCGAGATTTTCAACCGCCTTTAGCAGGTGAGCCGCCACCGCTATTCCTCCCGTACCACCGCCAATGATGACAACCTTATGATATGTCTCTTCCACCATGCTCTATCCCCTTTGTTTAAGAAAATTCCACCCTGAATTCCTATTGTCACCACATGAGACAAAAAGTAAACACCAAAATCACCTCATAAAAATAAAAGGCAAACAAACAAAAACCCTTTGAAATAAAGAGATATCACTAAATCACTAAAAAATAATAATTTTTTAACAGGAATGTCATTTTCACCTGGTAGTCTCGCAGACTAACTAAAACGCAAAGGAGAAATAAATGAATTTTTACATTCAAGTATGGCCAGATAAAACAGCCACATTAATGCTGGAAAACGGCACCTCAGTCTGGATCTATCCCAATATTGAGTCTGCCCAGGCCGATTTTAACGAATGGCATCAGGGGCAACAAAAAGAATCTCTTACAAACGAAACCACGCAAGATGCTCTTTGCTACGCCATGCTGTAGTGGTGTCTTGCACACCACTACCATCATGATTAAAAACGATAGATCAAACCAAGGCTTATATTCAATATATCCTCTTCTCTCGAAAGATTCCCGAAACTAGCATCGATGGAAAATTGCTGAATTGCCAGTCGGGCCGCAAGACCCTGGCTGACATCATAATTCAAACCAAGCCCCCAAAAGACATCGACACTGGAATCATCTGCACTTGCCACATCATAATCCCAGCTCGCCAGACCTAACTGAACAAAAGCACTTAACTCACTCGACAGTGCACCATTAGCGAGTACACTGCCGTAAAAGGCACTCGCTTCACTTTTTACGGCAGCATTAGTAGCATCACCAAAATCAATCATACCCAGTTCAATCGCCAACAGCTCATTCAATGCTATGCCGCCAAAAATAGAGAATGAAGGTGAGCTATCATTTGCCAGATCATAATCAGCACTACCCAGGCTAACCCCAACATAAGGCGCTTTTCCCTCTCCTGCCTGGCTATGGCTTACCTTAATATCAGATGCTGCATGACTAGAAAATGGCGCTAATAACAGAGCCACTAAGGCCAGTTGTCTAAACATTGTAATATTCATTTTACATACCAAACATTGATTTTTCACGTGTTTTACGGATCTCTTTTTCATCCGACCACTCAATAATACCACTTTCAAGGTGCATCATTTTCAGAGTGAATTTGTAATAAACATCTTTCACACTTTTGGTCTTTTTCACAATACTACTCAGGTTGCCATACATCATGTACTCCGCACCAATCTGACGTCCAACCTGTGCCGCTGTATTCTGATTAACCATGCCACTTTTATTCTGAAAATCCATCTGCTGACTCACTTCAGCTATCTTAGTCATATCAACAAAACGAAATTTCCCTGAGCGCAAAATGCGCGTAGCAATTGTGTCTGTAATCGATTCAGTATCAATGTGCTCAGTGGTTTTATTTTTAATTTTATCCACAAACATCACCGGGCGCCGTTCATTGGTTATCTGTACAATCGGTGGAAACGAGAGCACGGAATCAACCATCTTAACTGCAATTTGCTGCAGATCAGTGGAACCAAAATCAATGCTGGTGGTTTCAACATCTGTAGCACCCTGATAAGCGACTTTAGTGGCACACCCCTGCAACAGTAGCAATGATGCCACCATCAATGAAACTCCATATACAGCCGAACGTTTTTTCATCAACATTTATTGCCCCTTTACATTTAATCGGTAACTTTTCACGGAACTATTGGGTGCCAGTCCATTAACACTAACACTCCCCTTGCCATGCAAACTAACGGGGGTCCAGCCCTCGACGCCAGCCTCAACTTCAAATTCATCACCATCAAACCAGCTAAAACGATATTGCACCGTTTTATCTCTGCTCGTTAGATTAGAAAGCGTTAAGCTCACCTCCAGTAAGTCCCCATTATGCACTGTACGACTACGCATATCAGAAATAGTGATTTGATTAGCAAGTGAATCGTTATGGATCAGTAAATGTTTTTTTACATCAGGATCTTCCGGCGTACCAATTGCCTCAATTCCAGAGGTACTGCAGGCGGTTAACAGCCCGAGTAAAAAGATCACGCCATAAACCCTTTTAAAACAATGATTAACTTTCATATTTACTCCACTACCACGAAGCTGATTACAAGATGACATTTAGAGTCATTCTATATTGTTACCGCACGTGAATGCAATTGCCCACCCGCTTCAATCACATGCACCACGGTTGTCCTTCCGGGTTGAATATTAATCACCACCTCAGAACTAACGCTGCCATTGCGCAGTGTTAGTATCTGTTCACCATGACGGGCTGGTGCATGCATAATCTGCACCTCTGCCGGTAACATTAACCAGCTACGAAGGTCCGCACGATTTAGAAAAAATTGCCCAAGCCCAGCAAGTACCCCAAAAGTACTGGTCAACTGGTTATCCTTCATTTTTTCTCGTGCAATAATACGCAATCCCTGCCTGACAATCATTCCTGGCATACGATCTGAAAGTGCCCTGGCCGCCATCGCCGATGGCTGCACAACCGTCTCAGTCTCACCAAGGCGTTCACCCGCAAGACCAATCACCAGTGACCGAGCAGGAGGTGCTCGCTCAGAGTAAGTAGGAAACACCATATTGTTAGGTACACCCATAATATCGAAAAGAACATTGACCTCTTGCCTTTCAGGCACATACCCCTGTTCGTAGAGCACCACCAGCTTACCCTCACCCTCTGCAGGAGAGGTCATCCTGGCAGGGGAAACCGAGTCTTTTATCTGCTCAAAATCTTCTTCCATTGACAGCCGTTTTGCCAGGCGTGCCACATCACCACGTATATAGCTGTTACCCGGATAGATCTCTAATGCTTTTTTATAATCGATATAAGCGTCGTTTGCATCACCATTGATCTCATAGATCAATCCCGAAATATAAAATGAATAGGCATTCTGAAAAGAGTTCTTCACCGTACCCGCGATTGTGGCTAATGCAGGAAACTTCGACTTATACCCTTTATTTGCACTCAGAATTTTAGCCTTTTCGTCCTCTTCTTCCGCCTCGATCAACTCATTTTCATTCTCCTGTAACGCAAATTTTTGTTCCAGATTAGCGCGTCTTACCTCAACGGCAGCCGCATCCAGATTGCGTTCAGCAAGAAAATTCAACGCCTGAAAACTATGAACAAAAACCCGTTCATAGATATCGCCCTGATAAGGAATCGCATTTTCATTTAGCATCACAGCCCCCGCACCACTGGCCACGCCACTTGCCGTGATCTTTGCCGCCGCTTCTTTAGCCTCAAATGCTTCTAAAACAGTCTGAAAATCCTGGATACTCTCTTCAGTATCACCCGCCATCTGCGAGATACGCCCGCGTTCCATCAAATAGAGCATTATATCCGCACCCATGCTCTTTTTAGCCAGCACAGCCTGCGCACCCGCAAAATCCCCAATCGAGACCTGAAGTTTGATATTTTCAACCTGAGATGGGTATGAACTAAATATTGAATTCGTCGCACAACCGCTCAAAAGCACCATTACCGCTAAAAAACCCCATATCGTGGTTACTTTTCCCCCCATCCCTTCCCCCCAGTTTTTCATTCGTTTACCATCTGTATTCTTAGTTGAGCGACAACGTACCATAAAACACCCGAAAATTAGCAAAGTTAATATATATTGCTAAAATAGCAAACTAACAATTCAACCCGAGAACTTTGAAATGGCTGACAGCAATACACAACCTGCAGATAAAACCACCACTCATAACAAGCCCCCCGTGAAAAGCAGCTCTTTAAAAAATAGCATGATTGCTGCCGGCATTGTCATGATGTTAATGGTCACCGCATCAGTTTTCATTGACGAGGTGCCCGTCAACCCTGCTGCTGAACCAACACCGGCCACTGCTGAGGTCACCCCACCGACACCGAAACCAGTGCCACAAGCTAAAGAGCCTGTTGAGACGATATCTGTCGCGCTGCCAGCCACCCTTCAACCTCCCGCCATCAATCTGAGTGGCACCTGGTATGATGATAGTGGCACCCGATTTGAAGCGATACAAAAAGGGAAAAAATTCATCGCGACCGGCTTTAATCTCTTTGGCATGGCGAGCAAACAGATGCACGGTACCGTGAGTGGTGACAAACTCTATTTCACACTGCAGGATGGTTTTATTGAAACCGATGGCGTTGGTGCCTTCAATGAAGATGGTGAGCACTTTGATTACACCCTGGTGCAGGGGAAATTCCGTGAAGAGGGGCAGCTTCACCTGAACCATAAGCGCAACTAATCGATAACGGAAGCAAAAACACCATGTTTTTTCAATCATGACACTATATGATGAAAGAAATCGAACGGAAAGGACATTGCAATGAATACAACCAAAAGGGCCTCCCTCTCTAGCTGCCTGTTACTACTACTGATGTTTCCACTTGTTTCATGGGGGCATGTTCATATGGATAAAAGCATTCCTGCAAAAGGGGACGCGGTTTCACCTGCCCCTGAAAGCCTGCAACTGTGGTTCAGTGGTGGTGTCGAAATGGACTGGAGCAAGATTGAAGTCAAAAGTGAAGATGGCACACGTATGGATGATGGTGAGATTAGCCATATCAACGATAGCCCTAAAACACTTAAAGTAAAATTAAAGCCACTACCATCGGGTACATATAAGGTTAAATGGAATATCGTTGCACATGATGGCCATCGGATTAAGGGCAATAGTCACTTCAGTGTTAAATAGCCTGTAATAAGCGCTATCAATGGAGATTTCGCTACTTGATACCACGCTAATCGCATTTGACCGCCTTGCACTTGCAACGATTATCGGCGCAAGTGCTGCCTTCATCTGGCTACTCAAGGACACCCACGCCCGCGCCTTAGTGCAACCCAAACTTCGGTTCATGATCGATGGCGCGCTCATCACACTGCTCATCACTACCACCGTGATACTTCTCATGCGGTCCGCCACCATGGCCGATGTCTCACTGCTAGCAGCCTTTCCATTTGTAGAAAAAGTAGTCGAGAAAAGTCACTTCGGTAGCTTATGGGCAGGGCGCGCCATCGCACTTATCATCATGATGATACTCTGGCTCTTCATCCGTAAAAAAACACCCCCTCTCAGCGGCGCACTTTTAATTGCAGCCAGTGCGGCTATCGCCTTCTATATCAGTGCCACCAGCCATGCAGGTGACGAAGGACTATTCACGCTCGACAACCTCACCAATAGCATCCATATCATCGGCGGCTGTCTGTGGGGAGGTGCGGTCATTGCCTATCTCGTCATCATCAGCACGTTACGACAACAGAGTAACGCAATGCATGAGATTATCTGCAGCAGCGCAGATCGTCTCACCTCTCTCGCCACCGTCGCCCTTGCGCTCGTCATCAGCACCGGCCTGCTCAACGCATGGCACCGCCTCGAAACAGTTGCCGAACTATGGCAGACAGACTACGGCATCACACTGATGATTAAATTTGGTTTTGTCGTCATGATGATGGTGATCGGTGCCAGCAACCGTTTCATTATTATTCCCGCGATGACAGGAAAACCAGCCGCCAGCGGACGTTTTCAGCGAGTATTGTCGCTCGATGCACTGCTCTTCATCACCATTATCTGTATTGCTGCAGCCCTTGGTATACAGGGGCCAGGTGAGCACTAAGCTAGCGCAAGGGGTACCCCCCAACATTGTTTTTAACCTGTCAATTATATAAACTAACTCGCTATGGATTCTTTTCGCCAGATAAACCGACGGACACTACTATTGTGGAGCTTATTTCTCTCCCTGGCACTGCTATGTGGGCAAGATGTTAAGCTACATACTCATTACCTTGCTCACGAGCACAACCACTACCATAACCACATTCATGATACAGACAAAGCTGGCGATCATGCCCATTTGAGTAACGTTCATCTTGCTCACGATACCTCCCATGAGCATCATGATAGCGTGATTTCAGAGGTTGATATCAGTTCTGACGGGGTATTAAAGAACATTTTCAATCATATTTTTGCGGTAGCATTCTTTACGCTCTTTTTTACTCTAGTGATATTTACCATCCCACAGCGGCTTGTTCAGTGCTGCCGAGAGGACAAACTCATCCTTCATCTCGGTCACCTCCTTTCTCCACCCTTACGGGCACCACCACCGCACTAACTCTTTTTAAGAATTTCTATCGCAGTTTAGCGCTAAGCTTGCTACATAGACTGGTATTTTATGGTTGTACGCTTACCAGCGTACACAAGGAGATTTGTGATGTGGGTATCTTTTCTCATGCCGAGACAATTGGTGACACGGTCAGCTGTCTTTTATTTGGCATTACTGAGTTCAATCATGGCTATGAACAGCGCTGTCGCTTCCGATTTAGCGACTGGCAAGCATACGATTAGTTTGCATCAAGCGGTTATTAATACCATTGAACACAACCCGAACCTGCGAGCGTTTGATTATCAACTGAGAGCGCAACAGGGACGGGTAGAGCAAGCGGGGCTGGCGCCGAGTCCTGAGCTCAATTTTGAACTGGAAGATGTGCTCGGCACAGGTAATAACAGAGGTTTGGATAGCGCACAGGCCACGCTCAGTATTGGCTGGGTAATTGAGCGGGGAATCCGCCAGCGTTACATTGATGCTGCTGAAGCAGGCTCATCATTAATCAACGCTGAAGCAGAATTAAAACAACTCGATGCCGCAGCCGAAACCGCACGCCGTTACCTGGTCAGTTTGGCCTATCAAGCGCGAGAGGTGAATGCAGACAAAACCATCCAGTTGGCTGAAGAGACGATTCAATCCGTATCCAGACGGGTAAAGGCAGGCAAGACACCCGAGGCAGAACTCTTCAGGGCACAAGCGGAACTGGCACGCAGAAAAATGCAACGCGAAGAGATCGAACATGAACTGCTCTCCGCGAATCGCCAACTGGCGGCCCAATGGGGTGAAACAACACCAACCTTTGCACGCGTTGAAGGCGACATTACCCACCTTCCCCTGGTGGCATCATTTGAAACACTCAAATCCCAGTTAGCGCAAAACCCTGAATTCACTCGGCTGCTATCCAGTCAGTTGTTAAGAAAGGCCGAGTTACAGCTTTCACTGGCCCAGGACAGACCCAGTTGGCGTGTTAATGCTGGGGTTCGTCATACCAGGATTGGCAATGATCAAGCCCTGGTTGCTGGCATTACTGTCCCATTTGGTAAACGCACCCGTAATCCCGGCCGCATTGCTGAAGCACGTGCCAATCTGGCTAAAACGAGCCGCGAAGAAGAGACCGTGCGGATTAGCATTGAAACCGCACTCTTCGTGATGCATGAAAAATTGCAACACAGTCTGCATATCATTGAAACCGTACGAGGTGAGATTATCCCCCCTCTTGAACAGGCACTCACAGAGACCCGCCGGGCTTATAACCTTGGCCGATACAGTTATCTGGAACTGCGTAGCGTCCAGGCGGAATTATTGGACGCACACAATGCGTTGGTTGAAGCCAGCATTGATGCTCATCGAAACATCATTGAAATCGAACGATTAACCGGCGTGCGCATTGCGCAACCGAAAGCAAAATTATGAGGTACCAAATGAACAGTACAAATAAAATACCCATGCACCGAATTTGGTTATCGCTGCTGTTAGTGGTATTGCTGAGCGCTTGTGGTGATGATCATTCAGACCACGGGACAAATGGCCACGGCCATGGTCACGATGAAGCCGCTGAAGCAGAGCCTGAAAAGGGCCCACATCGTGGGCGGCTGTTCAAGGCGGGTAATTTCACCCTTGAACTAGCGATTTTTGAGACCGGCGTCCCCCCAGAATTTCGTGCCTGGGCGACAAACAATGGCAACGCACTCAGCCCTGATAACGTGAAGTTGAATATAAAGTTAACCCGCCTGGGCGACAAGATTGATGATATTAATTTTGCACCACAAGGCGATGCGTTACGTGGTGATACGGTGATCTACGAGCCGCACTCATTTGCCATAACGATTAATGCAGCGCATAACGGTGTCACCCACACCTGGCAATATGATAGCTTTGAAGGTCGCACCAGGATTGAAACCACAGTCGCCGAAGCGTTAGCGATTGGAACGGCGGTTGCTGGCTCTGTTGTGATGCAGAAAACTATCAGTGTATATGGCCAGATTGCCCCCAATAGTGAGCAACTGCGAAGCATCACCGCCCGTTTTGATGGTGCGATTCAATCTGTTCTGGTCTCACAGGGAGAGCAAGTTCGCAAAGGCCAGAAGCTAGCCACCATTGAAAGCAACGAAAGCTTGCAACGCTTTACCATTACCTCACCGATCAGTGGTGTGATCAGCCTGCGTGATGCCAATGTAGGAGAGCAAACGAACAGCCGCCAACTCTTTACGATCATGGACAGTCGATCAGTATGGGCAGAGCTATCAGTCTTTCCTACCGATCTGGCGCAAGTAAAAATGGGGGCGTCGGTCACCATTACCGATACCACCAGCGGCTATCAGGCTAAGGGTAAAGTCTCTCGAATTAATCCACTGGCAGAGGCAGATCAATCGGTCAAAGTTCGTGTGGTGCTGGATAACAAAAAGGGTCAATTACGCCCAGGTCGCCACATCAGTGCCAACATAACCGTGGGAGAACATACAGCAGCATTAGCCGTAAAACGATCAGGCTTGCAAGCCTTTAGGGATTTTACGGTGGTCTACGCACAGATCGGTGAAGAGTATGAGGTACGGATGCTTGAGCTGGGCCTGCAAGCCGGTGAATGGGCCGAGGTGCTGGGAGGCCTGGAACCCGGCAGCCGTTACGTTAGCGAAAACAGCTATGTCATTAAAGCGGATATTGAAAAATCGGGTGCGGCTCACGACCATTAAAGGCGACAGATCATGTTAGAAGCAATTATTAAATTTTCCCTCGAACGCCGAGGGCTAGTGATGGTGCTTGTCCTGATGTTGATGGGATTAGGCATATGGAAATTCACTCAGTTACCGATTGATGCGGTACCTGATATTACCAATGTCCAGGTGGTTATCAATACCGAGGCACCGGGTTATACCCCGCTGGAAGCAGAGCAGCGTGTGAGTTTTCCGGTAGAAAATGCGATGGCAGGTCTACCTAAGCTCTCTTATACCCGCTCTGTTTCACGTTATGGGCTATCGCAAGTGACCGTTGTATTTGAAGAAGGGACGGATATCTATTTTGCCCGGCAGTTAGTTGGTGAACGCCTGACGACTGCAAGAGGTAATCTACCGCCTTCGTTAGAGCCGACCCTCGGCCCGATTGCCACCGGACTGGGTGAGATTTTTATGTTTACCGTTGACGCTGAACCGGGTGCGACAAATAGCGATGGCAGTCTGATTACGCCAATGGATCTGCGCTCAACTCACGACTGGATTATTCGCCCGCAGTTAATGCGTGTTGCCGGTGTAGCAGAGATCAACCCCATTGGTGGTTTCAAGAAAGAGATATTGGTTGCCCCTGATCCAGCCAAATTATTAGCTTACCAAATGGGTTATGACGATATTGTTACGGCGATACAAAACAACAATAACAACCGAGGTGTTGGTTTCATCGAGCACAACGGTGCACAGTGGTTAATGCGTGTGCCTGGTCAAGCCAGTACCTTAGCCGATCTGGGCAATATTGTGATTCGCCAGCATCAAGGTATTCCGGTACGAGTGAAAGATGTCGCCAGTGTGAGTTTAGGCAAAGAGCTGCGCTCAGGAGCAGCGACTCAAAACGGCCGTGAAGTGGTCATGAGCACGGTCTTTATGCTGATAGGCGAAAATAGCCGCACGGTGGCTAACGATGTTTCGATCAAGCTCGAAGAGATTAAAAGCAGCCTGCCCGATGGCATTACCGTCACGGCGGTTTATAACCGAACAACACTGGTTGATAAAACGCTGGAAACGGTACAGAAAAACTTATTTGAAGGCGCGCTGTTGGTTATCGTAGTTCTGTTTCTGTTTTTAGGCAATATCCGCGCAGCCATATTAACCGCCGCCGTGATTCCCATCGCCATGTTAATGACCATCACTGGCATGGTACAGACGAGAACCAGCGCTAACCTGATGAGTCTGGGTGCACTGGATTTTGGTTTAATCATCGATGGTGCTGTGATTATTGTTGAAAACTGTATTCGTCGTTTGAGCCAGAACTACCGTAAAGAAGGCTTGCCACTTAACGAACGCCTGGCGATAGTCTTTGACGCAACCCGAGAGGTGATACGCCCGGCACTGTTTGGTGTCTTTATTATTACCGCCGTCTATATTCCTATCTTTGCACTCAGTGGTGTGGAAGGAAAAATGTTTCATCCCATGGCGATCACGGTCATCATTGCCCTGGTCAGTGCAATGATTCTCTCCATCACCTTTGTTCCCGCTGGTGTGGCGCTGCTGTTTAAAAAACCGATTAAAGAGAAAAAAAGCCGCGTCGTGCTGGCGACTCTTTCGATCTACAAACCCGTCTTATCGTTCTCTCTGAGATTTAGATGGGTTGTGGTGACATCAGCGCTCACGTTGGTTGTTGGTTCCACTTTTTTAATTCCCAAACTCGGCTCTGAGTTTGTGCCTAACCTGGATGAAGGTGATATTGCGATGCATGCGTTGCGCATTCCCGGCACATCACTGACTGAAGCGATCCATCTACAGGAAATCCTGGAAGCAGAGATAAAAACACTGCCAGAAGTTGAACGGATATTTTCCAAAATTGGCACCGCCGAAGTGGCCACCGATGCCGTACCACCCAGCGTGGCGGATAATTTTATTATTCTAAAACCACGTGATGAGTGGCCAGACCCCAGCAAAACAAAGGCGCAATTTGTTGAAGAATTAGAAACTCTGGTGACGCCCATCCCCGGTAACCGTTATGAGTTTTTACAACCGATACAGATGCGCTTTAATGAACTGATATCCGGGGTGCGATCGGAGCTGGCGGTCAAAGTGTTTGGTGATGATTTTGACCAGCTTATCGCCCTCGGCCATGCGATAGAAAAGGCCGTGGGCAATGTACCGGGGGCGGCGGATGTGGCCGTCGAACAGACCACTGGCTTGCCAGTGATGACGATTGAACCGAAACGTGAGGCCATGGCTCGTTATGGTCTGAGCATCATTCAACTACAGGACCTTCTCTCCACCGCATTAGGTGGAACGGTCGCCAACCAATTCTATGAGGGGGATCGACGCGCCGATATTGTGGTGCGGCTACCTGAACACCTACGCACGGATGTTGATGGTCTCTCTGATCTTCCGATCATGCTCACTGATGGGTTGTATGTGCCATTGAAAGAGGTGGCCACCCTGAAATTAGTGATGGGTTACAGCCAGGTCTATCGAGAAAATGGCAAGCGCCGCATCGTGGTCTCAGCCAATGTGCGTGGCCGCGATCTCGGTTCTTTTGTCCAGGATGTGCAGCAGGCGATTAAAGACAGTGTTGATGTGCCAGCGGGTTACTGGGTGGAATACGGTGGCACGTATCAAAAGCTCCAGTCCGCCACGCAACGGCTCTCTATTGTGGTGCCCATTACCCTGCTATTAGTGATTGGCTTGCTGATTATGGCCTTGGGGTCTATTAAGGATGCCGCCATTATTTTTTCGGGTGTGCCATTGGCCTTAACCGGTGGAATCGTGGCCTTGTTAGTGCGCGATATTCCTTTCTCAATTTCAGCTGCCGTCGGTTTTATCGCACTTTCAGGCATTGCGGTACTGAATGGTCTGGTCATGGTTTCGTTCATTCGAGATCTGAGACTTCATGGTCAGGCCCTGCATGAGGCGATTATTGAAGGGGCATTAACCCGCTTGCGCCCCGTGTTGATGACTGCTTTAGTGGCCGCACTGGGTTTTGTTCCGATGGCACTCAATACCGGCATTGGTTCGGAAGTACAGCGTCCACTTGCTACGGTAGTCATTGGAGGGATCATCTCATCGACCTTGTTGACCCTGGTGGTACTGCCTGCATTGTATCGACTGGTGCATGGGCGTGAAGCCAGAATGTCACCTGAACAACAGCAGGTATAGAGATGCGTATTCAAAGACTAACCGATATGCCGACCTCTATTATTGCAGCCACAAGCCTGTTTTTAATCATGCGGATGCGCATCAAACCAGGAGCAGGTATGGATGACAGGTGTGACACTGAAAACCGTTGATTCGAGTAGTGCGCGTATCAGTCGCACTTACATATTGAATTCGTTGGGCCTGAATGCAGGGATTGCAATCACCCGCCTTTCTACGTTTTAATAGGCTAACCCCTGTCTGCTTGAATGGAGCACCAAACTTGGCCGTAACTAACCCCATCCGCGTCCTGATTATTGAAGACGACAGCGATCTAGCCGCCAATCTCTACGATTATCTGGAAACAAAAGGCCACCAACCAGACGCGGCTGGTGATGGCATTACCGGCCTGCATCTGGCGATCACCCATTCATATGATGTTATCATCATGGATATCATGATGCCCGGCATGGATGGTCTCACCGCCTGCCGTAAACTACGCGAAGAAGCCAACAACGCCACCCCAGTATTAATGCTAACCGCGAGAGATACACTGGATGACAAACTCGCAGGCTTTGAAAATGGGGCCGATGATTATCTGGTTAAGCCATTCGCCCTTAAAGAACTACTCGCGCGCATCACCGCCTTAAGCCGCCGTCAACTGAAAGATGCCGACAAACAGTTGATTGAAGTCAGCGACCTTAGTTTCAACCCCAACACATTAGAGGTTCATCGCCAGGGAAAGTTAGTTACCCTCACCCCAACTGCGCTAACAATACTTGAGCTATTGATCCGTCGTTCACCCAATGTGGTTAAGCGCCAGGAGATTGAAAAAGAGGTGTGGCATGATTCACCGCCCGACAGCGATGCACTACGCGCTCACGTTCATAGCCTACGCGCAGCAGTAGACAAACCCTTTGAAAAATCATTAATCCACACCATTCACCGTATCGGTTTTCGTCTGGTAGATAGCGATGAATTATAAACAGAGCCTGCGTCGCCGCATCAATCTATCATTCCTGCTCTTTGGTGCACTGTTAAGCCTTACCATCACCATCGGCGTCTACTTTGCCATCGAAGATATCGAAGTCGAACTGGTTGAAGAGAGTCTGCAATCAGAACTCGATTATTTCCTCAATCAAAAAAACAAACCATCTCTGGGACACCATCAACTTAGCGCAAAAATGGAACTCTACTATGTCGATAACCAACAGAATAAGATCGTTCCTGAAGCGATTCGAAAACTGACGAGCGGGCACCATGATCTTAAATTAGAACAGGAGCTGTTCCACATTCTCGTTTCCCAGCTCGACTCCCAGGCCAACAAACACCATACGGTCTATATGGTGCGTAACGCCACCGCCTTTGAACAACGTGAAACCGCCATTCACACCGCCTTAATCGCCTCTGTTATTGTCGCTATATTAATCGCCCTGTGGCTGGGCAGCTGGCTATCAGGAAAAGTTATTCTACCTGTCTCTACCCTTGCACGCCAGGTTGCAGAACTTAAACCGGGCAACCATACACCGTTGCAGCAAACCAATAAATTTGCAGATGATGAAGTTGGTCAGCTTGCAGCCACCTTTGACCGCTATCTGGATCAATTATCACAATTCATCGAACGTGAACAGGAATTCACCGCCAACGCCAGCCATGAACTACGTACACCATTAGCAGTGATCAATAGTGCGGCGGAACTACTGCTCGAAAACCCACAACTATCAGAACGAGTACACGGCCAGATTGAACGCATCGCACGTGCTGGCAATCGTATGTCACAAATGGTTGAAGTGCTGTTACTACTCGCACGTGAACCCGTGCCAGGTGATTCAACGAATCAACAGGAGCGCTGCAGTCTCAAAGAGGCAAGCCTTGAGGTCAGCGAGCAACATCGCTTCTTAACCCACGATAAGGCTCTCACCCTTCGCTGTGACATCATCAATGATTTTGAAATAGAAGCCCCTAAAGCAATCGTCACAATCGTACTCGGCAACCTGGTGCGCAACGCCCTTATCTATACTGATGAAGGTGAAGTAGTGATTAGCGTTGATAACGGTCAGCTAGAAATTAAAGATAGCGGTCCCGGCATTCCAGCCGAACAGTTAGCACAAATTTTCACACGCCACTATCGCGCCCCCGAAAGTGGCGGCAACGGCATAGGACTCGCCATTGTCAAACGAATCTGTGAACGACAGCGGTGGCAGATTGATATTGAAAGTGAGGTTGGTAAAGGCACTACCGTTCGACTCAGATTGTGTTCTAAAACATAATACCGCCGCTTTTGCGCTAATCATGGAAATAGAACAATAGCCTTAACTCACTAATTACACATTTAATAAACGAAGGAATTTCTCAATTATCGCGATGACTGACGTCCAGCAATCCATAACGCCCTATTCTCCTGATAAGTGAAAAACTAATAAATAATTGTATTAATTATTATCACGAAGTCAATGCTCACCAGCAAAATCACTTGACACTATAAATTCTTAGCACTAATGTTTCTTAGCGCTAAGAGCTCTTAGTGAGGATCTTTTGACAGAGGAACACACATGGGTACCAGCGAAGCATTTGTAGAAGAGTTCCTTGCTCCACTGTTAGCCAATAAGCAGGAAGCCCAGGCTCTTCTGGACGCAATGCGCGAGTTAGCTGCGCCCCATGTTGCTGGCATTTGAGGCTGCCCTGCATGGTCATGAAGAGATGCTGATCGAACTAGAGCCTGAGATTCAAACTGCCACAGAGCACATATTCAAGCGTTTGACTAACAAAAAAGAATAAAATATAGCAGCGTAGCTCAGCCGGATAGAGCACCCAGGTTTCTACAGACATACTCGCTAATACTAACAAATTAGCATCGATAACGGCCAGCTAGAAATTAAAGATAGCGGCTCTGGCATTCCAGCCGAACAGTAACGCAGATTTTCACACACCACTATCGCGCGTCTGAAAGTGGCGGCAGATTATAGAAAAAAAGACGCCTCTATTTCTCTCTGTAACTTGATTCATAGAACTGAGCATCAGACTGTAACCAGTCAGCCAGTTGATTAACCACATCACAGAAAATAGCTTCTTTTCGAGTTGCACACTCCCAAATAATAGCGACACGCCATCCATTTTCGTGCAATTTTTTTTCAATTCTTTTATCTCGTTCGCGATTGGCTTCAAATTTATCCAGCCATTTGTCAGAATAATCGGGATAGGGGGATGCCTCACGACATCCCTCCTCCCACACCACCTGGCATACGGATCACGTACCAAGGCGGTTCACTATCTTGTCAGTTATGATCATGCTACCAAGGTCGGTAGCCCCAAGTC